>NZ_RQII01000052.1 GCF_004761975.1 Planococcus koreensis | reverse complement strand
TTACTCTCTTCAATTAAAGCTACATGCTGACAACCGTCTGGCCACGAAGACTCCTGTGGGACAGCGAAGGCTGAAGACCCCGCAGGAAACGAGGTTTGAAGAACCTCGTTTGCGACGAAGCTAGCGCAGCGATGCAGGAGCAACTCTTTTTTCAGTGACGAGGAGGCTGAAGCTGGGCCCACGGAAAGCGAAGTGGCCAGACCGGTTGTGGTATAAACAGTTATTCATTTTAAGTAGACTTTGTCTACAGTCTGAAAGCAATGTTTCCCCTTTCGGAAACATTGCTTTTTGGTATACAGATCTTCTCACCTTGAATATAGGGATTTCTTCGATGACACATGTTAGGAGGTTCTCGGACATGATTGATTTTACAGAGACGGAATTTAGCGGAACCGATTCCATCCTCTTTCTCCACGGACTTGGGGCGAGCCGCTGGATGTGGTGGCAGCAAGTTGCCGCATTCCCGGATTATCAAATCATCCTGGCCGATTTGCCGGGACACGGGAAAAGTGTTTCAACTCCATGGAAAAGTGTAGCGGATACCACCGATTTAATTGCCGAGCACGTGATCAAAAACCGAAAGGTCCACATTGTCGGGATTTCACTCGGCGGCCATGTGGCTTTGGAAATAGCGAAACGGCACCCTGAAAAGGTCCTCAGTCTCTTCATCAGCGGCATCACCACCAAACCCATGCATTTTCAATTCTTGCTGAAAATGCAATCCCGTCTTGTTCAGCGAGGCATTCAAAATGAGCGGTATCTCGCTAAACTAGCCCGTGAACACTACCATTTGCCACCGGATAAAATCGTTGATTTCATCACGAATTACCAGCTTTTGACCCCCAAAACCTATGAAACGATTTGGAAAGAAATCATGCAGTTTCGCCTGGATGAATCCTACTCAGATATTGCCGCTCCCTGTCTTTTTGTTGCGGGCGATAAAGAATCGCGCGGCATTCTGGAATCCGTTGAACTCGCTCCGCATTTCATGCCAACTGCTGCGGGGAAGCTAATCCCCGCAGCTGAACACGATTGGCCGGTGCAGCAGGCGCAGCTGTTTAATCGGCTTTTGAGGGAGTGGTTATCTGCACAATGAAATGAATGAATAAGGATGCCACCTTTCTACTGTCCGTCCGGTTATTGATTTTATGGATGAACTCGCTCTTCGCAGCTTTCTTTTACAGGTGTCATTTCAGGTATTTTCTTGCCTTTAAGCAACAGCCATATGGCCAGCGCCAATTCCCCTATGGCACCGGGTATGGCGACGATGAGCACAAATACGATTTCGTAATCGTCGTAATTCTCCAGGATAATGTAGGCAAAGCTGTCAATCATATAGCCCAGACCGGCAAGCATCACCAAAATCCCCAAAATTTTAGGCATGAACCCGGATTTGAAAACCAAATAGCCGATGAGAAGCAAATGAATGCCGAAAAAAACGAGCCCGATCACCCAGCCGTTAGAAAAGCCATCGATTAATAGCATGACCTGCCCCTGTAATTGGTTTGTCCCCAATTCCGCTAAGTAGGCCTCTTCTTTTACCAGCAGCAAAATACTCAAAAAATTGAAGATGGCAGCCCCCAAAATCGCACTGTAGACCAATCTGAATATCATCGCCAATAAAGCCCCGGTTTTATCCACCCGCCTCAACAAAACATAGAGGGCCCAAGAAATGATGACATCCAGAACAAGTACAATGACAAAACTCGCAATGGCAAAGCGGAATGACAATTCATTGGCAGTGATATTGGCTACAGTCGCTGCTGCATCTCCCGGAATTAACAGCTCTAGGAGAACGAAGAAATTCGCATACAAGGCTATCAGCGCCAGCAGGAGCAAGCTATATCCCGCAACCCGGGCATAGAAAAGCGGTGTTTTTTCAGCGATCCCATTTTTCATGTTAATCTCTCCAATCAATTTTATTCCATCAGTGAAAAACCCCATCGAAAAACTGTTGGGTTAAACAGCTATGTTTCTTGAGGTGCATCAGGAGATCTCTTCTTTTCAAAAACCCAATTCAGAAATTCATCGCTTTTATTGATTTGCCTTCTGCCTCCCTCCTGCTTTTTAGCTGCGTCGTTCGATAAATTCTTCCTCCTCATTTAGATTGCCGTTTGTACAAGGTTCTTGTGCCAGGAATCACCATTCACAGCATTTTTGCTTATGTATTTACTTTAGTCAGAATTATCAGATTACTTAATTTAACAGTATACCTAACTGCTGCTTTCCGCAATGTTAACTGCCTGCTGGCCGCTCCCTGCGGAGAACTGATGACTAGATGGAGTTCGATAACAGGTTATTTCATTAACACGCGTCATTCCAAAATTAACAGGCATTCGTGGCAAATCAACAGGTGCTGCGCGAGATTCATCATGCACTAGCAGGAAATCAACAGGCATTATTCCGTTTTTATCCGGCATTGCTCGCCGCAATCAACGGGCAAAAGCGCAAATGGAAAAGCCGTTCGCTCCGGCGAACGGCTCCCTCTCAAGCACTTGCGCATTTCGCCTTGGCGAAATGGTTTTGGATAGTAAGATTTTTCGTTAACAAGCGTTATTTTGAAGTTAACATGACTTCGGGAAAAATTAACAGGCACTAAGCGCCATTCAACATGCACTAATGGGAAATCAACAGGCACTGTGCCGATTTTTTCCGGCATCCTATTTCATGAATGGACTACGTTCTTTTTTCTTCCTGAATTTCCAAAACTGCCTGCTCGGCTGCTTGCAGCGCACCTTCAAGATGGCCACCGAACTGCTCGCTCATTTCCGTACCGGCAAAAATCAGCTTCTTTTTCCATGCCCCGCCCGCCAGCAGCTTTCCGTATGCCGGAAACTCCCGGAGTGGAATGCTGTCAGCCTTCACAGCTGTTTCCGCGTCGCTGGACCAATCCTTGTACAAGATGGCAGTCGCATTTTTGGCAGCAGGGCCAAATATTCGGGTCAGCTGGTCCGTGACCAGTTCCAAGAGCTGCTCTTCTCCCATCCCGCGCCGCATTTCTGCCGGCATGCCGAAAAAGCCGAATAACGCCCCAGCTCCTTGGGAAGGAGAAGCATCGTGAATTTCCTGCAGAGGCCCGACCCAACTCGTCGCGAAGCCGGAAAGACCGGATTCCCTCCAAAAAGGACGCTCGTAGACCGCAATGACTTTCGCCTGCCCTGCCATCCATGTCGGCGTTTCGGCAAGCTCCCTCATCAGATCTGCAGGAAGTGCAGGGGAGAATTCAATGTGTTGCGCGGCAATCCTTGGCGGCAATGCCAGTATGACCCGGCTTGCCGGAATTTCTTTTCGCTCTCCGTCACCCATACTTGCTTCAACTGTAATCGCACCTGTTTCATCCAGCCGAATGGCTGTTGCGCGGGTTTCCAGCTCGACCGTACCTGGTGGAAGCGCAGACTCAATGGCTGTAATCAGCGACTGGACACCGCCCTTGATTCGCATAGATTTTTCAGCTGCGCCTTCCGGCAAGACATAGCGCGCCGGCGGACCGTGCTCGTTCCGCTCGGAAAGCATGGCGCCAGCCGCGTACTGGTCAAACGTCTCCAGCTTCAGGCTTTCAATTAATCGGGCAATGGTTTTCTCGTATTGTGGCCAGAACCAGGTCGGGCCCAAATCGAATTGGCCCAGCTCTTCTTTGCCGGCAGCCTGCGCGGTCAATACGCGGCCGCCCACACGGTCTCTTGCCTCCAGCACTTTGCATGTGATGCCGCGCTCAGTCAGCAGCGAGGCTGCATAAAGTCCGCTGAGCCCAGCGCCGACAATAATAACAGGATTGCCCACGGATCCCACTCCTTTCGCTTTCATGTTCCGCTTCCATATGCGGAATTCGTATTTTCGGGAAATAAAAAAATCTAACTGCTTCGGATCATTTCCAACAATTCATATTTTACACCGCAGCCACCCGATAAACCCATTATTCAACTTCCCACGCTCTTTACTGTCCAGGCATCGAATCAGAAAAACATTCCAAACCAAAAGCACAGTCGGCTAAGAATCGCCGACTGTGCTTTTTACTTGTTGCAGCTTTATTTTTTCTCACGGGCATTTCCCTCTAAAAACAAGCTTTTAAAACTATTATTCAATGGGTCCATACCCCACCCAAGAAATTATTGCGAGAAGGACAGCTATCATTAAGATGCCCAGAATGTAAAATGACGCTTTCCTGCTCATAAGCTGCCTCCATTAATCCCATCTACTTTTAGACAGTCTGCTTACCAGACCGTCACTTCATATACCGGTGCTTTCTCAAGTTTCTTAAGTCAGCAATTTCCTCCAATAACTTTTCCCCGATATTCGTTTCCCGCACTTTTTTCCGTTCCAGTTCTTCGTCGACCAAGCGTTTCACAGACAAGACGTCGGTTTCATTGCTCAATACTTCTTTTTTCGAACTGAAGTGCTGGTGCGCGACGAGCTGCATGCCGAAGGAATTATAGAGCAAAGTATAGCCCGCGATGCCGGTAGTGGATTGATAGGCTTTGGAAAAACCGCCGTCGATGACGATCATTTTGCCGTTCGCTTTGATCGGATTTTCGCCGTCGATTTCTTTTACCGGCGTATGCCCGTTGATGATGCGTCCATAATCGGGATTCAAATCGAATTCCGCAAGCATCTTGCGGCACATTCCCTCGTCTTCCCGCAAATGGTAATACGGATTTTTCCGTTCTTTATGCGTTTCTTTTTCTTTGATAAAGTAACGCTCAAACGTTGTCATTTCCCGTTTGCCGAAGAGCGAGGAATTTTCTCCTGTCCACAGGTACCACACCATATCAGTCGCAAAATCATCGGTTTCTTCCGGATGGGCGAAGGCGTAGCGCAGGTAATGTTCGAAAACATCGAGCAGCTCGCGTCCCGCGTAAGTTTTGCCTTCAATCTCCATTTCTTTCATGTCGCCGTTTTCTTCCAGCGGAATGCAGCCGTGGATCAGCAGATTGCCGTTATAGCGCGTATACAGGCTGCCTTTTTTCATGAGGAAATTCATATGGCGCGCCAGTTTTTCCGAATGCTGAATAGAAAACAGCAGCTTGTCCATCACTTGCGCTTCTTCTTCCAGCAATTCTTCCGGCCGCTCCGGGTTGACCGTTGCAAAGCACGTGTTTTCCAGCTTATATGTTACGCCGTTGAGCGTAACTTCTTCATTCGTATAATCAACCTTCTCCAGCAGCAAGCGATCCTCCATGTCAAAGCATGCGCGGCGTTTGATGATCGGGCTTTCCAGTTTGAACTGGATGATGGAAATCGCTTGATGGATCTTGGTGATTTGCAGCTGTTCCTGATCCGTCAATGGCTCATCGGAAATCCGCTTCGGACGAAAAACCGGATTGTCCTCGTAGTATTTCTCAGCCAGGTTCACAAGCGGCCGCAAGTTGATGCCATAGGCGTCTTCGATAATATCAAGATTGTTATAGCGCGCGCAGATCCGGACGATGTTCGCGAGGCACACTTTCGATCCGGCATAAGCACCGAGCCACAGGGCGTCGTGGTTCCCCCACTGGACGTCCACCGAATGGTAATCGATGAGCGTATCGACAATCTTATGCGGATCCGGGCCGCGGTCGTAAATATCGCCGACAACGTGAAGATGATCCACAACCAATCGCTGTGTCGTATACGCCAGGCCGATGATCAGCTTATCGGTTTGGTTCAGGGCGATGATTTGCTCGACCATTTTCTCGTAGTATTCCTTCTTGTTCGTGAACTCGTCCGTCTTATACAGCAGCTCTTCAATGATGTAGGAGAATTGATTCGGCAGCGCTTTGCGCAATTTCGAACGGGTGTATTTCGAAGATGCATAAGCAACCAGTTTCAACAGGCGCTCGATGGTTTCGACGTACCATTCCCGCAATTTCGTTTTGCTGGTGAATTCGCTTTTGATCAATTGCAATTTCTCTTCCGGGTAATAAACCAATGTCGCAAATTCGTTGAGTTCTTCTTCCGGCATTTCCCCTTCAAAGAGATCCCGGATTTTTACTTTCACGTTGCCGGAACCGTTGCGCAGCACATGCTGGAACGCCTGATATTCGCCGTGCAAGTCACTGACAAAATGCTCCGTCCCTTTCGGCAAATCCAGTATCGCTTCCAGGTTAATGATTTCAGTCGCCACTTTTTCTTCGCAGTCGTATTTTTCCGCTAATAAATTCAAGTACTTTTCATCTAACATCAGAAATCCCCTTCCCCTTCGTATTTCCAATAAAGACAATTCCGTTCTTAAAGCATCCGATCGGTCACCCAAAGAATTTTTCTCTGTATCTTCAGTTTATAGCAGTTTGCTGAAAGGCTCTAGTGCAAATTACGTGGCTGCGTGAACTGTTGTTGAAAATGATGGGAATTGCGTCTAAAAAAAGGGAAATGCAAGCTAAAAAGACGACTCCGGCTCATTACCCGAAGTCATCTTTTCATCGTTGCTTTTATTAACTTGTTCATTTGCTGACAAAAGAGAACGTATAACTCGTCTCCGATCTAAACTCCTCTTCCGCTTCCAAGACGGCGGATGGGAAATGGGCGTGGCGCACCGAATCTGGCGGGCTTTGTGTTTCGAGACAAAGCCCCAGATAATCTTGTGCGGCCGCGCCTCTTATCGTGCCGGCGCCTCCGATGAAATTGCCCGTATACAAAACCACTGCTGGTTCGGTTGTTTCAATCACAAGCTTGCGGCCGCTTTCGGCATCCGTTAATTCGATTCCCGGCTGCGCTCCTCGGTCCAATAAAAACGGATGGTCGTAGCCGTTGCCGGCCAGCTTGGTTTGAGGATGCTCAGCTGTTGTCGCTTCTACGATGCTGCGTCCGTTTCGGAAATCGAATAGCGGATCTTCCGCAACCGGCACCAGTTTGCCTGTCGGCAGCAATTTTTCATCCAGTTCCACATAATGATCGCTTGCCATCGTCAATTCATGGTCTAGAATGGTGCGCTTGAAATCACCGCTCAAATTGAAATACGAATGGTTGGTGACGTTCAACAAGGTCGTTTTATCGGATTTCCCGGAATAGGAAATGACAAGCAGATTGCGGTCATTCTTCAGTGTATACCGGACCGTCATGGACAAATTGCCCGGAAAACCTTCTGTACCGTCTGGGCTCGTATGCGTAAATTCGACGATGGCTTCATCGTTCGCCTGAATCACTCGCGAATCCCATATTACGGCATGCAAGCCTTTCGGACCGCCATGCAAATGGTTGCCATTGTCATTCCGGGGCACTTGGTATTCCACCCCATCAACCGCAAACTCTCCGTTTTTGATCCGTCCGGCAAAACGCCCAACCAATGCTCCCAAAAAGTTGGGGTTGTTCTGGTATTCTTCTACTGTGTCAAAGCCAAGTACAACATTCTCCAAGTTTCCGTTGCGGTCTGGCGCGATCATTTCAGTGATTGCACAGCCATAATCAATGCAGGACACTTGAAAACCTTGATCGTTTTTCAATGTATATAATGTGATTGCTTGTGTGTCTTGAGAGCCAAACACCTTTTTGCTGATTTCCATTGCTTGTTTCACCCTTCCGTTGATTTCTCTTTATTTCGGTTCAAAGATATCCACCAGCAGCAAAGTGACCGCGCCGATCAACGTCGCATCGTCCCCCAGTTTGGAGACTTCCACTTTTGTTTGGCTTGCTGCAGGCGTCAATGCAGATGTTTGAATGGTGTCACGTATGGCGGGCAAGATGAACTTCTCTGCTTTTGAAACGCCTCCGCCGAGGACAATTTTTTCCGGGTTGACGATGTGGATAAGATTTGTCAGACCTACGCCCATCGCTCTTCCAGTTTCTTTCAAAATGGCGGTAAATCGTTCATTGCCAAGTACCGCCTGTTCGAATACGTTTTCTGCTGATAATTGGTTTTCCGTTGCGTCGCTGTTCACTTTTCTGGCGATGGCGGGCCCGGCGACAAAGGTCTGCAGGCATCCGCGGTTGCCGCATTCACAAATTTCGCCGTGCAAATCGATTGTCATATGGCCGATTTCCCCCGCAATATCGGATGCGCCGTGATAAAGCTTGCCGTTAAGAATTAGCCCTGCCCCAACGCCGCTGCCGATGTTCACCGCCAGCATGCTTTCCAATTCGCCATGATTGCCGAACCAGTATTCGCCGAGCGCCATGGCGCGTGCATCGTTCTCCACTTTCACTTCCAAACCGAATGCCTTTTCCAACTCTTCCTTGATTGGAATATTGGCCAAGCCCAGATTCGGCGCATATAAAGAAGTGCCGGTATCGACTTCCACCACGCCATGCATCGCGACACCAATACCGATAAGCGGATGTTCCGTTTCCAGAACGCCTTCGATGCAGTTTTTCAAAGCGGCGATAAATTCTCCGTTGTCAATCGGCAGCTGCAATTTGGTTTCGGAGCGCTTGAGCACCTTGCCTGCGAGATCCGACAAAATGCACTCAATGCTTTCCGGACCTGCATCCACGCCAATAATGGTGAATGCCTGGTTATTGATGATCAGCATCGTCGGTTTCCGGCCGCCCAGCGATTGCCCGATATCACTTTCTTCGACAATCCCTTGTTCGATCAATTCTTTTACGCTGCTGCTGACAGTCGGCGGCGTCAACTTCGTGTCCCGTGCAATCTGCGCGCGCGATATCGGTCCATCTTTTCTTATTTTATTGAGGATCATCGATTTGTTCACCGATTTCATCCATTTAAACGTCCCTTGGCGCATCATATATACCTCCGTTTTTTTTGCTGAATTATTTTAGAAATAGCATAATTAATATCGCTCCGGACGCTTTGGGCATGGCTCTCGCAATGAGACGAGAAGACCACTCGTCTCATTGCTTCGCCTAGCCCTTGGCCGCGCCGTCGCTTAGATATCTCTTGATATGGAGCAAAACAGCAGAGAAAACCGTACTACTCCTGTCTCTGTCCCTGTCCCTGCATCGCTTCGCTAGCTTCGGGACATGAAAAACCGTTGCATCGCTGCGCTAGCTTCGAGACATTCAAGTGCGTTGCAATGAAGTGCGGAATATCGATTATAACTAACTCTTTTACCCAAATCTGTCACCCATAATGGCTTTCAATCTCGTTATTGTATAGTTTACCAAATTACTCTATACTTATGTTAATTAAATTAATTTACAAAGTATTGGGGGAAATAAGATGAACCAAAACGAATTGTCTCAAGTTTTTCATGAAATCTTCGAAACCGATGTCGAACCGCGCTTCTTTTTTGCGCCTGGCCGCATCAATCTGATCGGCGAACATACCGATTACAACGGCGGCCATGTGTTTCCAGCTGCTATTTCCCTTGGCACTTATGCTGTTGCCAGCCCGCGCAGCGATCAAAAATTGCGATTCTACTCGCTGAATTTTCCGGAGCAAGGCATAATTGAATGTGAGTTGGGCGACTTGTCTTTCAACCCCGACCACGACTGGGCGAACTTTCCGAAAGGCATGATCCAGCATATTGTAAAAGATGGTTTTTCTATCTCTCATGGAATGGATATTCTGTTCTACGGAAACATTCCGAACGGTGCCGGGCTCTCTTCTTCCGCTTCAATTGAAATGGCGACAGGCGTGGTTCTTGAAGGCCTGTTCAACCTGGAAATAGAACGGCTGCGTATGATTCAGTTGGGACAAAACGTGGAAAATCAGTATATCGGCGTCAATAGCGGCATTATGGACCAGTTTGCAATCGGCAAAGGAAAAAAAGACTTTGCGCTATTGCTGAATTGCCAAACACTCGATTATCATTACGCTCCCATCGATTTGGCCGATCACGAAATCGTCATTATCAATTCCAATAAACAGCGGACATTGGCCGCTTCAAAATACAATGAACGCCGTGCGGAATGTGAACAAGCGCTGGCTGATTTGCGCACAGAGCTGCCCATCAGCAGCTTAGGCGAGTTGACGGCAGAAAAATTCGAAGAGGCGAAACACCTCATCGCCAATAACACAAACCTGAAACGGGCCAAGCATGCGGTCTATGAAAACGAACGCACCCTGCTGGCGCTGAAAGAACTCGAGCAAGGCCACCTGGAAGCGTTCGGGAAATTGATGAACGTCTCCCACGTCTCGCTTCGCGATGATTACGAAGTCACCGGCGCAGAGCTGGATAAAATTGCGGAACTGGCGTGGGCGCATCCGGGCGTACTCGGTGCGCGGATGACCGGTGCCGGCTTTGGCGGATGCGCCATCGCCATCGTCCACGAGGCGCAGGTAAACAGTTTCAAAGAGAACCTTGCGGCGAGCTATACAGAAGAATTCGGTTATTCCCCTTCATTTTACGAAGCGAAAATTTCGGATGGTGCGAAAGAACTTAGAGAGGAGTTTTGACTATGAGTGTTTTAGTATTGGGCGGAGCAGGCTATATCGGTTCACACGCAGTTTACCAATTGATCGGTGAAGGAAACAGCGTCGTCATTGTTGATAATTTGGAGACGGGCAATCTTGGCGCTATCCATCCAGAGGCTGTTTTTTACGAAGGCGATATCCGGAATGCCGATTTCCTGAACACGGTTTTTGAGAACGAGTCGATTGATACGGTCCTCCACTTTGCCGCCAATTCCCTGGTTGGTGAATCGATGGAAAATCCGCTAAAGTATTTCGATAATAATGTATACGGCACCCAAGTGCTATTGAAAACCATGATTGCGCATAACGTCAATAAAATCGTCTTCTCTTCTACCGCCGCTACATACGGCGAGCCGGAAGCGGTGCCGATTACCGAGACGATGCCGACCAACCCGGCGAACACTTACGGCGAAACCAAGCTGACGATGGAAAAAATGATGAAGTGGACGGGATTGGCACACGACTTGAAATTTGTTTCACTGCGTTATTTTAACGTCGCTGGTGCTAGAGAAACGGCGGAAATCGGCGAAGACCACCGTCCTGAATCACATCTGGTCCCTCTCATCTTGCAGACAGCATTAGGGCAGCGAAAAGAAATCACCGTTTTCGGCGATGATTACGACACGCCCGACGGCACGTGCATCCGCGACTATGTCCATGTCGAAGACCTCATCAAAGCGCATTTATTGGCATTGGATTATTTGAAAAAAGGCGGAGAAAGCGACATCTTCAATCTTGGCAGCAGCCAAGGCTTTTCCGTAAATGAAATGATTGCGGCAGCGCGTGCTGTAACCGGCAAAGAAATTCCGGTCAAAATAGGTCCCCGCAGAGCCGGCGATCCGGGCACGCTGATCGCCAGTTCGGATAAAGCCAAACAAGTATTGGGCTGGAACCCCGTCCATACGTCGGTGGATAAAATCATCGGAGATGCATGGAACTGGCATTCTTCTCATCCTGCAGGCTACGAAAAGGAAGTGTGAAAATGGTTTACGAAAATCTTCTTGGACTTATTCACAAAGCCATCGAAACAAACTTGATAGAAACGGATGATATCGATTACGCCCGCAACCAGGTGATGAATCTGCTGGGGCTGGAATCGTTTCCTGAACACGCCGTCGAACCTGCAGCGGATACCATTCCGAACCTGCTGGAAAACTTGATCGGCTATGCCGTGCAGCAAGGCGTGATTCCGGATATCTTTGACGATAAGGAAATGCTGTCGGCCAATATCATGAATTGCTTTGTGGCCCGCCCTTCTTCCATCAACGCTTTATTCAATGAACAATATGCCGAGTCGCCGATCGCCGCAACCGATTATTTTTATGAATTAAGCAAAAACAGCAATTACATCCAGATGAACCGCATCAGGAAAAACATTTCTTATAAAGCGGATACGGTTTACGGCAAGATGGACATTACGATCAATTTGTCGAAACCGGAAAAAGATCCGGAGCAAATCAAACGGGAACGTGAGATGAAACAAACGCTTTGTTACCCGAAATGCCTCTTGTGCAAGGAAAACGAAGGCTATGCTGGACGGATTGGCTACCCGGCACGGGCAAACCACCGTGTCGTCAACATCCCTCTTACCGGGGAAAACTGGTATTTCCAGTATTCGCCGTATGTCTACTACAACGAGCACAGTATTTTGCTGTCTGAAGAACACCGTGACATGAAAATCGACCGCGGCGGATTTGAGCGCCTGCTTGCTTTTACAGCACGGTTCCCTCATTACTTTATCGGTTCAAACGCCGATTTGCCGATTGTCGGAGGATCCATTCTAAGCCACGACCATTACCAGGCCGGGCGCTATGAATTTGCGATGACCAATGCGGAAGAAGCTTTTACGTTTCCGCTCACTTCCCATCCGGATATCGCTGCCTCTGTCGTCAAATGGCCGATGTCGGTGATCCGCTTGAAAGGCGAAGAAATCGGCAAGCTGGTGAATGCTGCCGATGAGATTTTACAGACGTGGAGAAATTATTCCGATGAAGCAGCAAATGTCCTGGCATTTACTGGCGATACACCGCATAACACGATTACGCCGATTGCGCGAAACCGCAACGGGCTGTTCGAAATCGACTTGGTGCTGCGGAACAACCGGACAACTGAGGAATATCCGTCCGGGATTTTCCACCCGCACTCAGATGTCCAGCACATCAAAAAAGAAAACATCGGTTTGATCGAAGTGATGGGGCTTGCCGTCTTGCCGCCCCGCTTAAAAGAAGAACTGGCGGAAATCGAGGAGTTTCTGCTCGGACATGCACATAATGTAGCTGCTCCCCACCTCGAATGGGCTGAACAGCTAAAAGTGCAATATGGCGTTCTTACTCTACGTGAAGATGTCGAAGTTCTCCTGCAAAAAGAACTGGGGAAAAAATTCGTCCGCGTGCTGGAAGACGCCGGCGTGTTAAAAGAAGCGGCTGCATTCGAACGCTTTATCAGCACCTTGAACAAACAAGGTGTCTGTCCATAACGCATAAAAAAACAGGCTGATCCTTTTTCAAGGGTCAGCCTGTTTTTGTGTCTTTCCTTTTGTCAGCAAATCCGTTTTACACTTTCGCTAAAATCAAGACGCCTTTCGCTTCGAGCTCCACGTTCCCGTTCAATTGCTGATCCGTCAGCAATTCCTGGTACTGGCTGTCTTGCAAATCGATCGTCGCTTGTTCAGCATTGTGGTTCAGCACAAACAGGTAGGTTTGGCCATCTTTCACGCGTTCCGTCGTTTCGATGCCTGCAGGTACTGCCAGCAACGGCTCGACGCCCGCTTCTTCGCACACCGTCTGCAGGAAGTCGACGAGGAATTCCGCATCCGGGCTTGACGCCACGTACCACGCTTTCCCTTTGCCGAATTGATTGACCGTCAGAACCGGCATGCCTTTGTAGAAGTCAGAGCCGTATTCTGCGACGGCTTCTGCGCCTTCGGTATGGATCAAGTCAAACAGCAAATTGCATGAATAACTGCCGCTCATGCTGCCGCGGTCATCTTTCAGCACAATTTGGTTCGTCTCATCCGGATGAAGCGCATCGATTTCCTCCGCCCAAATGCCAAGGACATTACGCAATTCGCCTGGGTAGCCGCCCAATGTGACGATGTCGGTTTCGTTGACGATGCCGCTGAAGAACGTCGTCAGGAACGTGCCGCCGTTTTCAACAAACGCCTCGACTTTCGCTGCATAGCCTTCTTTGACCATGTACAAAATCGGAGCAATGACGACATCGTATTGGCTCAAGTCTTCTTCCACGCCGATCATATCGACTTGGACATTCAGCTTGTAAAGCGCATCGTAATATTTATGGACTTCGTTGACGTAGTCAAGCGACACCGAAGGCCCGCTTGATAGTTCCACTGCCCAGCGGTTTTCCCAATCAAAGACGATCGCCACTTTGGCATTGACCCGTGCATCAAGCAAGGTATCGCCCAATCCTTTGAACTCATTGCCGATTTGCGCCACTTCATTGAATACGCGCGTGTTTTCGTGTCCGACGTGTTCAATGACCGCTCCGTGGTATTTCTCGCAAGCACCGACTGAACGCCGCAGCTGGAAGTAAAGGATCGTATCCGCTCCGCGGCCGATTGCCTGGTAGCTCCACAAACGCATGACGCCTGGGCGTTTCAAGGAATTATACGGCTGCCAGTTTTGCTGGCTCGGCGTCTGCTCCATCAGCATGAACGGCTGGCCGTTCTTCAATCCGCGCATCAAATCGTGCGTCATGGCCGTGTAACTGAACGGCGTATCGATCGCCGGGTAATTGTCCCATGATACGACGTCCATTTCTTTCGCCCATTTGAAATAATCCAGCATCGGATACGTGCCCATCAGGTTGGTTGTGATCGGCGTATTCGGCACGTGCTTGCGGATCGCATTGTATTCAAGCTTGTAGCAATCGAGTAGGCTGTCCGATTGGAAACGGCGGTAATCGAGTGAAATGCCCTGGAAATCGGATTCGTTGTTTTCGCGTTCTTCACTCAGCATACTCGGTGCAACGATTTCGTCCCATTCGTAGAATGTATGGCCCCAGAATCCGGTATTCCACGCTATGTTGAGCTTTTCAAGCGTGCCGTATTTGTCGCTCAGCCACTCGCGGAATGCGCTTTGGCAATTGTCGCAATAACAATAGCCGCCGTATTCGTTGGACACATGCCAGATCAAGACGGCCGGGTGGTCTTTGTAGCGCTCTGCTAATTGCTCTGCAATCTTCTCTGAATACTCGCGGTACGTCGGGCTGTTCGGGCACGAGTTGTGGCGGCTGCCGAATTTCCGTTTTCTGCCGTAGAAATCCACGCGCAAAACGTCCGGGTATTTCTTCGCCATCCATGCCGGATGCGCAGCCGTACTTGTTGCGAGGCATGTGTAAATGCCGTTTTCGTAAAGGCGGTTGATCTTATCGTCGAGCCAGTCAAAATTATACGTTTCTTCATTCGGCTGATTTAATGCCCATGAAAAGACATTCAATGTCGCAACGTCGATGCCCGCCAGCTTGAACATGCGGACGTCTTCGTCCCAAATTTCTTTTGAATCCCATTGTTCCGGGTTGTAGTCCCCACCGTGCCAGATTTTCGGCAATTTATCGTTGATCATGTTTTTCCATCCCTTCTGGTTCCGCTTCGATCACCCAAGCTTCGGCTGATCCAGCAATTGGATTTGGTCGGTTGCCGTGTTTTCAAGTTCCAACACGACAATTTCATTGTTCTCGTTTTTCAATAAAGGCCCCGGCAAGTAAAGCCGCTGCTGCGGCCCCGCTGTGTTCCAATAGCGGCCGAGGTTAAAGCCGTTGATGAAGACGTTGCCTTTTGTGAAACCGTGCAGATCGACATATGTATCCAGGCCATCCGCTGCGTCAAACGAACCGCGGTAGAATTTCGGGAAGCGCTGGTCCTGGTTGATGCCGTAAACTTCAGGCAAACGGTCCAGCTCCACTTTGAACATCTCCCAATGGAAGAAATATTGCTCGCCGAGCCATGGATTTTTGACGAGCCCTTTTGGATCGGTCAAGTGTTCGCCGTAATTGGCGCGCCCCATGTTTTCAACCAGGATTTCCAATGTGTTCACCGCTTCCGGAAAATCGAGGACGAGCTCTTTTTCCGTATCGTTGATATACGTTGTCGCAACGCAGCGGCCATTGATGTAGATGAAGCCTCGGTCGCGGATGTTGCTGGAGTTGAATTTCAAGGCGCCTTGGCGATTGACCGTCGTGCGGTAAAGCGTATAGCCGTATGATTGGTCGATGTCTTCCATTGCCAGCGGCACAATGTGCTCGGCTTTGCCGCTGATGGCTTCCAGGACGTCGAACAAACTGACGGATTCCGTAAGCATGACCTCTCCATATGCTTTCGCCGATGGTGCCTCCACAAAATCCGCTGGCACTTCGCGATACTCGCTCAATACCTTTTTGACCGCCTTGTATTTCTCAGTAATGGCCCCGCCCTCTGTCAGCAAGCTGTCGTAATCGTAGCTGGTGATTGTCGGGTAATAGATATCGTAATGATTGGCGCCGTTCATGAAGCCGAAGTTCGTGCCTCCATGGAACATATAGAAATTAACGGAAATGTTCTTTTCCATGATTTCCTTGAAAACTGCAGACACATCTTCCCCGCTCCGCACTGTGTGCTCACCCGTCCAATAATCAAACCAGCCGATCCAAAACTCGGCCACCATTTTCGGTGATCCTGGCTTGAACGCTTCCAGTGCATCGAACGCTTCGCCGACGCGCGAACCGAAGTTCAGCGTCGTTGTGACATCCGGCATTGAGCCTTGCTTGATAAAGTCCGGGCCGTCTGATGTGAAGAGGAATGTATCCAGTTCATGCTTTTCGTATTGTTCTTTGTAAAATGCCAGGTACGCCCCATCGTTGCCATACGCACCGTATTCGTTTTCGATTTGCATGGCGATGACCGGTCCGCCGTTTTGGTACAAATGCTTTTTAAACTTTGGCAGCAATTCAGCGAAATAATCTGATACATGCTTCAGAAAAGACGGATGGCTGCTTCTCATGACCAAGCTTTTATGCTTCAGGAGCCACGACGGCAAGCCGCCCATTTCCCATTCTGCGCAAATATACGGCGCCGGACGCAAAATCACGTAAAGCCCTAATCTATGCGCCAGTTCGATAAAACGTTCGATATCCGCCATTCCAGAAAAATTGAACTCCCCTTTTTTCGGTTCATGGAAATTCCACGGAATGTAGGTTTCAACTGTATTCAGCCCCAGGGCCTTCAATTTCAGCAAGCGGTCTTCCCATTGTTCCGGCACCGTGCGGAAATAATGCATGCCGCCTGATAGGATTTGGAAAGGCTCCCCTTTAAAATAAAACGATTCGTTTTGAACAGTCAGCACTTCGACGCCTCCTATGTGAGTTGGAATGAGGTTGAATTGTCGGTATTCAGCGTCAGCGCTTAACCGAAGCTCTACCCTATTACACTTGCTTCAACTTTAGAACAATTGATGAGAAGTCAGATGGGTGTTCGTTGGAGCGGATGCGGTTGAGCTGGAATCCTGCAGCCATCAATTCATCGCCGTAAAAGGTATCGTCCATCCCTTCGATTGCGTATTCGAATTCCGGGTTTAACCCTTTGAAGAAAATGCGTGTGAGCCCAGGGTTCGGCTGCGCCAGGACTTGGTAAAAGCCGAGCATGGCCTCGCGTTGGTCTTCGGAAACGGCCACCCAGCTGGTGCGGTTGCCGTCTTCAGCAAATGGACTCTCGATGCGGTAAAATCGCCCTTGCTGAATCAGCGAACGATTTTCTTTATAGAAAGCGATTTGCTGTTTCACTGTTTCTTTTTCCGCTTCCGTCATCATGGTGACATCAAGTTCGTAGCCAAAAGCACCGAAATAAGCGACGTTTGCACGGGTCTCGAGGCTCGTCATCCGGCCAACTTGATGGTTGGGCACTGCGGAGACGTGGGCGCCCATTGAAGAGATCGGGTAAACCAGCGATGTGCCGTATTGGATTTTCAAGCGTTCGACCGCATCGGTGTCGTCACTCGTCCAGCCTTGCGGCGCGTAATGCAGCATGCCTGGATCGAACCGGCTGCCGCCTCCTGCGCAGGATTCGAACAAGACGTGAGGGAATTCCGCCGTTAAGCGTTCGTATAAGGAATAGACGCCAAGAATGTAGCGGTGCGCCACTTCGCGCTGCCTGTCTGCCGGCAAGTCCAGCGAACCGACTTCGGTCATATAGCGGTTCATGTCCCATTTCACATAGGAAATCGGTGCATCCCGCAACACGCCAGCCATCAATCCATGGATATAATCCACCACTTCCTGCCTTGAAAAATCGAGGACCAGCTGATTTCTGCCATGCGACATTTGGCGGTTTGGCACGCGGATCACCCATTCAGGATGGGCTTTATACAATTCGCTGACTTTCGACACCATTTCCGGCTCAAACCACAAACCGAATTCCATGCCCAGGCCGTTAATGTCTTTTGCCAATTGGGTCAGGCCATTCGGCAATTTGCGGGAATCGGGCGTCCAATCGCCTAACGACGTCGTATCGCTGTCCCGCTTGCCGAACCAACCGTCGTCCAAAACAAATAACTCCACACCCAATGCCTTGGATGCCTTCGCGAGTTCAAAGATTTTCTTTTCATCAAAATCGAAATACGTCGCTTCCCAGTTGTTGATCAGCACCGGACGTTCGCGATCGCGCCATTGCCCGCGGGCCAAACGCGTCCGGAACAGGCGGTGGAAAGTCTGGCTCATGTCATTCAAACCTTCAGCCGAATAAACCAGCACCACTTCCGGCGTCTGGAAAGCTTCTCCACTTTTCAGCAGCCAATTGAACTCGAACGGGTTGATGCCGATCATCAAACGGCTTACGTCGTAATGATCCACTTCCACCTGCGCCAGGAAATTGCCGCTGTACACCAGGCTCATGCCGTACACTTCACCTTGGTGTTCGGTTGTTTCCGGCCGTTTAAGTGCAAGAAACGGGTTGTGCTGGGCACTGCTCGTGCCCCTTGTGCTGGCAATGCTTTGCATGCCGGGAACCAGTTTGCGGTTTTTGATGTGCCGCTCTCTGGACCAGGCACCGGACAGCTGCACCATTTCAAAATTCGAATCCGTCAAATCAATGCTGGCGCTCATCGCTCTCGCCACATTCACTTCTGCTTGTCCGTGATTGATAAAGCGAGCTGAGCGGGTAATTGCATTCAGTTCATCGAATACCGTATACGAAAGCCGGATTTCAACGTCGATTTCTTTATCGTATAAAGAAATTTCCAAAGTGGCCGCCTCGTCCTCGCTCTCCACATACGTCGCAGGCAAGCCTTCCAGCTTGTTCTTCCCTTGACGGATGCTGTGGTCTTGATAGACGAAATGCGTGATGCGGCTGCCGTTTTCTTGCAGCACCTGGTAAGCAGGCTCCCGAAAATCCGTCGTTCCGAAGGCCGGGTATTCCTGTTTCAATATATCCAATGAAAATACGAGGTCGCCTTCATTGACGCAAGCGGTATTCGGAGTCGCCTCCACATGGAACAAGCGCTGAAAGGACTCCCGATGGCGCAGCTTTTTCCCATAATAAAGCTGGCCCAGCTGGCCATTTTCCAAAACGCTAAAAATATAACTTGTTTTTTCAGTTTGCAGATGAAACTCCCGAGTGGAACCGTTATAAAAAATCGGCACAATTAACCTCCTACTTGTCACTTCGATAAAGTGGACTTCTTGCTTTGCCTAGCCCTTGGATGTGGCGCAAAATAGCTGAAAGCAACTATGCTTTTCTCCTGCTTAATCAGCTGTTTTTCGGACTATCGATGATTAACTTTAACCTTTAACCGAGCCCATCATTCCGGCAACAAAGTGTTTCTGCATCAAGAAGAACACAAGTGCAGTCGGCAATGTGGCGATGACGATCGCTGACATGATGACGCCGTAATCCGGCGAATAGCTCGAGCCGAGATTCGAAATCAACAGCGGAATCGTTCTTTTTTCCGGTGATTGCAGGATAACCAATGGCCACAGGTAATTGTTCCAGCTGTTCATGAATGTGATGATAGCTGCTGCAGCATAAGTTGTTTTCATTGTCGGCATGTAAATCCGGAAGAAGACGCCAAGTTCGCTCAAGCCGTCGATGCGCCCTGCTTCAACCAGGTCTTTTGGAAACATTTTCGTGTTCTGGCGGAAGAAAAAGATGAAGAACGCGGTTGTCGCGGTTGGCAAAATGACTGCACCCAGCGAGTCGATGCCGATTAATGGCGCGGTGTCGCTGATGCTGCCGAACATGCGGTAAAGCGGAACCATGATGGCCGCAAACGGAATCATCATCGACAGCAGCAAAATATTGAAGACGATGTCTTTTCCTCTGCTGCGGTGGATTTCAAAACCGTAGCCTGCAAGCGATGCGAGCAAAAGTGTCAAAACGGTCGTGATGACCGCGATGATCGCCGAGTTGGCGAGCGCTGGTACGATGTCCACTGTCGCGAACAAGGTTTTCATGTTTTCGATCAGATGGGTTCCCGGCAGCAAGCGGCCTTGCGTCACGTCCACCGATTTATTGGTGATGCTGACAAGCATCCACAGGAACGGGAAAATGGACACGATGGCTGCGAGGCTTAGGAACGTGTAGATGAAGATTCTTTTCAAACTTTTCATTTTCTCTCACCCGCCACTCTGAATTGAATAATTGAAAGAATTACCACCAAGATTACGATGACGTACGATACAGTTGACGCGTAACCGAAGTCAGGCGTGTATTCGAAGGAAAGGTTGTAGATGTACTGCGAGATCGAAATCGTTGCATTTCCGGGTCCGCCATTGGTGATGTTGACGATTTCATCGAAAATCTGCAATGTTCCGATGGTTGATGTGATCGATGTGAATAAAATAATCGGCTTCAGCATCGGCACCGTGATTTGGAAAAATTGCTGGAAGGCGTTTGCGCCATCAATTCTGGCTGCTTCGTAAATCGACTTGTCGACGTTTTGCAAAGCCGCCAAGTAGAAAATCATGTTATAGCCTGTCCATCTCCAAGTAATGGCAAGGATGATGACCACTTTCGCCCAAAAGGGATCAGCTAAAAAGTTGATCGTTTCGGGGATGAAGCCGAAGTTGAGCAGGAATTGGTTGATGATGCCATCGATGCCAAACAAGTATTTAAAGATGACCGAATAGGCAACGAGTGATGTAACACATGGCAGGAAAATAGCGATTCGGAAAAAGCCTCTGAACTTCAATTTAGGATCGTTCAGCAATACGGAAAAGAATAACGCCAATACAATCATCAATGGCACTTGAATGAGCAAATAGATTGATGTATTGGTTAGCGCTGCGATAAATGTCGGATCACCGAACAATCGCTTCCAGTTCTCTAAACCCACATATTCGAGATTTCCGCCCATTCCGGATTGGAACGATAAGAGAAAGGCTTGGACCATCGGATAAAAGTTGAAAATCGTGATTGCGATGACTGAGATAATGATGAACAGCCAACCAACTTTTTTCTTAAAAAACACACCTGTTTTTTCGCGTTTGGTTTCTTTATAGCGCAAGCGCACTGGAAGATCCATTTCACCTTTTTTTGTTGATTGCTGACTCATGGTCCTCATTCCTCCTATAAAAAAAACTTGAGCTGAGCCGCACTGGTGAGCGAACAAGCACTTCTACCAGTTATTCGGCGTCAACTCAAGGCTTCATTTATTTTCAATCAATTATTTGAGTTGTGCTTCAGCTTGTCCTTGGACATTTTCAAGTACTGTCGTAAGCTCTGCGCCGTTCAAATAATCCTGCATTCCAGTAACCAAGATATCTTCGATCGCATACGTGTGAAGACCATAATTGACTGCTGGAATTTCATCAGTCCATGTTGATAGATCAGTGATGAGCTGCTGTCCGCCAAAGAATTCGTCTTCGACTGCATAGGCATCTCCTTCAGCTGCTGGTGAATAGGTTCCAAGAGCACCGATGTCTTTAACAAGTGTTTGATACAAATCAGGGTTTGAGCCGAATGTGTTAAGCATGAAATCTGCTGCTTCTTCTTTGCCATCTACGTTCAAGACATACCAAGAGCTGCCGCCCAAGTTAGATGCGTTTACCGCTCCGTCCATATCCAAGCGCGGCATTGGAACCACTGCCCAGTTGCCAGATTGATCTGCACCTTGTTTAACGCTTGGTGTAATCCAGTTGCCTGTTGGAACACTGGCAACATCTCCGCTGTTGAATGCGCCAACAAACTGGCTCCAGTCAGAAACGATTTTTGCGATGTCCGCATCCATCATCTTTTTGTATGTTTCAAATGCTTTTGCAAGTGTTTCGTTGTCTGCAAGGTTTGGTGTAGAGCCGTCTTCATCGACATACCACGAACCGTTTGTCTGGATCATCATGCGGACCTGCGCCAAATCGTTCGGATCCAATGTCAGCATGTTTTTGCCTGTCGTTTCTTTGACTTTTTTACCGATTTCAATGTATTCGTCCCACGTGATATTCGTAACGTCTTCCACTGTATAGCCAGCTTCTTCAAGATAATCTGTGCGGACATACAATGCAGCTACGCCAGAATCGAATGGCAATCCGTATTGCTCGCCTTCGTGGCTTGTCGTTGCGATTTTGTATTCAGCAAAGTCGGAAGCTTCGATCACATCCGTCAATGGATGGAATGCATCCGGATAAGCCTGCAAGAAACTTTGTGCGCGGTAATCTTCGATCAGCACAATGTTCGGCATTCCTTTCGTCGTACCTGAGCTAAGCCCTGTGTTCAATTTCTGGATAATATCGTCTTGCGCATTTTCAATGATTTCGACTTCAAACTCGCCGTCTCCGTTGTATGCTTCTTTTGCTTTTTCAAGAGCTGCAATGTTGAATGCCGGGTCCCAAGCCCAAGCTGTAATGGTGTCTGTACCGGATGAACCTTCTGAACCGCTGCCTCCGCTTGCTTCTTCATCCCCTGAAGAACAAGCTGCCAACACAAGCATGCCAACTGCCAGCAATAACATAAGATAAAACTTCTTCATCTTAAATCCCCCTTTTTGTAAGCGCTTAACTTTTCGCCTTACATACAGTATAACGACCAAAAAAAAAAGATTGTTAGCACAATCTTTAGGTGTTATATCCGAAAATTTTTGGATATTTCAAACTTATGCAATTTTTATTCGGACTATTTTTAGGTACTTGTAATTTTGTTGGATATTTTAAACTGTCGAGAAACTTAGATGGCTGTTTATGCATTTCGCTTCAGGCGGACGCGTTCCGCGGGCCTGGCTTCAGTCTCCTCGTCGCTGTCGCTCCTGCGGGGCCTTCAGCTCAGGCTTTGCCCGCTGGAGTCGCCGCCTTCCGCTTCATTCAAAGATATTTCTTATTAGCGAGTTAGTTCATTTACTGAAGCACATGAAAATTACACTTTCTGCAGTTTCTTTCGTGTTCTCCAGATATGGAGCAAACCAGCGGAGACGCCTGCGGGGCAGCGTAGCGACGAGACAGCCGAGACCCCGCAAGGAGTGAAGCGACTGAGGAGGCTTGGCGCTCGCCCGCGTCAAAAAACATGTGCTCCTGCAGCACTCTGTGCTTCGTCGCAAAGGCATCGATCCAATTCTTGGGTCGCTACCTTCGCAGCTGTTTTGCGGAATATCGGCTCCGTCAGAAAAATGATTAAAATTTCTCAACAAGCTTATATTGCTGGAATTTCTATCTTTAGAAACGGCAATTCCACTTTCACTTTCGTTCCTTCGCCTTTTTCACTGGTAATTTCTACACCGTATTCTTCTCCATAAAGCAATTGAATGCGTTCATGGACATTGCGGATGCCTATTCCACTGAACAGATGGCGTTTCTCTTTGATGTCTTCTTTCGTGTGGTCGCCTTTGATCTCCATGCCGTCTCCATTGTCCACAATCTCGCATAACAAGTTATCACCTTTTTTGGATACGAGGATTTGCACAAAGCCTCCTTTTTTTTCGTTGAATGCATGGAAAAACGCATTTTCAATAAACGGCTGCAGGATCAGCTTGGGAAGCTGGCAATCCAGGCAATCCGGAGAAATGAAGAAATTCACTTTGATGCCGTCGCCGTAGCGTGCTTGATTGATCAAGACGTAATTTTTCAAATCCGTTATTTCCTGTTCCACGGTGATGGTTTGATCGACGTTGCTGAGGGCGTTTTGCAATAATGAAATCAGCGCATGGATCATATCTGTCGCTTTTTCCTTTTTGCCTTGCTGCACCATGAATTTCACTGACGCCAAGGTATTGTAAAGGAAATGCGGATTGATCTGGTGCTGCAGCGCCATCAACTCCGCGCCGCGCTGCTTTTGCTGGGCTTGGACGACAAGGTCCACGTATTCCTGCAATTCGCTGAGCATCGAGTTGAAGGCAGTAGCGATTTTTTTCGCTTCATAGCCACCGGTTTCTGCCACCGGCTTGTTGAAATCGTGTTTGGCCATTGTCGAGATTTGCTTGACCAATCGGCTGATGGAATTGGTCATGCGGCGGGAAATGATGAAGACCACCATCACAGCGAGCAGGACGATGCCCAGACTAATCAGGAGAATTTCTTTCGTATTAACCAAATTATCCAGCACCGCGCTTTTATCCACCAGGTTCACCAAATACATATTATAGGTCGGAAGGTATTGCGACATTAACATGTAATCTTTATCCAATACATGGACATCTTTAAATTCCATTTCCTCGTCGTCGACTTCTTTTGCCAATGCCATGACGTCGACCGCATCGTCGCCGATCAATTCTTTTTTATTGCTGGAAATGATCCTTCCTCTTTCATTGACCAAGAGCACTTCGTTTTCAACGCTGGTATAGCCTTCATAGAATTCTTTCAATTGCGCTTCACGGATCGGGAAATAAAGGACGCCGTAAATTTCACCGGTCGACCATTCCATCAACGCTTTTGTCGCCACAATCATCGGTTCGTCATTAAAAGAGTTGGACGGCAAAAATTGATACACAAGCCGATTCGGCTGATTGATCGCGTATTTCGTAATCGGGTGGTTGCGCAGCACTTCCCAGGAGACGGGCCAATTCGAATAATTCACGTTGTACAGCCGTTCGTTGAAGCCGAGCACAATCATATTCGCGTCATACGACTCGACTGACGGATAAATGCGCTCGATTTGTAAGCTGATGTCATGATAGGCTTTCGACATTTCAATGGCGTTCCCATTTTCTTGGGTCAAGACTCTTTTGATGGTTCCATTGTTTTGCACTTCATTTGCCGTGCTGACGATGGCAAAGCTATACGCTTCGAATTCCGTCTCGATCTGTTCCAAGGCTTTCGTGTTGGAAATACTGAAGGTGTCCATGAATAAATCTGAAGACATGCGGATTGAACTGAATGTAATCAGGAGCGATACCGCCACGATGCTGATAACCATGATCAGGAACATTTTGATAAACAGGCTGTTATTTCTTAAGACTAGAAAGGCCTTTTTCTTCATTTTCATGCTGCACTTGGAGCTCCTTTCGATAGCTGCCTGGAGACATTCCCGTTATGCGTTTAAACACTTTGCAGAAATAGCTATGCTCCGAATAGCCGACCATCCCGCTGATATTCGAGATGGACACCGTGCTGTTTTCCAGCAATTCCATCGATTTTTTGATGCGCACCCGGTTCAAATATTCGCTGAAGCCTTCTTTGTGGTGCGTGCTGAAATACGAAGACAGGTAGGACGCGTTAAAGTGGAAATGGTTCGCGATTTCAGACAGCCGCAATGGCTCCGTGTAATGCTGCTCGATGTACGCCAGGATTTTATCAAGGTTATTTGCGGGGTCAGCCGCTTTGTCGCCCAAGAGCATGATTGTCCGCACTCCTTCCAGGAAACCGTTGAACTGCTCCAGCGCTTCGTTGACATCGACAGCTTCGTTAATGGTCGAGAAATAGCCGTATTTCTTTTTCTCAAGGTCTTCGGTGTTGTATTTCATGGCATCCAATAAGACGATGATGTTGAAGACAATATTGCCTAAAAATGATTTGAATTCAAAGCTGTCGTTATTAAAACGCCCCGCCAAATAATCGACGTGGTTTTCCAAATAGGTAAAAGCTGCATTGAACAGCCGGTCTTTGAACATTTCGATGAAATGGTTCAAGTCGAAATTGGCTTGCTTTTCATTTTCTACCGGCAAATTATCGTAGACGAATAAACTCGTATCCGGCAAATAAAACCCATACTTTTTCATCTTGGAGCGGCCTTCATCGTAAACCGTTTTCATATCGTCAATGGAATCGAATGGCTCATACACCATCCACATGGTGCCGATCAATTCGAGAGCCTGGTATTCGACGGCCAGTTTGATGGCTTCCAGCTGATGCGGTTTGAAATTAAGCAAAAGCAGCGTTTCAGTGTCGCTGGAATTCAAAGCGAAAATTGGCAGTTCTTCAAAAATAGAGCGTTTTAATGCCGTTTTCAGCTGATTCGGATCCAAGTCTTTTCCGCGGATGCCCACTAAAACGAATTGGCTATTGGGCAGCACATCGGATAAAACCGCCCCTTCCAAGGCCAAGTCGTATCCAAGGATCATGCTCTCGAGCATTTCTTCGGCAGAGCGTTCCGGCTTTACTGCCGATCCGGAATGCTGCAAGTCTGGAATCCTTCCCACCACTCGGCTCAAGATCCGCAATAATTCAGGGCCGTTTAACTTAGGCTTTAATATATAATCGGCGACGCCGTTCTGGAACATCGACCGCACGTAATCGAAGTCTTCAAAACTGCTCAAGACAATGAATTCAGTGTTTGGAAATTCTTTCTTTCCTTCTTTGACCAAGTCGATGCCATCCATGATCGGCATGACGATGTCCGTAATGACGATATGCGGAGAAAATTCCCCGATCAATTGCATCGCCTCTTTGCCGTTCGAAGCTTCTCCGACAATTTGAAAGCCCTCTTGTTCCCAGGCAATATAATTAATGATTCCTTGTCTGATCAACATTTCGTCATCGACAATAAGAACTTTGCACGCTTCTCCCATGAACTTACCCCCTTAAAATGAAACTCATAAGAAAATCCCGATCCCCTCAGATCCGGCTATCTGTCTACTGGACTGCTTCGTTTGTTCAATCCCATTCACCTGGCAATTCTCTGAATTCTCATTCTTGCCAATCTACAGATATGTTACCACCTTTTTATAGAATCATGTCGATTAAACAAAACATTGAAATTTTTGCGCATAGCAAAACCCGCCGCTCCTTCGCTTTTCACAGCAAGGGAGTTGCGGGTTTTATTAGTCCTTAACGGTGCTCATAAGTTTCGATGGCCCCTTCTTCAATTGGCGATTCCATTTCTTCCTGCACAGCCGGCATTGTCGCCACCGGTGCTTGAGCAGCCGGCTGGTTGTTGCGGTTGACATAGGACTTCAGCAAATCGCCGATGTCGATGCCGGTCATTTCCTTAAGCGGTTCCTGCATGTCGACCATCGTTTTCGTAACGCTCCGGCCGAACGACGGGATGCCTTGGCCGTTGCCGGAATCAATGATTTTCACGGACTCGATGTTGCTCAGCGGCAAGGCGACTTTCTCTGCAAAGACCGGCAGCATGTCGATCAGTTTTTCCGTGATGATCACGTCGCCGTGCTCTTCCATCGCTTCTGCAAGCAATTTACGGGATTCAGCTTCCGCTTTACCGCGCTCACGGATGACTTCGGCCTCTGCCGCACCTTCTTCGCGCTTGATCTTCGCTTTCGCCTCGCCGTCGATGACCGCTCGGCGGGCATCCCCTTCAGCGGAACGCGTCGTTTCGTAAAACGTCGCATCGGCTTTTGTTTTACGCACTTTGCTTTCTTCTTCTTCTAGTTTCACGGCACGTTCCCGCGCCATGAATTGGAGGTTCAATTCTTCATCCTGGATTTCCATCGCGAGCTTGGCTTTTTCCAGTTCATACGATTGCTCGGATTTCGCACGCGCGCGCTCGGTTTCTTCCATAAAAGCAGCGTCTTTCAAGTCTTTCTCTTTTCTCGATTCCGCAGTGGAAATCTGGCGCTTGTATTCTTCTTCTTTCGCTTCCTGATCGGTTTGCGCACGGTGAATCCGCGTTTCGCGTTCGGTGTTCGCTTCGGCGATTTCAGCGAGCTTGCGCACTTCCGCTATCCGCGGCCGTCCGAGATTCTCAAGATAGCCGTTGTTTTCATCGGCGTCGCGTAAATCGGTCAATCCGAGTGAGGTGATCTTGAAGCCCATCAAATCAAGCTGTTTCTGCGCGATATCCTGGACGTCATTATTGAATTTCTCGCGGTCGCTGTTGATGTCTTCCACGGTCATTTTCGATAAGATCGCGCGCAAGTTCGAACCGAGTACTTCAATGATTTCAGTTTCAATCTCTTCCTGCTTTTTGCCCAAAAACTGCTCGGCGTAATTGGCGATGCCGTTCAACGTATCTGCCACTTTCACCATCGCCACAGCGTCCGCAACAATCGGCACACCAGCGTTCGTGTAAACGCGCGGCGTTGCTAGCTTCAGTTGGAATGATGTCAAGCTGACCGGCGTCGAAGTCTGGAAACGTCTCAGCAGATAGCCTCCGCCCCGGATGATTTTCATCGAACGCCCTTCGTCGTCGGTGAAGATGTTCGTGTCTTTTGTCGGGTCTCCCAATTTTGGTCCGGTGATGATTAATGCTTCATTTGATTTGGCGGTGCGGTACCGGATTTTCATCCAGAAGAAATACCCCACGCCTGCAATCGCTGCAATGATCAGCAACGCGATAATGACTGAAATGATGCCTAAAGATTCCATCGTGCTTCCACTCCCCTTTGATCGAATAGTTGCCGTTCCCCCAATACGCCACTCCTCGGTTCTTGCTATGTACTGTTTTGCGTGTGAGATGGTGGCCTATAGTATGTATACGGATGACTTGTCTAAATGTTTCAAAAAAGGGAATGTTTTTACAGAAATTGCAAACGAGTCATGGCCGGCGAAGTCATGCGGCTTCCGGGGCGAGGTGCGGAATTTCCGGTTTGAGGTGCGTTTTTTTGATGCTGAGGTGCGAAACTTCCTTCGCGAGGTGCGTTTATTCGACCTGAGGTGCGAAACTTCGGGTGTGAGGTGCGTTCACGAATAAATCCTATTGAAATACTCCCCTACGCGATTCAATCCAAAAGAAACGAGGTGATAGGCTGGCGCAATAGAAACTGTTTTGAAACGTTTCCCCTACTGTTCCGTATTACAGGAAAAGGGGGTTTATTCATGGCTGGAGATTTTTTAATGTTATTTCCGCTCTTATTTAATTTTATTTTTATTGGCGTCGGGGTTTATATCGTTTTCGCTTTTTTGAAACAAGGCAAAGAACGCAATGTTCTTTTGAAGGAAATTGCTGAAGAGCTGCGCAGGAAATAGTTTTAGAAAGGGGCTTGGTCCGACATGGGATTGTTCCGATTTTTGTTTCTTGATAAGAAGTATTTGGTCCACACGGCATTCGGCCAGGAAATGCGCGACCGGGCTGTCAGCGGGTTCGAAGCATTGGATATTTCATACGACCTTGTGCAGAAGATGAATGACACGGGCTTCGGTGCTACCGGCCAAAGCAATATCCCTTTGGCGAGAAATTCTTCCGCCAGCAAAGTTCAATACGATTTTTATGTAAAAAAAGAAGATCGGCACCGCTGCCATCTCAATTAAATTGCCCGCACAAAAACCGCAGTCGCCCGACTGCGGTTTTTCTCTTTAACGCTTTTTCATGAATTCATGGTAGCCGCTCTTGAAAAACTCGTACCACTCATCAATCTCTGCTTGCGGCGCTGACTCGAGCGCTTCCATCATCTCTTTGCCGAACTCGAGAAATGCCGATCCGTTCGCCGTGACAATCTTGCCGTCGCGCACGGCCTGCTGCTCCGCGTAATCCGACTCGCCCGTATAGTTTTCCGCCGATGCCTCTTTCAAATCCGCCAACTGGTTGCTCGTATGGCGGACATCATTCAAGACGCCTTTCATGCCCAGGAACACGGACGCGTCGCAAATCGCCCCGACGACTTTATTGGCATCGAGCGCTTTTTGCACGAGTTCCATCACCGCTTTGCTTTCCTCTTTGCGCCACGAATTGCCGCCGATCAGCACGACGCCTGCAAAATCGTCTCCGATTTCATCAAGCGCATAATCCGGCAGCGTACGGAAGCCGCCGATCGAACGCACCGGCTCTTTGCTGAGCGACACCGTCTTCACGCAATAGCGCTGCTCGCCCTGTTCCGGCTTCTCGTTCAATGCCGCCGCAAGCGAAGCCGCCTCCCAATCCGCATACTCATCGAGCACCACAAACAAAACTTCCTCCAACTTCATCCGAACATCCCCTTTTCACTAAACTCACTCTTCTTCTGGCTGAATCTTCTATTTACTTCGCATTATAGCATTTTGCTCCGATTGAAATAAGATTCGAAGGGCGGAAAAGCTTATTTGCCTAAAAGAAGCGCGCCTTTAAGGCACGCGCTGACGAATACGCCCCATTGCGTGTGAAATACGCTCGATAAAGGACGAAATACGCTCGGCAAGAGCTGAAATACGCCCCAGTAGCGCCGAAATACGCTCGGGAAGTAATTTGAACCGCAAAACTGTTCATATCTCCGCCACTGAAAATTGATATTCAATTTATATTCGTCGGCTATGATGATTTCGATAGCAATAGAGAAAAAGGAGTGTCACGCATGAACAAATTCTTAAACCCGATCACCGATTGGGTATCCACTAAACGGGGCATGTGGATTACGATCATCGTCTGGTTCGTAGGGATGATCGGCCTTAGCATGGGCCCGACGTTAAACGATTATAAAGTGGCGAACTTCCAGTCGCTGCCCGATGACGCCCAGTCGATCATCGCGGACCAAAAACTGGAGGAATATTTCCCGAACGACCAAGGCACGCCGGGCATCCTCGTGTTTCATAACCCGGAAGGCGATGTGCAGTTAGAAGCTGTCCAGGAAATCCTGGCGGGCATCACGGCAGCTGAGCTTGATGGCGTCGAGTCGATTGTCGACATCAGCCAATTGCCGCCGCCTGCTTTGGAAGGCTTTTATTCGGAAGACGGTACGACGATGATTGTGCCGATGGCGCTCGAAGCGGGGCTCGGCAGTGCCGACTTCGCGGAAATCAACGACGAAGCGTCGGAAATCGGCCGCGATATCGCCGCTGATTTCAACGCCATGGAATTCTACATCACCGGTCCCGCAGGCATCGCGGGTGATACTGTGAAACTGTTCGAGCAAGCGGATTTTGTGTTGTTGATTGCAACGGTGCTGATCATTTTGGTCCTGCTGATTGTCATCTACCGCTCGCCGCTGCTGGCGGTCATTCCGCTGCTGGCAACGATCATCGTCTACCAGGTCGTCAACCAAACGCTCGCGTTCATGGGGGCTGGCGGATTGGAGCTGACGAGCCAGACGACGTCGATTATGAGCATCCTGCTGTTCGCGGCAGTCATCGATTATTCGTTGTTCGTGTTCTCCCGCTTCCGCGAAGAACTGAACCATTACGAAAGCAAATACGAAGCAATGAAATACGCCATGCGTGCTACCGGCGAACCGGTATTCTTTGCCGGCGGCACCGTGCTGGCCGCGATGCTCGTGCTGTTCTTTGCGGATTTCCGCGACTACTCGAATTTCGCGCCGATTTTCGGCACAGCCGTTTTCGTCATCATGATTGCGTCAATCACGCTGATCCCAGCGCTGTTCACCCTTTTCGGCCGCAAAGCGTTCTGGCCGAAAGTGCCGAAATACGGCGAAGCCAAAGAAATGAAACATGGCATCTGGGGGCCGGTGGCGAAATTCGTCGTCAACAAGCCGTTGTTATCGGGTGGCCTTGTCGCCATCCTGCTGCTGGTTTCGGCCATCAACATCATCAATTTGGAATTTGAATTCGATACAGTGAAATCGTTCCCGGACGATTTGCCTTCCCGCGTCGGCTATGAAATCGTCGAATCGAAATTCGACAAAGGCGAAATCGCCCCTTCCACTTTGCTCATCGAAAGTGATGAACCGATCACAGAAGAAACGGCTGCGGTGTTAAGTGAAGAGCTCACTGCATACGAGGAAATCGCCTCTGCGCGCCTGTCGGGCCAAACCGAAAACGGCGAAGCGGTGAAATACAGCATCGCGCTGTCGCTCAATCCGTATTCAGTGGAAGCACTCGATTTCATGGAAGACTTGCGCGCCGACAGCGGTTCGCTGCTCCAAGCTGCGGACATTGACGGTGAAGCGCATTTCGGCGGCATCACACCGAAGCTTGTCGACGAACGCGCCGTCAACAACAGCGACATCTACAAGATTGTGGCGCTTGAGACTTTATTGATCCTCGTGTTGCTGTTCGTGCTCACACGTTCGTGGAAAATGCCGTTTTATATGATGGCGACGATTTTATTCTCCTATTTGTCAGCGCTTGGCCTTGGCATTTTCCTGGTCGATGTGTTGTTCGGCTTTGAGGCGATCAGCACCCGCGTGCCGGTTTACGCGTTCATCTTCCTGGTCGCGCTCGGCATCGATTACAACATCATTCTGGTGTCGCGCTTTATCGAAGAACGGAAATCGCTGCGGGTCAAGGACGCGCTTGAAATCGCCATCCGCAATACGGGCGGCGTCATTTCAAGCGCCGGCATCATCCTCGCTGCGACGTTTGCCGCGCTGACGACAATGCCGATTGCAGATTTGTTCATCTTCGGCTTTATGGTGTCCATCGGCATCCTGATTGATACGTTCCTGGTGCGCGGCTTGCTGCTGCCGGCGTTGATATTGTTTTTTGAAAAAGATCAGTAAACCCTGCATACTAAAGATAACGGGAAGCCGCACCTCAGGGCTTCCTTTTGATGGGGAGGAAACCGCATGAAAATTCTTGTCGTGGACGACGATCTGTATATCCAGCAATTGGTGGCGATCCATTTGGGAAATGAAGGCTATAAGGTGCTGCGGGCAAGCGACGCGGATGCAGCGCTGCTGCTGCTCGAAGAAGAAATGGTCGATCTCGCCATCGTCGACGTCATGATGCCCGGCATGGACGGCTTCGAGCTGACCCGCGTCCTAACACGCGAACTCGGCATCCCCGTCATTCTTTTGACAGCCAAAGACCAGCTGGAAGACAAGGAAAAAGGCTTCTTGTCGGGCACCGAGGATTACGTCGTCAAGCCGTTCGAGCCGAAGGAATTGCTGTTCCGCGTCAAAGTGGTGCTGCGGCGCTCCGAGCGTTCGGTCCAGGAACACTTGCAGGCCGGCAATTTGTCGATCAACCGCCGGAATTTCGAAGTGGCGATTGGCGATGAAATCCTGATCTTGCCGCTGAAGGAGTTCGAATTGCTGTCGCTCCTGGTGTCGCGCGCCAACCAGGCAACACCGCGCAGTCTGCTGATGGATTATGTGTGGGGCGAAGAGCACGAAGGCAATGAAATGACGCTCAACACCCACATCAACCGCATCCGCGACCGGCTGAAACGCTACGGCGCCAACGTCGAAATCCATACGCTGCGCGGCATCGGCTATAAGCTCGAGGCGCCGAAATGAAGACCTTGTACCGACAATTCACCGTCGCAACGCTGTTTATTCTGTTCATCAGCATCCTGGTCGGCTTCACCATGGCGAATTTCTTTTATTTGACGGTGACGAAAAACGAAACCATCAAGCAGAACGTCGCCATCGCTGAAGAAATCGTTGGCACGCTCCAAATGGTGCCGTACTCGGAAGCAGGCTTCGACAGCTATTTGGAAGCGGTCGCGAAGCTCGGCTACCAGATTGCGCTCGTCGACAGCTCCGGCAATAAGACCTTCTTCGGCGAAGCGTTCGATGACACGGCGTTTCCGGATGAAGCGAACCGCGTGCTGACGGAACGGTCCGTCTACACCGGCTTGGACAATTTCACGGACCAGATTTTCATGATCGGCCATTTCACCAATGAATTGCACAACACGGTCGGCGTCCCCTTCGAACTCGGCGGCGAGCAATACGGCTTGTTCATCCGGCCGGACACGAAGCTCGTGGCAACCGATATCCATTCGGTGCTGATCGGTTTTGTCGCAGCGATTGCGCTCGTCATCATCATCGGCATGCTGTGGATGGCGCGCCAATTGACGCGGCCGATTGTCCAACTGACCGAAGCGACGAAGCATATCGCGCGCGAGAACTACAGTTTTCCGTTGGATATCCGGCGCAACGACGAAATCGGCCAGCTGTCGGAAAGCTTCAATTTGATGCAGAACCAGCTCAAGCACAACGACCTGGCGCGCAAATCGTTCATCAGCAACGTATCGCACGATTTCCAGTCGCCGCTCATGAACATCCAGGGCTACGCTGATCTTTTGAAATCGCCCGATTTGCCGGACGGCGATCGCCTGTCCTACACATCGATCATCGACCAGGAAGCGAAGCGGCTGTCGAGTCTGACGCGGCAATTATTGCTGCTGACGTCGCTCGACCAAGGCGCGTATCCGTTGAAAATGAAGGAATTCAGCCTCGATGAGCAATTGAAGAGCGCCGTTCAGAAATACCGCTGGCGCTTGGAGGAACAAGACATCAATTTGTCTTACCACCTCGCCCCCACCCGTTTCCGCGGCGATCCCGAATTGCTGGAAAACGTCTGGGATAATTTATTGACCAATGCCATTAAATACAATAAACCCGGGGGCAGCATCGAGATTTCGTTGCAATCGGACGAGTCCGGCGCAGTGGTGTCATTCAAAGATACCGGCGTGGGAATATCACAAGACGCCTTGCCGCAGCTGTTCGACCGCTTTTACCGGGGAGATGCCGCACGCAAGAAAGACGGCACCGGGCTCGGCTTATCGATTGTCCAGCAGATTGCCGAGCTGCACCACGGCACGATCGAAGCCGAAAGCACACTCTGCGCGGGCAGCCTATTCACGCTGCATTTGCCGCAGACACCTTTAAAAAAATAATTGGAGGATTTAATTTATGGAAAAAGTTTGGAGTTTACGTTTGATCCAGTTCTCAGCAATCTTCGGCTTCCTGGGCACTTATCTTGGATCGCATATGGCGGGGCAGATGGATTACGCCTTGCGCCCGATCCACGCACATATTCTGCTGGTCGGCTGGCTATCGGTTTTCGCCTGGGGCATTTTCTACCGCGTCTACACGATCAAATACAAAAAGCTCGTCGCCTTCCATAGCATCCTCGCGATGGTTGGCGCAGTCGGCCTGACTGCCGGCATGTGGATGTACAATTTGAACCCGTTCAATCTAAGCGACACGCTTGTCCTTGTGTTGTTCATCGTCGGCGGTACGCTGTTGCTGCTGGCGTTCCTGTTGTTCGCAGTGATCACGTTCCTAACGGAAAAAGAATAGCTTTACAGCAAACCCGCTCTCGGCATTTTCATGCCGAGAGCGGGTTTTTGTTTTGACATTATGAGGTTTTCGATTTTGCTCGGGTGCGGCTGGAATACGCCCCATTGCGTTGAAAATACGCTCTGTTATTGAAGAAATACGCTCTGCAACGGAGGAAATACG
>NZ_RQII01000051.1 GCF_004761975.1 Planococcus koreensis | reverse complement strand
CATCCATCTCTGGCATGACGAGATCCATCAGCACGATATCCGGCCGCAGCCTGTCTGCCATGTCCACCGCTTCCCGGCCATTCACCGCCTCCCCGACCACTTCAATGTCTTTTTGTGTTTTCAAGAAAAATAACAATCCGCGCCTCACCACATGATGGTCATCGGCGATCAAAACCTTCACCACGTTAACCACTCCCCCGATTAATACGGAATCCTGATGAGGATTTCCGTGCCTCTTCCAATTTCACTTGACCATTCGATACTGCCGCCTTCCGCTTTTGCACGATCGCGCATGCTCTGGATGCCGATTGATGGCAAGTAGAGATGCTCGTCAATGACAAATCCGCGCCCTTCATCTTTGATCACCAGCAGCACATCGGATGGCGTCACCGACATGTACAGCTGAACTTTATGGACGCCTGCATGTTTGCGGATGTTGTTGAGTGCCTCTTGCGCAATGCGGAACAGCGTTTCTTCTGTCCGCGATGGCAGCTGGATAACGCCGGTCACTTTCAATTCCGTCGACAGCCCAAGCATCTCGGCATAGCCTTTGACCGCTTCGAGCAATCCGCTTTCCAGCCCTTTCGGCCGCAATTGCCAGATCAGCGCGCGCATTTCATTGAGCGCTTCTTGTGTCAGGTGCTGGATATCGCGGAACGTTTCCTGCACTTCCGGGTCTTCCGACATGACACTGCCGCCTCTGGCCGTCAACGTCACCGAAAACAGCAGCTGATTGACCGAATCATGCAGATCACGTGCCAGCCTATTGCGCTCCTGCACCAATGCCAATTCCTGTTCCTGCTTTGTCAGCAGGATGCGTTTGATGGCGGAGCCGATCTGGAACGCTACAGATTCCAAAAGCGCTAACTCATCATTGGAAAAACGCACAGTGTCCGGTGCGGCGATGTTTAAAAGCCCGAACTTTTCATTGCCCGATTGCAGCGCAACCGTAGCATGGTGTGTAATCCCTTCGGCGTCTCCGGCATCGGATGAAATGGCGTTGTCGATCCGCTGGCAGGCAATGATATTCGAAGCCTTTTCCAAATTGCCGTCGTGGTAGCGTTTGACGCACCAGCACCCTCCTTTTTTCAGGTGGCGGCAATCGTTCTGTTTAAGCGCCGGTGGCAGATTCGCCTGCGCAGCAAGCTGATGCTTGCCATTTTTATCAATAAAGAAAATCCATGCCGCCTCGAATACCGAGCCATTCAATAACTTCCAAATCGCCCCTTCGAGCATCCGGCCCATATCCGTTTCTTCATTCAATAATTCCGCAATTTCTTTCAATAACGCCACATTCGAATGCTGGCCAGCTTCCATCCCGTTCACCTCATCGCTGTTGTCTCTCTACCATACACTTTTTCATTCCAAGCGCGCCTCGTACTTTCGAATGAAAAAGCCCCCTGCAAGAGGGAGCTTCCGTTTATCGATTGTCCAATTCGTCCAGGAATGACTGTTTGATAAGTTCCAGCTTTTCATCGCTGTCGCGTTCACTCGCTGCCGTAATGCCGAAATAGTATTTCACTTTCGGCTCTGTGCCGCTTGGGCGGACACACACCCATGAGCCATCTTCGAGGAAGTACTTCAAGACGTTCGATTGGGGCAACTCGATTTTTTCATTTGTATTCAAATCAACGAAAATCCGGTTCTGGGTTTCATAATCTTCGATCGACACCACCGGGATGCCGGCGATTTGAGCCAATGGGTCTTTCCGCAGCCCTTCAAGAAGCGCAGTGATTTCCCGTGAGCCGTCAAGCCCTTTTTTCGTAATCGACACGAGCGCTTCCCGGTACCAGCCGTATCGGTTATAAAGTTCAACCAGCACATCGTGCAAGGTTTTGCCGAGCGTTTTGTAATAAGCGGCGGCTTCGATCAGCAATAAAGTTGCCTGGACAGCATCTTTGTCGCGTGCGAAATCGCGGATCAAATAGCCATAGCTTTCCTCGTAACCGAAAAGAAACTCGAATTGCGGATGTTCATCGTTGTGCTTCAGCTTTTCCCCGATGAATTTAAAGCCGGTCAGGACATCTTCGCATTCAACGCCATACGATTCCGCAATGACGCGGCCGAATTCAGACGTCACAATCGTCTTGAAGATTTTGCCGTTGTCCGGCAGCGTGCCTTTCGCCTGTTTCTGGCTCAATAAATAATCGATGAGGATGGCGCCCGTCTGATTGCCGTTCAGCAATTCGTAATGTCCGCCTGCAAGGACTGCAATGCCAACACGGTCGCCGTCCGGATCGATGGCAATCAGCAATTCGCTGCCGTTCTTTTCGCCGTATTGCATCGCTAGTTCAAAAGCAGAAGCCTCTTCGGGATTCGGCGATTTGACTGTCGGGAATTCCCCGTCCGGCTGCATTTGTTCCGCAACATATGCGATGTCTGTATAACCGGCTGTTTCCAATAACTTTTTCACGGTAGAACCGGATGCCCCGTGGAGCGGCGTGAAGACCGCAGAAATTGGCTTGGCCGACCCTTCCTGCACCGTCAGTGCCTGTTCGATATAAGCTGCATCCAAACGCTCACCCAAGTGGACGAGCGATGCTTCCTCGTATACGGAATTGTCGATGGCCAGTTCGTCTTCGACCCGGCTGACAAAATCAATGACGCGGTCCGCGTCTTCGAGGTTCAGCTGCGCCCCGTCGTCGCCATATACTTTATAGCCGTTGTATTCAGGCGGGTTGTGGCTGGCCGTGATGACCACTCCCATAAAGGCATTCAAGTACCGTACGCTGAATGACAATTGCGGCGTTGTGCGCGGCTCGCTGTACAAATACGTGTGGATGCCATTCGATGCAAAGGTTTTCGCTGCTTCGAGCGCGAACTCCGGCGACATGCGGCGGCTGTCGTACGCAATCACGATTCCACGCGCCATCGCCTGTTCTCCGCTGTCTTTGATGTAATCCGCGATTCCTTGTGAGGCTTTACGGACCGTGTAGACATTCATGCGGTTGGTTCCCGGGCCGATTTCGCCGCGCATTCCTCCTGTGCCGAATGCCAGATCCTGATAAAATGCATCTTCTGCCATTTTTTCATCATCTTTCAACAAAGATAAAGCCTGTATTGTTCCTTCATCATGCTGGCTGTGTTCCAACCAGCGCTTTAGCCGTTCCTGCCAAGTCATAAGACATCCCTCCAATACACTTAGTTTACCAAAAAATCAAAAAAAAAGCCGCTTCCTTTTGGGAAGCGGCACATGCATTAATCTTTTTTGTATTCTACGCGGTAAACGTCGTGGCGGCGGTCCTTCAATTGCTTGACCGTACCGTTCTGGCGCTGGCGGCGCAGGATTTCCAAATCGACATCGCCGATCAGCACCATCTCCAAGTTCGCGTTGGTTTCGCCGACAATGCCGTCGCGCGCGAATTCGAAATCGGAGGGTGCGAAAATGCCCGATTGCGCATACTGGATATCCATATTTTCAGTTTGCGGCAAGTTTCCGACCGTTCCGGAAATGACCGTGTAAATCTGGTTCTCGACTGCACGGGCCTGTGCGCAATAACGGACGCGCAAATAGCCTTGGCGGTCTTCGGTACAGAATGGCGAGAAGATGATATTCGCGCCCATGTCTGTCGCGATGCGCGCCAATTCCGGGAACTCGATATCGTAGCAGATCTGGATCGCGATTTTGCCGCAGTCCGTATCGAATACGCGGACCGAGTCGCCGGCCGAGATTCCCCACCACTTGCGTTCGTTCGGTGTGATGTGGATTTTGTATTGCTTATCGATCGAGCCATCGCGGCGGAACAAGTAAGCGATGTTGTAGATTTCGTCATTTTCTTCTTTGACGAAATGCGATCCGCCGATGATATTGATGTTGTAACGGACGGCAAGGTCCGTGAACAATTCAATGTATTGAGGCGTGTATTCCGTCAATTTGCGCACTGCCTGGCTCGGCGATGGCTCGTTGAGGAAAGACATCAACTGAGTCGTGAAAATTTCCGGGAAGACGACAAAATCGGAATGTGCATCCGAAGCGACATCGACAAAGTATTCCACCTGGTTTGCCAAATCATCGAATGATTCGATGGCGCGCATCAAATATTGGACAACACAAATCCGGACCGGAAGGCTTGTTTTGAAATGGCGTTTCGACACCGGTTTGTAATCGACGTTATTCCATTCCATCAATGTCGCGTATTTGCCGGATGCAAGATCATCCTGCAAGTAATTCGGGTTGATCCGCATCAGCTGGAAGCCGTTCATCAATTGGAACGTCAAGACGGGATCATAGATTTTATGGCGCGATACCGCATCTACGTATTCACGCGGCGACATTTCATCCGCGTATTTATGGAAATTCGGAATGCGTCCGCCAAGAATAATCGATTTCAAATTCAACTCACGCGCCAGCTCTTTGCGTGCTTCGTAAAGACGCTGGCCGACTTGCATGCGGCGGTATTCCGGATGCACCATGACTTCGATGCCGTACATATTGTAGCCATCGGGATTATGGTTCGTGATGTATCCACCGTCTGTGACGTCATCCCACGTGTGGCGGTCGTCGTATTCATCAAAGTTTATCAATAAACTCGAGCAGGAACCGATGACTTTACCGTCAAGTTCCGCTACAAGCTGCCCCTGCGGGAAAACGCCTAGATGGCTGCGGAGCTGCTCTTCTTTCCATGGATCCATTCCTGGAAAACTGAGGCGCTGCATTTCCATGATGGCATCTATATCTGCATACGTCATTTCCCGTATGATCATGCTTTTTTCAAAATGGGACAAATCGAATTCTTCTGGCACTGCAGCCACTCCTTCACAAAAGTATCACAGTTTATTATATAGGATAGCGGCACAGGTTGATATTATTTTACTTGCCCGCAGTTAAGAATTATACTTTTATAGAAGTAATTTTGAAAAGAGGTACTGTTCAATGTCCAAGCGCCAAGAAAATATTATGCTTGCCATGTGGGTCGTCGCGCTGATCGCCACTGCCGGTTCGCTGTATTTCTCCCAAATACGCGGCTATGCACCTTGCACACTGTGTTGGGTACAGCGGATCTTCATGTATCCGCTCGTTATCGTCATCGGCGTCGCTTATGCCCAAAAGAATGTACGTATTGCAGCGACGACGCTGGCCTTATCGGTCATCGGCGGGGGGATATCGCTTTATCATTACGGCTTGCAGAAGCTGGCTTTCCTTTCTGATGCTGCGCCGTCATGCGGACAAGTGCCGTGCACCGGCGAGTACATCAATTATCTCGGATTCATCACCATCCCATTTTTAGCGCTCACCGCATTCATCTTAATCGCGGCCATGAGCATCTATTTGCTGAAGTCATTGAAGGAGGAAACAGGAAAATGAAGAAAATGCTTATCATCGGCGGGGTCGTTGTGGCGATATTCGCCTTGATCATCGTGCTGACGAATATATCGAACAATGATAAACTCGCCAACAATCCATACGATACAGATGACCTCGATCAGCCGACCATCGACTTATTGTCAGATGAAAACTACCAGAACATCGCGGTGCCGGACGAAGTGGACGAAAAAATCAAGAGCGGCGAACCGACAACAGTCTATTTTTTCAGCCCGACATGCCAGCATTGCCAGGCCACTACACCTGTATTGATGCCTGTCGCTGAAGATATGGATGTCGATGTCCTCCAGTATAATCTGTTAGAGTATGATCAAGGCTGGCAGGATTATTTCATCGAAGCGACACCGACACTCGTGCATTACGAAAATGGCGAGGAAGTCTCACGCTGGGTCGGATCCCAGCCAAAAGAGAATATCGAAGAATTTTTCAACGAAATCGTATTGAAATAACAAACAGGAGCCATGTGCAGCGCGCATGGCCCTTTTATATGGAGGACAACACATGGAATGGAATTACGAAATACAAGAAGATGGCATCACTGTCGAAGAATTGCTGCGCACGGAATGGGGCCTCGGCAAGAAAGTCGTCCATGAAATGCGCATGGCCAAAAGCGTAACGAATGCCAAGCATCAGGAAGTGGTCTGGAAAGAGCCGTTGGAAAAAGGCACGACCCTGCATTTTAAATTGCCGCCGGCTTCTTCGCCTTATGAACCGAAACACGATGTCGAATTGCCGATTTTATTCGAAGATGACCATTTCATCATCGCGAGAAAACCGAAAGGCATGGCCACCCATCCGAATGAAACCGGACAGACCGATACCTTCATCAACGCCATCCTCGGCCATATCATCCGTAATGGCGGATCCTACGGCGAGCACGTCCACCGCTTGGACCAAGGAACGTCCGGCCTGTTGATGGTCGCGAAGCATCCGGTCGCCAAAAATGTAATGGACCGCATGCTCGAGCAAAAACAGCTTGTGCGCGATTACGAAGCCGTCGTCAAAGGCAAAGTCGTCAACCGGACCGGCACGATCGATTTCCCGCTCGGCCGCGACCGCCATCATCCGACGCGCCGGCGCGTATCCCCTTCCGGACAAAGCGCTGTGACGCATTACCGCGTGCTGAAACACATGGAAGGCAAAACATTGCTGCACTTGACGCTTGAAACAGGGCGAACCCATCAGATCCGGGCGCACCTGTCGCACATCAACCACCCGATCATCGGCGACGAGTTATATGACGGCCCAATGACGCAGGACGGAGCATACCATCTCCACGCGTTCCGCATGTCGTTCACCCACCCGTTTACCGGTGAAAAAATCGTTGTTGAAGATACAAGCCGTTAAAAAAAGAAGTTCCCCAGCGGGAACTTCTTTTTTTTTAGCGCAAATGGATTTCGTCGGGATGGGTGCCTGTGCGCCAATCCTTGTTCAAAGCGTCGATCATTTCCATCTGTCCAGGAGACAACTCGAAATTGAAGACGTCGGCATTCTCGAGAATGCGTTCAGGCTTCACTGATTTCGGAATGACGATCAAGTCGTGCTGTAAATGCCAGCGGATAATGACTTGCGCGATCGACTTGCCGTGGCTCTCGCCGATCTTTCCGAGCAGCGGTTCACCAAGCAAGCGTCCGCGTGCGAGCGGCGACCAGGAAGTGACCGCAATTTCATTGTCTGCACAGAATTGGCGAAGCGGTTCTTGCGTCAATTGCGGGTGAAGCTCGATCTGGTTGACCATCGGCTTCGTGTTCGCTGTTGCCAAGAGTTTTTCCAAATGGTGCTGCTGGTGATTTGAAACACCGATTGAGCGCACCAACTTCTCATCATAGAGCCGCTGAATGGCACGGTACGTTTCTTCATAAGTATCCGGCATCGCCCAATGCGTCAAATACAGGTCCAAATAATCGAAGTCCAAACGCTTCAGCGATGCTTCGAACGCACGCAATGTATTGTCGTAGCCTTGGTCCGTATTCCAGACTTTCGACGTGACGAAGATGTCTTCGCGCTTCATGCGGGATGCGCGGATGGCTTCCCCCACTTCATGTTCGTTGTCGTAGATGCTTGCTGTGTCTATTGCCGGATAGCCTGCTTTGAGTGCCGAAAGGACGGCATTCACCGCTTCTTCTTTGTCGGTCATCTTGAACACGCCAAGCCCGAAACGCGGCATCTCTACTCCGTTATGTAAGGTTTTCGTTGAATTGATCGCTAATTCCATTTTCATCATCCTTTCTTTATTCATTGTACAAATATTCACCTGAAAACTCGACTTTAAAGAATTTGGCTAAACCCCTTGCATTTCTCTATAAAAGCGAATAATATATGAAATGTTGTTTAAATCGTTCGGATTTTGAAAGGAGTATTTAAATGTTTCAGTTGAAAGAGTTCGGCACAGACGTTAAAACGGAAGTTCTTGCCGGTATGACAACGTTTTTAACAATGGCTTATATTGTCATTGTCAATCCTGTAATCTTGGGTGCAGCGGGCGTTCCGTTTGACCAAGTATTCCTGGCAACCATTATCGCCGCAGCAATTGGCACGCTCTGGATGGCACTTTTCGCTAATTACCCCATTGCCATCGCACCGGGAATGGGATTAAATGCATATTTCACCTCGATGGTGCTAGGATCAGGCGGCACAATCGATTACGTCACCGCATTTTCAGCCGTCTTCGTCGCTGGCATCATATTCGTCCTGCTATCGTTGACCAAAATGCGCAAAATCCTCATCCAAGCCATTCCTGAAAACCTGAAACACGCCATAACTGCCGGCATCGGGCTGTTCATCGCCTTTATCGGCATGCGCCTCAGTGGAATCATCGTGGGAAATGAAGCGAATTTAGTCGGCCTGGGCGATTTGACTTCAGCTCCCGTCCTTCTGACGCTGGTCGGCCTCATGATCACGCTCATCTTTATGTCGTTGAACATTCACGGCGGCATTTTCTTCGGAATGATTGTGACAGCAATCATCGCCTTCTTTAACGGCCAATTGAAATTCGAAAGCCGTTTGATGCAGCTTCCATCCCTTCCCGAAGGCATCATCGTCTGGAATCCGATTGAAGCAGTTCAATTGGTCATCGAATTCGGATTATACGGCGTCGTCTTTTCATTCCTGTTGGTCACGTTATTCGATACAACGGGCACCATGATCGGTGTGGCGAAACAGGCTGGCCTCATGAAAAACAACGATATGCCGCGCATGCGCCAAGCACTTCTTGCAGATTCAGTTGCGGCCACTGCCGGTGCCATGTTCGGCACAAGCCCGACTTCCGCTTATGTAGAATCTTCTGCAGGCGTTGCTGCTGGCGGACGGACAGGCCTGACAACATTGACTGTCGGCATCTTGTTCATCATCGCCGCTTTCTTCGGCCCCCTTGTTTCTTCCCTATCAAGCGTTGCTGCGATCACTGCACCTGCATTGATCATTGTCGGCAGTTTAATGATTGGTGCTGTGAAACATATCGAATGGGATGAATTCGATGAAGCGTTCCCAGCATTCCTGATCATCCTGGCCATGCCGCTGACTTCAAGTATCGCAACCGGAATTGCACTCGGCTTTATCTCTTACCCATTGATGAAAATCTTCAAAGGCAAATGGAAGGCCGTCCACCCGATCCTTTATATTTTTGCAGTGCTGTTCGCTATCCAGATCTTGATTGCACCGCATTAATAAAAGCAGAGAATTATCTAAGTTTCCAGACATAAAAAAACGCCATCCGGCGGTTTTTTTTATGTCCTATTAAACTCGTGTACGAGCACTTGATACGCTTGCTGTGATCAGCAATACCGCAGCTGTCAGCAAATGCATCGCCCAGCCGATCACTGGGAACCAAGCAACCAGGCTTGTGACAATCCCTAAAATCGAACCGGATTTCGGTGAGTATTCACGGAAGCAGAAAAATAACGTCACTGCGTGCAGCAAGAACATGACGCCAAGCGCCGTATAGCCTGTGCTGATGACAAAAGTTCCCCCGATAAATGGAATTGCCAGCAGCAATTCAGCCAAACCGGTAATCCATAATAATGCAACGGAAATTTTCATTTTCATTGTTAACTTCATCCTTTCCTGAACTGTCCTTTCCTATTCTACGGATGGCCAAAGAAAAGGTTTCATTTTTTATTAAAAAGCTAAAAATCCCGCATGGAACAGACAAAACTTCTCCACATTTGAATTGAGCCCCATATTTCATTTTCCTGCCACATACGCTATACTAAACAAAGATGCATATTACAAGGAGGTCGTTATTTATGAACTTAATCCTTATTCTAGGTGTTACTGTAGCGTTCTTGGCCGCTATCTTAACTGCAGGCTATGATGATAAACCAGGAACTGCTGAAAAAGAATAATACGAAAAGCCGGTGCATATGCGCCGGCTTTTTTTGTGCTTCCGTTTAATCCAATCCTGGGAAATTCTGCTGGCGCAAGGCCTCGTACATCAAAATCGCCGCTGTGTTGGACAAATTCAGCGAACGGATATGCTCATTCATCGGAATGCGCAGGCACGTTTCCGGATTTTGCTCGATCAGTTCTTTCGGCAAGCCTTTTGTTTCCTGGCCAAAAACGAAGAAATGGTCTTTTTCCGTATCCGAATAATCGAAAGACGAATACGTCTTCGTACCGAACTTTGTAATGTAGTAAAATGCAGCGCCGTCATAACGGTCGAACAATTCCTGCAGCGAATCATAATATGTCAAATCAACATGCTCCCAATAATCGAGGCCTGCCCGCTTCAGCATCTTATCGTCTGTGGAAAAGCCGAGCGGTCGGATCAAATGCAATTTCACGCCAGTCCCTGCACAAGAGCGGGCGATGTTCCCTGTATTCGCTGGAATCAGCGGCTGGTATAAAACGATGTGTATAGCCAAAACGTTCACTTATCCTTTCATCTCTTCGGCAAAAAACGCCAGTCCTTTTTGAATTTCATCTTTTACTTCTTCGTCTTGCTCTGTCTCCAGCACCGTTTGCAGCGCTTCGAACCCTTCCGGCATCCCGATTTTCCCGAGTGCCCAGGCCGCTGTGCCGCGAATGACCGGCCGCTCATCTTCCATCAGCAGTTTGATCAACGCCGGCACCGCGCTTTTCTCTTTGAAATGGGCCAAAGCGAGAATGGCATTGCGCTGGATCGGCTTTTTGCCTCGCCATGAACCCGACACATAGCCGAAGCGCTCCTTGAATTCACGGTTCGAAATCGTTAACAGCGGTTCGAGCAGCGGTTTGGCGATTTCCGGATCCGGCGTAAATTCCGCATGGATCAGATTCGCCTTGCGCTTGTTTTTCGGACACACCGTTTGGCAGGTATCGCAGCCATACAACCGATTGCCTATGACGCCTCTGAATTCATCCGGCAAAAAGCCTTTTGTCTGCGTCAAAAAAGAAATGCAGCGCTGGGCATTCAATTGGCCGCCTTCAACAATCGCTCCGGTCGGACAGACATCGATGCACAGGCGGCAATCGCCGCATTGGTCTTCCATCGGTTCACTGTAGCGAAAAGGGATATTGGTGATCATTTCACCCAAATACACATAGGAACCGAACTCCGGCGTAATGATGGAAGTGTTTTTCGCGCTCCAGCCGATGCCTGCGCGTTCAGCAACGGCGCGGTCGGACAATTCCCCGGTATCGACCATTGACCGCATGCGGGCTTCAGGGAAATGTACGGCGATGAACGCTTCCAATAAGGTCAAACGTTCTTTCAAGGCGGCATGGTAATCTTTCCCCCATGATGAGCGGGAAAAAATGCCTCGCCTTGCCCCACGCATCCCTTGCGGCGCATCCTCCATTTTCGAAGGATAGGCAATCGCGATTGAAATGATGCTCACCGCTTCGTCCAATAAAAGCTCTGGACGAGTCCGTTTATCAAGGTCTGGCTCTTCAAAGCCGGATTGGTAATTCAATTGCTGCTGGCGCGCCAATTGATGGCGCAGGTTATAAAAAGGCTCTGCCGAGGCAAACCCGATTTTATCGATTCCGATCTCCGAGGCATAGGCAACAAGCTCTTGTTGAAATCCTTCGAGATTCATGCTGTAACCCCTCATTCTATATCTATGATACGATATCCCTAATACATTCCCTGAAAGGAAGATTGCTGTGGAAATCACCATCCAGCGTCACATTAAGGAAATCCTTCCCGACTTTAAAATAGGAACTATTCATTATAACAATATCACCGTTTCGGAGTCACCTCAAATGTTAAAAGGCCGGCTGCAGCTTTTCCAGGAGCAATTGTATTTCGACTTGGAAGACAAAGACATCACCCATTTTCCAGGGTTGCTCGAATGGCAGCTGGTGTGGAAAGCGCTGGGCGCGAGTCCAAGCCGGCACCGCCCTTCGGCAGAAGCGCTGTTCCGCCGCATCAAAAAGCAGAATTACCTGCCTTCCATCCATTCTGCGGTCGACATGAACAGCTTTCTATCGCTGCAATATGAAATTCCGCTCGGCCTCTACGATGCGGACAAAATCAACGGAGACGTTGAAATCGCTCTCGGTACAGAAGATGATCAGTTCGAGGGCTTGAACAACCGCACCAATACATTGGACAATATCCTGGTTTCCAAAGACGCACAAGGCGCATTCGGCAGCCCTTACGTTGATTCCACGCGAACAGCCGTCACAGAAAATACAAAAAATGCACTTCACATCTTTTATCTGCGGCCTTCGATGGAACGCGATACAGCACTTGAATTATTGACAGCCGCAGCCAATATGTTCACCGGCATCAATGGTGGAGATGCTGAAATCCAACTCCTTTAATATGCTCTACAATAAAAAACCATTGCCCTTTTTTAAAAGGCAATGGTCTTTTTGATTAGCTTACTTTTTGATTTCATTATGGACTTACGACTACAAGACTAGCCTTAGCGCTGATATTTCCGGCTTTATCTTTAGCAGTGACAGTAATTGTCACCCCTCTTTTTTGTGCTTTGATCGGCACTGAATAATAACCGGTCGATGAAGCTTTTGCATAGCCTAGCAGAGTAGTTCCATTTTTAACGGCAACTGTTGAATTTGCTTCCGCTTTCCCCGTCACTTTCAAATCGTTGCTGTCTACTTTATTGACTACGGGCTTTGCAGGAGCTATAACATCGGCTACTGTTATTGCAGTTGCTGCACTTATGTTCCCTGCACTATCTTTTGCCGTAACGGCAAGAGCAGTCCCCGCTTTTTGAACAGCTATCTTAGCCAAAAAAGTTCCTGTCGACGAAGCTTTTATAGAGCTTAAAATAGTAGTTCCTTTTTTTACAGTAATAGTTGAATTCGCTTCAGCTTTCCCGGTAACCACAACATCGTTATTATCCACTTTATTGACCGTCGGCTTGCCAGGGGCGACAACGTCTACAACCTTTGTTGTTGTTGCTGCGCTGATATTGCCTGAACTGTCTTTTGCTGTGGCAGCAAGAGTTGACCCGGCTTTTTGGACTGCTACTTTCACAGAGAAAACACCCGTTGATGAAGCTTTGGCGGACCCAATGACAGTCGTGCCGTTTTTAACGGTGACTGTGGAATTCGCTTCCGCTTTTCCAGTTACCGCAACATCATTATTGTCCACTTTATTGACCGTCGGTTTGCCTGGCGCTACATTATCGGAAAATGCTGCAGCAAGCATATAAATATCTTCCTCGGTATTGTCGTCCCAAGCATAATCAAAATAGTCATAATCAGTCGCTGCTACATAATAAGTTCCCGCTTTTGCTTGGTATGCCTGAATTTCCATATACTCATCGTATTCAGTTCCTAAATAGACCAATTTGGAACTTTCCACAAAATCTTTTTCAGTTGCCAAAAATAAGAGATCAATCGCATAAGTATTGCTCTCTCCCCCTACAAGCAAAAGTCCATCGCGCGGAACCGTTATTTTGTAAAAATCAATATCATCATACGGCAATAATTGGCCATAAATAGGTTTATCGAAAGACAAGCTGTCTGCATAGCCGAAATCATCATTGTATTCCTGCTCGATCGCGTATTCCCCATAATCAATAGAGCTGGCTTTGACGCTGCCTTCTATTTTTACAGCAGGAGCATTCTTCAACATTGCTTCAAATTGAGTAACAGCCTGCAAGCCACCTATATTCTTTGGCAATTGCTTTTCAATTTGCTTTTCCAGCGACCTGCTAAAATTTTCTGTTGCACCAGTTTCTGCTTGTGCTACACCATTAACCATTAAAGAAGCCATTAGACCTAATGATGTTATCGTGAACAATAATTTTTTACCCATTTTACATCCCCTTTTAATAATTATAAATACCTATAAGTTGGATATTACACTATAAATGATTTAAATACTATTTATTTTTGAGCCATTCTAATTTATTTTCAGTCATTAAAGAAGTAAATACAGGGCTTAAGCAGATTCCTTTGAATCCGAGGCATTGTGCAGTAAAATCGGGGTACTTCATAATAAAAGAGGGATCATCAAGTGAAACAAATTCACAGCGATATCATTCAATTCCGAGGCAGCCATTACGATTACGGCCGGCATCAAGGCGAACTCTTAAAAGGCTCGCTCCTGTTGCCGAACCGCCGCAAGCAATGGCCCCCATCCAATAAAAACTTCATGATCAATGAACAGGAAGCGACAAGCATCCTCCAGACATTCGCGCCGCGCATCTGGGAAGAAATAAACGGGCTGGCGGACGCACTCGAATGGAATGCCCACGACGCCATCCGTGAATTCGGCGGTTATTACTTGGAATATACACGCAGCGGCTGCTCCATCTTCACCCGTGAGGATTTCATGGTACGCAATTACGACAGCTCGCCGCAGGGCTATGAGGGCCGTTTCGCGCTGTACCAGCCTTCTGACGGCGGCTATGCGACCATCGGACCGACAATGCAAATCACCGGCCGCACAGACGGCCTCAACGAGAAAGGCTTGGCAATGGGCTATAACTTTATCAACCGGCGCAACTCCGGGGATGGCTTTATCTGCAATATGATCGGCCGCCTGATCCTGGAAAATTGTGCGGATGCCGATGAAGCCGTCGCTCTTTTGGAGGAACTTCCGCACCGCCGCTCGTTCAGCTATGTGCTGCTGGACCGCAACGGAAAATCCATTGTCGTCGAAGCTTCTCCCCGCTCGGTCGTTTCGCGGGAGTCCGCTGTATCCACCAACCATTTCGACTTGCTGACAGAAGAAAACCGCTACCAAATCGAAGATTCGCGCCGCCGCGAAGAAGTCATCCTTTCCCAGCAGGACACGATGGCCGAACCATACAGTGCATTCCGTATGCTCAACGATTCGGACAAAGGCGTCTTTTCCAAAAAATACACGACTGCTTCCGGTACGCTGCACACCGCATCGTATTTTCCCGCCAGCTTGAAAGTCGGTTTTGCACTCGGACAGGACCGCTTGCCGCTGATGCTCGATTTCAAGAAATGGCTGGATGGAGAACGCTTGAACGCCAAACGCGTCAAAGGCCGGGTCGACACCCACCTGCCTTTCGCACACATGACTGAAATGTAATGCATTTTATCCATCTGAAAACAAAAACAGGCTGTCCCGAAAGTCATTATTCCTGACTTGTGGGACAGCCTGTTTCATTCTGCAAATTGTTTCTCCAAATGCGCAAAGCCGATTTTTGTATCGATCGTGCCATGGATTTTATCCACTTCCAGCGGCGTACCCTTTAGCCAATGCCCAAAATCAAAAACGGCTGGCTGCTGGTCGCCGCCAAGCGAGAACCAGGCTTCCATTTTTTGCGGCAAATATGCTGAAGTGTGGATGGTGCCAGCCCAGCTTTTGTACAGCTCCGAGAATACGCCATTGCCCGTACCATTAAACAGGCGGAATGCATTGTCCACGTGAGCAGTCTCATGCGGCTGGGTCTGAATCGCTTCCAGACGTCCATAAGAATCCTTCAAGTAATTGCGGTTTTCGTGCGCCTGGATTTCAAAATGGTTGGTGCAGGCGTTTTCGCTTCTGACATCGACGCCGCGCGGGCTTGCTTCAATGATCGACGTTCCGCCGCTCGTGTCCGTCACGACGTAGCTGAACGAACCCCGATGCGGGATTTCCTTCACCAAAGCAATAGCTTCTTCAATGGTTGCACACGTTTCGAGGATAATGCGGCCGATCATATAACAGACAAAGCCATCCCCCGGCTTTTTGCGGTGTGTGAAATTATAGCCCATTGCCAAGCCTTTCTCGTTCATGCCATCCATGCGCCCCGTGATGCGGGAAGTCGGACCGATAAAGGCATAGCCTTGGTCTGTGGGCTGGAACAAGCTGAAACGCCCTTCATAGGTTTGTGGATGGAAATCGTAATTGCGGACCATGAAGTCATCGCCTGTAACAATCGAGCAGCCAGATGGCAGCGCATCGATGCGATAGCCGCCGAAATTGCGCAGCACTTCCTCCATCGGCAGCTCCAAGCTGTCCCGCAGGCCAACGAGCTCTTCCCAGATGCCCGGCGCAAAGCGGCTGAGTGCCCGCTCGGCTTCCGCAGCGTCGATTTCAAAACGCGGACGCTTCGCTTTCCACTGCTTTTGCCGGTTGTCGAGGACGATCGACTCTTTCAAGCGCTCGCCTTGATGCAGCCCGAAATCGTAATGGCTGCCTCGGAATTGAATGATGTCGCTGTGGATTTCCTGCATGCCGCTCCCCTTCCAATAAGCTGTCCCTTGCTGCTTATTGCGTCTATTATACCAAGTTCCGTTCCCCTATCCTACCGGGAAGCACTCATTTTGCGCCATACCCATTTCTCCATTTCGACAATAGCGAAAACGCTGATGCCGATGCCGATCGGCCAAATCCAGTGCTGTGCAGCAATCGGCACGGTGCCCAGCAGCACATTCATTATTGGCAAATAAGTCACTCCCAATTGCACCGCAATCAGGATGCCGGAAACGATAAAGGCGGCTTTATTCGAAAAAAAGCCTTTCCGAAAGACAAAGCCTTTTTCACTGCGGCAATTGAATAAATAAAACAACTGGGAAATGACCAGCGCCTGGACGGTCATCGTATTCACGATTGCCGGATTAAGGCCAGCTTCCGCCAATGTTCTATTCATATACAAGAGTCCGCCGCAGATGATGGAAGCTACAAATGCGATGCGAAAGACATAATAGCCGCTCAACAGCTTCGCATTCGGATTGCGCGGAGGCCGTTCCATCGCTCCAGGTTCAAGTTTCTCAAAGGCAATCGCCAAAGAAATCGTTACGGCGGTTATCATATTGATCCATAAAATTTGGACCGGCGTCAACGGCATTGCCGTACCAAGAAGGATGCTGACGAAAATAACCGACCCTTCAGCAACATTTGTCGGCAAAATGAACAGGATGGTCTTTTTCAAATTGTCGTAGACGCGACGCCCTTCTTTGACTGCCGTGACGATGGTGTTGAAATTGTCATCCACTAAGACCATTTCCGAAGCTTCTTTCGACACCTCTGTCCCTTTGATGCCCATCGCTACGCCGATGTCTGCACGCTTTAAAGCCGGCGCGTCATTGACGCCATCGCCTGTCATCGCACATATATGCCCGAGAGATTGGAGCGCCTGCACCAGCTGCAATTTATTGTTCGGGCTTGTCCGCGCAAAAACGTCGTATTTAACCGCCGCCTCCTGCAGCTCACTTTCGTCCATCCGATCCAGTTCAATTCCTTCAATAACAAGCCCCTCCGCACCGATGCCCATCTGAGAGCCGATTGCGAGTGCCGTTTCTTTGTGGTCGCCGGTAATCATCTTCACTTGGATGCCAGCTTTTTTGCATAGCCGAATCGACTCGATTACTTCTTCGCGCGGCGGGTCGATGATGCTGGCAAATCCCAGGATTTCAAACCCTTCCTCCAAATCAGCATGGCCGATGCTTGCTGTATTGGCCGGCACTTTTTTTGCAGCAGCGCCAATCATCCTTTCCCCTTTCCGGGCATGGAGCAAGATTTCTCCATGCCAACGGTCCAGCTCATCCGCACTGTCATTCTTCGACATTCTTAAAATCTGTTCGGGAGCTCCTTTCACAAAAATTGTCCTCGTACCGTCATGTTCTACCAAGCCGGCCATGTACTTGTACGAGGAATCGAACGGGATTTTCGCCAGGCAATCGAGTTTCGGTATGGACTCCTCCGCTTTTTCTGCAGCTGTCACCAGACACCCTTCGGTAGCATCTCCGCTGATTTCCCAATGCCCCCGCTCATTGCAAAATAAATGGGACTCGTTGATTGTTTTAACACAAGTCAAAAACTGCTTCAGGCGAGGGGCATCCGCCAATGCCACCACTTGGCCGCGGCTGGTGATTTCACCTTTTGGGGAATAGCCGCTGCCTGTCAGTTCATATTCCTCGTCCTTCACCAAAATCGACGTAACGGTCATTTCGTTTTTAGTCAATGTGCCGGTTTTGTCGGAACATATCACTGACACCGCACCCAAGGTTTCAACTGAAGGCAATGTCCGGACGATGGCGTTCTTTGCCGCCATTTCCTGGACGCCAAGCGCCAGAATAATTGACAGGACGGCAGGCAGCCCTTCGGGAATTGCCGCGACCGTTAAGCCGATAATGGCGAGCAATAATTCTCCTGCCGGATAATCATGCCAAAAATAGCCGATGGCGAACATAGCAGCCGCACTAATGACGATGATCGCTGAAATCAATTTGCCAAAATGGGCTGTCTGCTTCAGCAAAGGCGTCTGCAGCTTCTGGACATTGGAAATCGAGGAACTGATTTTCCCAAGCTCCGTACTGCTGCCAGTTTCCACCACAACGCCAACGCCAGAACCCGCTGCCACCGATGTTCCGGCAAACACCATATTCAGCCGATCCCCTAAAGAGGTTTCAAGCGGCAATGCATCCACCTTTTTTTCAACAGCCACAGATTCTCCGGTCAATGAAGATTCTTCCACCTTCAAGTTAGCCGCTTCAAGGAGCCGGATATCCGCCGGCACTTTATCGCCCGCTTTTAAAACGGCAATGTCTCCTGGCACCAGATTGGCTGACGGGATGACTTTCCTTTTCGATGCACGGATGGCAGTTGCCTTCAACGATAGCATCTTGCGGATGCTGTCCAGCGCTTTTTCCGCCTTGCTCTGTTGGATATAGCCGATGGCTGCGTTTATCACAATAACCATCAGGATCACCAATGTATCGATTGTGTGCCCCAGCACAATTGTAATTACCGCTGCCCCAAGGAGTACATAAATCAGTACGTCATGGAATTGCTTTAAAAACCGCATCACCCTCGATTCTCTTTTCGGTTCAGGCAGTTCGTTCGCGCCTGCCGCTTTCCTTCGTTCATCCGCTGCCGCATCCGTTAGCCCTTCTTCATTGTTCGTTTCCAATTCCGCCAAAACATCCACAGTCTCAAGATGATGCCACGCCAGCTTTTTCACGAGACTTCCTCCTATCTCCCGCACAGCTTATATTGCCTTAATAATAGATTGATTATTCAGATATCACAACTCTTATCTTTTATCCGCTGTTTATTTATTGGCATGAAAAAAAGACCATGAAAATTATGGCCTTTTACTCGTCTTCTTCGAGATATCATAACCTGGCTAACACAGTAACTTACTCATAATTTGATAACTCGACTAAATTGCCATCGGGATCTCGGATGTAGAGCGACTGGATTGTCCCTGATGCACCGGTTCGTGAAACAGGACCTTCTTCAACAGCTACGCCGTTTTGCTTCAAATGCTCAAGCAGCTTTTCGAGTGGTTCATCCGAAATAAAGCATAGGTCGGCACTTCCCGGAAGAGGTGAACGCGCTTTAGGTTCGAACTCGTTGCCAGCTTCATGCAAATTGATTTTCTGTTGTCCGAAATGGAGCGCCTTACGCCCTTCTCCAAACTCTTTCACTTCCATTCCGAGAACATTTCCATAAAAATCACAGGTTTGTTGGATGTTTTCTACGGTCAATACAAAATGGTCAAGGCGATTAATCATTTCCATAGTCAGCTCCTCTGCGGAATTAAACAGTATGACTATCTATACGCCATTTCTCTAACCTATACCTGCTGAAAAACATGAAAGAACGAAAAAATCCCTGTCACCATCAATAAATGATGGTGACAGGGATTTTCAGTATACCAGTGGCCGGGGTCGAACCGGCACTCCAGAAGGAACACGATTTTGAGTCGTGCGCGTCTGCCAATTCCGCCACACTGGCATGACCTTGAATCGGACAATTATTATTATAGCACCTTCAAATTAATTTGGCTACAGTTTTTTCACGATAGTAAAATAAAAACCAGTTTTCTTTTCAGAAAAACTGGTCTCAGATTCATTACAGAAAAATATTCAATATAGAGTAAATTATTCCGGCAATCATTGCTGAAATCGGCAGCGTAATGACCCAGGTAATCAACATTGTTTGGGCTGTGCCCCATTTAACACCTTTGAGGCGGTGTGCTGCCCCTACACCCATAATCGATGAAGAAATAACATGTGTCGTGCTGACAGGCAAGTGGATGGCAGTAGCACCGAAGATGACTGCAGCACCTGAGAGATCCGCAGCCACACCGTTGACCGGACGGATTTTCATAATCTTTCCGCCAACAGTTTTAATGATTCTCCAACCGCCTACGGAAGTTCCAAGAGCCATTGCCAATGCACAGGAAACCTGGACCCATAATTGAATATCATCCGAACTTTGGTAGTTGTTCACGATCAAAGCCATCGTGATGATTCCCATTGCTTTTTGCGCATCATTGGTACCATGTGAAAATGATTGCAAAGCAGCCGTCGCAATTTGAACAAACCGGAAGTTTCGGTTTGTCTTTGTTAAGTTATGATCTTTAAATATCACTTTGATTACACTGTAAACGATATAGCCCACTACAAAAGCAAGAATGGGAGAAATCAGCAACGCTTGCAGTATTTTCAGAAAGCCTGCAAGATTCAATGCGCCGACACCGGCAGCTGCAATCACAGCACCAACAATCGATCCGATCAGCGCGTGGGAAGAACTGCTTGGAATTCCATAATACCAGGTAACCAAATTCCAGGTGATGGCAGCCAATAACGCCGCCAAGATGACGATTGAGCCATTAGTAAGTGTGAATGGATCAACTATATCTTTTGTGATCGTCTTAGCAACACCTGTGAAAGCCATAGCTCCCACAAAGTTCATGACTGCTGCTAGTATGATTGCATGGCGTGGTTTCAATGCTTTCGTAGAAACTGCCGTAGCGATTGAGTTAGCTGTATCATGGAATCCATTTATGAAGTCGAATACTATAGCGAAAATGACGATTAAAACCGTTAACAACAATACCATATCCATGAGTCGTCTTGCTCCTTAAGCGTTTTTCATAATAATTGATTCAAACGTATTTGCTACCTTTTGGCAGTGGTCAGCGATTTCTTCTAGTTCTTCGTAAATATCTTTGTATTGGATAATGCGAATCGGATCTTTTTCCACCGCAAACAGATTTTTAATGGAATTGCGGAGTGTCACGTCACATTTCGATTCATAATCTTTAATTTTAATGGCATGCTCCCTCATCTGGAGCAATTTCTTATTCGCCATCAAGTCGACAGCGGTCACAATTTCGATTGCACTCAAACGAATCGCTTCAACGAATTCGAGCATATATGAATCTGCATTTACAACGCCGTACATCTCGAACATAGAAGCCGTATGTTCCAATCCATCTAAAACATCGTCCATGCTCATTGTAAGCGCCAAGATGTCCTCACGTTCAATAGGTGTAATAAATGCTTTATTAAGATCCTGGATTATATCGTGGACGAAAGCATCACCTTTTGTTTCGTAATCTTTCATCGTATTCGAAAAAATCTTCAAATCACTGGTTGCTACTAGTTTATACTCGGCGAAATACACGGCAGCTTCTTGTAAATTTAGAGCGATGCTCCCTAATTGAACTGCAAATTTATCCTTCTTCTTAAAAGCCATTTTCTTGCCTCCACTATTTCAATATAATATAATTCGAACTTAAATATAATAACTCAATTTACATAAAATTAATACTCACTAAGTTGCAATTTACAAATCTTTAATACTACATAATAATCAGATAACTAAAGTATACTTCTAGCAAATGCAGCTAAACTTATGAAACTGCAGCGTTTGCAGAATTACTTATTTTTTCGGATGCCACAAGCAGGCTTGCGTGCAGATGTGCCTTTGGAAAGACGTGAAAACACAAAAAAAAGCTCCAGCTTTGAAAACAAAGCTGGAGCTTTTTTAAAGGGCAGGCAGGCCCTTTACATGATACCGGCGGTCGGGGTCGAACCGACACTCCCGTGAAGGAACGGGATTTTGAGTCCCGCGCGTCTGCCAATTCCGCCACGCCGGCAAAATAATTATGGAGGCGGCAACCGGACTCGAACCGGTGATAAGGGTGTTGCAGACCCATGCCTTACCACTTGGCTATGCCGCCAAAATTTGGAGCGGAAGACGAGGTTCGAACTCGCGACCTCCACCTTGGCAAGGTGGCGTTCTACCACTGAACTACTTCCGCAAAAGCTGGGGTACCTGGATTCGAACCAGGGCATGACGGGATCAAAACCCGTTGCCTTACCGCTTGGCTATACCCCAATAACTAAATGGGGCGGACGAGGGGAATTGAACCCCCGAGTGCCGGAATCAC
>NZ_RQII01000050.1 GCF_004761975.1 Planococcus koreensis | reverse complement strand
TGTCTCGAAGCTAGCGCATCGATGCAGAGACAGAGACAGAGACAGAGACAGGAGCAGTAAGGTTTTCTCTCGCTGTTTGGCTCCATATCAGCTGTTAAAATTGCATTGAGTGTTTGCGGAATTTCTTTGACATAATTTATTGTGTGGGCGGGAAGAAGATATTTCATCAATTCTATAAAATAAAAAGACCACAAGCAGCTCGAATTTCTTGAGCTTGCTTGTGGTCTTTAAAATGCCTGCATCATTCCGAAGAAATGAGGTCAGCGACTAAAATATAGCGGTCGGGTGCGTAGCCGACAAAATCGAACGGGTAGCACGTCGATACTGTGAGTGTGGCTCTGGGTTTCGGGACGATGACGGTGCGGTCATCTTCATCGACGATCCGGACTTGGCGGACTTTGTAGGTGAATTTTCCAGCTTCAGTCGTGACAACGAGCAAATCGCCTTTGCCGACTTCACCGAGTTCACGGAACACAGTGTCGCGGTGGCCAGACAGAACACTGTTATCGTCTTCGCCAGGAAGGACGCTGCCAGCGAAATGGCCGACGCCTTTTTCCAATTCTTCTTCGTCAGTTCCGTGGATGATCGGCAGCGTGGCTTCGAGTTTAGGAATGTACAAATCACCGATATTGTCGCCTTCCACAGGCTTTTCTTGATAAAGCGCCTTCGGTTTCAGCGTTTTCCCGGTACTTTTAGCTTCCGGCTCTTCAACGGCTGGTTCCGCTTGTGCGGAGTCGATGGCAGAATCGGCTTTATATAGAAGGTAGCCTTTTAGGAATGTTGAAGCATTTGTCGTGCTGAACCAAAGCCCAAAAACAATTAATGCGGTTGACAGGGAAAGAAGAATCAGGCGCTTGCCGCGCCCGATTCTTCTTTCTTCTTTCGACCTTTTTTTCATCGATTATAGTCCCATAGCTTTCGAACGGCGGAACAATGCAACTCCTGCGAGCGCGATAACCAATCCGATCAAAGCATTTGGAAGGTAATCAGAAGCTGTTTTCGGAAGTTTTCCACCTTTGACAGTTTTCTTCACAGGTGCTTTCTCCGATTTTTTGCCTGGAGTTTTAACTGCAGGCGGAGCAGCTACAACTTTAGTTTCTTCTTTAACTTCTTCTTCAACTACTTTAATGTCTTCGCCCGTTTCTTGGATGATGTCAGACCCGAACGAGTCGTTTGTCAAAATGAAGTCAGCTAGGAATGTACCTTGTGTGTTGTAAATTTCAACTAAGAGGTCATAGCCTTCAACTGTTTCAAGCGTTATTAATGTGCCCAATGTGACTGGCAACTTTTCTGAGCCTTTTACCAAGTAATATTTAGCATCCAAGTTCATCAAATTAAGCGCATCTGTGTAAATTGCGATCAATTCTGAGATCTGAGCCGCCGTCAATTCATTTGCTGATTCGAATTCCTCGATCATCATCATGCGGTCAGCAAGTGCTTCAGCTCTTTCTTGGAAAGCAGGATCTTCAAAATCAAGAGTTTCTAAGTGAGCTTCTAATCTTTCCAATTCTTCTAAAGTCAATCCTAGTTCTGTAAACATTCCTTCGATATCAACTTCAATGTCGTATTCATCACCATAGCCATAAATGTAATCATCTAAAGCGTACTCGAGGTCTTCGATGAATTCGTAGTTTTCAATTGAATCGCCTTGCTCATTTAAGAAGCTTTCCAGTTCTTCTTTGGATTCAAATTCGTAGTATTCAAGGAGCTCCTGCAGATTATCATCTGTAATCGCAGTGCCGCCATTCACATAGAAATTGATGCCATCTGAAAGCTCTTCAATGAACAAATACCATTCCGTAACCAGGACATCCTGTCCTTCTTCAATGTCTCCATTTTCGATCAATAGTGCATTCAATTCGCTGCGGCTCATTTCGAAATCCGTAAGAACGGATTGAAGCGTTTCTTCAGTGATTGGCAGCCCCAATTCCTCTGCAGACTCAAAATCTTCCAAAGAATAGCCTTTGCTTTCCAAATAATCTATGTAGGCCGATTTTTCCCACTGGATTTCCTTTAGAAATTCATCAAAACCTTTGTCGTTTGCTTCCATTGCGAAAGCGGATGCAGGCAAAAATCCAAACATTAATGCAGCTGATAGAATCAGTAAAAACAAGCGTTTCATCCCTTACCTCCTAGGTAAATATTGTAATATCTAGAATAGTATAAGCATAAGTAGAGGCTTATAAAATAGGTATTATTAACTATTAAGATTTCATTTTAAGTATTTTTTGAAGAATAAAGTTTCTTCAATGCAATATCGTATCTTTTCAACCTATTTTTACCACCGAATCGATGTATTTATATATGAAATAAAAAATAAAATGTAGCACTTTTTGTCTGGAAGGAATATACTAATGAAAAAATTAATATTTCAGACATTTCATTTTTCCGGTACCGCATTCCATTAGAGAAAGAAGAGAGAGAATCATGAAAGATATTTATTTTGATGATCGTTATGGAAAGCTATTCGAAGAGATGGAGAACGGGGAAGCGGGAATGTTCAACTTTGAGCATCCACTTGGCAGAGTCCAGCACCTATTCATCAAACGGCAAATACCGATTGCCTTGAACGGTGAACATTATTACGACTTGGTCACGCCTTACGGCTATGGGGGGCCTTTGATTGTTGAAGGCAGCAAGGATTCCAGGCTTGAACTGGCAGCTGAGTTCGAAAAAGCTTTCAAAGATTACTGCCTTTCCCATAAAATCGTTTCAGAATTTATCCGTTTCCATCCGCTTGCTGGCAACGCCGCCGACTTTGAAGAAGCATTCGAAGTGATGTATATGCGGGAAACGGTTTGCACCAATTTAAAAGAAAGGGATGCACCGTTTGATGGTGAATTTTCAAGGTCAGCGCGCAAAAACATTCGCCAAGCATTAAAAGCAGGAGTGGAATACAAGGTGACGTTGAATCCCGCTAGCCTGGACACATTCAAAGAAATCTACAACGAAACGATGGAAAGGAACCATGCTGATTCATTCTACTATTTCGAGGATGCTTATTTTAAAAAATTGATGGAACTTTTCGGAGAAAATCTGCTTTTGGTCGAAGCAAGATTCGAAGGCAAAGTAATTGGCGCAGGTTTGAATTTTGTTTATGGCAACTTGGCCCATACCCATCTGTCCGGCACCTTGTCGGAATACAACCATCTTTCTCCGGCTTCTGTCATTTATCATGCTTTAGCGGAATGGGGCAAAGAAAACGGCGTGGATGTGGTTCATGCTGGAGGAGGGCGTACAAATAACCCCGACGATAAATTGTACTTATTCAAAAAGCAATTCGGCAAAGAAAGTGACTGCCATTTTTACATTGGAAAAAAAATCTGGAACCCCTTAGTTTATAAAGCTTTATGCGAAGCTTCAGGAACTGTTGATGAAGTCCATTTTTTCCCGGCTTATCGGGCGAAACAAGTGAAGCAAACTGAAAATGTCTAACGAAAAAGCCCGCACAGTGGAATTATGCTGTGCGGGCTTTTCTATAACCCGGACTTTTTTGGAGAGGAAAATTTAAACATTAATGGGCAACTGGAATTTTTCAGACACAAATTTAATAAAATCCCACGTTTTCTCGATTATCCCTAGAACTTTTGTCGCAAGCGATGTATAATTGATTTGTATATAATCTGATAATTCTAATAATACATATATTGTATTTTATAGTGAATTATCCAACAAGTTTCTGAAGAGTCAGCAAATCAGGCAAATATTCAAGCGAATTTATTACATGAATGGAGTTGAGAATTTGAGAGATTTATACTTTGATGAAAATTATGGGCGGTTGTACGAGGAGATTGAAAACGGAACATGCGAAGTATACCAGTTCCATCATCCACTCGGAACTATACGGCACATGTTCATTAAACGTGAGATCCCTATAAAACTGAACGGCAGGACTTATTATGATATTGTAACGCCTTATGGCTATGGCGGTCCGTTGATTGAGGAATGCAGCCAGGACGATAAGAAAATATTGGTGGAGGAATTCAGGGAAGCTTTTCAGCAATATTGTGAAGAGCATGATATTGTCAGCGAATTCATCCGTTTCCAGCCGGTCAACAACAACGCGCAAGATTTCGAAACTTGCTACGATGTGGTTTATATCCGCAATACTGTAGGCACCAATTTGAAAGAATATGACGATCCGGTGCAAAAGGAATTTTCCAAATCAACGCGCAAGAATATCAGGAAAGCCCTGGAAGCCGGAGTGGAGTTCAATGTAATTATGGGTCCGGATGATTTCAAAGAGTTCAAAGATATTTACCATGAAACAATGGCCCGCAATCAAGCGGACACGTATTATTATTTCGATGATGTCTATTTCGAAAGGCTCATTGATTATTTTGGCGAAAATATGCTGTTGGTGGAAGCTGTATATGAAGGGCAGACTATCGGAATGGGCTTGAATTTTGTCTACGACAACATGATCCATACCCATCTTTCTGGAACACTCAATGATTTTCGCCACTTGTCCCCGGCATACATTCTCCAATACGCACTGGTTGTTTGGGGCAAAGAAAACGGTGTCGATCTGATCCATGACGGCGGGGGACGGACCAATAGCCTGGATGACAAGCTTTATCTCTTCAAAAAACAATTCGGGAAGAATACGGGCTTTAAATTTTATATCGGCAAAAAAATATGGCATCCAGAAATATACAAAGAATTATGCGAAGCTGTGGATGTGGAGGCGGATCTGGAATATTTCCCAGCTTACAGGGCAAGGCCGTTGAAAGAAACAGAGAACGTCTGAATTGAATCATACAAAAACAATAGGGGCAGCCCCCAAAACGCCAGTAAGCATAGCGTTTTGGGGGCTGCTTTTTTGTGTGACCAAAAACATCAAGAAGGAACTACACTCGATCATTTGATTTTAAGATGGTTGAAAAAATTATTCATTTCTGAGGGCTGCCGCGGCAAGAAGCAAGGCAAAGCTAAGAGACAGCTGTTACTTTTCGGTACATTGCCAATGCCTTGCACAGAGCGGTCCGAACGGCATCTAAATGCAAGTTTTCTATTGCGGCATTCATGGTGAACTCGCCGCTCCATATAAAATCTAGCGCTAATCACTCAATAATTTCCAAGTATTTTAAATATTAAATCAGTTTAACCTACTTTTAACCTAAGCGCTTTAGTATAAAGCTCAATAATAGTGGCGGAAGAGGGGAGATAGTCATATGTTACGCCGCAGATACAGATGGATAGTAAGCATGACAGAATACACAAGCAAGCGAGGGAGAAAATCATGGAGAAAACCGTCATTGCACTAATGGCTGTAATCATAGCGACGAAAGTGCTTGGCTTTTCAAGGGACATTTCCCTTTCGTATTTTTATGGTGCAGACGGGCTGACTGATGCTTACTTGATATCCCAGACCATACCTTCCGTTCTTTTTTCCTTTGTCGGCATGGGGATAGCAGCAAGCTTCATACCTATTTTCACTAAGATCAACGAAAATGAGGGGCCGGAATACGCACAGCGCTTCACAGCCAACTTAACGAATATCGTCCTTTTGCTGTCCACCGTTCTGGTGATTGCGATGCAGCTCTTTCCAGTACAAATCGTGAAAATCTTTGCCAGCGGCTTTGAAGGGGAAACGCTTAAGATCGCTTCGGATTTCACGAGAATTTCCGCTTTCAGCATTTATTTTACCGCACTCGTTTATATCTTCAATAGTTACTTGGAAGTGAACAGACGCTTTCTGGCAACTGTGCTCAGCGGGCTGCCATTGAATCTGCTGATCATCTTCTTCATCTACCTCAGCTTTGAAGTGAACTTCTATCTGCTGTCGATCGGATCAGTGGTCGCGGTAGTGGTGCAACTCCTCTTCCTCTTGCCGTCAATCCGTAAAACAGGATACCGGCACAAACTGACAGCGGCTCCAATGGAGAAGAATATCCAAAAGATGCTGCTGCTGGCTATTCCGGTGATTGTCGGAGTTTCTGCGGATCAGATCAATGTTTTAGTAGATAAGACATTGGCTTCTCAGATTTCCGAAGGGGGCATTTCTGCACTGACTTATTCCCACCGGATTGTTTTCTTCATACAAGCAATTTTTGTGACGGCGATTGTCACTGTAATGTTCCCTAAGATTTCCAAATTGGCAGTAAATAACAATATCGCTCATTTAAAAGATATTGTCGGAAAAATCGTTACAACGGTCGCGCTGCTCGTCATTCCAGCGACTGTGGGATTGATGATTTTCTCCGAACAAGTGACGGAGATGTTGTTCGGACGCGGCGCATTTACAGACGATGCAGTTGTGATGACATCCGGCGCGCTCTTCTTCTACACGATCGGCATGTTGGGCTTCGGCCTGAGGGAAGTACTGGCGAAAGTCTTTTACTCACTGGAAGATTCCAAGACACCGATGATCAGTGCGGTCGGAGCGATGTTCATGAATGTCGTATTGAACATTGTGTTGTCGCGGTTCATGGGCATCAATGGCTTGGCGCTCGCGACCAGCATTTCGGCATTGGCGACAACCGCCGTTCTGTACATTTCATTGGTTCGGAAAGTCGGCTCGATGAATACGAAGAAAATCTTGTTGGACATATCGAAAGCCGTTTTCGCAGCAGCGGTCATGGGAGTCGCTGCAAAAAGCGTGTTCACGTATCTCGATAGTCCGCAGACAGAACTGCTGGCGCTAGCGGGAGGCATCATTTCCGGTGCTTTGGTCTACGGGCTGATGCTTTGGCTGCTTCAGCTCAGTGATCTCGCCTATTACAAAGCGAGGTTAGCGGCGTTAGCGAAGCGTTAGGGATTTATTAAAACAAAAATAGGCAAGAATATTCCAGGGGGTGCTTGAATCATGCTCTTCGTGTTAGCTTTTTTCATTTTAGAAGTGTTAATCACTTTTTTGCTCAAAGACTATATCGTTCTTGGTCCTGGCTACGGCATGATGATGCTGTTTGCCAGCATCGCGGCGATTTCGCTGTATTTGTACCGGACGCTTGAAAAAGAATGGCTGATGCTGATCTTTGCAGGTTTTGTCATCAGGGTGCTGGTGCTGTTCATCGATTTATATGTACCTTCAATCCAAATCTTCTCCAGTGGAACTGACACGGAATATTTCCATGAAATCTCGTTGCTGATCGCGAATGGCATGTTCCCGCTGGAAGACGGTGCAACCAATTACGTTCCTTTCTTATCAGCCATCTATTACATGGTCGGTGACCAAAGGCCCTTTGCTCAATTCCTCAACGTGGCATTTTGGGTCTTCGCGGCTGTCTACTTGATGAAAGCTTTGATCCATCTTGAAATCGACAAAAAATTGATTTTCATCGCGCTGCTGATTTTCACAGTTATGCCGAACAGCATATTCATGTCCAGCATCCTGCTGCGTGAGTCCATCATCATTTTCCTGATCACAGTTTCGCTTTATCATTTCGTACGCTGGTTCGCCGATGGTACATTCCCGAACTTCATCATGGCGGTTTTGTTGGCACTAGGATCGATGATGTTCCATTCCGGCATGATCGGTTTTGTTATCGCCTACGTTCTGGCATTCATGTTCCTTAGCACGAGCGGATCGAAAAAGGTTACGCAAAATGCACTCTTCCTCATGCTGCTGGTCGTCATGGCCGCGATCATGATCCAGAATTCGGAACTTTTCCTCAGTAAATTCATGGGGCCTGAAGGAACAGCAGTTTCTGCTCTGGAAATTTCAGGGCGTGGAGGATCGATGTACTTGTCCAGTTTGAACGGCTTGACGGGCATCGTGGCTTTGCTGGTAGCGCCGCTTAAAATGTTTTACTTCATGTTCTCACCGATTCCGCTGGATTGGCGGGGCTTTGGCGATATAGCGAGCTTCATGTTCGATTCATCGATTTACGTTTTCCTGGTGGGAGCAACGATTTACGGTCTATTCAAAAGCGATATGCCGCTGCGCAATAAAATATTCATCCTGCTGTTCCTCGGCATCACCGTTCTGGTTTATTCATACGGGACCCAGAGTGCGGGAACGGCCATGCGCCATCGCAATAAAATCATTCCATTGCTGCTGATCACCTTTGCTATTGCCAACAGCAAACAATTGCTGAAAATAGCCGGCAGCCGTTTCCGGAAGTCTGAAGGGGAGAAAGCGGCATGATGAACGATAAATTGACTATTGCAGTTGTGGGCCTCGGGCATGTTGGATTGCCCTTGGCAATGGCTTTCGCCAAGAAATACAGTGTGATCGGCTACGACAGCAATAGAATCCGCATCAACCAGCTGCTTGAAGGAAAGGACAAAACGGGTCAAGTTAACGCGCAGCAGCTTGCGGAGTCCGGCATTGATTTCACTTCTGACCCATCCTCTTTGACTGCCGCCGGCTTTATCATGATCGCTGTCGCTACGCCGATCGACTCAGCGGACCAACCAGACTTAAGCCAATTGCTTGAAGCTTGCAGCATTGTTGGAAGATACATGAAAAAAGGGGCTGTCATCGTCTTTGAATCGACAGTTTACCCAGGAGCCACTGAAGAAGAATGCATCCCCAAGCTGGAGGAGTATTCCAGCCTGGAAAGCGGCGTTGAGTTTTTTGTCGGCTATTCCCCTGAACGCTTTAACCCTGGAGAACGGAAGCTTCCCATCACCAAGATCAAGAAAGTGGTAGCCGGCCAAAACGAAGCGGTCCTCGATTACGTTGCAGAAATCTACGGCAGCGTTATGGATGCCGGTATTTTCAAAGCAAAGTCAATCCGTGTGGCTGAGACTGCGAAAGTCATTGAAAACACCCAGCAAGACGTCAATATCGCCTTGATCAATGAATTTTCCTTGATATTCAATCATCTGGGAATCGATACAGGCGCTGTGTTGGAAACGGCTGGCACCAAAAAAAGCTTTTGAAATTTACGCCAGGGCTCGCGGGCGGGCCGAGGCTCGGAATTGATTCGCATTATTTGGCCCATAAAGCCCGTGCAGCGGGCTATGAGCCGGAAATCATTCTTGCCGGCCGAAAAGTGAACGACGGGATGGGGCATTATATCGCCCGGACCGTAGCCAAACGGTTGATCCAGCGCAATCTGCCTTCCCGCGGCACGCGCGTCACTGTTCTCGGAATCACCTATAAGGAAGATGTCCAAGACCTGCGGAATTCAAAGATCATTGATGTTATTGAAGAATTGCACGATTACGGTTTTGAAGTCCAGACGTCCGATTGCTGTGCGGATCCCCAAGACGCAGACCGGAAATATGGCGTCATGCTGACGCCGGAACATGAACTGCTGCCGGCATCTGCCGTTATATTGGCCATGCCTCATAAACAATACAAAGAAGCAGGCTGGAAGCTGATCCAGCCGCTGCTGGACAAGCAAGGCGGCATGGTTTTTGATGTCAAAGGCGTTTTGGAGCAGCAAGGCAAACCTGAGAACGTTGAATTATGGAGATTATAGGGAGGAATTTACATGACTCTTGGAACGGTAGATCCGGTAAAGAGGAAAAACAAAGTGACGGGCTCTATCAAGCGGGCTTTTGAATTTATCGCTGCACTGCTGATGCTGGTGATGCTGTCGCCATTATTTCTGGTAATTGCAATTCTTGTCAAATCAGAATCGAAAGGCCCCGTCTTTTTCACACAAATGCGCGGAGGCAAGGACAATGTCCATTTTCTGATTTACAAGTTCCGGACAATGGCGGACGATGATTCGCTGCGCGATGACACAATCCACGTTTTGGAAACAGATAGCCGCATCACGAAAGTGGGTTATTACCTCCGCAAAATGAGCTTGGATGAATTGCCGCAATTGATCAATATCGTCAAAGGCGACATGTCTTTCGTCGGTCCAAGGCCCACTCTCACTTCCCAGACGGATAGCTACACGCCTTATCAAATGCAAAGGCTTCTTGTAAAACCGGGAGTGACTGGCTGGGCGCAGGTAAGAGGCCGGAATTCACTGAGCTGGAATGAAAAAATCGAGCTGGATCTCGAGTATATCGAACGGCAGAGCCTGCGATTCGATTTTTATATCTTGTTGCAGACAGTGCAGAAAGTATTTAACTCAGAAGGCGTGTTCAGGGATGAAAGCAAACAAACAGAAGTGAAAAAGAAAAATCAGGATGCCCGTGACAACTGACGGATGGAACTGGGGCAGAAATAAGGGAGAGATTCCATATGGCGGTAAAAGTGATACATGCGGTGACAATTCCGGAAAGCTTAGTTTTTCTTCAAGGGCAATTGAAATATTTGAATAGCCGTGGCTACGAAGCCAAAGCCTTGAGTTCGAAAGGAAAATACGCCCAAGAATTCGAATTCACTGAAGAAACGCAGGTTTTGCTGCTGGACATGGAGCGGGAAATTTCGCTGGCTAAAGATTTCCGGGCATTGATCCGATGCATCCGGATCCTGCGCAGCGAAAAGCCGGATATCGTCAATGCCAGCACTCCCAAAGCAGGTCTGGTTGTTACGCTTGCAGCTTTGATATGCGGCGTGCCGATTCGGGTCTACAATATGCGGGGGCTAAGGCTGGAAACCACCAGCGGCCTGAAGCGCAAAATTTTGCTTGCGGCTGAAAAAGTTTCTGCAGGGGCAGCGACCCATTGCCTGGCTGTTTCAAACAGCCTCCGAGACCAAGTCATCGATTTCAGAATCGCTGACAGCCGTAAAATTTCAGTGCTCGGCAAAGGGAGCGGGGATGGCTTTGATGTCGGACGCTTCCGGCTGGACAACGAAAAACAACAGCACATCGCTGAGTTGAAAGCGGCATATGGTTTCGGTCCGGACGATTTGGTGCTCGGGTTTGCCGGTCGTTTGACAAACGATAAAGGAATCACGGAACTTGTTGCTGTTTTTGAGCAATTGGCAAGTAAATATGAAAACCTGAAGCTGTTGATCATAGGGAATTATGAATCTACGGATCCTGTTGATGAAGAAACCAAATCGAAAATCGAAGGCCATCCGGGTATCACATTTACGGGCTTTCAAAAAGACCCAGTGCCTTTTTTCCATATTATGGACGTCTTCGTTTTCCTGACGAAACGGGAAGGATTCGGCAATGTGTCGATTGAAGCGGCGCTTTGCGGGGTACCCGTGATTGTTTCCGATGTCACGGGGGCAAAAGACACCATTGTCGATGGGCGAAACGGATTTTTAGTGGATTGTGAAAATCAGCAAGATATTGCCGAGAAATTGGAACTGCTTATTTTGGCTCCAGAGATGCGTGCACGAATGGGGGAATTTGGGCAGCGCTGGGCAGCGGAGAATTTCAGCAATGCCACGATTTGGAATGAGCTGGATGGATTTTATCAACAATGCCTCGCGGAACGCATGCGCCCGGCAAGGCAAATATTGTGAAAAAGTAGACTTTATGCGGATAAGAGGGGGAGTTTGAGTGATGCATTATTATATTGCAGCAAAAGGGCTGCTGGCCATCAAAACCAATGCCAAAGACTTTAAATGGTCGTTCGGCCACAATATGCCGGAAGCGTCCCAAGAGGATTACGAACAATGTGAAGTCAAGCTGCATCTGGCAATCGAAGATTTTAATGAAGACGAAGGTTTGGAAAAACTGGGGAAATACCATTATTTCAATGGCGATCCCGGGGCTGGGGTAATTTACTATACCCGCAATTTTGCTATGCGGATGAAACTCAGGATCAAAGCTGAAAATCTATTGTCAGAAGAACCGAAAATCACGTTTAATCCGAATTACTATAAATTCATCACACACCGAATCATGAATCTCCATTCGGTCGGCTATATCCTGACCGATTTAGCCACATTGCTGTTATTGAAAAAAGGTTACGCGCCAATTCATTGTTCGGCATTTAAAAAAGGTGATGCGGCTGTGGCCGTATTCGCGCCGCCAAGCACTGGAAAAACCTTGAGCAGCATGATGGCGTGCATGGACCATGGCGCTCAGTTTATCGCAGAAGACCTGGCCATCACCGACGGCACAAAAATCTATTCAGTGCCTTGGACGAGTACGTTCAGGTTCTATTCCAATATGGAGCAAAGCACTGCATCGAAAATGAAAAATAAGGCAGTTAAAATATTGCCGCCTCTTGAATATGTCTCTTTCTCCAAGGCGAAGCCTGTAACGGATTACGTGGATACAGGTTCTATCCTTGATGAAGAAATTGTCACTCATGTCGCCATCTTGGAGAGAGGTGTCGATGAGGTCGCCATCCAAGATGATGCAGAGGCGGTGCGGAAAATGCTGAATTTGAACCGCAATGCTTTTCATTATTTAAAATCGCCATTTTTAACTGCGTATGAGTTTTTTAACCCGGAGCTGGATATCGAGCATGCAGCAGCCCAGGAGAAAGCGGTCTTGACAGAACTGATCAGCAATAGTGAGAAAGTGTTCTCATTGAAGGCGGAAAACCCCACAGATTATGCCCACATCTTAGTCGAACAGATTCAGGCGCCTGCACTGAAATTGGGAAACATCTGAAAAAAAGAGATTGATTACATTTGGAGAGGCGGGGGGAATATGGCGGGCAAGGTGATCCATGCTGTAACTGTAGCGCAGACCTTGAAGTTGATGAAGGGGCAGCTGGCTTATTTAGAAGACAAGGGGTATGAGACAAAAGCGTTAAGTTCCAAAGGGGATTACATCAAAGATTATGAACAGGCGGAAGGTGTCAAAGTACTGAATGTGGAAATGGAAAGGGAAATCTCCCTTTTGAAAGATTTATCCTCATTGATAGCGTGTGTGAAGCTGTTCTATAAAGAAAAGCCGGATATCGTCAATGCTGGCACTCCAAAAGCAGCATTGATCGCCATGCTCGCAGCTTTTATAACCGGAGTGCCAATCCGGATTTATAATGTGCTTGGGTTAAGGCTGGAAACGACTACAGGGCTGAAAAGATTGATATTGCTGACGGCTGAGAAAATTACAGCGACAGCCGCGACGCATATTTTATCCGTCTCGCCAAGCCTCTCAGAGCAATTGGTCTCCTATGGCATTGCTGCGCCAGAAAAGATCAAGGTTTTAGGGAATGGCAGCCTCAACGGCTTTAACCTGGCAGATTTTGAATTGGATGATGAGCGGCGAATGGAAACCGATTCCCTCAAAAAAGAACTTGGCTTGTCAAAGGATCATCTCGTAGTTGGCTTCATGGGCCGCATCACAAGAGACAAAGGAGTTGCGGAAACCGTTGCGGCCTTTCTGGGCTTGAGCCGCAGATATCCGCAGCTCCGGCTGCTGGTGGTGGGAGATTTTGAAGAGGGTGATCCGGTGGATGAAAAAACGAAACAGGAAATCCTCGATAATCAATCCATCATTCTTGTTCCCTACCAGAAAGATCCGATTCCTTATTTCCATATGATGGATATATTTTTATTCCTGACGAAAAGAGAAGGGTTCGGCAATGTTTCGATTGAAGCTTCGCTTGCCGGAAAACCGGTCATTGTGAGTGATGTGACAGGAGCGCGAGACACAGTCAGTGATTGGGAAACGGGTTTATTGGTGAATCCCCAAAATGGTGCAGAAGTTATCAATAGGCTGGAACTTCTCATCAATGACAAAGCTTTGCGTCAGCGGCTTGGCGCGAACGGCAAAGTCCATGCTGAAGCCAATTACAGCAATGAAGCGATTTGGATGGAATTGGAACACTTCTACCACGAGTTGCTGCTCCAGCAAACGGGAGCCTTACAGCGGATAATTTAATTGGGGATGGATTTAAAGCGCTGCGATGGCATTTTCCAAGGGGAAAATTGTATGATAAATGAGCTGAACTGTTTAATTGAAAGGAGGATTCCATGAAGTATTTTGCTGTGCTGCTGCCGATGGCTGATAAAGAAAAAAGCGCGCTGTACCGTCCGGATCACTTGGCGTTTCTTGAGAAGATGAGGGATGAAGGGCATGTCCGCGTCAATGGCAAATTCACGGACGGATCTGGCGGACTGGTAATTTACCGGGCAGATTCCTATGAACAATGCGAGGAGTTTGTTAAACAAGACCCTTTTATCGTGGAAGGGGCAAGAGATTACGAAATTATCGAATGGGAAGCAGTGTGGAACGAGGATTAGGGTAATTGAACTTGAGCTGTTCTGAAGCCGGTGGTAACCGGGTTTCGGAGCGGCTCTTTTTTGGCGAAAGAGAAGCTCACCGAAAAATGGGAATTGGCGGTCAAGTTTAAGAATGCCGGAAGAAGGCAATAAAATGTATTGGGCGCATGCCCTTACATCTCAGAGAAATAGGAAGTGGCTTAAGGTGAAAATGAAGAAAACATTATTGATTGCGTCGCTCGCAGTAAATGTACTGCTGATCGGAGCGGCAGGGGTCATTGTCAATAAACAAGGTGGTATGGGCTTTATAGAAGAACAATACCAAGCGATGAAATCGAAAGAGGAGTTCCCGGAGTATTATCGCCAGAAAAAAGATATTTTTGAAGCGCTTGAAGGTGAAAGTGCCGACAAGATTTTTCTCGGTGACAGCATCACCGACCATGGGGATTTCCAGGAATATTTTCCGGATGAAAAAGTCCTGAACCGCGGAATCGCTGAAGATACGACCAAAGGCGTGCTTAACCGCATAGATGAAGTCGTGTCGCGGAACCCGGAAGAAGTGTATATCATGATTGGCGTCAATGACATTGCAGCGGGCGTGAAAAAAGAAACGTACGCGAAAAACATGGAAAAGATTGTTCAGTCATTTGACCAAGAAAAAACTCGTGTGGTGTTGCAATCGCTGCTGCCGGTCAATAACGACAGCTTCAATAACGATTTGCCGAACAGCCGAGTTGATGACTTCAATGCGATTCTTGAAAAAGTGGCAGCAGACAATAATAGCGAATATGTAAATCTGCATCCGCATTTCGAAGATGGCAACGGACAGCTGCAAAAAGAAATCACGATTGACGGCCTTCATCTCATGGGTGAAGGGTATGATAGATGGATTGAGCAGCTTGGAGAGCAGCTGCCAGAAAACTAGCCAAGGCACTTCCACACAGGAAGTGCTTTTTTTATAGTTTTCTTTCTTTGCATGTAGTAATATTGGAATATTAACTGTTTTATATTTACAATAATAACTGATATTTAACATAATAATTAAAGTTTACTGGGATAGGGGTGAGAATATGGCTAGCTTTTTTGTTTGGTTAATCGGTATTTTACTGATGGTGCAATTTATATTATTAATAGGATTGGCGGGCTGGAAAACGGTTATGATCCGCAATGAAAATACGATTAATGCAGAAATTACCAGGCTGCAGCCCCAGTATAAGGACTATGTTTCCGGAAGTCTGCTCTCGCAGCCGGATGCTCCGGCAGCAAATCGTTTTCAAACAGCTGCGGTAGAACGCTTGCTTGAAAATATGGTCCATGCCGATGCAAATGCATTAAACGGAAAAAGAATTACAGAGTTGGCCCAGCTCCACTTATCCGAAAGATACAAAGTTGTACTGAAAAAAGGTACATGGGCGGAGCGGATCAATTGCCTTTATTTCATTGAAGATTTCAAAATGGTGGAGTTGCGGGAAGAACTATACATGCATTATAAAGGCTTGCACAAGCGCGACGAAGAGTACCGGCAATGTTTGCGTGCAGCTGCAGTATTAGGAGAAGGCCGCATCAGCGAAGCCTTATTTACCGAGCCGCCTTTATCCGTCGGGTTCATCAAAGAACTGCTCGTGAGGATGGACGCGGAGCTATTGTCGGATTTGGCTGGACACATCGAATCCCGCAAAGAAGTGCCGCAGAATCTGCTCTTCGCTTTTATCACCTTTAATGGCGAACAGAAAAATGAAGCCTTCTTTCCTTTTGTCGAGCAAATGATTCATGACGAACGAAAAGAAGTGCGCATCAAAGCGATGAAAAGCTTGTGCGACTATGAGAAAATATCGAATCCGTCTATGCTGGCCGGATTTTTCAAATCCGTTTTCTGGGAAGAGCGGATGTATGCGGCCAAATTGGCGGGCGCATGCAAACTTGATGAATACAAAAAGCCGATGGCGCTGCTGTTTACAGATCCCGTTTGGTGGGTTCGCTTTGCAGCGGCAGACAATATTTACGGCTTAGAGGGCGGTTCGAATTTATTGAAGGACATTGCTGCAACGAGCAACGATGCATACGCGCGTGATATCGCGAAGCATATGTTGACCAGGAAAGGCAGGGTGGCCTCATGAACGACGATATGTTGAAAATGGTATTGGAAGGGCTCGGCTGGGCAATCATCATTTATATGCTGACGGCGAATTTAATTTATTTGGGCTTGTTTACGATTGCTGGACCCAAAATCAACCGTGAGAAAAAATTGAATCGCCTCGAACAGATCGAAGGCATGTCGATTAATAAAGACACATATCCTGTTTCTGTTCTTGTTCCCGCGTTCAATGAAGAAACAGGAATCGCCAGCACGGTGCAATCATTGCTCGCTTTGAACTATCCGCAATTTGAAGTGGTCGTCATCAATGACGGTTCGACGGACAGCACCAGTGCGAAGCTTATAGACCGTTTTGAGATGGAGCCGATCGATCTTGCAGCCCGCAGTTATTTTAAAACAGAATTGATGGTTCGGGCTTTTCAGTCAAAGCTTCATCCGCATCTTTTTTTAATCGAAAAAAATAATGGCGGCAAGGCGGATGCATTGAACGCCGGAATAAACTTCTCCCATTATCCATATTTTGCGGCGATAGACGGCGACTCGATCCTTGAAAAAGACGCATTGCTGAAAACGATCAAGCCAATCATCGATTCGGATGGACTGGTTACGGCGACCGGCGGCACTGTACGCATCGCCAATGGCTGCCGCATTGTCAACGGTTCTGTCCAACAAGTGCGTTTGCCAAAAAGCCCTCTTGAAATCATGCAGATCATCGAATATTTCCGTTCGTTTCTCATCGGCCGACTTGGCTTCAGCCGCGCCAATATCCTTTTGATCGTCTCGGGTGCATTCGGCGTTTTTGAAAAAAGCCGCGTCGTGAAAGTTGGAGGCTATAACCGGGAAACAGTCGGGGAAGACATGGAATTGATCGTCCGGATCCACCGCTCGATCAAAGACGAAAAATCAAAGCAGCGCATCGAATACATCCAGGACCCCGTCTGTTGGACAGAAGCCCCAAGCACTGTCGCTTCACTGCGCGCCCAGCGGATCCGCTGGCAGCGGGGGCTGGCTGAAACCATCTGGATCCACCGGAAAATGATTTTGAACCCGAAATACCGCGGCATCGGCATGTTCTCAATGCCTTATTTCCTGCTCATCGAGTTATTGAGTGCGGTGTTTGAAGTGCTCGGCTATGCGTTTATCGTCGCTTCACTGCTGTTTTCACTCGTTGATGCCGACATCGTGCTAATCATGCTGCTGGTGATGATTTTATACGGTTCTCTCTTGTCAGCACTCGCTGTGCTGCTGGAAGAATGGACCTATCACAAATACCCGGATGTCAAAAGTATCCTCATCCTGTACTTTTTCGCATTAACGGAGTCGTTCTGGTATCGCATCGTCATGAACGCTTGGCGCGTGGAAGGCCTCGTATTGGCGTTCAAGAAAAATGCAGCTTGGGGCAATATGGAAAGACAGGGCGTTTTTTCGAAAGAAGATAGCCCGTAAAAAAGAGGTATCGGACAAAATCCGATACCTCTTTCCGGTAGTAGAAAAATAAATATTTATGTTAGTTAAAGAATAAAAAGTCATTGCATCTTACGTATACAGGATTCTGCGCTCCATGCGGACGCTTTCCGCGGACGAAGCGCTGAGCCTCCTCGTCGCAAGCTCCTGCGGGGTCTCATCACTCCGTTCTTCCGCAGGAGTCGCCGCATTGCGCTCCGAATCCTTGAGAGATTGCTTACGAAAAGTGGAGGAGTTGGTTACTCTCTTTAATGAGAGCTACATGCTAACAACCGGTCTGGCCACGAAGACTCCTGTGGGACAGCGAAGGCTGAAGACCCCGCAGGAACGTCAGTGACGAGGAGGCTGAAGCTGAGCCCACGGAAAGCGAAGTGGCCAGAATGGTTGGGGTATACACAGTTATTCATGTTGATTAGATTTTGTCTACAGTCGGAAAGAGGTATCGGACAAAATCCGATACCTCTTTGCTTTTATAACAGGAACGCTTGCTGCGATTCCTTTATTTAATTCCGCCAAAATAGTCCTGGAGAATGAAATACGACTGCTTGAGGCGTTCTTCGGATTCGGGCAATGCCCAGTTTTCCCACGTGTAGAAGGATTGTTTGCCAAGACCCGTAGAATCGATGATGGTGTTTTCGCTGTCCGCCAGCACAGCGGAAATGCCGATGCCGTCAATCTTCATCGATGCTTCGATTCCATCTTTCTGAAGATCACCGATAAATTCCTTGTTGCTCGGGTCTTTGGCATTCAGCAGCATCCATGGAATGCGGATTTCAAGAACGCCGGTGTCTTCCGAGTAAAACCAGTCATTCAGCGAATCGTATTGCGCCATATCCGGATTTGCGATGCCGTATTGCAGGACGCCTGTTTCATAAGAGCTGAACGGAATCACTTCGCCAGTATCGGGCCGGGTGATTTCTTTGTTCAGCGCTAGGCGGATAGGGTGGAATTCTTCTGTAATGTCTTTCTTGGATTGGGGGATGAATTTTTGTTTTACTGCATAATCATAATAAAAGGTATCGTAATCGCCCGCTACCAACAAGCGAGCGGACTCTTTACTTTTGATCGCCAACTGAAAATCGGCTTTCGCGGTTTCACCAGGCGCCGGATTGAAGGAAATTCCACCATCTTCCCGGATGCTGAAATATAGATTGAAGGTGTCTTTGCCCAGCCACTCCTTCGCGTCTTCATTGAATGTTGTTTTGATGTAAAGATAGCGTTCGTCATGGTCTGCAGCCAACGATTTTATCTTGCCTTTATCATCTTTATACAGTGCAGTTCCGGAATCCCAGTCATCTTCTCCGTCCACTTTCACTTTATGGCGGTCAAACGCCAGCAGCCCGAATTGCTGTTCATTTGTCTGGGCGTTCGACCAAAACGGACGCCGGTCGGCATTGTCGTAATCCATCGTATTCCAGGTCCGCTTGAACCATTCGTCCTGCCAAGTGAAAACGATGCCGCCCAGCATATTTGTTTCTATAATATCTTCATACAGGTGTTGTGCGATATCGCCATGCTGTTTTTCCGAGATGAATCCTTGGTTCCAGCCGAACGGGTTATCGTGGGTCTTGCCGCGGGAAGCGGGAACGCCGAATTCTGCGATGAGGATCGGCAGTTCATGTGAATCTTTCAAGTCCTTTAAATAACCCGCATAATTATTGCGTTCCCCGCGGTGGTCAATAAATTCGGTGTATTTTTCCTCGAGATTCAAAAAGTCCGGATAATAGGGATACACGTGGTAGGAAGCGAACATTCCTGTTTCCGATAGGTTTTCTTTGGCTTTGATGTGGTTTGGATCCACTGTAGCGATATCTTCAATATCTCCAACGTCAGCCGGGTGCTCAAGATTATCGGTCGTCACCCAGTTCGTGAAGCTCAGCGGGCGCATGCTTTGGTATGTTTCCATTTCGTATTTAGCAAGTCCATCAAGCTGCTGGGCAAGCCAATGTTCCATCGGGTTGGCGTTTTCCGTGTAAATGTGGGTGCCGGAAAAGTCACCGAGATCCGGGTAGAGCCGGTCCATTTCCTCCACCATTACGGGATCCCATTCAATGCCGATGACCCAGCCAATCACGTAGGGCGAAATGTCTGCTGTATAATTACCGGATGCATGCCCCGGCTCCGGTCCGACTTCTGCTTTGCCATGGATCACATCTGCAAGCATGCGGATTTCTCCCTGAAAGCGCTCAGTTATTTCTGGGTCGAAAGCATCCAGTTTTTCGGCTAATGGCTCTTCATCAATCCATACGCCCTGCAGCAGGTAAAGCGGTTCTTCTGCCGTTTCGTTGTGGCGCTTTAAGGCTTCGTAAAAGCCGGGAGGATGAAGCGTATAAATGCGCAGCACATTGGCGTTCATATCGGCAATCTGCTTGAACCAGCGTTCGTATTCGCTTTGCGAGATGGCGGCTTCACCAGGGAAAGTGCCCGGTTTTGCCATGCCCATATTGACGCCTTTGATGGTCATCGGCCGCCATTCGCCGTCTTGGAAGACTTCAAACTCCTGGCCGTTGATACGGGATGGATAATTGATGCCGTCTTGCTCTGCTTGGATGGTTTCATGGGCAAGTTGCTGCGGCTGATTTTTTGCATCACCCAAGATTTTATCCATCAAAGGGGCGTAAGTCTGCCAATAAAAACTCGTCTCTGATTCAGGCTGGGCGAGGGACAGCCAGGACATGATTTTGCTGTAGCCCGCATATTGATAAAAACTAGGCACCTTGCTGATATCCACAAAGTCACCTGCAAAATAATACGCATCCGCATTGTCTTTTTGTTGGCGGACGATGGCTGGGAACGCTTCAGGAATGCCGTTATCCTGTAAAATCTTCGAACCGGCGCTAGTCAGATCCCAGTCGTAGCCCGCTATGACGGATTCGTCTGCCTTCGCTTCACTGATGTCGAACCAATACTGGAAAGCAGGGGAGCTGCTAAGCCCGAAACGTTCCGCCCCTTGTCCGCTGAATTGCATGCGGATGCCATCGGGTCCGACCTCATTTCTTTGTTCCGACAGCACAACAATCCTCTCCTCTTTGTCGTTCACGAGAACAAAACCGCTTCCTTGAAAATCCCATGTACTGTTATCATCTTCGTAGCGTGAAATGACCCACGCCGGCACTTCTTCATCGGAACCGGCCAGTTCTTTGAAATAACGGCCGCTCCAGCCTGTCCAAGAAACGCCAAGAAATTCCGTCATGTCTTCGCGGACTGGGCTATCGGTGGGCGAAGAAAAGGAATTGAATTCGACGACCAAATCGGAGCCGCCGTTAGTAACCTGCCTTTTGACGGTTTCCCATTCGGCCATGTCCATGCCGCCGTATATGAGGGAGGGAGCATCGCCGGTGCTGGAGTTCCAGCTGAGATCTTCTTCGTACACACCATAGGTATCCGCTACATAAATCAAATCCGAACCTTCGAGCGTATCCGGCACTTGTCGGATCGAGTAATCCTTTTCTTCTTCATTCGGCAAAAATCCGTAGAAATCCGAATCTTCTTTGTAAGCACTGCCGCCATCTTTTGTATAGCCGCTGTAATTCAGCAGCCACGTCAAGCCATGATGTTCGCGGTAGTTCTCTGTAGGCACCGTTTTATCGATGATTGCAACTGCAAGCGGCTCGGTTTCTTGGAAATGCCATACCAACATCGGCAAGGCCAATAAAAACAGAAGCGTAAATACCGTAAAAATTATCTTTTTCAACTATGTTCCTCATTTCTAATGGTCACTATAATCAAAACTGGACTTCTTTTCTTGAACTAACAGCGTTAGAGAGAACAGCCAGCTTTTAAGGCCCTTTTTATAGATTGATTATACCCTGAAAGGCGCAAAAGGTAATGCGAAGGGTGTAGAAAGTTTCAAAAATTTTCCGCTTATCTTTTAAAAAGGATGAATGACATCTGTAGATAAAGTGAGTGTGAATACCGCAATCCGGCTTTTGTTGGACAAGCGCGCTATACTGTGGGAAGAAAGGTGTGAGGAGATGGAAGGGATTATCGATCAGGCGATTCAATTCGCCGCTGTCAAACATGCAGGGCAAATGCGCAAATCCACAGCCGTTCCATACATCAGCCATCCGTTCGCTGTAGCGATGCTGCTGCAGGAAGCTGGGCATGGAGCTGAAGTGGTGGCCGCCGGTATATTGCACGATACACTCGAAGATACATCAGCAACCGCAGAAGAAATTTTAACACTTTTCGGAGCGGTGGTTCTGAAACTTGTTGAAGCAGCGTCTGAGCCTGACAAATCGCTGCCTTGGGAAGACCGCAAACGCCATACAATGTCATCTCTTGCGCAGCGCTCGGATGATGAGCTGGCTGTCATCATCGCCGATAAATTGCACAACCTGCGTTCCATTCGGCTCGATATCGATCGCCATGGCGAAAAAGTATGGAGCCGCTTCAACAGAGGCAAAGAGCAGCAGGCCTGGTATTACCAGGGGATTGTCAATGCAGTGTGGGAGCGGAATGGTCAAGTGCCGCTGATTGCCGACTTGCAAAAAGAAGTGGATTTGGTTTTTTCAAATGCATGAAAAAAACGCTTGGAGTTTTCCAAGCGTTTTTGTGTGCTATAAAAATAAAGCAATAATGGCCGTGACAGCAAAAGCGGCATAAAAGGCGAATGCTTTTTTCGTTTTTTGGTGGTATGCATAGCGGCTGATTCGCTCAGCACCTGTTTTCTTATGGGCGCTATAAGCTTTCAAATGAATGGACAAGGCGATCAAGGCAAAAATAACGCTTATCGCCAGTAAACTGAATTTAACGATCAGGATTAACTCCAAACGGTCTCATCTCCAAAATCTAAATCATTGCTGTACTTATTCCGGCTTTTATTATAATACGATTAGCGAGAAATGACTATATCCAAACGGACGATTGAAAGAGCAGAATCGCCATGGCGAAAAGGATGCGCTGAATTTAGCGCATCCTTTTGTAATGAAGCAATGCGTTGGAGCGGATAGCTCACCGTCATTTTGGAATGATCAGCACTTGTCCGACTTGGATGATGTACGGACTGGCAATTTTGTTGGCAGTGGCAATGGCAGCGACGGTCGTATTATACGTCCGGGCAATGCTATAAAGCGTATCGCCCGCTTTGACGGTGTACTTGACTGTTGCCACTGGCGGTGCGGCTACCGGAATGATCAATACCTGGCCAACTTGAATCAGGTTGTAATTGGTGATGTTATTGGCTTTAGCCAGAGCTGCGACGGTGACTTTGTATTTTGTGGCAATGCTGTAAAGCGTGTCGCCTGCTTTAACGGTATATTTGACAGTTGTTGCCGGAGGCGGAGTGGTGGTCCCTGGAATGAGCAGCACTTGTCCGACCCGGATTAAGTTGTAATTGGTGATGTTATTGGCTTTGGCCAAAGCAGCGACGGTGACTTTGTATTTAAGCGCAATGCTGTACAAGGTATCCCCGGCTTTGACTGTGTAATACGTTCCACCAGCTGTTGGCATATTCAATAGCTGTTGGACTGTCACGAATGAATAGCCTTTCGCTTTCAGTTTTGAAATCATGCCCGGCAATGCGCCTGGCGTACCGGATGCCCCAGCTCCAGTGTGCATTAGGACGATAGAGCCCGGGACGATATTATTGACCACTTTATCAGTAATGGCAGTCGATGAAACACCTTTCCAGTCGACTGTGTCAATATTCCATTGGATGGTATGTGTGTAGCCCGCAGCGCCGACTCCTGATAGCACAGCTGAATTCACTGCCCCGAAAGGCGCGCGGAATAACGGTTTCGATGTTTTGCCGGTAATGTTTTTGATTGTGGCTTCCGCTTTATCGAGTTCCGCTTTCATCTGGGCAGCTGTCAATTTAGTGAAATCCGGATGCGAGTAGGAATGGTTTCCAATGGCATGGCCCTGCGTGGTGATGTTTTTGATCGACGTTGGATGGTTGGCGGCGCCAGATCCCGTCAAAAAGAATGTGGCTTTGATTTTATTGGTCGACAGAATGCCAAGAATCTTGTTGATGTTCGCGCCGTCCGCGCCGTCATCAAACGTCAATGCCACCACTTTTTTTGTTGTGCTTCCTTTTGTGACGTAGGTCGAAGCGGCCGCTTCCGCATTTAGAGAGAACGACAATGTCGTGAACAATATGAGCATCAGCGCAGCAATAACTTTAACTAGTTTACTTCCCACGGTTCTCACCCCTTTTGTTTTTCCGGGCTCTTCCCGGCTATGTATAGAAATAAGGTGAGGCGATTTTACTATGTATGTGTTTTTAATTTGAAAATTCAGATTTTATATGACTCTATTATATCAGATAATTTTGAAAATTAATAGTTGGGTTGTATTTGTGATAAAAATTTGTTTTATGGGTATTTGCTGTTGCTATTGTTGAATCTAGCCAACCGCAAAAAAGTTTACATGGATTTCAGGGGAAGGTAAGATTTAATTATTCTGATAAATAGACGGATGGGGGAATTTATAAATGAAGCAAGTCAGCAAACATAAACTAGTAGCGACTTTTTCGATAGCAGCGGCAGATCCTGCAACAGGGGAAGTCGGGGTGGCGGTGCAATCCAAATTTCTGGCAGTAGGTTCGGTGGTGCCCTGGGTCAAAGCGAATGTCGGCGCTGTCGCTACGCAATCATGGGCGAACACATCTTATGGGCCAAGAGGGTTGACGCTGCTGGAGCAAGGTTTATCGCCGGAAGAAGTGATTGAAGAACTTGTTGGTTCTGACGAAGGCAAAAGCCTGCGGCAAGTTGCGATTGTCAGCGCGAATGGCGAAGCGGCTGCATTCACGGGTGCGGAATGCTACGACTGGGCGGGCCACAAGATCGGCCGCCATCATTCAGCGCAAGGCAATATCCTCGTCAGCGAAGAGACGGTAACTGCGATGAGCGAAACATTCGAACGCGCAGCTGGAACGCTTGCCGAACGCTTGATTGAAGCGCTTGCCGCCGCCCAGCAGGCAGGGGGCGACAGCCGCGGCAAGCAATCGGCAGCGGTTTATGTGCAGCAGGAAAGCGCGGGCTACGGCGGCTACAACGATGTCAAAGTGGACTTGCGTGTCGACGACCATCCGGAGCCAATCGACGAATTGCAGCGGCTCTACAAGCTCCATCAATTATTCAATTCACCGTCGGAGAATTTTTTGGCTTTAGAAGGCGATGTGTTCGAAGAGGTGAAGCGCAAGCTCGCTGAGTTGGCGTTGCTCGATCACACGGAATATCCTGCTTATGAAGGGCCAGTAAAAGATGCGCTGAAGACGTTCGCTCTGAGCGAGAACTTCGACGACCGCTGGACAGAGGACAATCAAATCGATGAGCAAGTCTACGAATTTTTGCTGGCTAAATAATGGGAAAGGCCCGCTGATGTTTCGTCAGTGTGGTGGATTCGGCGGCAGAAGCGTATTTCGGCTGCAATGGGGCGTATTTCATTCGCAATGGAGCGTATTTAAAGCCTTATAGAGCGTATTCCGACGACAATAGAGCGTATTTCAATAAAACACGAAAAAGCGGGCACACTCCTCATCGAGTGTGCCCGCTTTTGGCTTTTAATTCACTTGTTTCTTATGGAATTTCGATACGACTTCGTAAACGATCGGCACAATGACCAATGTCAGCAATGTCGAGCTCGTCAAACCGCCGATTACCGTGATGCCGAGGCCTTTCGAAATCAAGCCGCCGCCTTCCGCGCCAATGGCAAGCGGAATGAGGGCGCCGATAGTCGCAAGGGCCGTCATCAGGATCGGGCGAAGGCGCGTCGTGCCAGCTTCAAGTAAAGCGGCGCGTGTTGTGTAGCCTTCTTTCTCTTTGTGGATAACGCGGTCAACCAGCACGATTGCGTTGGTGACCACGATGCCGATCAGCATCAAGACGCCGATCAAAGCGTTGACGCTCAACGGTTCGCCTGTCATCCATAACGCCACTAACACGCCAATCACTGTGAACGGCAGGGAGAAGAGGATGGCGAATGGTGCCAAAGCGCCGCCGAATGTCACGACAAGGACGAAATAGACGATCGCGATGGCTGCGAGCATCGCCAGTCCGAGCTGCGTGAACGATTCGTTGATCTGTTCCGCAACACCGCCCTGGTCGACTGAAACGCCGCTCGGCAATTCCAGGCCGTTGACACTTTCATCAAGTGAAGCCGCGATTTCAGATGCATTGTTGCCAAGCACGTCCGCTGTCAGCGAAGCGTACATCTGGCCGTCGCGGCGGTTGATCGTATCCGGCGAACGGCCTTCTTCGACTTCCATGATGTCGCCGATTGCGACCGTTGTGCCAAGCGAAGTCGGCACTTCAATCTCCGTGACATCATTGATGTCTGCATATTCGGTTTCCGGCATTTCAATATAGACATCCAAATCTTTGCCGTCTTGCTGCACGGTCGTCAACACCGGCGCTTGGCCAGTACCGCGCAGCGCCATGCCGACTTGTGCAGAAGTCAGGCCGTATTGGCTCATCGTTTCCTGGTCCGCAACGAGCGTATATTGCTCATACGCTTCCGTCAGGCTCGATTCTACATTTTCCAGGCCGCTATTGTCTTCCATAAGCGGCTGGATCTGGTCGATGGCGGACTGGATGTCTTCCGTATTATCGCCGTAGACGAAAAGCTCAAGGCCGCTTCCGCCGACAGCAGCGAAGTCCATCGTCTTCCATTCCCCAGCGTCGGTGCTGCTGTTCAGCTCCTCGATGAGTTTGCCGCCTTCTTCGCTGAAGTTCTCAAACTCGCTGTCGTATTCAATAAAGAACAGCGCGGAATTATTGCCGCCGCCGGACATGGCGGCCATTGGATTTTCTCCGCCGAGCGAGTATTGGTAAGTGGTAACGCCTTCACGCTCGCTGATCAAACCTTCTGCGTCAGTGGCGATTTGTTCGACATCGCTGCGCGTCTGGCCAGGTTCCGGCGAATACGTTGCCATGACCATTTTTTGTTCTTCTTCCGGCAGGAAGCTGACGCCGATGACCGGCACCAGGAACAAGCTGGCCACAAGCAAGACAGTAGCTGCGCCGAACGTGATGATTTTATGGTTCAGCGACCATTCCAGGACGCGCTTGTACATGCCCGCCAATTTGCCTGGCTTTTCGTCGTGATGGCTGGTTTTATTGGCAAGCTTGCCGTTCAATTGCTTGGCATACATGGAATGCGCCAGCATCGGGACGATTGTTACTGCGACGACTAAGGAAGCCGTCAATGCGAATACGACGGCCAAAGCGAACGGCAGGAACAATTCGCCGATCTGCCCGCTGACAAGTGCCAAGGGAAGGAATACCGCAATCGTGACGATTGTCGATGAGAAAATCGGCACGAACATCTCACGCGTCGCTTCGCGGATCAACGCTTTGCCGCGCAGCGGTTCGCCGGGCAGAGCCATGCGGCGGTAGATGTTTTCGATAACGACGATTGAGTCGTCAATGACGCGGCCGATTGCCACGGTCAATGCGCCGAGTGTCATGATGTTCAAGGTGATGTCCAGCTGGTTCAAAAGGAAAATCGCCATCAAAAGCGACAACGGAATCGAAATGATCGAGATGATCGTCGTTTTGAAGCTGCGCAGGAACAATAAAATGATGACAACGGCAAACAGGATGCCGAACAGCGCTTTGCTGAGCATCGTCTCAACAGACTGCTCAATCGGTTCGCCTTGGTCAAACGTTGTCGTGATCGTCAGGCCATATTCCTCTTCCAAATCGGCTGCAATGTCTTTCACCGCATTGACCACTTCCACCGTGTTGGCGTCAGGCGCTTTGACAATCTGGATGCCGATCGATTCTTCGCCATTTGTGCGCGAAATCGATTCGGCTTCACTGACGACTTCGATTTCGGCAAGTTCGCTCAAAGCGACCGTCGGAACCTGTGCGGGAACTGCAGTTGCTGCATCAGGTGGGGTTTCCATGCCTGAAGGGGCTTGAGCCGGTTCTCCAGTTGGTGCTGTTTGCGGAACCGCTGGAATTTGCAATTCTTTCAAATCATCGACTGTTGCCACATTGCCGTCAATGACCAAGTTTTTAATCTCGCCGCCAAATTCCGTCAGGCCGAGAGGGAAAGTCAGGTTCGATGCTTGGATCAATTGCTGCACGGCATCTTGCGTCAATCCATAGCGGGCCATTGCTTCTTCGTCAAAAGCCATGGTGACTTTCTCCAAACGCTGGCCGGAAATTTGGGCGTCCGACAAACCGGCAACGCCTTCAATTTCAGGCATTACCGTGTCTTCCACTGTTTTTGTCAGTTCTTCAAGAGACTGCGCTTCGTCGCTGATGCTAAGTGTCAGGACAGGGAATGCATCAATGCTGATGCGGGAAATCTGAGGTTCGCTCGCGCCGTCCGGAAAGGTCAATTCGGACACGGCACTTTCGACTTCACGCAGCGCTTCGTCCATGTCCGTATCGAAATCGAATTGGACTTGGATCGATGACGCGTTTGCGAGTGACGACGACGTCAGCAATTCGACGCCATTCAAATTCTGGATGCGCTGTTCGATCGGCACCGTCAATTCGTTCATCACTTCGTCAGGCGCAGCGCCTGGGTACGGCGTAATGACTGTCAGTGCAGGGACCGTAATATTCGGGATCGATTCCTGTTTCATCGTCAATCCGGCGAATAAACCGGCAACAACCACCATGATCGTCAAGATCCACAGCGCGAATTTATTGTTCAGGGAAAAATCAATGATCTTTTTCATGCATAATCTCCTCGTATAAAAAATGGGTTCGGTGTTATATCAACTTCTGGAGCCGGGAAAGTTCTGGCTCAAGTTCCGGTTCTTGCGCCAAATAAGCGATCAGCGCTTCGATCAGGAAATCCTGGCGTTCCGGCTTGCGGACTTCTTCTTTTAACAGGCGCAGCGAAGACAAACGCTTTTCATTGTCCGCTGCGGTGTGGCGGATTTTTTCTTCTAATGCTGCAAAAGTTTCGTCCAATGGGCTCAGCGCGTGAGGGATGGCGGACAGGACCGGTTCCATATGCTCCAGATTGCGGACGATGGCATCCATACTGGCAACAATGAATTGCGCCAGCTTGTTCACATCCAGGCGCTCATTTTCAAAAATGAGGTAAATGAAAAACTCGCGCTTCATGCCGTCGAACAGCGCTGCCAAATCGGCGATAAATGGTTTGGCGACATCCCCGTAAACTTCAAGCAGCATGTTTTTGGTGATGTCCAGCTGCGATGTCCGCAATTCCTGGAACAAAGCCTGCATCTGTCCGCTGTCGTCTTTCGGAAAATCCTTGAAAATCATCAGGAAGAATTCCTTGTCGGAAATGGTCTTTTCGATTTCAAAAATTAATTTGTCAATGAACGCCTGTTTGCTGTCGGCAGCATTTGTAAAGCGGGGAGCGGCCATCGCAGCGTTCAAATCGAGCTGGTACCGTTTCAGCAATTCGACGAATAGGCTCTCTTTTGAATCGAAATGTTTATAGAACGCTCCTTTGGAAATTCCGGCTCCATGCGCTATTTCCTGAACGGAAGTCTGATGAAATCCTTTGGAAGAAAAAAAGCGTGTAGCTTGCTTCATTAATTCCTGTCGTTTATCCATTTAATCCCTCCTTGTAACCATTGAGTCATAAAAAGTAACCGTGTGGTCATAGCTTAACAATAAGGCTTAAGGCACAGGAAATCAATTTCCTGAAGCACTCAAGATATGTACATTTAATGTCGGTTCAGCATGCAGGAATTTCACTGCAGTTATCGAATTATTACTATATAAGCTGGACCAAGAAAACAACGTATATAATGGCGCTTCTGACACCTGCAAGGGAAAGACTTCTAGCATAATTGAAAGGAAGGGTTGAGATGGCCCGACGTTATATAAGTGAACCGATAGTGGAATACCAGATGGAAAAGCCGTATGCAGCAATCGCGTTCGAAACGGTGGATGTGGAATGGGAGGAAGCGGCTGCGTTGATTCCCGAAATCGTTGAGTGGCTTCAAAAAAGGAAATTGAAGGCTGAAGGAATGCCGCTTTACAGGTATTGGTGTTCAAGCGGCGGCGATGAAGCGTTTACGCTGGAAATCGGTGTGCCAGTGGACCGGATGGCAGCGGGGGATGAGCGGGTCGTGGTCAGCACGATTCCCGGAGGATCTTATTTGAAGGCGATCCACCGGGGGCATCCTGATAATTTGCCGGAGTCGCATGAAGCGCTGGTGCAATGGGCGCAAGCGGAGGGATTGGAATTCGACAAGCGCTGGGAAGAGGAATACGAAATTTGGAACGGACGATTTGAAATTTTCTTGACGGATCCGGAAATCGAGCCGGATCCTGAGAAATGGGAAATAGAAATTCTGCTTTTATTGGTCCGCTATGAAGCGGCATAACGAAAAAGACACCTCTCTCTGAATTGGATGGCTCGTCCAATGCACAGTGAGGTGTCTTTTGCTTCTAAGAAAGGAGGTTCGAAATAGCAATATGCTGATTATATATCGTATCTGTCGCGAACTTTCAAATAATAATACAGCATTTCATACATACGCGTGCGCTGCTTTTCCAAGGTATGGATGGAAACGTCAAGCACCACTGAAATGCCATATTGTTCGTAAATGATTTTAGTTTTTCCGACCGATACGAATTCGGTCCGATAATCATGGTTGAAAATCCAAACGCATTCCGGATGGGAAGGGGATTTTGTTGGAAATGCTGCAACGCCGTCACTTGAGATGAGAATGGGTGTTTTTTTGTGCTGATTAAGGTTATGCCTCGTTGCCTTGACCCGGCCTTCGTAAGTCGAAGCGTAAAGCATGCATGCCCTGTCTATCAGCTGCAGGGCTGAGAGCCGTGAATAATACTCCCCGTGCTTCGTCACCACTTTCGACTTGCGCTCTGTTTCATATGAAGACAACAGAAATAATGTGGAACGGTCAATAAAATTCTCATCATACTTTCCCAAGCAGTTGATCCCCTTTCTGCGTACTAGAGAATCTTACCATTCGGTTTTTGGAGAATCAATACTATAATCAGAAAATAGGATATTTTATGACAATTTAATACGACAAACGTCATGTATTGAGTATACAAAAATATTAGATGATAGATTAGACGTGTTAATAATGCTTTTGTGCAGTTCTCCTGGGTTGGCTAAGCTAGCCTTACCCGGGAATAACAAGGACGTCCAGAAGGATTAGAAGTGGATACAATAGAAGAAGTATTGCAGCAATATACACCAATGATTTCGGCGCTCATCCGAAAATTGCATATTTACCGCGATTTTGAAACATACCGCCAAATTGGCGAAGTGGCCTTATGGCAAGCGTGGCTGCGGTTTGACGAAACAAAAGGAGATTTTACTCCGTTCGCTTACCGCTCGATCCATGGAGCGATGCTGGATGAATTGAATCGGGAAAATCGGTTTTCCATCCGTTTTACGCTAATGGAGAATCCGGGGGCGGAAGAGCCGGCAAACCCTCTTCTTGAGAATAAACTGCCAGAATGGTTGGAATCCATCCGTTTGTCGGCGCAGGAAAAATCACTTCTTGAAGATCTTTTTATCAACGGCGAGAGTATTCGGAAACTCGCTGAGCAGCAAGGCCTGTCCGTTTCAGGCTTGAAAAAGAGGAAGGGGCGTGCGCTGGAAAAAATCAGGAATGCCATGCCGGATGACGTTTATCCATAAAAGAGCTGGGCGATATGGCTGAAATGTGTGGATTGTCCTACTGCCCAAGTTGTATAATGAATTTCAAACTAATTCAGCGAGGGGATGGACGAGATTTTTGAAATGATGACAGGAATGATCAATAATATCTTTTTCATCATTTTCCCCATCCTGATGTATCAGATGTTTGCGACTGCGGGCAAACGCAATTTCTTTAAAAGCCACCGGGCAATATTGACTGCGCTGTTCTCGCTATCCATCATTTTATGCATGGTCTTTCCCTATCAAGTTTTGGGGGAAGAATACATCTTTGATCTCAGGCAAGTGCCGCTCATTGTCGGAGCACTTTACGGCGGACCGGCTGTCAGTGCGATTCTTTTCCTGGTTGCGGCAATCGGACGCATCGCCATTGGCGGGGATGGCATGTACATGGGCGTATTGACCATTTTTGCAGTTGCTGTTAGTGTCCCGCTTCTGCGCCCTCTTTATATGCGCATCAACCGCTTATGGAAAGTGGTGCTGGTCTTTGGCATTGCCATCGTTTCTTTGGTTTTCAATATGCTATTGGGAAATTGGCTTTTCGGCAACCCGATCGGCAATATCTTCAGCCTTTGGGCCATTCTTATGCTGAGCCAAGGAGCTGTCACGGCAATCGCCGCATTATTGATCGAGCATATCCAGCGCCAGGAATATTTATTGAATTCATTGATGAAGCATGAAAAGCTTGAGACCGTCAGCCATTTTGCGGCTTCGGTATCTCATGAACTCCGCAATCCGATCCAGAGCATTCAGGGATTCGTCCAATTAATGAAAGATCATGAGTATAGCCGCGACAAGCAAATTGAATTCTACGATACGATGCTTCACGAAATCACAGCAGCGGACCAGTTGATCGAAGATTACTTGGTTTTTGCGAAACCAGTGAGCGGCAAGCTTGAGCTCCTCCAAGTGAAAATGGAAATTCAGCAAGTGCTGAAGGTGCTTACACCGTACGCTAATTGGGAAAAAGTCACTATCAATTTAATTGATGGTGGCTGCCAGGCGAAAATCATGGGGGACCGCCAAAAGTTCCATCAAATGCTCATCAACATCATCCGCAATGGAATCGATGCCATGCCAGACGGCGGGATATTGACGATCCGCATCAAGGAAAAAGCGCCTTCTGTGCTGATTCTCATTAAAGATGAAGGATGCGGCATGACCAAGGAAGAGCTTCAACGCTTAGGGGAACCTTATTTCTCTACGAAAAGCAAAGGCACCGGTCTCGGAATGATGGTATCGTATAGCATTGCGCACCAATTGAGCGGCGAAATAAATGTCCAGTCTGAAAAAGGCAGGGGCACCGTATTTACATTGGAATTCCCTACAGCCCAATAGAAAGGAGGCCGAATTAATTTCGGCCTCCTTTTGCTTTTCAATTGATTTCATGGTGGAGTCATTGCACGCTTTGAAGTTTGCGTACGAATGGCAGCACGGATTGCTCTTTCAGCTTCGCTTCGAACATGATGTCTGCATCAGTGCCGCCTAGCAGCAAGAGCAGTTCATTAAAATCTTCTTCGGCAATAAGGTCATGGTGGCGCAAATCGGTGAACCCTTCTTTGCCTGTGCTGATGTGGATTTTCGGCGTCCCGAACCCTTCCCACGTTGCCAGGATTTCCGAAAAGTCGACCGGTTGCCCATCGTTATTGCAATTATGGTGGTGGATGTCGAAGCACACTGGAACGCCTGCAATTTTGCTGACGTCAAGTACATCGCGTATGGTAAACGTCTTATCGTCATTTTCCAGGCGCAGCCGCTGCTTGATGGAAGGCGAGAGAAGAAGCGCGTAATTCTCAGCAAACCTTTGCTTGGCTTGTTCTTTATCGCCATATGCGCCTCCCGTATGGAGGATCAAGTCGTTGCCCCCGAGCAATTGAATCAGCCGGTCATGGTACTCCAAGTCCTGGACTGATTTCTCGACGACCGATTCTTTTGGTGAATTTAGGACGGTATATTGGCCGGGATGCATGGAAATGCGCATTTTATACTTTTCCACAAGCTCTCGGATCTGTGCAGCAATTTCAAGGAAATCCGGATCTTCCCACCATGTCCAGTCGTTAATCGGATGCGTCGATAAAGGGATAATGGAGCTGGATGCACGGTAAAAATAAATGCCATTCTCCACATTCCATTTCAAAATTTCCAAAGTGGTCTGCATATTCTGCAGCGTCAATTCCTTTATTTTAGCCGATCCTTCCATTTCCACAGTCGCAACGCGCACCGTGCGGAAGACGGTTTTCAGTTCAGTGTTCATACAAGCATAGCCTAATCTCATATCTTCAACTCCTTAAGTTCCTATACCCGATTCTAGCATGATGCACCCATCAAAACAGCGCCTTGTGTTCGTGTATAATGGAATCACGACTATTAGATTAGGAGGAACAGGCATGCGGGCAGAAATCACACAAAAAGAGCAAGGGTATGAGGCAAGATTCGAACGGACATTGCCGTTTGAGAGTGAACAAGTATGGGCAATGCTGGCGGACAATGAAAAGCTCAATCAATGGTTTTCAGAGCTGGAGATTACCGATTTGCGAAAAGGCGGATCGTTGGCTTTCGATATGGGAAACGGCAATTCTGACAGCTTGGAGATTGTTGATTTTGAGGAAGGCAAAGTTCTGGCGTTCAATTGGTGGGACGACGAAGTCCGTTTTGAAGTATCGCCTGTGAATCAGGGGACGAAATTAAAGCTAGTTGAGTCTATTCGTAACATCACACCCCAAACGGCAAAGGATCTTGCCGGCTGGCATGTCTGCCTGGATGTCATCGAGTCTTTGCTGAAAGGGGAAGAAATCGATCGGAACGCCGAATGGGAGAAAGAATACACCGAGTACAAAAGGCTGCTCGACAGCATGACCATCGACTTTGCATAACGGCAAGGAAAGATAAAAGTTCAAAAAGAGCCCTTCGCGAATCTGCGAAGGGCTCTTCTTGACGAAAATGCGCATCTTGCCAATGTGAAAGAGCTTCTCGGCGTAAATACGGAGAAGGTTCTCGCGTTAACATGAACTAAATTGGCGTTAACATGAACCAGCGGGAACTTAACATGATGTGCGGGACAATCAACATGATCTAGCCAGCAGTCAACATGAACTGTTTAGCATTTAACATGAACTAGCATAGGAAAGCCCCTTTAAGAAGAGAGCGGAAAAGTGAAAATCTCTTCACGATCCAAGTTCAAGCGCATAAATGGAAAAGCTGCCCGCTTCTGCGGACAGCTCCTTTCAAGCAATTGCGCATTTCGCAGAGGCGAAATGCATCCATCTATGGTTTGAAGAAAAAGGTTCTCGCGTTAACATGAACTAAACCGGCGTTAGCATGATTTAGCAACACGTTAACATGATATGTGAGAGAATCAACATGACCTAGCGAGACCTTAACATGAACTAGCTCAAAATCCGTGCTTCATTGTTCAATATCGAACTCAAAGCGGTTGTCTTCCTGCAAATTGCCGCTAGTGTAAACACGTTCTGCAAAAACGACGTGGCCGTCATGGCCGATGAGCAAGACGGTGGAGGAGCGGGTGCCGTAATCCGGCGTTTTTATGAACATCGGCGACAGCTTGCGCTCGAGCTCAGAGCCGATTCCGGTGTCCGGCAAATCGCCGTCTATCGCTTCTTCGGCGTCCTGCAGAATGTCGAACAAGTCATCGATGTGCACGTCCTCGTTATCCGAAAGGTAGCGTTCGAGATGCATACTGCCTTTTACGACTTTCGGCCAAGGCGTATCGAGGAAGTGGTTGCTGAGGCCATGAATTCCTGGCTCCACTTCCGTGGCTTTCGCTTCAAGGTTATTGTAATAAAAAAATTGGCTGCCATCACCGGCTAAAATATTAAAGCCTGCATAGTCTTCCGGGATCAAGTTTTCCAGAAAAAGCCGCGCATCCATGTCGGTGGACAGAAAATGCCGTACAATCGAACCGCGTGAAATCTTATCGGCTTCAGGCGCTGAGGGATCCCTGAAATTCGTCAACGCAGCAACACGGCCAGTTTTGGTGACGCCCAGCCAAGTCCCCATCTGCATCAGGTCGCGGCCGGCCAATAATTGGGGTTCGTCTTTCCAGAAATGGGCCGATTCTGTCGGGCGCAAGTAAAATTCATCGCGGTTTGCAGCCAGCACTAATTTGTATTTTGGATGATCGTTCAATTGGAAATTAATCAAACACATGAAGACAGCCCCTTTACAGTCTATTGTTACAGCTATTATAAACGGGTGGCCAAGAAGTTGACAGAATAATACATTGGCATTGCGGCGCATGGGTTGGTGCATTGCTATAATAGCAACAACTAGAAAAAAGAGGAGGAAGGGTTGTGGCAAGAAATATTACAATTGGGATCATCCCGCCATACGAAGCAATGGCGCAGCTGATAGAAGATTTAAAAGATGCGTTTCCAACGGTCGAGCTTCTGATTGAAGCGGGTAATCTGGAAGCGGGCGTGTTGGCGGCTGAACGCATGGAGCGCGAGGGCGCAGATTTAATCATCAGCAGAGGCGGAACGGCACAAATGATCCGCAACGCAATCGATTTGCCGGTCATCGAAATCCGGATTTCAGGCTACGATCTGTTGCGTGCCATCACGCTGATGGGGGCACCTCGCCAAGCAAACAGCGCATTGGCGGGTTTTCCTTCTGTCACGATGGGGGCAGGTTCGATAGCGGGCTTGCTGGATATGGATATTAAAGTGGCAACGATACAAAAGGCGGAAGAAATCGGACAGGTATTGGAGGAACTGAAAAAAGAAGGGATCAGCCGAGTTCTCGGTGATGTCGTGACAGTGGAAGCAGCAGAGCGGCTGGGCATGGAAGGCTTGTTGATCCAATCAGGACGTGAGTCCGTTATGGAGGCGATTGAAGAAGCACGGCGCTTGATTTCAACAATGGAAAAAAGCGGGCGCAAGCAACGCATCCTCAGCACGGTTCTTGCCAGGCAAAAAATCGATTTCATAACGCTTGGAGAAGATGGACGGACAGTCGAAGCCCAGTGGACGTTGTTCGACGGGCAACCGATTTCAAACGAAGAATTGGAAACGATGCGGATAAAATTGCTAAGCAGCGAAATTCCTGTATTGTCTACAGCACATAACGGTAAGGTTCGTTTCACAGTGCGGGCAGAACGCATTGCCGATCGGGATGGCACGCTCATTTATTTCTTTTTTGAACGGCTCGATGCACAGGAGGCGGAAGCATTGCAGCTTGAACAAATCAACCATCTCCCGCTGCTGGCAGCTGATAGTGCAGCGATGAAAAACCTGCTATTGGCAGCGGAAGCCCCGGCATGTGCTTCTTCTCTTTTGCTGCTGGTTGGAAAAGACGGTCTGGCTAAGCAGGAGCTGGCACGTTATCTGCACGTGTTTCACGGCAAAACCGGATTTTTCGCAGAAGCCAGCGCACAAAATCTTCAAGACATAGAGATTAGCAGCCTGCCAGACTCCATTTCGACCTTGTTTATTGAATTGACTGCCATTCCGGATGAAAAAAAGACGGCTTATTTAACGGTAATTGCGCAACTGGCGGCCGCGAAAAATATCCAGCTGATAATTTCCATTCCTGCTTTGACGACGGAATTAGCAGAACACACCGGTTTTGAGCAAGCGATCCTGCTTTCGGTTCCGACATTGGTGAATCGCCAGGCGGACATTCCTGCTTTAGTCCAAACTTATCTAGAGGGGTTTCACCAAACGCTGGGAACGCAGCCAGTCAAAGTGGAAAATGCTGCATTGGAAACCATCGTGCATTCAGTAAAAGACAGCAATTCTGCATCTTTGAAAGCTTATGTGAAAAACCTGGCGCTGATTGAAAAAACGTACGTGATTGGAAGCCCTACTTTGCAGAAAACAGCCTTCATGCCGATAGGCGACTCTGCCCATGGGATGATCAGCATCGATGACAACGAGACACTGAAAGAAATTGAGCAGAAAATCATCAATCATGTTTTGAAAGAAGAAAAGCTGAACCAGACCAAAGCGGCCCATCGCCTGGGAATCAATCGGGCAACATTATGGCGCAAACTCAAATCGTGAGTTTGCAATTTCGTTGCATTTTTAAACGTTATTCTAATTATAGAGGGAAATAGTCTTCTGTTTGTTGCAATATTTAATATTCAATTTATAGTGAAAGAAAGGCTAGCGGCACAAGCTGCTTGCGGCAAAGGGGTTGAAGGATGTGGCGAAAGGGATTGGCATCATTGCAGATGATTTTACCGGGGCCAATGACACGGGTGTGCGGCTAGCGCAGAAGGGGCTTCGGACAAAAGTGCTGCTGACGGATTCAGCGAACGCTTCAAATTTTGGCGATGAACGGATCGACGTTTGGATTGTTGATACCGATAGCCGGGCAATGGCTGCAGGGGATGCCTACCAAATTGTCCACCGGGAAATCATGCGATTGAAAACGAGCGGCATCACCGATTTTTATAAAAAAGTGGATTCAACGTTGCGAGGACCAGTGGCAGCTGAATTGCAGGCGATGAAAGATGCCGGTGGGATGGACATGATTTGGATCGTTCCCGCTTTTCCGGTAATGGGCAGAACCGTTGAACACGGTGTTCTCTATGTAAACGGCGTAGAAATCACGGACACCGAGTTTGCAAAAGACCCTAAAACGCCGGTCCTGAAAAGCTTTATTCCGGATTTATTGGGAGCGGGAACCGCCAAGGCTGCAGTTCTTACGCGGGAAGTTCTTTTTAGCGAAGAGGCTCCAAGATGGGTGCAGGAGCAGTTCGAGCGAGGCGTGGAATGGCTGGTGTGCGACGCGGTCGGTGAAGCGGATTTCGCTGAACTGGCAGTTTTGGCTAAAGCAACGGAGTTGGCAATCGGCTGGGCTGGATCCGCCGGCATGATCAACCATCTGTATACAGAATTAAGCACAAGTGAAAACAGCGGCCGGCAACAAATCGGGGCAGAAAAAGTCCTTGTGGCTGCCGGCAGTTTATCCGGCCAGACCAGCGGCCAATTAGCGGCGTTGCAGAAAAGAGAAGGGACGGTAATGGCGGAAGCGGATCCGCTGGAACTTTTGGAACATCCGGCTCGTGCAATTTCCGCCATGCGGCAGCATTTGGCTGAGGATGGATGGGACGCTGCGGTAATTTATGTGGATGGTTCGGAAGAAAACCGCGAACGGGTCAAGCAATGGGCAGCCGGCAATGGATTGTCAGCAGCTGCTTGTGGAAAAGGGATTGCAGAAGGCCTGGGTTTGCTCGCTGAAGCAGCGCTGGAACAATTCGCTTTCGACGCGATCATCATGACGGGCGGTGACACCGCAAAAGCAATCTGCAGTAAACTGGGCATTCAGGACATGGAATTGAAGGTTGAAGTAGAGCCGGGATTGCCGCTTGGAATCGTGGACTGGAAAAACAAAAAAATGGCGGCTATTACAAAAGCGGGCGGCTTTGGCACTAGCCATTCGCTGGTGGATGCCGTCGATTATCTGAGAGGAGCGGGATTACATGCAAACTTATAAACCGATAATTGGAATTACAATGGGGGACGCGGCAGGCGTCGGTCCGGAAATCATTTTAAAAAGCTTCGAACATAAGGTTGTGCATGAAACAAGCCGTTCTTTTGTAATCGGTGATGCGTCGATTCTGGAACGCGCAAAAAAATTCACGGGCAGCACAAAAGCGATTCGCCGCATCAAACATCCGCGAGAAGCACAATTCGATCCGGCTGTAATCGATTGTTTGGATCTTGCGCTGCTTCCGGATACGCTGCCAATCGGCGAAGTGTCTGCGGAAGCCGGCAATGCGGCATTCCAATATTTAGCTAAAGCGATTGCTTTGGCAATGATAAAGAAATTGACGCTATCTGCACCGCTCCATTGAATAAAGAGGCTTTGCAAAAAGGGGGTCATCTTTATCCTGGGCATACAGAAATACTGGCTGAACTGACCGGTACTACCGACTACTCAATGATGCTTTCCGCTCCGAATTTAAAAGTGATCCATGTCACTACGCATGTAGGCATCATTGATGCCATCAATATGATTACGCCTGAACGTGTGCTGCACGTCATTCACTTGGCGCACGAGACCTTGACCAAGGCTGGCATTGCTTCTCCAAAGATAGCAGTATGCGGAATCAACCCACATGCTGGGGAAAATGGATTGTTCGGTTACGGCGAGGAGGCGGAGAAAATCGTGCCTGCAGTAGAGAAAGCGCAGGCTGAAGGAATCGATGTGCAAGGGCCGCTGCCTGCGGATACATTGTTTTTCCGCACGGTGCGCGGCGACTTCGATATCGTTGTTGCCATGTACCACGACCAGGGCCACGGTCCGGTCAAGGTGTTGGGCTTGGAGTCAGGGGTCAACATTACGGTCGGGCTGCCCATCATCCGGACAAGCGTAGACCACGGCACCGCTTTTGATATTGCGGGCACAGGCAAAGCAGATGAAAAAAGCTTAGTGGAAGCATTGCGCCAAGCTGTTGAACTCGCACCCAAAAAATAATGAACCCAAAAAATCCAGCCGCATGTAAGATGCGGCTGGATTTTTATTATGGGTTGATTTCCAATTGCTCTTTAAAAACCGTCTGCACCTCAGCAAGTTCTTCTTTATCCATCATGTAATACCAGATGCCGCCGATTGTTTCACCGTATCCCTTTTCGAAATAAAGCTGTTCCAAGTCATTTGTGGCATCGCGGTAATTATTCTGGACATCGATCATTTCATTGAAGCCCATATTGGTTTTTACGTTATTGCCTAATGCATTGAAAATTTTCGGGTAATTGAAAAGTGTTTTAGCGGAAACGGCCTTCGTCATGATGCTCTGAATCACTTGCTTTTGGCGATTCTGGCGGCCGAAATCCCCATCCGGATCGTTGTAGCGCATCCTTACGTAATCCAGTGCTTGCTTGCCGTTCAAAGTTAGTTCGCCTGCTGCAAAGTCATCAAAAGCAAAAGAGTTTTCGACCTTGACGCCGTCCAATGCGTCGACGATGTCTTCAAACCCCTCCATATTCAGCTGGACGACGTAGTCGATGGGAATGTCCAAAAGATTTTCAGCGGAATCCATCGACATTTCAATGCCTCCAAAAGCATAGGCGTGATTAATCTTATCGGACATATTGAGCCCGACAATCTCCGTATAAGTGTCACGGGGAATGCTGATCATCTTGGTGGATTCTTTTTCCGGGTTAATGGCGACAACGACCATCGTATCCGAGCGGCCTCTATCACCTGCACGCTCATCAACACCGAGCAGCAGGACTGAAATCGGATCCTTATCTTCCAAAACGACTTTCTCCTGCCGTTTAGGGGATGCTTCCCTGACGAGCGGTTCATGGATTTCATCTAATGTACTGGTGGCTTTCGGAAACAGCACCAACAAGTATAGTGCACCTATTACAATGGAAATCTTTACAAAAATACCAAACCAATTCTTCTTCTTTTTCGGAAGGCTTGAAGATTTCTTCTGGAACATCGCTATCACCTCTTCTGGGGCCTTGAAAAGCCCGATTCAAATTTCATGCGACGAATGAACCTGGAATGTCCTTTTTTATAGAGTAATCGCAAGAACGTTCTGGGTCAATAGTTTTATTTGAATTTTCAGATAAAAAAATGTTTTCTTTTTCCAAGTATAATGGTATTATTCTATCAATTGGTAATGATACTTATGGTTCATAAATAGCGAATCTAAATAATTTAAATATTCAAAATAAATTATACAAGTTAGAATTTAAATAAGAATTTATGGCTGATGCTGTTTTTTTGATTGGATAATGACCTAAAATGAATTCTAGAAAAACAGAGGTGCTTGATTATGTCCCGACTTTACCGGAACGTTTCTATAGCCGTGAAAATAGTATTTATCCTTTTTATCATGCTGTTCTTTATAACTGCCAAAAGCCCCGAAGGCGGATTAGAAGAAAGCGGCGAGACGCTGATTTTGACCGATTCGATGGATAAAATCCATTTGGATAGCGAAATGTCCATTTTAGAAGATATTTCAGGCAGCCTGACGATGGAAGAGGTTTCGCAGCCGATTCTGGGCATGCAGTTCATGCCGAATATAGAAGGAACATTGAATGAAGGATATACAGAAAGTGCTTACTGGATCCGTTTCGATCTGCAAAATACGACGGCTGACAAGAAGTGGCTGTTGGAAGTCGCTTCTTCAACATTGGACGATGTCACATTGTATATGCCGGCACCCGGGGGTGGATTCGAAGCGAAGGAAAGCGGCCGGTCGGTGCCAGTCGGCGAGCGCGAATACTACCACCGGAATCTCGTTTTCAACCTTGATATGGAAGAAGGTGCAGCAGGGACCTTTTATCTGCATGTAAAATCTGGAGGGCCAATGCAAATTCCGGTAGCAATTTGGGAAGAAAAGGCATTTGAAGCGGAAACGAGATCGACGACAGCATTGATCGGTTTAGGGACAGGTATCGCCATCGTCATCACAGCCTATCATCTGTTTCAATTCATGCGTCTCAGACAATTGAGTTTTTTGTATTTCGCCCTCCTATCCATGTCGATTTTATTCGCGATTTCTTCGCTCACAGGTTTGACGCTGGCATTTATCTGGCCGGATATGATTTGGTGGAATGAACGCTCGATCCTATTTTTCATTGGCTTGAGCACCATCTTCCTGCTGTTGTTTACGGAAAGTTTTCTGGATATCCGGCGGCATTTGCCATGGCTTGAAAAAGTGTTCAAGGGACTTATTGCGGCAGATTTAATCATGCTGCTCGTTCTGCTGATGAACTTAGAAGCCATCCGCCTCATTTTGCCGCTGATGCTTGTTGCCAGTTCAATCGCAGTTTTCATCATCTCGGTGATATGCCTGGAAAAACATATCCTCTACGCCAGGTATTACACAGTCGGCACATTCCTGTTGATGTTCGGCATTGCAGTTTCGTTCCTGGTGATGAATGGCTATATGCCTTTCACGCTGAGAACGCGGCATGGCGGTTATCTGGCAGTAGGCCTGGGAATTCTGATGGCCGCCCTCGCACTGAATGATAAAGCTGCAGTAAAACGACTGGAGAAACAGGAATTAGAACGGAAGGCTGTTGAACGGCAGCGCTTGGCAATGGAGTCGTTGAAGCATGCCAATGAGCGCAAAGATGAGCTGCTTGCCATCACATCCCATAATTTAAGAACGCCCTTATACGGCATGATCGGCATTGCCGAGTCGCTGCAGGAAATGACCTATGGCCGCATTCCTCAAAATGCGAACCAGCAGCTTGGAACCATCGTTACAAGCGGGAAGAAATTGGCGCATATGATCAACGATATTCTGGATTTTTCCAAGCTCAAACAGAATGCGCTCGATGTCCATGTCGAACCGGTAAAACTGCTTGATTTGGCTGAAACAGTGCTAACGGTATGCCGGCCATTGCTCAAAGACAAAGACGTTTCCTTGTACCACACGATTCCGGATGACCTTCCGGAAGTTATTGCTGATCCGGACAGGGTGCAGCAGGTTCTTTTCAACCTGCTGGACAACTCCATCAAATACACAGTTTCGGGCGAAATTGTCATTACCGCTAATCAAATCGGCAAACAGATTCAAATTTCCGTACGGGATACCGGTATCGGCATTAAAGAAGAAGAGATTCCGACTTTATTCGAACCGTTTCCATTGAAGCTGGAATCAGACGTTGACGGAATCCATGGCACAGGTATCGGCATCGGATTGAACATCTCCAAACGGCTCGTCGAATTGCAAGGCGGCTGGATGGAAGTGGAATCGAAAGCTGGGAAAGGTTCGACGTTCAGTTTTACACTGCCAATCTATATGAAAGAAGAGTTGGCCGAACCGCAGGAAGCCGAGAAAGTCGAAATCGAAGAATTGTCCGCTGCGGAGCTGACACAATCGCTTAGCCAGCGCAGACGGGAACAAAAACAAATCCGCATCCTGGTTGTCGACCATATCGATGTCAATCGACAGATGGTCACTTACCATCTAATGAGGGAAGGGTTTGAAGTGACCGGGGTTTCCGAAGGGAAAGAAGCGCTGAAACTTCTTGGTGAGCAGCCGATTGACCTGGTTATCCTTGAATGGGCGCTGGCTGATATGACCGGAGACGAATTATGCCGCAGCATCCGAAAAGAATTCACGTTAACGGAACTGCCGATTCTGATGATGTCGGAAGAAGAAGGGATGCGCCATAAGACGAACGCTTTCACGGCAGGCGCCAATGATTATTTGGTGAAGCCGTGCGACAAGGAAGAGTTTCTGCTGCGCGTCGAGACGCTGGCGAATTTGAGAAGCCTGACGCAGGAAATCACGAACGTCAATTATTTCCTGGAGCGCAATATCAAAGAACGCACGATGGCGCTGGAAATCACCAATATGAACTTGGTGACGGTCAACGATGAAATCCAGGAAATCGAGAAATCCAGAAACGAAATGCTGTCGACGATCTCACATGAACTGGGGACGCCGATTACGCTGATCCACAGCTATATCCAAGCGGTCAAAGAAAGTCTCATCGACGAGAAAAACCCAAGATACCTGGACATGATCCACAACAAATTGTTGCTGCTGGAACGCCTGACAGAAGATTTAACTGAGCTGTCCAAATACAAATCGGGCAATATGACATTGCGCTTTGAAGAAGTGAAGCTGAGCCAGTGGCTGAACCGCCTAACCACCGGCATGGAATCCGATGTCACCCAAAGCGGCCGGAAATTCGAACACAGCCTAAGAGGACGCAATCCGCTCGAAGATCAGTTTATCCTGTCAATTGACGTCGACAGAATCGATCAAGTGTTTTCCAATGTCCTGTGGAATGCAGTAAAGCATACATCCTCTGAAGATGGGAAAATCACCATTTCAACTGAAGTTTACGCAAGCGGCACGGAAGGGGCAGTGCTTGACCTGGAGGAGTTTGAGGGCGAAGTCATCATAAAAGTGGCGGACACCGGAAGCGGAATTGACCAGGAAGTATTGCCGCATATTTTTGACCGATTCTTTAAAATGGAGAAATCGGAACATTACAAAGGAAGCGGCTTGGGCCTCGCCATCGCAAAAGAAATCATTCTTTCCCATAAAGGGGAGATCTGGGCTGAAAGTGAACCGGGCAAGGGAAGCGTGTTCTATATCGCTTTGCCGCTGAGTTTTTAAAAACGATAGGAGGTGTGCGCCATGAGCGAAGCAACTGTAATGGTCGTCGAAGACGAAGAAGGAATCCGCGAACTCATGCGGTTGTTCCTGATTAAAAAAGGCTACCGCGTCATAGACGCTGAAGATGGCTATGAAGCGATGGATAAATTAGCGAAGGAAAACCCGGACATCATTTTGCTCGACATCGAAATGCCGGGGATGAATGGCCTGGAAGTCTGTGAACAAATCCGTCTGCAGACGAAAATGCCGATTTTATTTGTCAGCTACCGCAAAGAGCTGTCCTATAAGATCAATGGCCTTGAAGCGGGAGGGGATGATTATATAACCAAACCTTTCGACTTCAATGAACTTGAAGCCCGCATCCGTGCCATCCTCCGGAGGAACGGCTGGAAAAACGGCGACGAAGATAAATTGGCCATTCTGGAATTCGGTGATATGAAAATCCATATCGATGCACGGGAACTTTACGTCAACGACAAGCAGGTCCGGCTTTACCACAAGGAATTCCAATTGCTTCTCCTGCTGGCCCAAAACCCAAACCGCGTGTGGACGGCAGAACAATTATACGACCGCATCTGGGGCTATTATTCCGAAGGGGATATCCAAACGGTCAAAGTCCATATCAGCAACTTGCGGCGGAAAGTGGAGAAAGATCCAGCCAATCCGGTGCATATCCGGACCGTCAGAGGCTTCGGCTACAAGTTTACAACAGAATAAAGTCAATCAGAGACAGCCCCGCCATCCCGGCGGGGCTGTTTTTAATTTAACTGAAGTTATTCATTAAATTTCTGCTTTTTGAGCTAATATGGTAAACGATATTCCGCAAAACAGCTGCGAAGGCATGGACCCAAGCATTGGGGCTATGCCTTTGCGACGAAGCACGTAGTGCTGCAGGAGCACATGTTTTTTGCCGCGGGCGAGCGCCAAGCCTCCTCAGTCGCTTCGCTCCTTGCGGGGTCTCGGCTGACTCGTCGCTACGCTGCCCCGCAGGCAAGACTTTGCGACGAAGCGCAAAGCGCTGCAGGAGCAGTACGGTTTTCTCCGCTGTTTTGCTCCATATCTGGAGAACCCAAAAGAAACTGCAGAAAGTGTATCTTTGGTGTTCTTCTGTAAAAGAAATAACTCTCAAATAAGAAATATCTTTGAATGAAGCGGAAGGCGGCGACTCCAGCGGGCAAAGCCTGAGCTGAAGGCCCCGCAGGAAGCGAGGTTTGAAGAACCTCGTTTGCGACGAAGCTAGCGCAGCGATGCAGGAGCAGCTCTTTT
>NZ_RQII01000005.1 GCF_004761975.1 Planococcus koreensis | reverse complement strand
TTTTTTAATTACAATAAAACCAATAATTCCATAACCCTTTGCCCTTTCCAAAAGTTTTCTATACTGAAACCACTACATTGAAAGCGTTTACTTTCCGCGATGCAGAAAGTACATGCCCGATAAAGCGAATGGAGGGGTCGAACATGGACGATACGAAACAACCGATACCGGTGGAGACGCCGATCAAAAAAAGCAGACGAAGATTTTCCATATTCAATATCCCGATTTTATGGTTTGCCATCTTTGCCGTTGTCGCGATTTTTGCGATGTACACGGATAACTTGCCGGCTGGCATGATTGGCGGATTGCTGATCATGATGGTGCTTGGCGAACTGCTTGGCTGGCTAGGCGACCACACGCCGATTGTCCGGACATTCCTCGGCGGCGGCGCGATTGTGGCGATTTTCGGATCGGCCTATATGGTATACAGCGGCCTTATGCCCGAGACGACCGTCACGCTGATTTCCGATTTCATGAAAGACAGTGATTTCCTGAACTTTTACATCGCTGCACTGATCACCGGCAGCATCCTCGGCATGGAATCGAAAATCCTGGTGAAAGCCGGATTGCGCTATGCATTGCCGCTGCTCGCGGCTGTTATCGGTGCCGTGTTGTTTGCGGCCCTTGCCGGCCAGCTCCTCGGCTTCAGCCTGCAGGATGCTGTTCTGGTTATCGCGATGCCGATCATGGGCGGCGGAATGGGGGCAGGCGCTGTTCCGATGTCGCAAGTGTATTCGGAAATGCTCGGCAACGAACCGGGCTATTATTTATCGATTCTTGTGCCAGCACTGGCACTCGGCAACGTATTCGCCATCATCCTGGCAAGCGTCTTGAATATTGTCGGCAATAAATTCCCTTCACTGACGGGGAATGGGCAATTGATCAGAGGTTTCCATTACGAGAAAAAAGAAGCACCCGAATACGATTTATCAAAAATGGGCATCGGTGTCATTGCCGCCATCTCGTTTTACATCTTGGGCAATGTGCTGGGCGATTTCATCCCGCTTCACCCCTACGCCATCATGATCATCCTGGTTGCCGGCTTTAAAGTGGCCAATGTGATGCCGGACATTATCATTGAAGGCGCCAGCCAGTGGTACGAATTTGTCGCCCGCAACTGGACTTACGCGCTGCTGGTCGGTATTGGAGTGGCATACACGGATTTGGCCGCCGTACTGAATGCCTTGAGCGTCCAATACGTATTGATCGTTCTTGCTGTCATCTTAGGTGCTGTCGCTGGTGCGGGCATCATCGGTAAGTTCATGGGCTTTTACCCGATCGAAGCCGCCATCACTGCGGGGCTGTGCATGGCGAATATGGGCGGGACCGGCGATGTCGCCGTGTTGTCCGCTGCCAGAAGAATGGAATTGATGCCTTTTGCGCAGATTTCATCCCGCCTTGGCGGCGCGCTGATCTTGCTATTGGCCAGCTTGTTCATCCCGTTCTTCATCTAAGGTAAAATAAACAGCTCGAAAACAGAAAACACATAAAGCCAGGATCGACAGCGATTATGCTGCAGATTCTGGCTTTTTTTATCCAAAGAATAGAAAAAGCACCCTACTCGGAAGTAAGGTGCTGCTTTACGGCGTCCAAATCACGGTTCACAACGTGTTCCTAAAAGGAGTATTTGTCCGTCTTACGTAAACGAGCTCATCGCGTCTTTAACAATAAGGCATGGCGTCGGCTGTGTCAATAAATATCGCTGCCGCCTCCTTCAATCTTTTTCTGTTTCTGCACGTTCATATCAAACTGACCCCTAAACTTTATCGCAAATTGATACTTTCCACTACGCCAGACCTCTGCTAATGTTAGCAGTAAATTTAAAACAAAAAGCAGCGGAACACCAGCGTCATGCGGTTCCCCAGCCTTTTAAGAAAAGGAAGGTTATGGCTATGCAAAAAACAGCTCCTGTAGCGTCTTATTCCAATAAGCGCACATTCAATCTCATTTTGACATCAATGTCCATTGCTCTCGTCTTCGTAGCTACATTATTATTGAACATCAAATTGCCGATCACGGCGAATGGTGGCTTGGTCCACCTCGGAACAGCGATGCTCTTCATCATCGCCCTCGTTTTCGGGCCTAAAAAAGCGGCGATTGCAGGCGCCGTCGGCATGGGCTTGTTCGATTTGGTATCCGGTTGGACGCTTTGGGCGCCGATCACCATCGTCGCGCGTGGTTTGCAGGGCTACCTGGTCGGCAAAATTGCCTGGTCGAATGGCCGCGCCGGCAACAGCGTCCGTTTCAACATCTTGGCGGCAATCGCCTCGATTCCGGTTATGCTGGCTGTCTATTATGTCGGTGAAGCAATCATCTACGGTAATTTCGTCGTGCCAGCCGCTTCGATTCCGGGCAATATCGTACAAAACGTCGTGGGTCTTTTGGTCGCGATTCCAGTGGCGATCGCATTGAAAAAAACGCCATTCTTCAAATCATAAGAACACCTGAAAAGCGTCTGGATTTTCCATCCTGGCGTTTTCTTTTTGCCCTGAATTTCTTTCCTCTCCAAAAACACCCATTGGTATAGGTGAAAAGGGATTCGTGAAACCCGCAACGAAGTAACTAGCATCAAGCAAAAGGAGGATGGACAATGGCAAGAGATTTTGACGTGTTAAGCGGCGCAGAACCGTATACAGTGGAAGGCAGTCGCACAGGAGTACTCGTTTCACATGGCTTTACAGGAACGGTGCAAAGCATGCGGCCGCTTGGCGAGGCTTTCGCCCGGGAAGGTTATACGGTTACGGTCCCGCGTCTGCAAGGGCACGGGACACATCACGAAGAGATGGAAGGCACGACTTATCAGGATTGGATCGCCTCGATTGAACAGGCTTACGCATGGCTAGCCGAAAGATGCGATACCATTTTCATGGCCGGTTTGTCGATGGGCGGCACGCTCGCGCTTTACATGGCGCAGCAGCATCCGGATATTCGCGCCATTTCCTTGATCAATGCGGCAGTGGACGTGCCTGCGATGAACGCGGTCCACGAAATGCAGGAAGATGTTCGTTTCCTCGACGCCATCGGCTCAGACATCAAAAAAGCGGGAATCGTGGAATTGGCTTATGATAAGACGCCGGTTGCCTCGGTCAAGCAGATCCTGGTGTTCATGGACATCGTGCGCGAAGACTTGCCGAAGGTTCAATGCCCGGCGCTGATTTTCGTGTCGCCAGAAGATCATGTGGTCCCGCCCAATAACGCGCAGATGATCTATGAAGGGATTGCTTCTGCAGAAAAAAACATCATCGAGATGCCAGACAGCTACCACGTTGCGACACTCGATAACGACCAGCAGCGCATTATCGAGGAGACGCTGGCATTTTTTAAAAAACACGAATAAGAGCCATTCAACTGCCTTAGGCCACCTTCGAATCGGTGCCGAAATCGGAGGTGGTTTTGCATGGAATGAAAAGCCAAAAAAAGCTGCCTGGCCTCCATGAGTTTGGAGGTCAGACAGCCTTATATGAGTTGCAATGAATTTATTGGAACACTTACGCTTTTTCGTTGACCAATGCCGCTTGTGCACCGGAAACTGGAGACGCAGTGACGTTCGTTTCGTTCAAGCCAAGCGATTTCGCCGTAGCCGCGTGGATTTCTTCGAACAGCGCCGGGTTTTCAGCAAGTGCTGTGCCGTATGAAGGAATCATTTCTTTGATCTTCGGCTCCCATTCCTGTTTGTGTTCAGGGAAGCATTTGTCGAAGATCTCAAGCATGGCGTGGACAGCCGTCGAAGCGCCTGGAGAAGCGCCGAGCAATGCAGCGATCGAACCGTCAGCGGCGCTGACGATCTCGGTGCCGAATTGCAGCGTGCCTTTGCCGCCCGCTTCGGTGTCTTTGATAACCTGAACACGCTGGCCTGCCACGACGACATCCCAGTCTTCAAGCTTCGCCGTCGGGATGAATTCGCGCAGTTCTTCGACGCGTTTTTCGTTCGACAGCATGACTTGCTGGACAAGGTATTTCGTCAATGACATTTCTTTCGCCCCTGCTGCAAGCATCGTGAAGACGTTGTTCGGTTTAACCGACCCGATCAAGTCCATGTTCGAACCTGTTTTCAGGAACTTCGGCGAGAAGCCGGCAAATGGCCCGAACAGCAAGGATTTCTTGTTGTCGATAAAGCGCGTGTCCAAATGCGGCACGGACATCGGCGGTGCGCCGACTTTCGCTTTGCCGTAGACTTTTGCGTGGTGCTGTTCGACGATTTCCGGGTTCGTGCAGACCAGGAACAGTCCGCTGACAGGGAATCCCCCGATGTGCCGGGATTCCGGAATTCCGGTTTTTTGCAGCAATGGCAAGCTTCCGCCGCCGCCGCCGATAAAGATGAATTTCGCTGTGTGGTACTCGATTTTATTGTCCGCCAGGTTCTGGACTTTGACTTCCCAAAGGCCTTCGCTCGTGCGTTTGATGTCTTTGACGCTGTGATTGTAATTGATCTCGACATTTTTTTGCTGCAGGTGGTCAAACAGCATTTCCGTCAGCGCGCCGAAATTGACGTCTGTTCCGGAGTCGATTTTGGTTGCAGCAATCGGTTCGTTCGATGTGCGCCCTTCCATGATCAACGGAATCCATTGCTTCAGTTTTTCAGGGTCGGCCGAGTATTCCATGCCTTTGAACAGCGGGTTCGTGGACAGCGCTTCAAAACGCTTCTCCAAGAAACGCACGTCTTTTTCCCCCTGCACCATGCTCATATGTGGAATCGGCATGATGAAGTCCTGCGGGTTGCTGATCCGCTTATTTTCTACCAAGTAGGACCAGAACTGTCTAGAAAGCTGGAATTGCTCGTTGATTTTGATCGCTTTGCTGATTTCCACAGAGCCATCCGGTTTTTCGGGTGTATAGTTAAGCTCGCACAGCGCCGCATGCCCCGTACCCGCATTATTCCACTCGTTGGAGCTTTCCGCCCCCGCTTTTTCGAGCTTCTCAAACACTTTGATTTCCCATTCCGGTGCCACTTCTTTAAGCATTGCGCCCAAAGTTGCGCTCATGACTCCCGCACCAATTAAGATAACATCTGTTTTTTCATGTCGGTTGCTCATTATACCCTTCCTTATCCCGTATATTTGCAGATCAAGATGTACGCCTTGCCGAGCTGTACAGCTCTTCTGCCTTTTTTTATAAGTTTATCATAATCCATATTGGCGATTTACATTAAATATCTGCTACCAACTTCCAATTATAAACTATTTAAAGCGCGTTATAAAGCGGAAAGCTTTATCGGCCTCTCCGTTAAATCCAATAAAAGAAAGGTCCTTATACGCACATAACCTGGCGCTTAAGAACCTTCCTTTTCTTTTTTCAACCTATGAATTGCGCACCCACGCCGCAATGCCTTCGATATCTTGCGGAGAGGTCCTGCAACAGCCGCCAATGACAGTTGCTCCCGCTTTATGCCAAACTTGGCTAAGGGAGCTGTAGCGCTGTTCAAGCGCCTCTCCGTCCCACGTCTTGCTCGCAGGATCGTAGGCTTCCCCGGAATTCGGATAAACGATGATAGGCTTCGCTGTCTCGCGTGCGATTTCCTTGATCAACGACTCGACAAACCCAGGCGCGGTGCAATTGATGCCGATTGCAGCCACCTGCTCCTGGCCATCCAAGTATCTGGCGCATTCCGCAGCCGTTTCCCCGTTGCTGATGTGGAGGGCGTCTTTCGCGCTGAAAGAAATCCACGCGTAGACGCCCGGAAATTCCGTCAGCACTTCCACAATCGCTTGCGCCTCCAGCAACGAAGGAATCGTCTCGCACGCTAAAATATCCGCACCCGCTTCAACCAGCAGCTCGATTCGGCTTCTGTGAAATTCCTTCAACTCCTCTTTGCCTACGCCGTAATCACCGCGGTATTCAGAGCCATCCGAAAGAAATGCACCATAGGGACCGACGGATGCGGCCACCAGCGGTTTCGGCCGGACCGATTGGCCGTCCAGCTCCACCCAAAATTCATCGCGCGCTTCTTGTGCCAGTCTCACCGATTTTGTGATCAAGTCCGCCGCCTCTTCCGCCGTCAGCCCTTTTTCTTTATAGCCTTCGATCGTTGCCTGGTAACTCGCCGTAATCGCGCAATCCGCGCCGGCTTGGAAATAATCGAGGTGGACTTTCTTGATCAATTCCGGATTTTCCATCAATACTTTCGCTGACCATAAACGGTCGTTTAAATTACAGCCGTAATTTTCAAGCTCCGTCGCCATTGCCCCGTCAAGTATGACGATAGGAAAGCTTTTCAAAATTTGTTCGATCGGGTTCATTCCAAAACATCCTCCCGTATTCAAAGTCGTTGATTCTTTTTATTTATTCCGGCTTGCTTTACTTAAAAACTGCTTTGTTCTTTCCGCTTTCGGCTGCGTGAAAAGCTGTTCGGGCGTTCCTTCTTCGACAATCACGCCGTCTTCCATGAAAATGACGCGGTCCGAGATTTCACGGGCGAACTGGAGCTCATGGGTCACGATGAACATTGTCTTCCCAGTCGCTGCTACGCTTCTGATCGTGGCCAACACTTCATCAACCAGCTCCGGGTCAAGTGAAGATGTCGGTTCATCGAACAATAAAACTTCCGGATTCAGCGCAAGCGCGCGGGCAATCCCGACTCGCTGCTGCTGGCCCCCCGATAATTGCGCCGGGTAATGGTTAAGCCGGTTCGTCAATCCGACCCGTTCGAGGATGTCGAGGCTCTTCTTCTTTGCTTCGTCCTTCTTCAATTGTTTGACGCTCGTAAGCCCGATCATGACATTGTCCAGCACGGTCAAATTTTTAAATAAATTATATTGCTGAAAAACCATACCGGTAGACGTCCGCAATGCGAAAACATCTGCCTTGCTTGCGGATTCAACGTCCACTCTTTTGCCGCCGATTTCCACGATTCCGCTCGTCGGCTGTTCCAGGAAATTGATGCAGCGCAGCAGCGTCGATTTCCCTGATCCGCTTGGCCCCAAAATCGAAACAATTTCGCCTTTGGAGACCTCGAGGTTGATCCCTTTCAGGACGTGCTGGCTGTCGTAGTATTTGTGGATGTTTTCTAACTTGATCATGCCGCAATCCCTCTTTCATATCTGCGCGCCCGCTTCTCTATTTTCACGAGCACCCGCTCCACGATGATGCAAAGAATCCAGTAGACAATGGATACCGCAATATACACTTCAAAAAATGCCAAGCCGCGTGAACCGAGAATTTTGGCTTGCCCCATGATGTCCACGACGCCGATGATGAACACAAGCGACGTGTCCTTGATCGTGCTGATGAACATATTCCCGAGGTTCGGTATCGCGACGGCCAGCGCTTGCGGGAAAATGATTTTCAGCATCATTGCCGTCGGGCTCATGCCGATCGCTTTCGCGGCTTCAAATTGGCCGCGGTCTACCGATTCGATGGCGGACCGGATCGTTTCGGATAAATACGCACCGAGGTTGACGGAAAATGCAAGCAGCGCATAGACTTCAGGCGCTATGCTATTGACGTCTGCCGATTGCAGCCAGCCGTATTCGATCTGCAAAAAGTAAATGATTTTCGGTATGCCGTAAAACACGAGGTAGATTTGAACGAGCAAAGGCGTTCCCCTGATAAACGAAACGTATATCGATGAAATTACGCTTAATACCGGAACTTTGTATATTTTGATCAATGCCGTAAACACGCCGATAAACAAACTCAAAACCAAGGAGCCGACCGCTATCCCGATCGTAATGGGCAGCCGGGAAACAATGGCAGGAAAACTTTCGATTAAAAAATTCAGATCCAGTAAATTCTCCATTTTCTCTTTCCTTCCACGAACCTATTCAGGAATATATTCTCCGCCAGTCCATTTGTTCGATAGTTTTGCTAAGGTGCCGTCCTGTTTCAGCTGCTCCAGGATCGGGTCTACCAATGCTTTCAACTCTTCGCCCTGTTCGCCATTTTTCAAGACAATGCCCATGTCGTCATTGACCAAGGGCTGGCCCACGATCTCGACGCCCAAATCGTTCTTTTCCAACACCGCATCGATCATAATCGGATCATTGACATAAGCATCCACACGGCCATTTTGGACATCCTGCAGAATTTCCGAAGGGTTGCCGCTTTCGCTGTATTTCAAATCGATCGGGGTTTTCGCTGTTTCGTTGTATTCCTCCAGCAGCAGCGTATACGAATCGCCCGCTAATGCGCCGACCGCCTTGCCTTCCAGATCTTCGACCGTTTGGATGTCTTCTCTTCCGGATTTCACGGCAATGACCGTTTCAGCGGCAAAATAAGACTCGTCAGTGAATAAGTATTTTGCCTGGCGTTCAGGCGTCTTCGCTACCTGGTCGGCGATTGCCTGGATTTTATTGGACTCCAAGGCAAGAAACATACTGTCCCACGGCACGGCGACAAACTCGAATTCGTAGCCATCCAATTTTTCATCAATCGCTTTGACCACTTCGATGTCGTATCCGGTCAATTCGTTGTTGTCGTCCGCAAAGGCGAACGGCGGGTAATCATTCTGCGTCCCCACCAAAATCACTTGGTCGCCCGTTGCACTTGTCGCTTCCTTCGATGAACAGCCGCCGAGTGTGCCTGCTGCTAATAAAAACAATGATACGAATAAATAATGATTTCTTTTCATGTTCAAGCCCCTTTTCTTTGTCTAAGTAGTGTTGCTCTTGCGGAACGCCCGTGTGATCTCCCTATTTTTAGATGCAAAAAAGCCTCTTTCAAATAGGAAAGAGGCTCGACCCATTTCTTATCTCTCAGAATGAAAAACACCCTGCAGGAATTAGCACCTCTCATAAAAATGATGGTTGCTGGACTTCACAGGGCCTGTCCCTCAGTCTCTCTTGATAAGTTATTTAGTTTTTTTACATATTAACGATAGTATTTGACATTGGCTCTCCTGTCAAACACATTTTTCATTTATTTTGAATTTACACTAATTTTTCTATAAAAATTCGAGATTTTTGATTCATAATCATATTTTGAAAGGCCTGTCCACCTCTTTAATGGCGCTCAGGAATCAGGAATATTGACGCCGCTTTTCTATTTTTGTTACTCTTCTACTAATCAACTGGAGCCAAACATTTCTGTTAACCTGTCTTTTCATGGGAAAACGGATTATGAACAGTTCCAGCTAAAACACAGGGAGGTTATCACTTGAAAGCAATTGTCATTGACCAATATGGAGATAAAGATGTGTTACAAGAAAGAGAAGTAGACCAACCTTCAATTCAAGAAAATCAAGTGTTATTGGAGATTCATGCAACCTCCATTAACCCGATCGATTGGAAAGTTCGTGCAGGGTATTTAACCGATATGCTGCCATTTGAATTTCCGATTATCCTCGGTTGGGATGCTGCAGGAATTATTGTGGAAAAAGGAAGCAACGTAACGAACTTTGAAGTAGGTGAGCGCGTCTTTACACGGCCAGCCACAACAAGACAGGGAACTTACGCTGAATATGCACCAGTGGATGAAAACTTGCTCGCTAAAATGCCCGCTTCAATGAGTTTCGAGGAAGCTGCGGCTATTCCCCTGGCAGGGCTCACTGCGTGGCAATGCCTGGTAGACTTTGCAGGCGTAAAGAAAGATGACAAGGTTCTTATTCATGCAGGAGCTGGCGGAGTTGGAACCTTTGCGATTCAGATCGCTAAATCACTCGGTGCTTATGTCACAACGACAGCAAGTGAAGAAAATGAAGAGTTTGTAAAATCCTTGGGTGCAGACCAAGTGATTAATTACAAAACGGAAGATTTCAGCCAAATTCTGCATGATTATGACTTTGTTCTGGATTCAATGGGCGGAGAAGTTCAGTCCAACAGCTATAAAGTTCTAAAACCAAAAGGCAAATTGGTTTCGATTGCAGCACCGCCAAATGAAGAAGAGGCGCAAAAGTATGAGGTTGAAGCAGGTTTCTTATGGCTTGATCCAAAAGGTGAACAACTGCAGAAGCTAGCTGATTTGTATGAGGCCGGAAAATTAAAAGCAGTGATTGGCGAAACTTTTGATTTTAATGAAAAATCGCTTCAAGCTGCACATGCTTTAAGTGAAACTCATCATGCTCGCGGAAAAATCGTTATTAAAGTTAAATAACGCCTTTGTTCTGCAAAATATAAAAAAACAGCGCCCTTCTCCATAAAGGGCACTGAAAATTCTCTTTTAAATCGACGGGAGACAGAATGGCAGTAAAGGCTGTCTTCTGTCTCTTTTTTGTGATTTGGTTATTGCTATAAGGAGTAGGCAATATCCCCGTACTATTAAAAAATCCTGGCCAGCGTGATGCTCCTGGCCAGGATTTTTGCTTATTTGTTTACAAGATCAAAACGGTCTGCGTTCATCACTTTGTTCCAAGCTTTGATGAAATCGCGAACGAATTTTTCTTTGCTGTCGTCTTGTGCGTATACTTCAGCGATGGCACGCAGGATCGCGTTTGAGCCGAATACCAAGTCGAAACGTGTTGCTGTGCGGACAACTTCTTCCGTACCGCGGTATCTGCCTTCGTATTTATTGAACTCTGCTGGCGTCCATTCGATGTTCATATCCAATAAGTTAACGAAGAAATCATTTGTCAGCACGCCGAGTTTGTCGGTCAGGATCCCTTCAGTAGCTCCTTGGTAATTGGCGCCGAATGCGCGCATGCCGCCGACTAATACAGTCATTTCCGGAGCTGTTAAGCCAAGCAAGCTCGCTTTATCAAGCAGCATTTCTTCTGGGCTTGTTGCGTATTCTTTCTTCTGGTAATTTCTGAAACCGTCTGAAATCGGCTCCAGCACTTTGAAGCTTTCTGCATCGGTTTGTTCTTCGAGTGCATCTCCACGGCCTTGCGTGAAAGGAACGGCAAGGTCGAAGCCAGCTGCTTTTATCGCTTGTTCAATTGCAGCGTTTCCTCCGAGCACGATCAAGTCAGCGATGCTGATTTTGTTGCCGGTTTCTGCTTGCAACTGCTCGTAGAAGGCAAGAACTTTCGCCAATTCTTCTGGCTCGTTTACTTCCCATTCGCGTTGAGGAGCAAATCGGATGCGTGCTCCGTTGGCACCGCCGCGCTTGTCTGAATTACGGAATGTGCTGGCAGAAGCCCAAGCTGTTTTGACCAATTGCTGCGGGTTCAGTCCGCTTTCAAGGATCTTCACTTTCAGCTCATCCAATTCCTTGTCTTTTACTGTGCCTGGTGCTTCCGGTACTGGATCTTGCCAGATCAATTCTTCGGATGGAACTTCTGGTCCCCAGTAACGCTCTTTTGGTCCCATGTCACGGTGGAGAAGCTTGAACCATGCGCGGGCAAAGGCATCTTGGAATTCTTCCATGTTTTCATAATAACGGCGGGAAATTTTTTCATAAGCCGGATCCATGCGCAACGCCATATCAGCCGTTGTCATCATCGTTTTTACTTTGATCGACGCATCTTCTGCATCCGGTGCCATATGGTCTTCCGGCAGATCTTTTGCCGTCCATTGGTAAGCGCCTGCAGGAGATTTCGTCAATTCCCACTCGTAGCCGAATAATTGCTCGTAATAGCCGTTATCCCATTGCGTCGGGTTGGCCGTCCATGCACCTTCGATACCGCTTGAAATCGTATCGCGGCCTTTTCCTGAACCGTACGAGCTCTTCCAGCCGAGGCCTAGGTTTTCCATGACAGCTGCTTCTGGATCGTCACTAACGTTGGAAGGATCTCCTGCGCCGTGGGCTTTGCCGAAAGTATGTCCGCCTGCGATCAACGCAACGGTCTCTTCGTCATTCATCCCCATGCGCGCGAATGTCTCGCGGATATCGACTGCACTTCCAAGAGGATCCGGCTTGCCGTTCGGACCTTCCGGATTAACGTAAATCAAGCCCATTTGTACGGCTGCCAACGGGTTTTCCAATTCGCGGTCCCCGGAATAACGATTATCCGCTAACCATTCTTTTTCATTGCCCCAATACACGTCTTCTTCCGGTGCCCAAATGTCTTCGCGCCCTGCAGCGAATCCGAAGGTTTTGAAGCCCATTGATTCCAGCGCCACGTTGCCCGTCAAGACAAGTAAATCAGCCCAAGAAATCTTGTTTCCGTATTTTTGCTTAATCGGCCACAGCAAACGGCGTGCTTTGTCCAAGTTTACGTTATCCGGCCAGCTGTTAAGCGGTGCAAAGCGCTGGTTTCCGGTCGAACCGCCTCCGCGGCCGTCCGTGTTCCGATACGTTCCTGCAGCATGCCATGACATACGGATGAACAAGCCGCCGTAATGGCCGTAATCTGCTGGCCACCAGTCTTGGCTGTCGGTCATCAAAGCGTGAAGATCTTGCTTCAATGCATCGTAATCCAATTTCTCGAATTCTGCTTTGTAATCAAAATCTTCACCTAGCGGATTCGATTTCTTATCATGCTGATGCAGAATGCCCACGTTGAGCATATTCGGCCACCAGTCTTTATTTTGGGTTTTGCCTGGTTTGTTCGAAGTTGTAATGGCACTGTCTCTGTGCCCGCCTGTTTGGTCGCTTGGCTGTCCGCCTCCTGCGCCCGTGATCGGACATTGTGCATCGGATGCAGCTGTGTGACGCTTTTGATCGTTGTTTTCCATCTGTTAAACCCTCCTAATGATAATGAAAATGGTGAACTTCTATCCTTAACATTACTGCTGGGTACTGCTACGGCAGATTATAATTCTTACATTAGAATTATACTAAAGTAGATATGGACTGAACAGCAATAAGGGTGCAAATGTGCGAAAGGATTTATTCTTTTTTGAGATTAATGAAAAAACTTCATAGCTTACATTAAAGAAGTAACTGTTTGAACTCCGCTTCGGACGCTTTGGACATGACTCCCGCAAAGAGCCGGGAAGAACACCCGTCTCATTGCTTCGTCCAGTCCTTAGCCGCGCCTTCGCTGGATAGGCTCTTGAGAAGTAAAAAAAATTATTCTGATCTGATATTTTGTAAATACGGAGCAAAACCGCAGAGAAAAACGTGCTGCTCACTTCGTTGCAAAAAATTGTCCTCGCAGACTTTCATTGACGACCTTAAACTATAAAGAAATGCTACTAAACACAAATGTGCATCAGTAGAAAGGATGTAGCGAAAATGGAAATTGAGAATTTGCTCGAAGTTAAGACGAAGCAAGAATTAAGAGATTGGCTTGAGAAAAATTCAACTACCGAAAAATGTTGTTGGGTAATCGTAAGTGTAACTGAACGACCAGGTGTCATTCAGTATTTAGATGCGGTGGAAGAAGCTTTGTGTTTTGGTTGGATTGATGGCATTGCAAAGAAAATATCAGCTGATGAATTGGCTCAAAGGCTTTCGCCGCGAAAGAAAACAAGCAATTGGACGGAATTGAATAAAGAACGCGTACGTAGATTAGTTCGATTGGGAATGATGAAAGAGGAAGGAATGAACATTCTCCCCGATATGCGGCCTGAATCTTTTATGATCGACAAGGATATTGAAATTCGTCTGAAAGAAGATAGCCACGTATATGAGAACTTCCTGAAATTTCCTGAACTGTACCGGAGGATCCGAATTGATACCATTCAAAGTTCTAGAAATGACGCTGCCACTTTCAATAAAAGGCTGGATAAGTTTATAAAAAACACAAGAGAAAATAAAATGTATGGCCAATGGAATGACAATGGCCGTTTGATTGATTATTGAAACAAGAGACCTTTCCACAAACAGAACCCCGGCTGTCCGCTTTAAGAAAAGGCGGGCAGCCGGGGTCTTGTTCATTTATAAAGAAGCGACTCTGTTTCGATGGTGACGACGCGTTTGGTTTCGGCGGCTTCCATGATGCCTATCACGACTTTCAGCGAGCGGAGGGCGTCTTCGCCTGTGACAATCGGCTCCTGGTCCAAGCGGATGGCGTCGATAAATGCGTCAATGACGCCGCTTTTTGTCTGGTTGTCGTTGGTTTGGATCGCTTCCAGCTGGTAATTGATTTTTTCGCCGGATTGCATGATGACTTGAAGCTGGTATTCGTCGTCGTGGTAGATTTTCATGATGCCTTTTTCGCAATAGACGATGGTGCTATTGTCTTCTTCTCCGTAATACGTCCAGGAGAAGGCGGCATTTCCGAGGCGCCCTTTTTCGGTCACTAGGCTGCACACGAGATTGTCGCAGACTTCGATCGCTTCGCCGTTCTCGTCCACTTTGTGCAGCGCGCCTTGGAACGCGCTGACTTGGACGATTTGATCGTCGAGCAAATAATGCAGCAAATCGATTTTGTGGATACCGAGATCGCCGCCGACGCCGAATCCGGACCGTTCTTTCTTGAAGAACCAGGTGGACTTGGTTTTATTGATGCCCCAGGCTTCCGGCCCTGAATGCCCGAATGCGGTGCGGAACGTCAGCACCTTACCGAGCTCGCCGCTGGCAATGATTTCGCGTGCTTTTTGGTGTGCACGCGTAAAACGCTGGTTGTGGTCGACCATCAGTTTTTTGCCGGAAGTTTTTTGGGCGGCCAGAATTTCTTGGGCGTATTCGACTGTCAGGGAAATCGGTTTTTCGCACAGCACGTGCTTTCCGCTCAATAATGCCTGGGTGGAGAATACATGGTGGTGCTCATTCGACGAACAATCGCTGATGGCGACGATGTCGGGATCGGCGTACAATTCCTCAACACTTTCTGCAACCATGCCGCCGAACATCGCCGCCATCGCTTCGGAACGGTCGAGGTTGCGGTCGTAAAAGACGATTTCATCGACATATGGATTCGCTGAATATTCCGGTGCGTGGCGCATTTTGGTGATGGACCCGCACCCGATAATGCCTACTTTGATGCCCATCGGATTTCCTCCTACTCTCTTTTTTGGAACACGACTGCAATGATGATGATCAAGCCTTTGACGAATCCTTGGAGATGGGGCGAAACGTTCATCAAGTTCATCATATTATTCAGGATACCCAAAATCAGGATGCCGAAAATCGTGCCGATGATTTTTCCGCGTCCGCCGGTCATGCGCGTGCCGCCGATGATGACGGCCGCAATGGCGTCGAGTTCGTATTGCGATCCTGAACTGGAAGACGAAATCGAATTCAGGCGCGACGTTTCAATGACCGCCGCGATGCCGACGAGCGTGCCGATCAAAGTATACACGCCGATTTTGATGCGGTCCACGCGGATCGCTGACAGCATTGCCGCTTTTTCGTTCGATCCCAGAGCATAGACGTACCTGCCGAAGCGAGTTTTATGCATCAAGACATAAATCAGCACCGCCATCACGAAGAAAATGATGACCGGAAAATCGAAGATCCATAAATTATTATTGGCGATTGCCGTAAAGCCGCTGACTTCACCGGAGACGCTGCCTCCTTCGGCGATGTAAAGTGCGATGGACCGCGCGCCTGCCATCATCCCGAGCGTGGCGATAAACGAAGCGATCCGCCCTTTTGCGACCATCAGGCCATTCAGGAATCCGGCGAATGAACCGACCAAGAGCGCTGTGAAAACGCCCACCAAAATGCTGCCGGATGCATTCAATGCCAACACGGAAATCACGCCGGCAAGCGCCAAGACAGAGCCGACCGATAAATCGATGCCACCAGACAGCATGACGACCGTCATGCCGAGTGCGATGATGCCGATGATCGAAACCTGCATCAAGATGTTCAATTGGTTATTGATATCGAGAAATCGGGGGTTCATTGCGGAAGCGCCGATGTAGATAATGACGAATGCGATAATGACACTGTATTCCGACCAGAGCCAGGTCAGCCGACTTTTCACGCTCGGCGATTCCGGACTGTATTCTTTTGTGTCGATGTTAGCCAATTTTCTCTCCCTCCCTTTTCGCTCCAGTGGCGTAGTGCATGATTTCCTCTTCGCTCGCTTCGTCGCCAGTGAAGCGCGCCGTGATTTCGCCATGGTACATGACGTGGATGCTATGGCAGATCCGCATCACTTCCGGGGCTTCCGATGACAGGATAATGATGGCTTTGCCGAGCTTCGCGAGCGTCAGGATCTGCTGGTAAATCTCCTGTTTCGCGCCGACATCGATTCCTTGCGTCGGATTGTCGAAAATCAGGATGTCCGTTTCCGCTTCGAGCCATTTCGCGATGATGACTTTCTGCTGGTTTCCGCCGCTTAATTTATCGATGGTGATGCGCGGATTATGCACTTTGATGTTCAATGCTTTTTTATACGTATTGAATTGCTCCTGCTCTTTTTTGTCTTGGATAAACCCCATGCGCTCGAAATTCCCCATCGACGACAAACTCATATTGTGGATCACACTGAGGTCTTTGATGATGGCATTTTCTTTGCGGTCTTTCGGCACATAGCCCATGCCCGCTTGCAGCGCTTTTCGCGGATGCGTGATGTGGACAGGTTTGCCTTTCACTTTCACGGTGCCCGTGTATTTTTTCCGGTAGCCGAACAAACTCTCGAAAAGCTCTGTCCGCCCATCGCCCGCAAGCCCGGTAAAGCCCACGATTTCGCCTTGCCGGACGGTAAAGTCGATGTGTTTGAATAAACCCGTGCTCGTCAACCCCTGCACTTCCAATGCCAGTTCGCCAAACTCGTGTTCATGCACGTACCGATCCTGTGAAATGGATTTCCCGACCATCAACTTGGTGATCACTTCCAGGTTCTCATTTTGCATGATATCCGTCTTCACCAGCTGGCCATCCCGTAAAACGGTGTAGCGGTCGCAGACCTCCTGGATTTCCTTTAATTTATGGGAAATGTAGATGATGGAAACGCCGGACTTTTTCAAGTTTTTCATCAAGATAAAAAGGCGGCTCACTTCATGTTCTGCAAGCGACGTTGTCGGTTCATCCATGATGATCAACTGCGATTTATGCAGCAAGGCTTTTGAAATCTCGATCAATTGCTTGTAAGAGGTCGCCAGGTTGCGCACATATTCTTTCGGATCGATGGAAACGCCCAGCTGCGCTAAAATTTCGTGGGTTTGGCGGCACATCTCTTCCACGTTCAAAAACCCGAATCTGGTGCGAATTTCTGAACCTAGAAACATGTTTTCATAGACTCTCAGGTCGCCGACCATATTCAGTTCCTGATGGATAAAGCTGATGCCTTGTGCCTGCGAAACGTGCGGATTCGCCAATTTGATTTCCTCGCCGCCGATCAAAATCTGTCCGCTGTCCGGCTGGTGGACGCCGCCCAAAATATTCATCAGCGTCGATTTTCCCGCCCCGTTCTCGCCTAGCAGCGCATGGATTTCGCCTCGTTCCACTTCCAGCGTCACCTTTTTCAAAACCGGTACGCCGTTGAAAGATTTTTCAATTCCGTTCATTGCCACAAAAGGATGCATTTCCATGTCTTACCCCCCTATAGGAAAAGAGGAAATGCAATGAAACCATCGCATTTCCTGGCAGTCCGTTTAAAATTTCGATTCCGGATCGTAATATTCTTCGACATTTTCTTTTGTCACTTGCGTCGCTTCTTTTACCACCATCGCTTCAGCCGGATCTTCGCCCTGGGCGATGCCTGCCGCGATGGTCACCGCATCTTCCACCATTGTCGGCGAATAAAGGAATGTCGCTTTCATCAGCCCGTCGTTTTGAATGTCTTCAAAGACGCCTTTGGCTCCGCCTGCACCTGTGACAAACTGGATATCCGTGCGGCCCGCTTCTTTGATGGCCTGCAAGACACCTAATGCCATGCCATCGTCTTGCGTGAAGACGGCATCGATTTCAGGGTTTGCCTGCAAAATGTTCTGCATGACTTCCAATGATTTCTCAGTTGAAAAGTCGCCGCTTTGGGAGGCTATGATTTCCATCCCCGGTGCCCCTTCTACAGCCTCTTTAAAACCAGCGCCGCGCTGTTCGGTCACCGAGCTTGGAGGGCCCGAAATTTCAACGATTTTCCCTTCGCCGTTCAATTGCTCCACGAAGTATTTGCCGGCATTGACGCCGATTCCTTCGTTATCCCCTTTGACGACGACCGTGGCCGCATCGTTTTCAAGTTCCCGGTCCACGATGACGAGCGGAATGCCGGCATCTTTTATCTTTTGGCCGACCGGCGTCAAAGCTGCAGATTCAATCGGCAGCATGACAATGACATCAACGCCCTGCGCGATTAAATCATCGACATCGTTTGCTTGTTTGTTCGGGTCTGCCGCATTGGTCATGACGTATTCAATGCCATCGCTTTCTTTTAAAGCCATCGCCTGTTTTTCAGCGCTGTCAATCAACGCCCCCATCCAGCCATGCGTTGCCGAAGGAAGGGAAATGCCGATCGTCACTTTTTCGTCTCCTCCTTCATCCGTTGACCCGGTCTCGCCGCCGCTTTCAGTATCGCTGCCGCACGCTGCCAAACCGAAAACTGTAATTAAAGACAATAGAATGAGCCATAATTTCTTCACTTTATCCACCCCTTCAAGTTTTTAAAATCCCTGCACACAATCTTTTTCTTCGCTAAGACCAGCGCGCTATCATCAATCCATTTGATCATAGAGCGCCGGCCTCAGCCGCCTTATCCGGTAGTCGATTCCCGTATGACCAATTCAAAGCCCAAGACGACGCTGTCCACGGCTTTTCCGCGGATCTTGTCGATCAGCATCCGCGCAGCGATGGTCCCCATCTTGTACATCGGCTGGGCGACTGTCGTCAGCGCCGGGTTCGTCATATTGGAGAAATCGATTTTATCGAAACCGACTACGGCAATATCTTGCGGCACCTGGAGCCCCGCTGCTTTGATTTCTTTCAAGGCCCCGATTGCCAATAAATCCGAGACGGCAAACACCGCTGTCGGGCGGTCGTCCAAATGGAGAATCTTTTTCATCGCCAATTGCCCTTGTTCAAAGCCCAACTCCTGTGTATACGAGATATAGTTTTTATTCAGCGGAATGCCGCTTTCCTGGAGTGCGCGTTCATATCCCATGCGCCGCTCGCGGGCGTAGAGGAATTTCTCGTCGGAATTCATCAGCGCGATTTTCTGATGGCCGATTTGGATCAAGTGCTTAACGGCACGGTAAGAAGCCTCTTCGCTGTCGATCGTGACGTAAGGGATATCCATGCCGCCGCCGTATTCGCTGCATTGGATGATGGCGTAGTTTTCAGCCAGTTCTTTCAAAGTCTCGACGTTGACAGCGGGATCCATCGAAATAATGCCATCCGCCATCTTTTTTCGCAGCAAGTCGAAATAGATTTCCTCTTTTTCCGGCTTCGAATCCGTTTCGCACAGCAATATGCTGTAATTCTGGCTTAATGCCATATTTTCAATCCCTTTGATGATCTCAAAATAAAACGGATTGGAAATAGTCGGGATCAACACCAGCACAATGCGGCTTTCGGAATTCCGCAAATTCCGCCCCAGCATGCTCGGTTCGTAATTTAAGTATTGGATCGCCTCCTCCACTTTCTGCTTGGTTTTTGCCGTTACTGTTGTTTGGCCATTGAGCACGCGGGACACGGTTGCCACTGAAACCCCTGCATGCTTAGCCACTTGTTGGATATTTGCCATATTCTTTCCTTCTTTCTGACTCGACACGCTCGTTTCAAAATGTAATCGATTACATTTTCATCATAAATTAATCAGAATTATCTGTCAATAAGTATTTTTTTATTCAAAATACGTTGATTTTAACGCATTATTTCTATATGTTAATAATGTAATGGTTTACATGACAGTATATTCAGAAATTAAGATGGGAGGGAATTTATTGAAACTGGGAGTTTTTACCGTATTGTTTTCCGATCGAAATTTTGAAGACATGCTGGCCTATGTCTCGTCAAAAGGCATCGAAGCAATCGAACTGGGCACTGGCGGCTATCCGGGCGACGCCCATTGCAAATTGGACGAATTGCTGGCTGACGAAGAAAAGCAGCAGGCGTTCCTGCGGCAAATCGAAGATGCCGGCTTGATCATCAGCGCGCTCAGCTGCCACGCCAATCCGCTTCATCCGCAAAAACAAATTGCGGACCCGGCGGATGAATTGCTCATCAAGACGATGCAATTGGCCTCGAAACTGAACGTGCCGGTCGTCAACACGTTTTCGGGCTGTCCGGGCGACCACGAGCACGCGCTTTATCCGAATTGGCCCGTCGCCGCGTGGCCGCACGATTTCCAGGAAGTCCTCAAATGGCAATGGGAAGAAAAGCTGATTCCTTACTGGAAAGATAAAAACAGCTTGGCCGAATCGCTCAATGTGAAAATCGGCTTGGAGCTGCATGGCGGGTTTTCCGTCCACACACCGGCGACGATGCTGCGGCTGCGCAAAGCATGCGGCCCATTTATCGGGGCCAATCTGGACCCGAGCCATATGTGGTGGCAAGGCATCGATCCGGTGGAAGCCATCAAAATTCTCGGCCGTGAAAATGCAATCCACCATTTCCACGCCAAAGACACCATCATTGACCAGGCCAATACGAACCGAAACGGCTTGACCGACATGACCGATTATTCCGAGATGAAAGACCGCGCCTGGTATTTCCGGACGGTCGGATTCGGCCATGATCAAAAAACCTGGGCCGACATCATCAGCACGCTGCGCCTCTACGGCTACGATTACGTCGTCAGCATCGAGCACGAAGACGGGTTGATGTCGATCAACGAAGGCTTCACCAAAGCGGTGGAGAATTTGAAGCCGGTGATGGTGAAGGAATCGGTTGGCGAGATATGGTGGACGTGATTCCATTTCCAACAAAAAACCTCATTCAGCTCCCTGCAACAGGGCTAAATGAGGTTTATTTCTTTTTGCTATTCCAGCTCTTCTTCTGCAAGCAGCTTGAATCCTTCAATCATCGTGTCTTCTTCCACTTCAATCAAAATGCAGCGCTTGCCGTTGTAATTGACTTCTTTGACGTAACGTAAGTCTTGCGGGCTGATCTTGATTTCCGCGACTTTCGTGCTGATTTTGATGGATTTTGAGGCATAGCTTGGTACGACATGGCTCGCTTTCATTTCGTAGCTCCGGTCTTCAACGACCTGCTGGAACGCCCGCTCCACTTTTTCGATGCTGACGTCTTTCACGCCGCTCGCCTTCAGCACACGCGTCACTTCCACCGTATCCAAAACCGGCGTTTCCACATCTTCCTTCTCCGCTTCTTTTTCCACTTCCAGCATGATGTTGATTTCATCATAAAGGCCGGCGAGCGTCCGCGAATTCACTTCGTCGCCGATGACGGCTTTGACGATTTCTTCAAACACGGCCTTATCTTCTTCGGCCGTCATGATTTCATTGCCGTTCAAGACATTTTCGATAAATTGGAAATCCGGTTTATTCGCTTTGCCCGAAGCATAGACGATGTGATGGATATCCGCGGCGTTGTCCGTGAAACTCGGGAACAGGAAGCCTCCGACAGGCGAAGCCAATTTAATGACCGGGTCGACCAGCACATTCGACTTGAATTCTTTTTCCACAAAATCAAACACCAACGAACTTTTCGGCAGCTCGGTCTCGTTCATGCTGCAAAGGATGAACGGCGTCGTGTACACCTCATCGCGCATATCGATTTCTGTTTCATCGGCCTGGCGCTTGGTCGTTTTAAAATAAGTCCCACGGATAAACGTGATGACCATGTCTTTTTCATACGGTTTCTCTTCCACCATTTTCAAAGCAATGCGCTGCATATTCGTTTTCCATTCAGCTGCGTCCTCTGCCTCCAGTCCTTCATACAAGAGCCGCTGCGTATGGTCCGCCTGCCCTTCTTCCTGCGGCTGGAACTTCACCTCAAACAGCTTCACGTCCATTTTGCCGCCCAGCACCTTCTTGAAATTGGCAAGGAACAGCTCCTGCTGCTCGCGGTCCAGCATCGAAAACGAGCGGCCCTCTTCATGGAAGATTTCACTGCTTTCCTTCTGGATGTAGACGTTGTAAATTTCAGCGATCTTCAATAAATCCGTATCCAGCTTAAACCGTTTGCGAATATCTGCAATATCTTTATTGTTCATTTATAATTCCAACTCCCTGATTAAAAATCCGTGGTGCACACAAAAAAAGAGCATCCAAAGCTGTATTCAGCTTTTGGTGCCCTTTTAGTATAACAAGATTTCGGATGAAACAGACATCACGATACAGAAAACAACGAAGTGGCCCGTTTAAGGCTTTGCCGCGTGCAATCGCCGATGAAGCTCATGCACTTGCTCCGCCAGTTCGGGCACGGGGCCAGCCACTTCTGCATCCACGAGGACATCTCCAATGGCCAGATTTCGGACTCGCGCAGGCGGTGCGCCCAATTCTCTCATCCATCCCGATAATTGCTCCGACGAACTGGCATAGACAATCCGGCCAAGACCAACCCAGCCGTGCGCCGCCGCACACATCGGGCAATGCTCGCCCGATGTATAAACCGTCGCCTTGCTTCTCTCTTCCGGTGACAGGTTATTTGCTGCCCAGCGCGCAATCGCAAACTCGGGATGCTGCGTATGGTCACCTCCCGCCACATGGTTATGGTCTTCAAACAGCACTTCGCCGGCAGCTGATACCAGCACGGACCCGAATGGCTCGTCGCCTTTGTCCAAAGCGATTTCCGCTAATTCCACACAACGCTGTAAATACTTTAAATCCGTTTCTCCGATCATTTTAAGCCCTCCTTAAAAAGTTATCATTGGATTTTTGTGGTTCAATGGAGTCCTGTGTAAGGAGCCTTATGCACGTTGATGCAATAAAAAAATGGATTCCCCATTTTCCTCATCCACCTGCGCAAACCCCAATTTCTCCAGCAGCTGAACCGACGCAATATTTTCCGGCGCCGCTCCGGCCATAATCTTAAAGTCGCCTTGCTGCTGTATCCAGTGGATCATTGCCTGGGTTATTTCATAGGCATAACCCTGCCTTTTAAAGGATGGGCTGACGGTATAGCCAATCCAGAAAGTGTCAGCTTCTCTTTTAATGAAAACATCCCCGATGAGCACTTCATCATCTTTCCTGATGATCGCAAACTGCGCGCCGCTGTCCACAGCCGCTTTCTTCAAAAGGATCTCTTCGTATTCCTCCCGCGATAAGCCTTTAAAGAATTGAAATTTCATCCATTCTGGATTGTTGCGGTAGGAGATAAAATCATTCAGATCGCTTTCGGCAAACCGTCTTGTGTAGCATCTTTCGGATTCGAAGATTACTTTCATTTCATCGTTTATCATGGATTCTTCCCTCGCCCTCTTCATTCACCAATGATTATTGAGCTACCTTTATCGTCTGAATTTCCTTTTGAACAGTATTTATTGATATTATGGCATCTTTGGATGGTTGAGCCAATTTAGTAGGCTGGTATTGACGTTTCTCTCTCGAACTTGCTGTGCCAAATTCACTTGCCGCATTTCAGAGCGATGCTGAACACGCACAAAAAGGAGCATCCATCGCTTTAATAAGCTTTAGATGCTCCTTTAGTATACCAATTGTTGAAAAAGAAGAAGAAATCGATCTTCACCAGACAAAGAGATGCACCACTGCAAAGCTTTGTTCAGTTGTTCTCTTTATTTATTGTAATTCATATCGAACCAGCCATTGCTGATCGTTTGTTTATACCAATAATAGCTATCTTTTTTCGTCCGTTCCAATGTGTTGAAATCAACGTGGATGATGCCGAAACGCTTGTCATAGCCTTCTGCCCATTCAAAATTGTCCAGTAGCGACCACGTCAGGTATCCTTTGATATTGACGCCGTAATCCATGCTGCGCTTCAAAGAAGTCAGGTGCTGTTTCAAGTATTCGATTCTGCGCTGGTCGCGCACTCTGCCATTTTCCACTTCATCGTTATAGCAAGCGCCGTTTTCGGTGATGTAGATTGGAACCGAGCCGTATTTATCCTTGATTTTCGCCAATACGCGGTAGAAACCTTCCGGGTAGATGAACCAATCGAAATCGGTTTTTTCATAGCCGATGTCAATGCGCTCCATATCGAACAAATCTGCATCTTTTTTGTATCGGCCGACGCCGCCCGTGTAATAATTGATGCCCAAAAAGTCGATCGGCTGGCTGATGATATCCATGTCGCCTTCTTCAATATGCAACACAGCGCCTTTCTGCTCAAACCACTCCACCATAAATGCAGGGTAGCTGCCTTTAAAGACCGGATCGAAAAACCAGTCCATCAAAAAGCCCATGCTCCGGTTGCATGCATCCACATCTTCTTGCTTGTTGCTGAAAGGCTCCAGCCATTCCACGTTCGGCGCATAGCCGATGCCGCCTTCCATGTTCAATGCCCGGAACCGGCTGACGGCCTTGCCGTGTGCCAGCAGGACATGATGGGAAATATCCGTTGCCAGCTGCAAATCCGTATTGCCGGGTGCATGGATGCCGATAAAGTTCGACAAGAACGATACGCACCAAGGCTCATTGATCGTAATCCAGCTTTTGACTTTGCCGCCGAATTCCTTGAACATCAGCTCTGCATAATCTGCAAAAGCATCGACTGTTGCCCGATTAGCCCAGCCGCCCTTATCCTGCAGCGCTTGCGGCAAATCCCAGTGGTATAGCGTGCACATCGGCTCAATGCCATTTGCCAGCAGCGCATCCACGAAATCGTGGTAAAACTTCAATCCTTTTTCATTCACTTCACCCGTACCCGTTGGAAAAATGCGCGGCCATGAAACCGAAAAACGGTATGTATCAATGCCCAATTCTTTCATCAATTGAATGTCTTCTTCATAGCGGTGGTAGCTATCGATCGCCACATCCCCGTTATCGCCATTCAACACCTTGCCCGGTGTATGTGAAAACGTGTCCCAAATTGACGGGCCCTTGCCATCTTTGAAAGCAGCACCTTCTATCTGATAAGCAGCCGTTGCAGCTCCCCATTTCATATCCTTCGGAAATTCCATAATCGCCATTCCTCATACCTCCACTAACCATAATTTACGAATCAATTCGTTACTTTTTACTTAATATTAATTTGGAGCAAAGAAGCAGTATATTCATATTCGCTTCGGACGCTTTGGGCATGGCTCTCGCCATGAGCCGAGAAGAGCACTCGTCTCATAGCTTCGCCTAGCCCCTGGACGCGCCTCCGCTGAGAGATCTCTCGATATGGAGTAAAACCGAGGAGACGCCTGCAAGAGAACTCTGCTCCTGCAGCGCTATGCGCTTCGTCGCAAAGAATTGCCCTCGCAGGCTTCGGTCAACTCTTG
>NZ_RQII01000049.1 GCF_004761975.1 Planococcus koreensis | reverse complement strand
GCGAACTACGCATCGCGCTTGATACCGTTTTAACGGAGCATGCATTCTTAGCAGTAGAAGCAATGAGAAAAGGCGTTGACGGAGCAGAAGACTTCGACCAAGCATCTGGAGCATTATTGGCAAACGCTGACGATTTGAAAGCGGCAGTCGCTTCTGTATACGGTGAAGAAGGCGCAGCTCAATTCGACGAGATCTGGAAATCGCATATCGGCTATTTCGTGGATTATGTAACAGCAACAGCGAATGACGACCAAGCTGGAAAAGACCAGGCTTTGGCTGAACTTGAAGAATACAAGAAAACACAATCTGAATTCTTCGATACAGCAACTGAAGGCCGTTTGCCAGCAGCAGCTGTAAATGAAGGCTTGGATATGCACGTTGACCAATTGATCAAATCGTTTGACGCTTACGTTGCGGGAGACTTTGAAACTTCATACGCTCTTGAGCGCGAGTCAATCCAGCACATGAGCATGTTCGCTGAAACATTGTCAATCGCGATCACTGACCAATTTGCTGATAAATTCGAAAACACAAACCCGGATACACCGGCAATCGATCTGCGCGCTACGTTGAACACAACGTTCACTGAGCATGCTGGATTAGCAGTAATGGCAATGCAAGACGGCGCTGACGGTGCTGAAAGCTTCGACCAGGCATCAGCTGCACTTTTGGCAAATGCTGATGACTTGACTGCTGCAGTAACATCCGTTTACGGCGAAGAAGCTGGCGCAGCATTCGATGAAACGTGGAAATCACACATCGGTTACTTCGTGGATTACGTAGTAGCAACAGGTGAAGGCAACGCTGAAGGACAAGAAAAAGCAAAAGCTGAACTTGACGAGTACATCGTTGAACAAGCAGCACTTCTTGATGGCGCAACTGAAGGCCGCGTACCGGCTGCAGCACTTGAAGAAGGTTTGACTGCACACGTCAGCCAATTGCTTGCATCATTCGATTCTTATGTAGCTGGCGACTATGACGCAGCATATAGCTCTATGCGTGAAGCTTACGCTCACATGACAATGCCTGCAGCTGGTCTATCAGCAGCAATCGTTGACCAATTCCCAGAGCAGTTCGGTGAAGCAGCAATGCCATCTGAAATGCCTAAAACAGGAATGGGCGGCACTGAGTCATCAACATTACCATTCATGTGGATCCTTGCAGGATTAATGCTTGCTGGATTGACAACTACAATCGCATTGCGCACACGCAACCAACAATAAGAATAACAATCAATAGAATTGTATTAATAAAGCTAGCCTTAATTGGCTAGCTTTATTATACGTTTCTCATGTTTTAGTTTATGACGCAACTTTTAGCTTCTTATATTTGGTATTCAATTCATTCCATCCTATTAGAGACTGGAGCCATGTTTTATGAAAGATTTAAGCAAAGACACCCAAAACGCTATATTGGAAGCAATGTTGAACGGCAGCAGGGTGGCCACGGTCGTTACCGATCCCCAACAAGCTGACAATCCGATTATCTACATGAATCAAACATTTGAAAGTTTGACCGGATATGCGGAGGAAGACATTATTGGGAACAACTGCCGTTTTCTGCAAGGGCCAGGAACGAGCCCCGAAGCGATCCAACAAATTAGGGACAGTATTGCCAATAAAGTACAGACGACTGTAACGCTGAAAAACTACCGCAAAGATGGAACAGCATTTTGGAATCGCTTGAATATTGAACCAGTCGTTGTGGAAGGGAAATTGTATTTTATCGGCACTCAGACCGATATCACAAAGGAAGTGGATCAGCGCCTTTTACTGGATGAAAAAGAAGAAGAAATCAACCAATTGCTTCTTCCGATTATTCCAATCCATCTCGATTTGGGAGCAGTAGCATTGGTCGGCAAAATGGATGAGAAGCGCTTCAATATCCTGACATCCAAGTTGAGCGAATTTGTGCAAGAGACGGGGACGCATCACGTCATCATCGATACAACAGGCATCATTTGGGAAGTTAATTTTCTATATGAAAAATTAGTCGTCATCCAAGATGTATTGCGCCTCATGGGCAGCAAGCTTTACATTACCGGCATCAATTCGAAAACGGCTGTCCAAATCGCAAGCGAAAGAAGCGCGGATCAAACCCTGCTCACTTTTTCGACAATCCAGCAAGTGATAAGACAATTGAATGACAGCGTGGGCATACCGCTGCAAACCCGTCTGATGCCATTCCGATAAATAGGGATAAACCCGCAAGTGAGAATGTGCAGGGGGAAGATATAGCAATTAATGTGTGACTTGTAGATGAAAAGAAAATTGCCGGAAACAATTTCAAATCATATTTTGCCCCAGAAGCCGATGGAAATGGAAGCATCATTTCATGAGCTCTGCAATTGCGTGAATCTATTCGGGGTTCAGCATTCGTGAACAAAGAAGAGATTGCCAATAAATAATTAAATAATCCAGTGAAACAAATGAACCCCTGCAGAAAGAAAATTTCTGAAGGGGTTTTCTCATTTTATGGAAAGGTTTGGCTCTTATTCCAAAGCAAAAGGTAGGCACCCGTTTGCAAACAGGCACATGCCTTCATCAAATATTATGATACCGCTGTTTTCGGATTCATTCCGTATTCGTTCGAAGAAGGTTCGCTGTCTTTGACAGTGAAAACCAATAAGATAATTGCTCCAACAAGCGGAATCAAAGTAATGAGAACCCACCAGCCGCTTTTGCCGATGTCATGAAGGCGGCGGACAGTTAAGGATAAACCCGGGATGATAATTAAAAGAGAGAAGAGAGTGCTAAGAATTCCCGCGCCTTCTGCAAGTTCAAGTCCGGCCACGGCACCAATTACTGTCAATGCGATTTCCCATATCAAGTGTTAGCACCGTCTGCTAAGGGAACAGGATGAATAGAAGGTATAAGGAGGAATTTTTTGTTTAACATCGCAAAAGTGGCTGCGCCTTCTGCCGCCTTGCTCGGGGTCATATTGCTCATCGCGAACGTAGAGGAAACGTACGACTTGGGCATCATACCTTATGCGCTGATCGTTGGCGGCATCTGCGTGCTGATGTTACTGGCGCTTTCCGGCAACAAGCAGCAAAGCCCATTATGCCGCATCGGTTTCCATAACTTCATAGAAGTGGGGCAGGACAGCGGAGATATGCCTTTGTACATTTACAGGTGCGAGCGGTGCAGGCTGGAGAAGAAAGTCATCAAGGCAATATAAACGAAAAACTGCAGGACCGCCGGTTTCCCGGGATCCTGCAGTTTTTAATTTCTTCATGTCTATTCTGCTTTATCCGCATCCTTGAGCCGGTCTAGCATCGTGATCGTTTCGGCTAAATGGTTATTGAAAATTTTCTTGGCCACATCCAATAATTCAATGATCAGTGGGTCCCGCAAAGAGTAAATCACACGGTTTCCTTCTTTGATGCCGGTGACGATGTTTTTCGCCCTTAAAACGGTCAGTTGCTGAGATACTGTAGAACCTTCTGTTTCAACCAATTGCTGAATTTCATTTACACTTTTATCCCCCTCAGCCAAAATCTCCAGAATTCGAATCCGAAGCGGATGGGCAAGAGCCTTGAAAAATTCTGCTTTGAAACGCTGCATTTCCATATCCAAAATAGTTTTCTTCCTTTCTAAAACTGCTCCAGGATTTTTTCGTTTTTACCTGATTTCGCTGTATCGATTTCGATTCCAGCCGAAAGCGCCCTACATTCCTTGAAGGCAAAATGCTGGCACCCCAGGCATTTATTTTTATCGAGCTGTTCTAAAGCGAAGTTGATCGCTTCTCCCGTATGCTCAAAGAAATGGTCTTCTCCAGTATAGTCATACAGCCCTGTTTTTTTCATAACATTTATCGGATGCGGTTTCATGCCGGAAATTAAGACCATCCCGTGTTTTGAAAAATCTTTGATGATGCTGGACAAATACGCTTCACCCGTTGTATCCATAAAAGGGACTTTCCCCATTCTCAATAAAAGCACTTTCGGTTTGTAATGGATTGTCTTCATGATCGTTTGCTCAAAGGCTTGGGCAGAACCAAAGAATAATGGCCCTTCCACATTATAGATGCTTATTTGCGGGCAGTCGTGGATGTCGGTAACCATATGGGTTCCTACTTTTTCGTCTTTATGGTTTGGATCCGGCAAGGCTTTCGCTGTGACGAGCAGCTCGCTCATTTGTTTGGTGAACAAAATGACTGCGAACAATAATCCGACTTCTACCGCAACCGTCAGGCTCACAAAGACGGTCAATAAAAACGTCGCAACGAGAACCAGGGAATCCGCTGTTTTCGTTTTTAAGAGATTGATGAATACATGCCTTTCACTCATATTCCAGGCGACGACCATCAATACCGGTGCCATGCTGGCCAAAGGGATCGCCGAAGCGTAAGGGGCGAAAAGGAGCAGCACCAAGAAAACGACAACTCCATGGATCATGCCGGAAAAGGGGGACACTGCTCCGTTTTTAATATTCGTGGCTGTCCGGGCAATTGCACCGGTAGCCGGAATTCCGCCGAATAACGGTGTAACCATATTGGCAATGCCTTGGCCGATCAGTTCTCTATTGCTGTTATGCTTGCTGTTGGTCATGCCGTCAGCCACAACCGCAGATAAGAGCGATTCAATTCCGCCGAGCATGGCAATGACAAAAGCAGGGCCGATCAGCAGCCCGATGCGTTCTAAAGTGATTTCGGGAAAACGGAATTCCGGGAGGGTGTTTGGAATTTCCCCAAAGGCCGAACCGATTGTCGCCACTTCAGCCGGGAAAAAAACAGTTGCTGCGATAGTTGAAACCAATAAGCCGATTAACGGGCCAGGCACTTTCGGAACAAGCTTTGGTGTCAGTAAGATCGCAATCAGGCAGATGACAGCGGTTAACACGCTGTAAAAATTAACGGTTTCTATGTGAAGCGCGATTTCTTTTACATTCAATAGAAAAGATTCATGCTTTTCTATGCCGCTCAACCCTAGGAAATTCGCAATTTGGCCGACAAAAATAATCACTGCGATTCCAGAGGTGAAGCCGATTGTGACGGGGCGTGGTATATATTTGATCAATGAACCCAGTTTGAAAATACCCATAAGAAACAAAAGAATGCCGGCTAAAAATCCAGCGAGCAATAAACTTTCATAGCCGTATGTGAGGACAATGGAAAATAAGATGGGGATAAAGGCTCCGGTCGGGCCGCCAATTTGAAATTTGGATCCGCCGAATACCGAAATGAGAATACCGGCAATGAGTGTCGTGTAGATGCCGTATTCCGGATTGACTCCCGAAGCAATGGCGAAGGCCATCCCTAATGGAATCGCGATGACTCCCACCACTAATCCGGATAAAAGGTCTTTTTTAAAGCTTTGAAATGAATAGTCTGCGTATCTTCCAGTGAAAAACGACTTCTTCTCCATACAAAGACCTTCTCTTTTGTTTTATAGTATATCTGATTATTTGAATATTATGTAACAAGAATATATACCTTCTGAAAATAAAAGTCAAAGTTGCAGGCTGAAGAAGAAAGTAAAAAAGGTGATTTAAAACAAAAACTGCAGGAGTTCCAGGTTTTGAGATTTTCTCGCAACCCTTTTGTTCCTTGACTTAATTTCCTCTTAGCAAGAAATCTTTAATTTAAATACCATGAAAACTTCAGATAAATTATTAATAATTACTGAAAATTGCAAATAATTAAAATTAGGACTACTATGTATTCAAAGTTATGGAAACGAAACAAAGTCATCGGTCTTTATGAACAGTCAAAAATCTATAGTGAATAGTTGATGGTAAAATATCCCGAATGAAGGGTGAGTAGAAATGATATTATCTACTTTCAAGAAGCTTTTGATAGGACGGCCCTTAAAATCCAACGTGCTAGGTGAGCAAAAATTAAACAAAAAGAAGGCATTGGCTATCTTGTCGTCTGATGCTTTATCTTCGGTAGCATATGGGCCGGAACAGATTTTGATTGTTTTGATCACCGTCAGTGCTACTGCATTCTGGTATTCAATCCCGATTGCCCTAGGTGTTTTGTTTTTACTGACGGCACTTATCTTATCGTATCGGCAGATTATTTTTGCCTATCCCCATGGCGGCGGTGCATACATTGTCTCAAAGCAAAATTTAGGCGTTAATCCTGGGCTGCTTGCTGGGGGCTCTCTTCTCGTGGATTATATCTTAACGGTCGCTGTAAGCGTAACGGCGGGGACGGATGCGATAACTTCTGCGTTCCCCAGCTTGCATGACTATAACGTGCTTATTGCGATTGTTTTCGTTGTCTTTTTGACGCTGCTGAATCTAAGGGGAGTTACGGAATCTGCATCGATTCTTGCCTATCCGGTTTACTTATTTGTATTGGCGTTGTTTATCTTGATGGGGGTCGGTTTTTACAATATCATCACTGGGACCGTCCCACCTGAATTGCATCCACAAATCGGTACACCGGTGGCTGGAATCAGTTTGTTCATCCTTTTGCGGGCGTTTGCTTCAGGTAGTTCTGCATTGACCGGGGTGGAAGCTATTTCCAATGCAATTCCAAATTTTAAAGAACCTTCTTCTTTGAATGCAGCAAAAACCCTTACTGCCATGGGGATTTTATTGGCTATTCTATTTTCCGGCATCGTTTTCTTAGCATATTATTACGGGATTGCGCCTTTAGCGGAAGAGACCGTCGTTTCGCAGATCGCCGAGCAAACTTTCGGACGCAATTTTATGTACTTTTTTATACAAGGAACCACAGCGTTGATCCTGATTCTCGCTGCGAATACCGGTTACTCGGCGTTTCCTTTGCTGGCAGTCAATCTAGCGACGGATAGCTTTATTCCACGCATGTTTACAGTCAGAGGGGATCGGTTGGGTTATTCAAATGGCATCGTAATTCTCGGTATATCCTCAATCCTTTTAATCATTGCGTTTGGCGGACATACAGAACAATTGATACCGCTTTATGCGGTCGGTGTTTTTATTCCATTTACTTTATCGCAATCCGGAATGATCGTGAAATGGCTGCGTGAAAAGCCGAAGGGCTGGCAAGTGAAATTAGTGATCAACACCACCGGGGCACTGATCAGCTTATTGGTTACTCTGGTGTTCTTTTTGACCAAGTTTGCACAAGTATGGCCTGTGTTGATATTTCTTCCGATCATTATGTATATATTCCACCGGATCAAACGCCATTACACAGATGTCGCAGAACAATTAAAGATCGGTGTACCTGGCGCGGCCATTCAGATAAAAGGCAATGTCATTATTATACCAGTGGCTGGAATTACGCAAGTGGTGGAACAAACGATTGTATATGCGAAATCGCTCGGTGCAGACCAGATTTTTGCAGTTTATGTTCCGTTTGAAAGAGAGGACGAAAAGGATTTTGAAGAAAAATGGGAAAAATGGCATCCAGATATTCGCCTTGTCACCCTGTTTTCACAGTATCGAAGTATTCTCCAGCCCCTGCTGAAATTTATCGATACAGTGACTTGGAAAGCAAAAGAGTCGGATTATCAAGTGACAGTCGTCATTCCGCAATTCATTCCCAAAAAAGGGTGGCATAATTTTCTGCACAATCAATCGGGGCTATTGATACGCACCAACTTGCTTTACCGGAAAAACGTCATCGTCACAACGGTTCCTTACCGGTTGAAGAAATAAGAAAGGCACAAAAAAGCAAAAATATAAGGGCAGCCAAGAATTTCTCAGCTGCCCTTCGTTTATGCAGTTTCTTGTTTATTGCTGTGCTTCTGTTTTCTCGGACTCGTTCAAGTCCACATCAACCGCTGTAACAAAATAGCGCTTGTTGGGATCCTGTTCAATCTCGATATTCTTGCGGTCGAACAATGATACCGTGGCGATCTTTTTGCTTTCGCCTGTTTCGATGTCTTCCTCGTAGACGCGGTAGCCGATAATGGCGTCATCGCGCACTGCGTGCCAAGACAGGTTGAATGAAGTCGCTTCGACGTTTGTCGGCGCTTCAGGCGCTTTCTGAATGACAGCCGAATCGGAAACAAGTTCAGCGGAAACGACAAGGCGCTCTTCGTGCGAGCCGATCGACCGGTTAAAGTCGCCGGTACACGTGATCAAGTTGATCATGCGCTTGTCTGAAGGGCCGAATATTTCTTCAATCGGCGCTTCATCGGTTTCGTAGCTGACTTTTTCTTTGATTTCGAAAACCATTTTACGGCCATCTTTGTCTGTCACTGTCACTTGTTCACCGATTTTCACATTCTGCAATTCGTAGAAGACGGCAGGGCCGGTCAAGCTGTCGACATGTCCGGCAAGAACGGAATGGCCTTTGGCACCGGTCTTGTAGCCGGGCTCGAACCATCCGACCTGATCGACGTCTTCAGGAACGCCCATCTCGCCGTTTTCCAGGATGCCGGTTGGTTCGATCGCTGTGTCGACGCCGATGGACGGAATTTCAATTCGTGCAGGTTCCATGCCGCGGATGCTTTCTTGGCGCTCACGCTGCAAGGCTTCCAGCTTCTCGCGTTGGGCAGGAAGGATGGGAAACTCTGCGATTTTATCCGTCTTTTCTGCCGATACGGTTTTGGTCTCCGCCGCAAGCTCGGACGGAGGTTCAGCTTCAGTGACGGGCTTTGAGTTATCTTCGTACGGTTTCATGATAAAGAACAGGATCGCAGAGAGAAGCAATGCGATGCCCATTGGAGCATAGGTCTTCATAGTCCATCCTCCCTTTCCATAGGAATAGAGGGAACGCGTGGCTCCCTCAAGAGTTTATTGCTGTTTCGTTCTTTGACGATACGTGATAGTTCCAGCTGCAACGAGCAGCAGCATACTTGAAGCGACCCACAGCATCATTGAGTTGGATTCGGTTGCTGTGCCGCCAAAGCCTGTTTTCGGCATTTTTTCGGGTGCTGTGTTTTGGAATTCTTCAGGGAATTGATCGACAACTGCGCCGCTCAATCCTTTGCCGATATCAAACATGATCGCATAACCTTCACGGTATGTGTTGTATGAAGCTTCATAATCACCAGCTACGTATTGCTCAAATGTGCCAATGACGGATTCTTCATGAGCTGCTACACCGGCGATTGTTTCATCAAGCGGCATGCGGTCTTCGGTTGCTGTACTAAGGAACGTACCCAAGTCAGTGGCAAATGTGCCAGTCAACGCTTCTTTTGCTTCGTCAATGCCTGCTTGGTCTTGTGATGCTGCCGCACCTGACAATGCACCTTGTGCGGAAATGTGTTCGTTGTTCCAGATTTGTGCAAATTGGGTGGCAGCTTCTTCACCGTAAAGGGAAGCGATGGCTGCACGGAATTCTTCGGTGTTCTGGTCTTGGGCCCAATCCGCGAAATCGAAATCTGCGGAACCGTTAAAGCCTTTTGTCAGGCTCAATTGTGCCAAAGCGAAATGTTCAGCTGCAATGCGGTTGACGGTTGAACGGAAGTCGCCTGCCGCTGTGTTCGGGTCGGAGAATTGATCAGGGAACTGCGTGGAGATCGCCCCGCTGATGGCACTGCCTGCGCCAAAAATCTGTTTGAAGCCTTCAAGGTACGTTGTGTAAGACTCCACGTAATCCCCGGCTACATAAAGGTCGAATGTGTTTTGGACGAAATCTTCATGCTGGCGAAGTGCGTCTACTGCGCCTTCTTCAGGCAAATTGCCTTCAGTTGCTGTGGCCAGGAACGCACCCATGTCGTCAACGAACGATTGGATCTGCTCTAATGCTTCCTCTTCCATCGCTTCGTCGCCATCTTTGATCGCTTGGGCGTATTCAGTGGTGCCCATGTTGTGCTCCGCGAAAATTTCTTCGAAAGCCGCGCCGCCTTCTTCACCGTAGACAGAAGCAATCACCGGCTCCATGTCAGCGGCATTTTCAGCTAATGCAGCGGCTGCTGCTTCTGCGCCTTTGTCGCCGTCATAGGTTTTCATCATCGAATCAACTGCCAGCGCATAATGCTCAGACAATAACGAATCCAATGTTGCCCGCAGTTCAACGCCTGTCGTATCCGTTTTCGGCATTTCATCTGCGAATGCCGTTCCCATTCCTGGGATCAATAATGCTGCACCAAGGACCGGGGCCAATACTTTTCTCCATTTCATAAAAACACTCCTTTTGTTTGATTGTCATATCGACCTAACGCAATTGCTAAAGAAATAGATCACTTTTTCGGCTGGAAAATAAAAAAAGATTAGAAAACGTGAAAGATGTGAATCTATATATAAGGAAGCAATATTTTCAAGGGGAAAAAGTGATCTAAACCGTGTGTTTTCACGTTTGGTTTATAGAATTCGAACAAAAACTTCTTCTCCCCAAATTGCAGTTTTTTGAGTTAGGCAATGCATCTGCAGCAAGCATTGTAGTATGCTTAAAGGACGAAATATGAAAAAAGGGGTACATGGATGGAGAATAGCTCAGACTTTATGCTTTACCGGCTGATTCAGGACAAGGACAAAGACGCACTCGAACAATTGTATGATCGCTACGAAAAAATCCTTTTCTCATTTTTGCTGAAGATGACGGAAGATCGTGCACTGGCGGAAGAAGCCATGCAGGAAGTCTTCATCAAAATTTGGCGGGGTACTGGGGAATACGATGAAAGCAAAGGCAAGTTCACTTCTTGGCTGTTTACAATGTCGCGGAATTCCGCGATTGATTTGATACGAAAACGCAAAAAACCGACAGTGCCGCTCGATGAAATCAACGATATGGCGGACGGAGACTCTTCGGTGGAACAAAAGGCCGAATGGCAGGAACAAAAAGACCAGATTCAAACCGCAGTAGAGCGCTTGTCTGCGGAACAGCAGAAAATGATCCAGCTCTTTTACTTTAAGGGGCATACCCATGAGGCAATTGCGGAAATCTGCGATTTGCCGCTGGGTACAGTGAAAAGCAGGATCCGGCTGGCGCTCGGCAAATTGAAAAAATCATTGCACGGTGTGCAGGAAGGGGGAGCCATTGATGACTAAGATGAATTGTGACCACGTCATCGATTATTTGAACGGTACATTTACAGAAGAAGAAATGCGTGAATTCCAACTGCATTTGAACAGCTGCGAAGACTGCCGCGAACTTGTCGAAGCAGTAGGCGAACTCCCTTACCTGGCTGAAGCGGCAGAACCGCCGGCAGGCATGAAAGCCCGCATCCTGGCAAATGTCTTTGACGAAAGCCATCAACAGGAACCGGTCAAAGAGGAAACCATCAAAGCTCAAGAACCATCCATAGAAGCCGCACAGCCGGCAGCAAAGCCGGCACCGAAAGTAGTGCCAATGGTGAAGCCGCCGAAAGAACGGATTTGGTGGCGTCCAATGATCGCCGCGGTGCTGCTAGTGTCATTGCTCGGCAACGCCTATGCGTTAATGCAATTGTCGGACGATGACGGCGACGGCGGCGCGCAAACAGAAGCGGCGTTCCAGTCGATTGACTTGCAAGCAAGCGAAAGCTTCGGCGGCACTGCAAAAGCAGCGCTTGTCCGCGAAGGCGATTCGCTCGAAGTAGTTGTTCAGGGCGAAGGGCTGCAGGCGTTGTCTGGCAGTGAAGTCTACCAGATTTGGCTATTGAAAGACGGGCAGCCGATACCGGCAGGTGCATTCGAAGCGGATGCAGGAGGCCAAGGCGCAGCGTTTTACCAACTTGAACAGAATACAGAAGAATGGGATACAATCGCGATCACGCTTGAACCAGAAGCGGGCAACGAATTGCCGGAAGGTGAAATCGTGCTCAGCGCTGGTCTATAGGCAGATGAAGAGCAAGGAAGTTCTCGGTCTTACAACGAGCCTTCCTTGTTTTTTTGTGGGCAAAAAGAGTTTTATTGCTAATGCCGGTTAAATTCCGAACAATTCATGTTAACTGCCGGCTAACACCTGTTAATTTTCAAGCAGTACCTGTTAAATCGGATGTAACGCCTGTTAAAAAAGTTTTAACGCCGGTTAACGGAAAAGCTGATGCTGCTGCGTGATTTTGCTTGATATGATATCGAGAGATCTCTTAGCTGAGACGCGTCAAAGGACTAGACGCAGCCATGATACGAGTGTTTTTCTCAGCTCATGGCGGGAGTCTTGTCCAAAGCGACCGAAGCGGCATATAAATGGCCGCTTCATGAGCTCAATTTATATAGAAACTGCACAAAATTGATGTGCCATTATCCCTTTACAGATTCGAGAGTGATTTTTATGACTGCCGCTAACCGTTTAATACAAATATCGATCGCCGTGAGCATCCTGTTCTACTTGACGATTTTTATCGATGAGCGAGTGGGTTTTTCGGATTTCAGCGATCCAGCGTTCTTGATGACGCATGTCGTTCTGGAAATGACGAGCATCTTTATCGCTATATCCATTGCCGTCCAAGGCTGGCTGTTCACCCGCATCGGAGACAATTACAAGCAGCTGATTTTCTCAAGCTTGTTTTTTGCGGTCGGTATTTTTGATATCCTGCACATTCTGACAGTCGCAGGTATGCCGGGCTCGTTGATGGTGGAGCCGTCGGTAACTGGCTGGTTCTGGTCGGTGGCCCGGATCACGGAGACCATTTTGTTCATCATCCTCATGGTGGAGCTGGATTCGCCGCTTAAACTCCGGGGATTGAAGTCGATGGCTGCGGTGCTGTCGATCTTTTACGTAACGTCAATCTCCATTTTCATCCTGCTGCTGCAAAGTGAACTGCCGATGCTGGTTGTGGACCGCAGGCCGACTTTGCTGTTCAACGCAGGGATGGCGCTGTCGACAATTGTCCATCTTGGCATTCTGCTGTATTTGCTGTCGCTCGAGAAGAAAGGGAAGACAAATTCCATCGAAGTCGGCTTTATTGCGCCGGCTTCCATTTTCCTGCTGTTTTCGACTTTGGTTTATTCGTTCACCGCTATCACCGATTGGAGTGCGACGGTTTCGCATGTCTTCAAAGTGGCGGGCTACGGATTTTTATTCGTGCTGATTTTTGTGCGCTACGGGCAGCGGCCGTTCAAGGAAGTTGAGGAAATTTCCAATACGTACGAGCGGTTCCTGAATTCCGTCGGCGAAGGCATTTACGGCATTGATTTTCAAGGCAAGGTCACTTTCGTCAACGATTCGGCGGTGGAAATGCTCGGCTTCCGCCGCGATGAACTCGTAGGCAGGTCCAGCCACCCAATCATCCACCATACGAAGACGGACGGAAGCCCTTATTTTATGGAGGAATGCCCGATTTGCCTGGCCGTCGAAACGAACGATTATTCGTTCGTGACCGATGAGGTGTTCTGGCGCAAAGACGGCACGAATTTTCCGGTGGAATACTTTACACAGCCGCTTGTCAGCGAAGGGGCAGCCGGGACAATGGTGACGTTCAAGGACGTGACGGAAAGCGAGAAGCTGAAGCGCCTTGAAATCCAGCATCAAAACATTCAATACGAAGTGGCGCTCGCAGTCACCGTGCAGGAAGCGCTGCTGAAGTCGACGAACACTGTGCCGATGGCTTTCGATACCGGCGTTGTCAGCATCCCGTTCAAAGAGTTGAACGGCGATTTCTACACGCTTGTACCTGATGAAGAAGGGGTCTTCGTATCGATCGCCGACGTCAGCGGCAAAGGCATTCCGGCGGCCATCCAGATGACGATGATGAAATTCGCGATGGACCAGAAAGAATCGCCGCAGACCGTTTTGGCGCGGATCAATAAATTCTCGGCGCATTATATGGAACAGGCCAGTTTCATCACGATGTTTTGCAGCTATATCGACTTGGCGTCCAAAACGCTGCATTACGCTTCCGGCGGCCACGAACCGGTACTTGTCTACCAGCCGGCGGAAAAGCGTTTCCGCGAATTAAATCCGACGGGGCCGGTGCTCGGCATTTCCGAAGGCTTGAAATTCAAATCGGATTCGATTCAGCTGGCGGCAGGGGATTTAGTCGTCCTCTTTACGGACGGTTTGGTGGAACGGAAAAAGCACACGGAAGATACGAATAGGCTATTGCGTGAAGCCGTCCTCCGAGCGGATCTGTCACTCGATGCCGCGACTTTGGCGCAGGAGATTTTCGCACAAGTCAACGCTTTGGAACCGTATGCAATTGAGGATGACCAAACCTTGATCATCTTGAAAATATAAGGAGGAACATGAATGGCTTTTGCAATCGAAGATATTCTGCTGAATTTTTTCCTGATCTTGACGCCGCTGTACTTTTTCCAGTTCATCTTGTCGAATTACTCAGAACTGCATGCCAAGTTCTATTTGGGCAGCATCCTGGGGCTTTCGGCAATTTTGTGCATGGCTTTTCCAATCGTCTCGGGGGATGGCTTTGTCTGGGACCTGCGGTGGATTGCCCTCTTGGTGTCGCTGCTTTACGGCGGGCTGCTGAGCGGCGGCATCACCGCGACGATGATCGTCGTTTACCGTTTCGCAATCGGCGGCATGCTGGGTTCGCTCAACGTTTTGCTGGTGGCCGTCTTCATCTTGCTGCTGTTCTTCTTTTTGCGGCGCCATTTCATCCAGCAGCCTTTTCCGAATAAACTCAAAAGAGGAATCGGTTTCAGCGTTTTGACGTGGCTCATCGTGGTCAGTGCCATCACTGTACATTTTTATATGACTGGCGCAGCGGAGTGGTTGTGGCATAATAGCTTGCCGATTTTCGGGACGATGCTGCTTTTGTATGTATTGTCGACAGGCCTGTATGTCTACTTCTCAGAATCGATCAGGTTTTATTCGACATTGAAAGACCAGGCGCTGAAAACAGAAAAGTTGAATTACGTTACCGAAATCAATGATTTGCTGTCGCTGGAACTTGCGCAGGGGCTCGAGAAATCCGTTAAGCAGCTGGAACCGCTTGTCAGTTCGGACGACCCGGGCGTCAGGGGCCATTCCCGGGCGGCGGTGCTGGAAATCAGCAAACTGAAAGCCGCTGTCGCGGAGCATTTCACGAGCGCGGAAACAGAGGGGCAGCCAACCATCATTTCCTTGGAGGAAATGATGGAAGATGTGCTGCTCACCTTAAATCCTTATATTGAACAAAAAGGCATTGAAACGGCTTTTGACATCGATCCGCAGCTCATTCTGAAAAAAGACATGCTGCGCGTCAAACAGATTTTGCTGAACGTCACGAAAAATGCAATTGACGCCACATCCCGCGGCGGCAAAGTCCAGATCGCCACGTTGATGAAAAGGCATCATCTCTTCATCTACATTGAAGATACCGGCATCGGCATCGCGCCTGAACAGCTGGCTTCCTTACTGGATTTCAACAGCGATGCCAAAAACACCATCATCGGCCGGGGATTGAAAGTCACCCAGCAGCTGATCCGGGAAATGGACGGCGCCATCTCGTTTTCCAGCCAGATTGGCAAAGGCACGACGGTGAGTTTGAAGCTGCCTTCTCAGATCATCGGGCAATAAAAAGCAGGAAGAACATGCAGCCATCCATAGGGCTTGAGAAGAAGGTTCTCCCGTTAACATGATCTAAATCAGCGTTAACATGATCTAGCGGGACGTTAACATGAAGTGTGAGAGTATCAACATGACCTAGAAAGCAGTTAACATGAACTGTTCGGACTTTAACCGGCACTAGCAAAAAAGCGCCGCTCCACGACCCAAGCCCGAAAATGCCATATCCGCCGCGGCAGAATGTCTGCACCCATAAGAAAACCGGAGTCCCTTGGTAGGGGCTCCGGTTTTTTGCGTTTATTCGTAGACAGGTAAAGCCTTTGGCTGGTAGCGCACCAATATCATGTCGCGTTTTTCGGTGGAAGTGATTGTTAATGTGTCGTAGATGGCGTCGATTGTTTCGTGCAGTTCGTCGAGCGAATCCGCAGTGATATTGAAGCGGCCGAACATCGGCGAATAAGAGCCGGTGTGCTCGACAACATCGCCTGCATGCCTGCAGCCTACGAACGACAATACTTGCGGCATCGCCAGCACTTTCTCCAAGCCGCTCACTTTAGCGATGATGCCGTTGTCCAGCAGGATTGGCAAATTGCAGGACGGCCGTGGAATATAGCTGTCATCAAATGACGAGATGTCGTATTTGTCGATCGGTTCGCCAAGCGCATGATCAAGCATCATTTCAAGCAAATTGATGCCGGTCTGCTGTTCCACAATTGTGTAATGCTGCGAGCCGCTGATGCGGAAGCCCATTTCATAGATGAAGAATTCCCCTTCTTCGTAGAGTGCCTGAATCATCAGAACGCCGTTTTGAATGCCCATGCCTTTCAGCATGTCACGGATTTGCGGATCCACTTTTTCGAGATACAGTTCTTTGTGCATCGACGGGAAAGCCACAGCAATAGGCAGCGGCGGTAATTCCTTGAATTGCTGATGAACGTGGCGGTCCGTTACCGCGGATAGAAAAACATCGCCGTTTTGTACAGTGTAATACATCATGGTTCCGTAAGGAGTGTCGATAAAGCGTTCGATGATGACGTTGCCGGATTTGGAATAGTCCAGCGCTTTTTCATAGCCGGATTTGAGCTCTTCTGGGGTATAGCAAATGGTGATGCCTTGGCTGGCGTAGCTGTCGACCGGCTTGATGATGACGGGGAAGGTGAGCTTGGCAATGTCTTCGTCCTGGAGCTTTGCATCAATTACATATTCTTCGGAAACCGGCACGCCAAACTTTCGGCAATGTTCTTTGAACTGATCCTTATTCGAACAGATTTCCAGCTGTTCTTCGGTCGCGTAATAAGGGAGTCCCAGTTTCTCGCATAAAGCCAGGGCATTCCATGTATTCAAGTCATCAAAGCCATTGAAGACACCATCGATTTGTTCATGCCTCGCCATTTCAGCGAGCCGGTCAATTTCAGAGGTGCTGATATCATAAGATTTATCGGCCACTTTTTTGGCAGGCGATCCCGGCGCTTTGTCAGTGACGATTGTGTAATAGCCCATCCTTTTCGCTGTTTCCACCACATTGACCATGTGCGCGATGCCGCTGAGAATCAGAATTTTTTTTTGCTTTGTGCTTTTCACTTAAATACCTCCTTATGATGTGGTGAATTCAATAGTGTTCGAGCGATGGATAAATGCACATAGTTAACTTCGGAAAGGGGTTCAACTTGCCTATCCGTAAAATCAAAAATATGTCATTAAGCATGTATGTTATTGATTCGTAGTTACTATAAAGGTATCAACACCACAACTTAATGTCAATAAATAATCTGAATTATTAATTATTTGAAATAAAATTTATGTTCTGGATATTTTATTCCGCTTATGGATGCTTGCTCCATTTTTCAGAAAACTCTGCGCATTCGTGATAAAATAGAAAGCGGTATGGTTTTAATGACTAACAAAAGGGATGGGAGTGAAGGAATTGGTGGGTTGTGAAATGTTCAGAACACCGCAATTGATCGTCTATGCACGCGGCGCATTCGAGCGCACAGGCACGGAGGCGGCGTTAAGGGGGAAAAAGGCGCTCATCGTCAGCGACGGAATTATGGAAGCGCTTGGCAATGTCGGCCGCTGTGTTGAATTGCTTAAGCAGGAAAATGTGGAAAGCGAAGTTTATACTGGAGTGGAGTCGGAACCGACAGATACATATGTCGCAGAAGCTTTGGCGCTGTTCAATGAAAGTGGATGCGATTTGATCATCTCGCTCGGCGGCGGCAGCTGCATCGATACAGCGAAAGCGGTATCGGTCCTGGCGGCGAACGGCGGGTTCATCGGCGACTATATGGGCATGGCGAAAGTTGCGGAGGCAGCGCCTGTTCCGCATCTGGCCATACCGACGACTGCCGGCACGGGGTCGGAAGTGACGGACGTCACAATCATCACCAATACGGAAAACGACGTGAAGATGATGATCAAGCAGCCTGCGTTCATGCCGGCTGTGGCCATCGTCGACCCGCTGCTGTCGATGTCGTCGCCGAAAAAAGTCACTGCGGCCACCGGCGTTGACGCGCTGAGCCATGCAGTGGAAGCGTATTTATCGAAAAAGGCTCACCCGATGACCGATGTCCTCGCGATGGCTGCCATCAAACTGATTGTGCCGAATTTGCGCAAAGCTTATGCGGATTCGGAAGATACTGCGGCGCGTGAAGCGATGTCGACAGGATCAATGTATGCAGGGATGGCGTTCTCGAACGCTTCTGTCTGTCTGGTGCACGGCATGTCCCGGCCGATCGGCGCATTATTCCATGTACCGCATGGTGTTTCGAATGCCATGCTGCTGCCGGCTGTGCTGGAATTCAGCAAAGATGCGTGCGCCGGGCGTCTAGCTGATTTAGGGCGGGTCTTCGCTGGAGACACTGCGGTGCTGACAGACGAAGAGGCGGCGCAATTCGCAGTCGATGAAGTCAAACGGCTATGCCTGGATCTGGAAATTCCGAATTTGCGCGATTGGGGCATCGATGCAGACCAATTCAATCGCTCAATCGTTAAAATGGCAGGGGATGCGCTGGCCAGTGGCAGTCCCGGCAATAATCCGCGAATCCCGGACCAGCAGGAAATCGAAGAGCTGTACCGCGTTTGTTTCGATTATGAATTTACGGCAAGCGGAGCGGCAAAAGCAAAACTTTAGGAGGAAACAATTATGGACACAATGACAAAGAATAGATTGAAGAATTATATCAATGGCGAATGGGTGGAAGCAAAAACAACGAAATTTGACGAAGTACCGAATCCGGCGACGGGAGAAATCCTTGCGCAAGTGCCGCTTTCCACCTTGGACGATGTCGATGACGCAGCAAAAGCAGCGGCAGCGGCCTATAAATTATGGAGCAAAACAGCGGTTCCGCGGCGCGCACGCATTCTGTTCAAATACCAGCAGCTGCTGGTCGATCATTGGGACGAACTGGCGGAATTGATCACAGTGGAAAACGGCAAAAGCTTTGCCGAAGCCAAAGGGGAAGTGCAGCGCGGCATCGAGTGCGTCGAATTTGCAGCTGGTGCGCCTACCTTGATGATGGGCAAGCAATTGCCTGATATCGCAACGGACATCGAATCCGGCATGTACCGCTATCCTGTCGGCGTCGTCGGCGGCATCACGCCTTTTAACTTCCCGATGATGGTGCCATGCTGGATGTTCCCGCTGGCGATTGCGCTCGGCAATACATTTGTACTGAAGCCTTCAGAGAAAACGCCATTGCTTGCGAACCGCCTGGCGGAATTGTTCGAAGAAGCGGGATTGCCAAAAGGCGTCTTCAATATCGTCCACGGCGGACGCGAAGTCGTCAACAGCATTCTTGAGCACCCGGGCATCCCGGCCATTTCTTTTGTCGGTTCACAGCCGGTTGCGGAATATGTCTATAAAACAGGGACCAGCCACGGCAAACGCGTCCAGGCATTGGCCGGTGCAAAAAATCACTCGATCGTCATGCCGGATGCGCAGCTTGACCCGGCGGTTAAAGAAATCGTTTCAGCCGCTTACGGTTCTGCTGGCGAACGCTGCATGGCTTGCGCAGTCGTCATTGCGGTGGGAGACGTGGCAGACACATTGGTTGAAAAATTAATGGAAGCGGCAGATAGCATGAAAGTCGGCAACGGCATGGACGAAGGCGTCTTCCTTGGCCCGGTCATCCGCGACGAGCACAAAACGAAAACGGCTAATTATATTGAAATCGGCCAGCAGGAAGGTGCTTCACTGCTGCGTGATGGGCGCGAAGATGCCTGCATGCAAGACGGAGGCTATTTCATCGGCCCGACGATTTTCGACAACGTGACGACCGATATGCGCATTTGGAAAGAAGAGATTTTTGCGCCGGTCCTGTCAATTGTCCGTGTGGCAACTTTGGAAGAAGCGATTGAACTGACCAATAAATCCGATTTCGGCAACGGCGCTTGCCTCTTTACTGAAAGCGGGCGCAGTGTGCGCTATTTCCGCGAGAACATCGAAGTTGGCATGCTCGGCGTCAATTTGGGCGTTCCTGCTCCAATGGCGTTCTTCCCGTTCTCAGGCTGGAAAAACTCATTCTACGGAGATCTTCACGCCAACGGTTCGGACGGCGTCGAATTCTACACAAGACGAAAAATGCTGACAGCCCGCTGGAGCTGATCGGTGACATAGCGAAGCCCCCGGAAATGAATTTCCGGGGGCTTTTGCATCGTTATTTATCTATTCAGCTAGTGACATTAGAAGCGGTTGCGGTCTTTATCTTCCACATCTTCGTCAATGTCTGCTACTTCTTTGCGGACTGTTTCTTTCACATGCTCTGTATCTTGGACTTTGCGTTTACCGATGACGATTTCTTCAGCTACTACGTCTGTTTTCGTCACTTCTACACGCTCTTCCGTCAATGGCACACGGATTGTGTCGCCTTCTGTGTAAGCATCTTTGGAATCAAATGAATGATTTGTATCTGTCGAAGCCGTTGAATCGTTCACTGGGCGTCGCTCAACGTAAACTTCTTCGCGCTCAACAGGGACTTCGATTGTCTGCTCATTTTCAACAACGTGTTTGCCGACATTCACTTCACCAGTTTGCACGCGCTCTTTGTCGACATGCAAGCGTTCTTCATGAAGGCGCAATTTCTCTTCTTCACTAGCCGATGATACGCCATTTGTGTTTCCGGCCGTTAAGCCATCGTTTGTATTGCCGGCAGCAAAACCTTCACGGGAAGATGAAGTTCCGCGTTTTTCATGGAATGAATTATACGATTCGTTGTAGTCGCTGTCGACGTAAACCAGTAGTTTACCTTCTTCAAGTTGGCGGCGCGATTGTTCCGCATCTTTTTCATTTAACTTCAAGCTGTTGAAGGCATCGCCTGAAGCTTCTTCTCCTGCCAGCAAGTTGATGAATTTGCCCATGAAGCCTTCTTCTTGCTGCGGTGTGCCGTTTGCTTCTGTTGAATCCGCGTCTACATGCACATGCGTCTGGCGCTCAACCATCGCTACTTGGTCGTGGTTTTGCGCAACGACGTAAATGTCATCTTCGCTATAGCCCTGTGATTTCAATTCTGTGATTTTATTCAATACTTCTGCCTGTACGTCATATGCGCCGATCAATTTGTTTTCGTGGTTTGTCATTATGAATTCCTCCTAAGTGTGTGGTTCGATGTAGAACCTAAAAGTTAAGGTAGAGGTAGTGTACCCACCCTTTTCAGTTTTATAAACATATCAATTGGCCGCGGAAGCCGAAAAACAATAAGCAATTGGAAAATAAAATCCAGAGAATTGAAGTTTCTTCTTATAATATATATTTAATAAAATACGGAAACGGGTAATAGATAACTATTATAAAATTTCTTGGAACTGCTGGCCGCCATATCTTTATTTTTACGAAAGGAGGAGGGAATTATGGTAAGAGAAGATCGTTTAAGCAAAGAGCGCGGGGTGAATCCGTTCACCGATATTTGGCTGAGAACCCGTGAAACAGTCCGTTTCGTCATCGACCGAAAATCGGTCAAATACATCATTCTGCTTATCGTTCTGACAGGATTCGCATCCGGCCTGCTGGGGATGATGAACACCCGCAGTTCGGACATGGCACCGTGGGCGGCTATTCTTCAGGCATTGATCACCGGTCCAATCGGGAGTGCAGTGGGCTATTTTCTAGGTGCAGCTATATTGACGCTTGTAGGGCGGCTGTTCAAAGGAACGGCGACTTATCAGGAAATGTTCAAAGCGCTTCCTGCAGCGCAAATACCGCAGATTTGGCTGTTGCCGCTGCTGATCATTTGGGCGCTAGCATCACCGGAAACTTTCTTTGCAGACCGTGCTGATGTGGCGGGGAACCCGATTGTGGCAATCATGTCTATCGTGCTGGCGGTTGTCTCGGTCTGGACATTCATCATCGTCTGCAAAGCAGTAGGCGAAGCACATCGTGTCTCGTCTTGGAAAGGGTTTTTCATTGTCGTTCTGCCAGGCATCATCATTACGATATTTGTTCTTCTTATTGTCTTTGTCATTTTCGCATCGTTTTTCAATCAATTTTATTGAGAAAAGATGGAACAAACTAAATAGGATGAAATATGCTTTTTGGACTGTCTAAATTATATATAACAGGGTAATTAGTCTAAGATGAATTTATTGCATATATTGATGGTATTCTAGAGCAAGGAAGATTTTTATAGAGATAGCATTGCTTAAAGCAAGGGGGAGTTGCAAATGGCCCAGCAAGTGATTCACCGAAATAATATAAAGATATATGGAAATGGAGAAAAAACCCTGTTATTTGGACACGGTTTCGGCTGCGATCAAGAGGTGTGGAGTGGTGTAGCTCCTGCTTTTACAGAACAATACCGCGTAGTTCTTTTTGATTACGTTGGTTCTGGCCAAAGCGATAAATCGCAGTATTCGATAGAGCGCTACAACTCGCTGCACGGCTATAAGCAGGATTTGCTGGATGTCTGCGATGAGCTGCAATTGAAAAACATCCTGTTTGTCGGCCATTCAGTCAGCAGCATGATCGGTATGCTGGCGTCTATTGAGCGGCCGGAGCTTTTTGAAAAACTGGTCATGATCGGCCCATCGCCATATTATCTGAATGACGAAGACTATCAAGGTGGATTTGACCAGTCTGACATTGCTGAACTATTGGATATGATGGAAATCAATTACAAAGAATGGGCGAAGTATTTAGCGCCAGTCGTCATGCAGAACGAAGAGCGCCCCGGTTTGGCGCAGGAATTTGAACAGATACTGTGCGCAAATGATCCGGTGATCGCCCGCAAATTCGCGGAAGTGACATTTTTATCGGATGTTCGCAGTGAGCTAAGCAAAGTCCACGTTCCAACATTGATATTGCAGCCGCAATTCGATGCCATTGCTCCGCCAAATGTAAGCCAGTATGTCCACGAGCACATTGACGGCAGCCAGCTTGTCGTGATGGAGGCGATGGGCCATAATCCACATTTGAGCGACCCGGAAGAAACGGTTTATTGCATCAAAGATTTTCTAGAACAATGAGGAGTGTGGCCGGTTATGGAAAAGCAATTGCAATTCGCGCCTTTGGCATACCTAGTCTTCGATCGTGGGCTTAAGGTGCTGGAAATGAATGAAGCGATGCGAAACATGCTTAGCAACAAAAGCCCGAAGCATTTTCACGAAATGTTGACGATCGCATCGATGGTTTATTTTCAGACATATTTCTTGCCGGCCATCACCCTTCACGGCAAAGTGAACGAAATGTTTCTGACAATCAAAGGTGCAGCCGGTTCTGTTCCTGTATTGATGAATGCAGTGGAGAGGGAAGGGCGCTTTGAATGTGCTATGATCGAAATGACCATCCGCGGTGAATACGAAAGAGAATTGCTTCAAGCGAAGCAAAACGCAGAACAGATCAATCGTGAGACAGCGGCAGCTTACGAAGAACTGCAGCATCTTCTTGGTGAAGTGAAATGCAAAAAAGCAGAGCTCGAAAGACTCAATGCCGATTTGCATCAGCTTGCAAATGTCGACTCGCTCACTGGCTTGAAAAACCGCCGCTATTTGGAACAGGAACTAGCAGGATTGCTCGTCAAATCAGAATTCGGTTTTCCGTTATCGCTGCTGGCAGTGGATATCGATTTTTTCAAGCGCGTCAATGATACCTATGGCCATCAAATGGGCGATGCGGTGCTGCAGGAATTGGCGGGTAAACTTTTGAACGAAACTGAAGATGAAGGTACTGTTGCCCGAATGGGAGGAGAAGAATTCATTATTCTGATGCCGGGTTATAGCATTGAGTGGGCCGAACAACTTGGTGAGAAGCTATGCAGAAACCTGGAAATGGCCGATTGGCAGCATGTTCCGGTCACTGTCAGCATAGGTGTTACAAACTACCAGCCTGGAGACACAGCCACCAAGCTTTTTGCGCGCGTAGACAAAGCGCTTTATGCATCCAAAAATGCAGGGCGCAATTGTGTGACGGTCGGTTGACTGGGCTCGCTTTTATTTCCCGGGCAATAATTTCATGAAAGTTTTTGGCGGAAAAATTTGGAGTATCCTAAACCCTTTATTGGCAGGTATAATAATGTCAAAGAATGATTAATGCTACTCCAGGGGGTACCACATGAAAAGGGAAATTACACTGCTTGGCCAACGGGTGGAAGAAGATAAATATTTAATCGCCCAATTGATTCAGGAAGAGGCATTTAAAGATGCTGCTCCGTCGGATATCGCAGGCTATGAAGAACTATTGAAAGCGGTTGTGGAATTCCGTTCAGGGCTGATCGGCTTGATCGGAAAATCCATCAAGAATTTCTTGGATCCGCAAAAAGCGTATGATGAAATTACAGAATGGGGCCATGCCACCGGGAATTATTTCCTGAAAGAAGGCATCATGCTCGACAGCGCTTTGGCAGAAACGAATATTTACCGCAAGCATATCAGCAAAGTCATCAAGTCGGAAGCTGTCCATGAAGGCATCGAACTTGAAGTGCTTTTCGACGTTATGGAATTTTTCCACAGCCTGCTGGATCATGCGGCGTATTCCTATAGCTTCGCTTACATTAATTCGTATCAAAAAAATCTTGAAGAAGCGCGGAAAGAGTATTTGGAACTGTCTTCGCCAGTCGTGCCCGTCAATGACGAAATTGCGATTTTGCCTCTTGTCGGCGCAATCGAGGTGGACCGCGCAGAGCACATTCTGGAGAAAACGCTTCTATCGGTTGGAAACTTGGACGTTTCTACGTTAATCATTGATTTGTCGGGCGTCGTGAAAGTCGATACGATGGTGGCGCAACAAATCATCCGGCTGGTCGAATCGCTGAAACTGATCGGCGTGCACGCAGTCCTGACCGGCATCCGGCCAGAAATAGCCCAGACGATTACGCATTTAGGCGTTGATGTCCGGCAGCTGGCGCTTGGCGGCACCTTGAAGCAAGCCTTTAAAAAACTGACTGCTGAAATTTGATGCAAAAAACCCGCTGAAGCCTTCGCTTCAGCGGGTTTTTTTTTAATTATTGTGTAGCTGCCGTTTTTACGACCGGCGCTAAAGTTTCTTGTAACGTCAGTGTTTCTTGTTCCGTCAATGGAATCATCGGCAAGCGTACACCGCCGACCGCTATGCCTGCCCAGTTTAGAGCTGATTTAACAGGAACCGGATTCGGTGCAGCAAATAGCGCATTCATGGCTGGCAGGAGTGTGCGGTGAAGCTGCGCGGCTTTTGCAGTATCGCCGGCTTTAAAGCTCGAAATCATCTCTTGCATTTCACGGCCGATGATGTGGGCGGCTACAGAAACGATGCCAGCTCCGCCGATGGCAAGAAGCGGAAGCGTCAAGCCGTCATCGCCGCTGTATAAACTGAACGTATCCGGTGTGCGCTCAATAATCTCGGCTGCTGCGTCCAGGCTGCCGCTTGCTTCTTTAATGGAGACGATATTATCGATCTCCGATAAGCGCACAATGGTGTCGACCGACAGATTGACGACGCTGCGCCCCGGAATATTGTATAGCATGACTGGCAGATGAGTGGCTGTTGCAATCGCTTGGAAATGCTGGAACATGCCTTCTTGTGAAGGTTTATTGTAATATGGTGTCACCAGCATGATGGCATCAGCACCCGCTTCTTCTGCGCCGCGCGTCAACGTGATTGAAGCACGTGTGTTGTTTGAGCCGGTTCCCGCAATGACGGGGATGCGGCCCTGGACCGTGTCGACGACAAACTTGAAAAGATCGATTTTTTCGTCCGCTGATAAAGTCGGCGATTCGCCTGTAGTGCCGGCTACCACCAATGCATCGCTCCCGGTTTCAATCAAATGTTCCACTAAGGCTGCAGTTGCTGGGAAATCGATGTCGCCGCTTGCGTCAAAAGGCGTCACCATTGCTGTCACTACTTGTCCGAAATTCATAAATACCACCCTTTTCTCATTTTTTTGGTCTGTTGTATTGTCTGCTGCTGCGTTGATCGTGCGTAATCAGAGGCTGCAAGCGTATCGGAAAAACAAAAAAGCAGCAACGAGGGGTCTCGTTGCTGCGATAGGATTGGCGTGTAAAGCGCCCAATCCATGCGTCAGATAGCCCCCCATATAGTCTCCTATATGACAGTCCTGCATTTGTTTAATGCAGACCCAGCAGCTTCGGCAATGAGCGCCTGGCCACTTCGGCAAATCCCCCTTTCAACAGCTGTCGCCGGATCTCATCATCCTCGAACTGTTTACTGATGGTTTTTGCGCCTCTATCCTCACTCCGTAAAAGCGGAGCAAGAAATTATTGAATTAGCTAGACTTTACCAAATTCCTGCTTGAATTGCAAGTATACAAGGTTTGATTACATAAAGAATCGAGGAGATTTTGATGGACGAACGCCAATACGACCACGACCTGAACATCCACACTGCGGGCATCCAGCAGGGATTCCATGATTCTTTCCATTACAATCGCTACGAGCCGACACCATACGGACTGCTTGAGGCATTGTTCAACAACCACCGCTTGTCGGAAACCGACCAGCTTGTCGATTTCGGCTCCGGCAAAGGACGCCTCAATTTTTTGGTGCACCATTTGTTCGGTGCGGCAACAACTGGTGTGGAAATGGATCAAGGCCTTCACCAACAGGCTTGTGAAAACCTGGAATCATACGTGCAAAAGCGGCCCACGGCAAAAGGGAGGATCCGTTTCACATGCACGCTTGCTGAACAATACCGGATTCATCCCCGCGACAATAAATTCTATTTTTTCAACCCGTTTTCCGTTCAGATTTTCATCTCGGTCATCAATAATATCCTGAAGTCCACAGAACGCTCGCCGCGGTCTGTCGAGCTGATCTTATTCTTCCCGTCAGATGATTACATTGGCTATTTGGAGCATAGCACGGCATTTGAACAATTCCGGGAAATCGAATTGCCGGGAGTAGAAGGCGATTTAAGAGAGCGATTTTTAATTTATCGGCTCCTTTAAAATGGATTAAAAGCAGTACCGAACGGGGTATAGCTTATTAAAAGTGATTGGCGAGGAGAGGGAAAAGATGAAATGGAAAGGCAGAGCGGGCAGCGGCAACGTTGAAGACAGGAGAGGCAGAGGGGGCGGAGGCGGAGGCCTGATTGCCGGAGGCGGCATCGGCGGCTTGCTTATTGTCTTGCTGATATCATTTCTCGGAGGCGACCCGGACGCTATATTGGATACAATGGGCGGCGCCCAGCAATCAAATGAACCTTATGTGGCTACCCAAGAAGAAGAGGAACTGGCGGAATTTGTATCGGTCGTTCTCGCGGATACCGAACAGGTATGGACGGAAGTGTTCGCAGAAGAAGGCTTGGAATATGAGGAGCCGACCTTGGTGCTTTATACAGGCAGCGTCGATTCGGCATGCGGCACAGCTGGCGCATCAGTAGGGCCATTTTATTGCCCCGGCGACCAGAAACTCTACATCGATTTGAGCTTCTATGAAGAATTGCAGACCCAGTTCCAGGCACCCGGGGATTTCGCGATGGCTTATGTTGTTGCGCATGAAGTGGGGCATCACGTGCAAAACCTGCTCGGCACGATGGGCAAGGTACAGCCGATGCGCAATAAGCTGAGCGAGGAAGACTATAACGAATTGCAAGTGAAGCTTGAATTGCAGGCGGATTATTATTCCGGCGTCTGGGCGCATCATGCGCAAGGCATGGACCTTCTTGAAGAAGGAGACCTGGAAGAAGCGATGACGGCAGCGAGTGCGGTGGGCGATGATACGATCCAGAAGCGCTCACGCGGTTATGTCGTGCCGGAAAGCTTTACGCACGGCACGTCGGAGCAGCGCAAGCGCTGGTTCTATAAAGGCTTTGAACATGGCGATCTGCGCAACGGCAATACGTTCAACGCAAAAGGGCTTTGACGCGCCAATAGTTGATATTTTCGGCGATGTGATTCATTATTGAAATAGACAGTCTTTTCGCCTTGCGGCGGAGGGAAATTAAGTTCTGTGAAGGAAGTAAATCCATGCATGAAGAAAATATAACGCGTCTGCACATCGACGGCCGGGAAATCATTCTCATCGGTACAGCACACGTTTCGCGCCAAAGCGCGGTGCAGGTCAAAGAAGTCATTGAAGCGGAGCGGCCGGATTCGGTTTGCATCGAGCTGGACGCCCAGCGCTACCAGTCGGTGACTGACAAGAGCAAGTGGAAAGAAACTGATATTTTCAAAGTCATCAAGGAAAAGAAATCGAGCTTGCTGCTGATGAATTTGGCCATTTCCTCGTTCCAGAACCGTTTGGCCGATCAGTTCGGCATCAAGCCGGGGCAGGAAATGCTTCAAGGCATTGAGTCCGCCAAAGAAACCGGCGCCGAGCTGGTGCTTGCCGACCGCAACATCCAGGTCACGTTTTCCCGCATCTGGAGCAATATCGGCTTTATGGGCAAAGCGCAGCTGCTGACATCCGTGTTCTACAGCATTTTCAGCAGCGAAACGATTTCAGAGGAAGACCTTGAAAAGATGAAATCACAGGATACGCTGAATGCGGTCTTGAACGATTTCACCAAATCGTTTCCAAAACTGAAAAAGCCGCTCATCGATGAAAGGGATCAATACCTGGCCCAAAAAATCAAAGATGCGCCAGGCCAAAAAGTGGTCGCGGTGCTTGGCGCTGCTCACGTACCGGGAATTACACAGGAAATCCACCGCGAACACGATTTGGAGAAATTATCAGAAGTGCCGCCGAAATCGAAGTGGCCGAAGATTCTGGGCTGGGCGCTGCCGATTTTGCTGGTGGTCCTGCTCGCGGTCACCTTCTATAATAATCCCGCCGCGGGCATTGATGGCACAATCAGCTGGGTGCTGTGGACGGCATCGCTTGGTGCAATCGGCGCAGCATTGGCGTTCGGCCATCCGCTCGCCATCCTGACGGCGTTTGTCGGCGGCCCTGTCGGCGCGCTCCATCCGCTGCTCGCTGCAGGCTGGTTCTCCGGTCTGATGCAGGCGTATGTCCGCCGCCCGAATGTCGGCGATTTTGAAACTTTGTCGAAAGACGTTTTTACCCTCAAAGGCTTTTGGGACAATAAAGTCACACGCGTCTTGCTTGTTGTCGTACTGACGAACATCGGCACTTCTGCTGGAAACATCATCGGCGGGGCAGACGTCATTCGTTTATTCCTGAAAAACCTATAAGCAGAATCGAGAATCCGGGACGCTTTATGCGCCCGGATTTTTTTTATTTGGGCACGCATTGAAAGGGTTTGAGAACGGGTATAGAGAAGTAAACAGATAGAGAGAAAGACATTACGGTTGGGGAGGAACAAATCATGGGCTTATTCCTTATGGGAATCCTGCTCTGGTCGCTGGTCATCGCATCGGTCGTGTTGTTCATCTATGGATTGTGGAAACGGTCATGGAAAGCGCTCGCTTGGAGCGGCGCAGCTTTGCTTCTGCCGATGGGCCTGATCGCCTTTGACGGAAGCGGCAGCATGTGGTTCAAATTGAGCATGGTGCCGCCGCTATTGATTTTTGCTGCAGCGTATTTCATGAAGCACAAACGCGCTCAGCATATGCATTGAGCACAAGGAAAAGGACCGGAGAACTCCGGTCCTCTTTTTTCTGCAATTTTCGGTTGCCGATTTAGCTTTTATTATATAAATGTCATACAATAGTTATACATATAAATAAAGGAGGCGCGTCATGAAATACCTATTGGATCGCAGCAAATTATTCCTATTCTTAATCTTTATTTTCACCGTTATCGGCGCCTATGTATTTGTCACTTTGCCTCAGCGGGAAATTCCGGAGACGCCGCCGAATCTTGTGCTGGTGTCAACAATTTTGCCAGGCGCCGGCCCTGAGGAAATCGAAACAGCCATCACCAATCCGATCGAACAGGAATTGCAGAAAGTGGATGGCGTATCGTCGCTGCAATCGGTGTCAGCGAATTCCGCTTCCATCATCACGCTTGAATTGGAAGATGGATTCGATCCCGATGAACTGGTGACGGAAATGCAGCAGCAGGTGCAGCGTGCATCGAGCAGCTTCCCGGAACAGGCGCAGCAGCCATCCGTAGAAAAGCTGGATCTGACATTCCCTCTCGTATCGTATATGTTCTACGGGGATGAAGCAGAGCTCCGCGGTATGGAGCAGGCATTAGCCGATCTGTCTGAAGAAGTGGAAGCGGTGAATGGCGTGGCCGGCACTGCTGTCAAAGGCTTGAACAGCCAGCAGATCCTTATTGAACTGGAAGCGGAGCAATTGGCAGCAAACAACCTGCAGCCGTTTGAAGTGCTGGAGTCGCTCCAACAGTCAAACCAGCCGTTGTCGCTTGGCACTCATGACAATGGCAACGAGCAAGTAGTTTTGACGGTGCAGCAGGAACAGGGCATCGAGAAATTGAAGAAGCTGCAGGTAGGATCCGCTGCAGTACCGCTTGAAGACATCGCAGTGATTGAAACTGTGGATGGCGAAACGGAAGATATCGTGACGTTCGAAGGTGAACGCGCCATTTCGTATACGGTATTTTTGCAAGGGGGACAAGATGTCCCAGGAGTTGACGAAAAAGTTTCCGTAGTGATCAATGCGTTCAATGAAGGCTTGCCAGCTGGCGTTGAAGCGGAACGCTATGAATCACAGGCTGAAAATGTCACATCGATTTTTGAAGGCTTATACGTCTCGCTATTGATTGCCGTACTTGCGGTGCTCGTCGTGACGACCGCCGGATTGACGCTGTTCGGTGCATTCGTCGTAGCGGTGACAGTTCTTTCATCCGTCTTGATCGGCATGATCCCGATTCCATCGATGGGCGTCGACTTGAACCAGATTTCGGTTATCGGCCTGATCATCGCGATCGGTATTTTGGTCGATGACAGCATCGTTGTCAATGATAACATCCAGCGACGCTACAAATTGGGCGACTCGCCATTGGATGGCGCTGTCAATGGCGTCAAAGAAGTGTTTTCTTCCATCATCGCATCCAGTTTGGCGATTGTTGTAACGTTTTCTCCGCTCTTGCTGCTGTCTGGCGGCAATGGTGCGTTCATCAAAGCATTGCCGAGCATTCTCATCACGACAATCATCGCGTCTACGGTGCTGTCGATTACCTTGGTGCCGATGATGCAATACCTGAAGACGAAACGCCGCTCGAAAAAGATATCCGATACACCAGGTTTCCTGGGCAAACCGCTTGAGAAGCTGGCGCTGTTTTATTCGAATAAAGTGCTGCGCGGCGTATTGAAGCGCCCGCTCTGGATCGGCATCGGCGGATTGGTGCTGGCAACAGGGCTATTGGCGTTGGCGTTCTTCACGCCATTCGAATTCTTCCCGGCAGCTGACCGCAAAGAGGTGACGATGAACGTCCGCCTCGCTGAAGGGACTTCGATTGAAGAAACCGATGCATTCCTCGCTAACGTTACGGAAGAGTTAAGGGGAGAAGACGAAAATATCGAAGAAATTGCGATTTTCACTGGTGAAGGCTTGCCGAATTTGTTCGCCTCTTCGATGGATAATACCGGCTCCAATACAGGACAGGTAGCGATCCGGATTGACCGCGAACAAACGACGGCAGCCGACTTTATTGAGAAATGGCAGCCGGAGTTGCGCGACCAATACCCGGAAGCGGAAATTTTCCTGGATACAATCGTTCAAGGGCCGCCAGCAGGTGCTCCGGTAACTGTGACGATTAAAGGCGAGAACCTCGAGGAACTGACTGCATTGCGCGACGAATTAAAAGCGGCGATGCTGGAGAATGGCGCAGACGTCGTCACAGATAATCTGGGAGATCCGGTTCCTGCTGTGGAATACGTGCCGAATCAGGCAGCGCTTGAAGCGAACGGCATTCCGCTCAGCACGGTGACAGGGCAGCTGCAGTTCTTGACCCAAGGAGTTCCGCTCTACAGCATTTACGAAGGGCAGAAGCCGTATGAAGTGACAGTGAAGCAGTCAGGCATAGAGAGCGGCCAGGACATCGATTTGGCTGACTTCCAAGTGCCCGCTGGTTCACCGCAAGCACAGCCAGGTCCGCCGACGTTGGTGAGCTTGGATGAATTGCTGACCCCTGAACAGACAACTGCTTTGGCACAGGTGCCGCATCAGGAAGCCGAACGTGCGATTACATTGAAAGCGTTTGGCGATGCAGCCGATTTTGAAGCCAGCATGCTTGAAGTGGTCGATGCGCAGAAAGAAGACTTGGCGTCGGGCTACGAATTGTCGACAGGCGGAGAAAATTCCGATCAGGAAGCATTCTTCACTGAAATCGGAGTCTTGTTCCTGGTTGTCATCTTGCTTGTTTACTTGGTCATTGCGTTCCAATTCAAATCGTTCGGATTGCCATTCCTTGTGCTGATTGCTGTGTACTTGGGTGTGTCGGGCGCAATTCTCGGCCTATTCTTGACACAGACCCCATTAAGTTTCCTTGGTGTCATGGGGATTGTCTCCTTGACGGGGATTGTTGTAAGGAATGCCGTCGTGCTGATCGACTTTGTGGAAACGCGCCGGCTATCCGGCAATTTCAATATTGATGAAGCGATTATTGAATCCGGCTATGCCCGTATCAAGCCGATCGTTTTGACCTCTGTAACTTCGATTGTCGCGCTGATTCCGGTCGCGCTGACGGGAGATCCGCTTTTTGAAGCATTGGCAATTACGATTATCGCAGGGCTGACGTTCTCCAGTCTCTTTACCTTGGTGATGATTCCGGCATTATACCTTGTGTTTTACCGGATCAGCCATCGAAAAAATAAAGTAAGCGCGCAGCGATAAGCTGCGTGTTTTTTTAATGAATCGGTGGGTAATAATATGGGAAAGGAAAGGATAGCGACTGGAAAAGATGCCTTAGTTCGAATTTTCATTGCATTTAAACATTTTTCCTATTAAAGATTTGTCACGGATTATACATTTACTTATCTTTGTGGATTTGGTAAGATGTCTGACGACAGAGGACTAGCTTTAAGGAAAACCAATCTGGAATGTAAGCGTTTCAGGTTGAATAAAACAATGAGGTGAAAATGTGAATTTCTTATGGGGTATATTCGGTGTATTCGTCGTCCTGGGACTTGCCTTTTTAATGTCAAGTGCACGTAAATCAATCAAGCCGCGTACTATTTTGGGCGGTTTAGCAATACAAATTACATTCGCGTTCATGGTACTGCAATGGGAATTGGGTAGAAACGCTTTATTATGGCTTTCCAATAAAGTGCAAAACGTCATTGATTACGCAAAAGAAGGGATCAACTTCGTATTTGGGCCAGCGGCAGACGCAGCAAACTTCGGTTTCGTTTTCGCATTCCAAGTCCTGACGATCATCATCTTCTTTTCTTCATTGATTTCCGTCTTGTATTATTTAGGGATCATGCAATGGTTCATCAAAATTCTTGGCGGCGCGCTGTCGAAATTGCTTGGAACAAGCAAAGCGGAATCCGTTTCCGCAGCGGCAAACATCTTCGTCGGCCAGACGGAAGCGCCGCTCGTTATCCGTCCGTTCATCGCCAACATGACGAAGTCGGAATTGTTCGCAGTTATGACAGGCGGACTGGCTTCAGTAGCCGGTTCTACACTGGCGGGTTACGCGCTCTTGGGCGTGCCTCTTGAATACCTGTTGGCGGCAAGTTTCATGGCCGCTCCTGCCGGTTTGATCATGGCGAAAATCATGATGCCGGAAACAGAAGAAATCGTTGAAAAAGAATTCGTCATGGAAAAAGACCAGTCATCGGTCAACGTCGTCGACGCTGCTGCACGCGGTGCATCAGATGGCTTGCAGCTTGCGTTGAATGTCGGTGCGATGCTTCTTGCGTTCATCGCGTTAATCGCTTTGCTGAATGGTATGCTTGGCGGAATCGGCTCTTGGTTCGGAGCGGATAACCTGACAATCCAAGGCATCCTTGGCTTCGTCTTCGCCCCGCTTGCTTTCGCAATCGGCGTGCCATGGGAAGAAGCTGTACAAGCCGGAAGCTATATCGGCCAGAAATTGGTGTTGAATGAATTTGTTGCTTACACTGCATTTGCCCCGGAAATTGCTAACCTGTCACCTAAAACAGTATTGGTTGTCAGCTTTGCGTTATGTGGATTTGCTAACTTAAGCTCACTCGCCATCCTGCTTGGCGGTCTTGGCGCACTTGCACCAAACCGCCGCCCGGACATCGCACGCCTCGGCATGCGCGCTGTTGCGGCTGGTATGCTTGCATCGCTTTTAAGCGCAGCAATCGCCGGTATGTTCGTTTAATAGAATATAGATCAGCCTCACCCGCGGGAAACTGCGAGTGAGGCTTTTTTGTTTTGAGAGCCTGCTTTCTTTTCTGTAGGATGTAGTCTTTTATCTCTTATAAAAAGCTTTTCGCTGGCGAAAAGTATCCTTTTCAGCCTTTGAATTTGTTTTTATGGCTTGCGAGTGGTGAATGGTGAAGAAAAAGCGGTGTGAAAAGAACGGAATGGATGCATTTCGCAGGCGAAATGTGAAAAAGACGGGTGGAGCGGTGAAGAAAGTGAGTTTATGCGCGTTCGTGAGGATTTACGTGCGTTCAGGAAGATTTATGCGCGTTCGTAGGGATTTACGTGCGTTTAGCGAGATTTATGCGCGTTCAAGAAAATTTACGTGCGTTCAGCCAAAAATCCCTCCTCCGAAAATTCCGAAGGAGGGGGAGAAACTATTTTTTCTTCTGCAGGCGGTAGACGCATGATTTCCATTCACCAGTCGTGTCGAGTTCGAGTTTGCTGAGCAACCGAGATGCAACTGACCGCGATTCGAGCTTGCAGAATTTCCGGAAGTCGCGATTGGTCAGAGAGTCGTCCACGATTGAAAAGTATTCGCGTGCGGCATGAACGTGTGCAGCGGCATCGCGTTCGCCGCAGCGGGTGCAGGTCCAGCCGCGCTTTTCGCGCTGCATCGAAAGTGTGCTGCAGGCGCGGCACAGAACACCGGTTTTTATGTCACTTGGGTTGATGGTGTATTGCCGGCACAAAGGCTGGCGCTTGAAAGGGGTTTGATTGGCGAGAAGCAGTTTGGAGACTTTGGCAATGTGAAGCCTGGCAGTTTTTGGGGGATGGGACTGCCACATTTTCAGTAGGTGGTCCGGCATCTGGTACGTTTTGCAGATGGGGGCGCCAGGCGGTTTGGTGATGAATTCGCAGTGCTTGGAAGTGAATACTGCCAGTCCGCTGACAGGCAACGGGATCTTGTGCTGCGCAAACCAGCGGGTGAGAAAGCGGATGTGTTTGCTTAGCTGGACGCGCGGGTCTTCCAAGACGGTTTTCTCGCCGTTCAGGTTCAGGCGGAAAAATTCGCCTGTAGCTTCGTTGAAATAGATTTCGCCGCTGATGTTTTTGGATTCGATCACCAAAGCGCAGCGTTCCATCAACAATATGCCGTCCAGCTGCACCTTCCAGTCGCCGAGCGCAAGGCTCACGTCCCATAAGACCTTGAAGTCGCCGTCTATCCAGAATTCCTTGAACCGGGATTGCAGGCGTGCTTCGCCGCGCTCGCCGCCAGCGGTCCGGTACAGCCGGTTCTCCAAGAAAATTCGCTGCGGATGGCCGTCCGCCAGCCGCAGCAGCAAGGTTTCCAATGCTTCATTTTCAGTCAATCGTTTCAATCGATCACCTCCGGGTAAAGTACCTGAATTATAGCACCGCAGCCGCCAATAAACCATACAAGATGACAAGCTTCAACCCTTGACACTAAAGCGTTTTGGGATTACACTTTTGTCTTGGCTTACCTATGAAATTTATAGGCAGAGCGGGTAGGGAGAGGGCTAATTTAATAGAAGGTTGAACATATGTTTAATTGGATGGACCGGTTCTTCGGTCTTCAAAAAAACGGTACGACGGTAAAACGCGAAATGACAGCGGGATTGATCGGCTTTTTTACAGTCGTTTACATCATTGCAGTCAACTCGCTGATTTTATCGGAAGGCGGCATGCCGATCGAGGCGGCAATCATCGCAACAATCGGGGCCTCGGTGTTCGGAGCGTTCGTGATGGGATTCTGGGGCAATGCGCCGATCCTGCTGGTTCCTGGCATGGGCATCAATGCGCTGTTTTCGTACACGATGGTCCAGTCGATGGGCTTGACGTGGCAGGAAGCATTGGCGGTTGTCTTTGTCACCGGTGTGATTTTCGTGGCGATCGCGTTTACGCGCTTTGCAAAAGTGATCAGCGCCGCGGTGCCGCATTCGCTGAAAGAAGCGATTACGGTCGGGCTCGGGTTGTTCCTGATGCTGCTGGGCCTTGAAAAAGGCGGGCTCGTCATCCGCGGAGAAGCGTCGATTCTGGCGCTTGGTTCGCTGAGTGATCCGGTTGTTATGGCAACGGCATTGACGCTTATTCTCGCGGTTATCTTGTTCATCCGCAACGTGCCGGGGAATTTCCTCATCACGATTATTGCGGGTACCATCATTGCATCGTTTTTCGGCTTGATTGATACGAGCAATATGGGAGATTCTTCGCTGAATCTGCAAGAAGCTTTCGCTGGCTTTGGCGCGCTGTCATTCGATAGTGCATTGTCGATGGTCTTTTGGGTCGCGGTTTTCTCGCTGACGATGGTGATGGTGTTCGAGAACATCGGACTCGTCCATGGCCAAGTCAACTTGATTGATCAGCCTGAAAAATTCGGGCGTGCTTTCCAGGCGACTTCGCTGTCGGCAATGGCTTCCGGCGTATTCGGCACAAGCCCGACCGTGGCTTCCGTCGAAAGCGCTGCGGCGATGACAGCCGGTGGACGCACAGGCTTGACGGCCATCACTGCCGGTGTCCTGTTTCTGGCTTCCGTGTTTTTCATTCCGCTTATTAAACTGATTCCGGACAGTGCGATTGCACCGATCCTGATCATTATCGGCGGGCTGATGCTGCAGACGATCCGCAACATCGAAATGAAAGACATGAGCGAAACGTTCCCGGCGCTGATGATCATCGCGCTCATTCCGTTTACGTACAGCATCGCGGATGGCATTGCCATCGGCTTTATCCTGTACCCGATCCTCAAAATCGGCATCGGCAAATGGCGCGAAGTTTCTGTGCCGCTATACGTGATCTCAGGCTTGTTCCTGATGAACTTCGTACTGCATTATATTTGAAACGAAACCCCGCATTTGCTCCTGGCAAATGCGGGGTTTTTTGAGAATAAATTCGGCGGCAAGATACTCAGTATTTCGCTGAACGCGCATAAAACTTCCTGCACGCACGTAAATTTCGCTGAACGCGCATAAATTTTCCTGAACGCACGTAAATCCTCACGAACGCACGTAAACTCACTTTCTTCACCGCTCCACCCGCTTTTTTCGCATTTCGCCTGCGAAATGCATCCGTTCCGCTCTTGCCACTCCGCTATTTCTTTACCATTCGCAACTCAAGAGAGGAAAGCGGTTGTTTGAAATTTCTGGACAGCGTTTTCCTATTGAGCGGTGGTATAATGGAACAAAGAACACCGGAAAGGAGTTGCAATTCCCATGAAATACACAAAATCGAAAATGGAACAGCTCGTCAGCGGTCATCCTGAATTGAAAAAGCGCTTGAAAATTTTGATGAAAGAGATGGAGCTTGAAAAAGGCTTCGCGCTGAAGGCGCTATACCATTCTGAAGTCACCGACAATGGACCATACCAGAAAGATTATCAAGACCTTGACCTGCTGTAAGCAGGGGGGTCTTTTTTTTTGCCTGGAAGCTGGCAAATTTTTGTGTAGTATTAATAATAATCGGAGATAATTGGTTCTATAGTCACTCAAGTCATTTTACATTAACGCTATAAAAGCTATACATAAAAACTCCCGTTAAGCTTTGCTTAACGGGAGTTTTTTGATGCGATCCAATTCCTGCTGCCAAGACTCGTATGTCGGGCCGAGAAAAGACACATTGCCGGTTGTCAGCGGTTCGATGACGCCTTGTCCACCTACCATGAAGTGGACGCTTTTATCAGCGGCACCGATTTCCGCAACGTATTTCTCGGCTAACGGGCGGGATGAAGGATCGGAAATCGCCATGCAGACAATGCGGACGTCTTGCTGTTCGACAATTTTTGCCAATCCATCAAGCGGTGTATTAGCGCCGAGGAACATGACCGAAAAGCCGTTTTCGCGCAAGAACAGCGTGAACAGCATCAAGCCAAGCTGATGGTATTCCCCAGTCGGGCAGAACGCCATAACTTTCGGCAAATCGGGCGATGTCGGGAATACACGGAAAAATTGCGTGAAGCGCTGCTGGATGATGTGGCTGATCAAATGCTCGTGTGCTACGGGCATCGAGCCGTTTTCCCATTCTTTGCCGATTTGCACCATCAACGGTACGACAATAGAGAAGAATACCGTGCGGTAATGGAAAAGCGAGAAATTCAAGTCCAGCAAGTAGTTGAAGCGCTCTGTATCCAATTCGGACGCGGCCATATACAATTCATAAATTTGTTTGTCGTAGGTATCCGCGTCAAAATCACCGGGGTTCTGCACTTTTTCGATCGGTTTTCTCTTGGAAGAATGCAGTTGTTTTACGGCCTCGCTAATTTTAATGCCTTTTTCCTGGACTTGGATCTTCAGCCATTTCAAGTCTTCGAGATTCTGGTCTGAATACAGGCGGTGCCCGGTTTCCGTGCGGGCGGGTGTAATGGCGCTGTAGCGCGTTTCCCACGAACGGATCGTCACTTTTGGCATATCTAAAATTTTGGCAGCTGCTTTGATGTTGTACATAGCATTACCCACATTCCTTAAGATTTTTGTATAATAATTATACAACTTATTTCCGGATGCCGTAAAGCCCAGAGCCTTTGCAATATCGGTTATCGGCAATAAAAATCCCCTGCATCTTTCGCAAAAGATGCAGGGGATGGGAATTTCAGTGCGCGGTGCGTGTTTTAGCAATGCGGCTGCGATGCCATGCGACTGTGATGGTCCACGTGATCATGAGCATTACGAGTCCAAGGATAAACGGATACGATATGTCGATATCATATAATGCGCCTGCAAGAAGCGGCCCAAGTACGTTTCCGACGCTCATATAGGCGTTGTTCATGCCCATTGCAAAACCGACTTCGCCTTCAGCCATTTTGGAAATCAGCGTATTAAGGACCGGGCGCAGAATTGACGTCGCCAGGAATATGATCAGCGTCACCACGAAAAACATCACATAGCTTCCGGCGAACAGCGCCATCACAAAACCGGCGGCAGCAACGCCGAGGAAAGCGATCAGAATCGCAGCTTCGCCGAAACGGCGGACGATGCGGTCGACAATGAACAGCTGGACGATGACACTGACGACGCCTGTCGCCGTAATCATAAAGGCGATGTCCTTGGCGGTCGAATTGAACTGATTGTCAAGATACAGGCCGATGACCGATTCAAAAGCCAGCAGCCCGAAGCTCATGACCAGCGTGATGACAAGCGGAATGAAATACGGCATGCTAACGGAACGGAAAATCTTCGTGAGCATCGCCTCGTTCTGCGTCATGTCCATCGTGGTGGCAGGGTCCGCTTCGATTGCGTCCTGTTCTTTCAACAGCGCGACTGAGAACAATACAGCGGCAAGCGAGACCAATGCCGATACGAGGAAAGGCAATTTCAAGCTAAAATCGGCGAGAAATCCGCCGATGCCAGGACCCACGACGATTCCAAGTGACATCGCTGCGGATACCAAGCTAGTGCCTTTCGCGCGCTGGTCAAGCGTCGTGATGTCCGCTATGTAAGCGAAGATGGCCGGGATGAGCATCGCTGCGCCGATGCCGCCGATGACGCGCGACAGGTACAAGACCCAGATGCCGTTCGACAGGTAAAAGACGAACATGGAAATGGTCAGGCCCAAAAGCCCGTAGATGATCATTTGCCGGCGGCCGTATTGATCCGCCCATTTGCCGGCAATCGGAGAAAATAGGAACTGTGCTCCGGCGAAAATGGCGATCATCAAACCTGCTGCCATGCCACCTTGATTGATGGATTCGAGGTATGAGGGAAGAATCGGTATAACGATTCCGAAGCTTGCGATGGCGATGAACATATTGATCATCAAAATATATATTTTCTTGCGTTGGTCTGTAGTCATGGAATGCCTCTTTTCTTCTATAGCCGGCTGGTGCACAATCTAATAGAATTTATTTAATCAACTTTTCTATATTATGGGAGCTTTAAGAGCTTGTCAATCTGGAGAACTCGTCCCTTAAAAGGGTATACTTATGGAGAAAAAGCGGTTTGGCAAAGGGCTTTGTGTTCCTGCAAAGCAATGTGTGGCGGCTTGCGCCGCAATAAATGCAAGGAAGGTGATGTGAATGGACAATAAACTTCAACGCATTAGAGCGGAGGAGCTGCGGGAGCGTGTGGTGGCTGCAGAAGAAGCGGCTTCCTGGATTTCGGACGGCATGAAATTGGGGCTCAGCGGCTTCACCCATTCCGGCGATGCAAAAGTGGTGCCGCATGCACTGGCAGAGCGCGGGAAAAGTGAGCGCTTTAAAGTGAGCGTCTACAGCGGCGCATCGCTCGGCGCAGATATCGACCGGCTTTTCGCCGAAGCGGGGATTATGGAAAAGCGTCTGCCGTATCAGTCGGACCCTGTAATGCGCGGAAAAATAAACGACGGCGAAGTGTGGTATGTTGACGAGCATTTGTCGCAAACCGCCGAATGGGTGCGGAGCGGCGTGCTCGGACCGATCGATTTTGCCATCATTGAAGCGCTTGCGATCACCGAGGATGGCATGATCATTCCGACAACATCTGCGGGCAACTCGGCTATTTTTGTTAAGCATGCGGAAAATGTCATTGTCGAAATCAATATGGCGCAGCCGACAGGTTTCGAAGGCATCCACGACATTTATGATGCCGGGGTACAAGGCAAGCGGGGGCCGATTCCGCTTGAAAATGCCCATGGACGCATCGGCACGATCGGCATTCCAGTCGACTTGGAAAAAATTCGGGGCATCGTGTTCAGCGACCGGCCGGATTCGCCTTCGGAGATTGTGCCGCCCGATGAGGAAACGGAACGCATGGCTGGGCATCTCCTCGAATTTCTGCGCAGTGAAGTCTGGAGCGGGCGGCTGACGAACAGCCTGGCGCCGATCCAGTCAGGCATCGGCACGGTGTCGAATGCCGTGCTCGAAGGCATGATTGACTCAGAGTTCGAGAATCTGGAAGTGTATTCGGAAGTGATGCAAGACGTCATTTTCGACTTGATGGATGCCGGGAAAGTGAAATTCGCTTCCGCGTCGGCGATTACGCTGTCGCCTGAAAAAATGAAGCAGGTGTATGGGGATTTTGAACAATACCGCGACAAGCTCATGCTGCGGCCGCAGGAAATTTCCAATCATCCCGAAATCATCCGCCGGCTCGGCTTGCTGTCGATCAATACAGCACTTGAGTTCGATATATACGGCAACGTCAATTCAACACATGTGCGCGGCACGAAAATCATGAACGGCATTGGCGGTTCCGGCGATTTTGCCCGCAACGCACGGCTATCGATCTTCGTCACGCGCTCGACGGCGAAAGACGGCAAGATTTCAAGCATCGTGCCGTTCGCTTCCCATATCGACCATACGGAACACGATGTGCAGATCGTCGTCACCGAACAAGGCTACGCCGACCTGCGGGGGCTCGCGCCGCGTGAACGGGTGCCGCTCATCATCGAGAATTGCATGCATCCCATGTACCGCGGGCAAATGCGCGCTTATTACGCAGAAGCCCTGAAGCGCGGCGGGCAGACGCCACATGTGCTGGAACAGGCCTTTTCGTGGCATACCCGTTTCTTGGAAACCGGGTCGATGCTTGAGGAATAAATTCCGCAGCCGGTTCTTGCCGGCTGTTTTAATATGAAATGAAAGAAAGCGGGGCGGGAAATGCATGATGGATAAATTTACGCTGGGGTCGCTGCTCGATGTCATGGGGACGCTGTTTTCCGATGAAGTGTCAATTGCCGTCACCAATACAACTGAATACATCTATTACCGGCCGAGCAAGCGGATCGATCTCAAAATCGAAGCAGGGGATCCGGTGAAAGAAGGCACCATCGCCCATAAAGCGTTGGCAACGGGGCATAAAGCATCGGAATTTATTGATAAAGAAGTGTTTGGTGTGCCGTACCATGGGATGGCAGTGCCTTTTGAGGAAGACGGCGAAATTGCGGGCTGCGCGCTGGCGATTTATCCGGCCTATACAGAAGGCAAGTCGGTGGTGACGGTGAAGAGTGCGGACGGCTGGAAGCCGATTCCGTTCGAAGAGGTCAAATACCTGGAAGTGAAAGACCGCAAGACCCATGTCCACACCGACGGCTTTTCGGGAACCCATAAGAACTCGCTGCAGGAATTCGAATGGGTGCTGCCCAGGGAGCTGTTCATCCGCTGCCACCGTTCGTTTATCGTCAACGTCCATCATATAGAAGAGATTTATCCGGACACCCATTCGACTTTTGTGCTGGCGATGGACAATGGCATGCGGATTCCGGTCAGCCAGACGTATTCAAGTTATTTCCGGAAGCTCCTTGATTTCTGATTCTGCTGGTTCAGCTGCCGTTTCCGCTGGTTCAGTCCTAGACTTGCTATTCCACACCCGATTACGCTTTTTCAAAGAGGCTTGCGTTAAAATTAGCTAAAAACGATGAAAGAGTGATGGGAAATGGAAAAGCGATTTGAACGAATCAAAGCCACCCAACTGCAGGACCGTGTTGTATCGCCGGAAACAGCGGCATCATGGATTGCTGATGGCATGACTCTAGGGCTCAGCGGATTTACACGGGCGGGCGACGTGAAAGCGGTTCCGACCGCATTGGTTCAGCGGGCGGCAACGGAAAAATTCAAAGTCAATGTTTTTACTGGGGCCTCACTCGGTTCTGATATTGATAAATTATTCGCAGAAGCGGGCATTGTGGGCAAACGCCTTCCGTTCCAAGCAGAACCGGCGATGCGCAAAAAGATCAACGAAGGCGAGATGCTGTTCGTTGATCATCATTTATCGCATACTGCGGAATGGATTCGGGCAGGCGTCATCGAGCCGATTGATTTTGCTATTGTGGAAGCGCTTTCGATAACGGCAGATGGCATGATCATCCCGACAACGTCAGTCGGCAATTCCTCGGTGTTTGCAAAACACGCAAAGAACATCATTGTGGAGATCAATTTAGCGCAGCCGGAACTGTTCGAAGGGCTGCACGACATCTACGATACTGGAAAGCAAGGGGAACGCGGACCGATTCCGTTGACGAAAGTGGATGACCGCATCGGCACGATCGGCATTCCAGTTGATCTGGAAAAAATACGCGGCATCGTCTTTACCGAGCAACAGGACTCGCCGTCGACAATTGTCCAGCCGGATGAAGAAACGGAAATCATGGCGGGTCATCTGCTGGATTTCCTGCGTGCTGAAGTTTCAGCCGGGCGTTTGACGGACAAGCTGGCGCCGCTTCAGTCAGGCATCGGTTCGGTGGCAAACGCCGTGCTCCACGGCATGGTCGATTCGGAATTCAAGAACTTGGAAGTCTACTCGGAAGTGCTGCAGGACGCTGTCTTCGATTTGATGGATGCAGGCAAGGTCGATTTTGCTTCCTGCTGTTCGATTACGTTGTCGGAACCGAAAATGAAACAGGTTTTTGGCGATTTTGAAAAATACCGCAATAAAATCATCATGCGGCCGCAGGAAATTTCCAATCACCCGGAAATCATCCGCCGCTTAGGGCTGATTTCCATCAACACTGCGTTGGAATTTGATATCTACGGCAATGTGAACTCGACCCATGTGTCGGGCACAAAAATGATGAACGGCATCGGCGGCTCAGGTGATTTCGCCCGCAACGCACGCCTCGCCATTTTTGTCACGAAATCGATTGCCAAAGGCGGTAATATATCAAGTGTCGTGCCATTTGTGCCGCACGTCGACCACACCGAACACGATGTCGATGTCGTCGTCACCGAACAAGGCTACGCAGATCTGCGCGGCTTGGCGCCGCGGGAACGGGTGCCGCTCATCATCGAGAATTGTGTCCACCCGATGTACCGGGAGCAAATGCGCGCCTATTACACGGAAGCGCTGGAACGGGGCGGACAGACGCCGCATGTGCTGGAAAAAGCATTCTCTTGGCACGCGGACTTGGCCAAGCATGGCTCCATGCTGGCGAAAAAAGAACAATTGGTTTAAGCCCGAAAAGCCGGCCGCCCCTTTATGGGAGCGGCCGGCTTTGATGATTTATCGATTGCTGTACATTTCGGATGTGCTGCGGCTGGAAAGCTCCAGGATGTTGCCGAAAAGGTCTTCCGTGTAAACAAGGTAATGATTTTTGTCTTTGTTCATTTGGTGGATTTGGCTGCGCTGCTTGCCGCCGTGCTGGACGATGCGCTCGATCGCTTCAACCACATTTTCGACAATCAGACAGATATGGAAAAATCCGCGGTGCGCAGTTGGCGGCCCTTCATCGAGGTCCGCTTCCCGGAACTCGAATAATTCGATGCCCACGCCCCCCATCGACATCAAATGGACATTACGCATTTTTTTGATTTCCGGTCCTTGCAAATTTTGTGTGATGTTTTCAACTTCTGCCTCGGCCGCGTCAAATTCGGTCGGCCCTGACAATATGTAAAAGCCCAATACGCTGCAATACCACTGCATCGCCTGGTCCAAATTCGGTACTGCCAGTCCGACATGTGTAATTTCACTGCTCATTCTATCGCCTCCTGTTCTATCTAGCTATTACCCTAATTTGAAGGGTTTAATTCCTCTGGAGAAAACAGATTTTTCAGTATAAACGAAAATAGTTGTTGTCAAGCTGGAAATTTAGTATTATAATAAGCAATTGTGAAATTCCGAAATGAGGGTACTACTAATGAAAAATTCCATCTATGGTTTGACGATAGATCAATTAAAAGAATGGTTTTTAGAGAATGGCCAGAAGAAATACCGTGCTGAGCAGGTATGGGACTGGTTGTATATTAAACGCGTCACTGAATTTTCCCAAATGAACAATTTGAGCAAAGATGTCATTCTTTTGCTTGAAGATAATTTTGCAATCCGCACGCTTGAAGAAGCAGTGAAACAGGAATCCGCTGACGGCACGATTAAATTCCTTTTCCGCCTGCAGGACGGCAACTTGATCGAAACCGTTTTGATGCGCTTTAAATACGGCAATTCTGTCTGTGTGACAACCCAAGTCGGCTGCAACATCGGCTGCAGTTTCTGTGCCAGCGGCCTATTGAAAAAGAGCCGTGATTTAAACGCGGGCGAAATCGTCGAGCAAATCATGCAAGTGCAGGCTCACTTTGACGCTCAGCAAAAAGAAGAGCGCGTCAGCCACATCGTTGTAATGGGCATCGGCGAACCGTTCGACAACTACACGAATTTGATGGACTTCCTGACAGTCGTCAACTCGCAAAAAGGCTTGGCTATCGGTGCTCGCCACATTACGGTATCGACAAGCGGCATCGTGCCGAAAATCTACGATTACGCGGACGAAGGCCTGCAAGTCAACTTGGCGATTTCCATCCACGCGCCGACGAATGAATTGCGTTCGCGCATCATGAAAATCAACAAAGCCTACCCGATCGAGAAATTGATGGATGCGATCGATTATTATTTGGAGAAATCCAACCGCCGCATCACATTCGAGTATATTTTATTGCGCGACGTCAACGACCACGTCGAAGAAGCGCATAAGCTGGCGAAGCTGCTTGAAGACAAGCGCCACCTGTCATACGTCAACTTGATTCCGTACAACTCGGTCAGCGAGCACGACCAGTATCAGCAAAGCACGCCGGAAGCGATCAGCGCTTTCTATGACGCTTTGAAGAAAAAAGGCATCAACTGCGGCGTCCGCCACGAACAAGGCGCCGACATCGACGCAGCCTGCGGCCAATTGCGCAGCAAGCAAATCAAAAAAGAAAAAACAGCCGCAGTTTAATAAGTATGCGGATTGAAGGCATCCTCTTGAGAGGGTGCCTTTTTTGCGTAGATTGAGCTGAACGCGCATAAAAAATTCTGAACGCGCATAAACTGCATTTGACGAGTCTGAAAGAGGCAACCGGCCTTCTTTTT
>NZ_RQII01000048.1 GCF_004761975.1 Planococcus koreensis | reverse complement strand
GAACTTCTGCAGCTTTCGCATGGTTGATCGCTTCTACTGTCTGAGGCATAACGCCGTCATCAGCAGCTACGACGATAATGGCAATATCCGTCACTTTTGCTCCGCGTGCGCGCATAGTTGTAAACGCTGCGTGTCCAGGAGTATCAAGGAACGTGATTTTTTTGCCATTGTCAACAACCTGGTATGCGCCGATATGCTGCGTGATTCCACCAGCTTCGCCTGCAGTCACTTTCGTGTTGCGGATCGAATCCAGCAAAGTTGTTTTACCATGGTCAACGTGTCCCATGATTGTAACAACTGGTGGACGCTCTTGTTGAAGCGCTTCGTCTTCAGGCTCGAAGTAAACTTCAAGGTCGGATTTATCAACCAAGATTTCTTCTTCAACTTCCACTTCATACTCAGCACAGATCAATTCGATTGCATCTTTATCAACTCTTGGTTAATGGTAGCCATTACGCCGAGCATGAATAATTTTTTGATGATTTCAGACGGCTCGCGCCCTAATTTTTTCGCCAATTCGCCAACAGTCAATGACTCGCTGAACGTAATTTTAGCTGGCAATTCTTTTTCTCTTTTCGGCATCGGCGGCAGTGGGTTTACCGGCTGCTGCTGCTGATTTTTGCCTTTGCGGTTGCGGTTTTGTCCGCCGCGCCCTGGACCGCCGCCGCCTGGACGGTTATTGCGTTGTCCCGGGCCTGCTGTCGGTTTAGCCGCTTTCGGTGTAAAGTTGGAGCCTTTTGCCGGAGCTGCAGAAGAGCGGCTCTGGCCTCCTTGTCCACCAGTTTGTGGACGTGATTGGCCTTGTCCTTGTGGACGTGATTGCCCACCGCTTTGCGGACGTGACTGGCCTTGGCCTTGCGGACGTGATTGCCCGCCGCTTTGTGGACGTGACTGGCTTTGGCCCTGCGGACGTGATTGTCCGCCGCTTTGCGGACGTGATTGAGTTTGGCCTTGTGGGCGTGATTGCCCGCCAGTTTGCGGACGGCTTTGTGTTTGTGGACGCTGCCCTTGTGCAGAATTTTTATAAATGCCGTCCAATTTTGTTACAGCATTGTCTTCCAATGTTGCCATATGGTTGGCAACCTCAATATTCAGCTTAGATAACTGCTGAATGATTTCTTTGCTTGGCTTATCTACTTTTTTAGCGTACTCGTGTACTCGAATTTTGGTCATCTGCTCACCCCCGGTTATTTTCATCGATCAAGTTCTTGATTTTCTTCGCAAAACCAGCATCAGTTATCGCTACGGTTACGCGCTCTGCCTTGCCGATTGCATGCCCCAATTCGAAACGCGTTCCGAATACCTCGAGGTCGACATTATAAGATTTGCATTTATCATGCAATTTTTTGTTTGTATTTTTTGAAGCGTCTTCGGACAAGAGGACCAATTCCACATTTCCTTTGCGCACTTCATTTACTGTCATTTCTTCCCCGGTTATCGTCATGCGAGCGCGGGTAGCCAATCCCAGTAATTGTAGGATTTTATCTTTATTCACTATTGCTTCAACTGCTCTCTTTGGACAACGCGAATCAATTCGTCGTAAATTTCAGCAGGCACTTTCGTTTCCAGCTGATTGTCCAATACTTTCTTTTTGCGTGCAATTTCAATAGCCGATTCCGACTTTGAAACATAGGCGCCGCGACCCGATTTCTTGCCGGTCAAGTCGACGAAAACTTCGCCTTCTTTGTTGCGCACAATTCGGATCATTTCTTTTTTAGGATGCATCTCGCCTGTAGCCACACACTTCCGTAATGGAATTTTCTTTTGCAGAGCCAACGGACATCACCTTTTCCTGATTATTCTTTTTCACCGTAAAAATCGAAATCTTCAAGATCTTCATCAGACTCGACTTTTACAATCGATGCGTTTTCGTTAGGGTAGATGCCCATTTCACGCGCATCCGTCTCACTCTTGATATCGATTTTCCAGCCAGTCAACTTCGCTGCTAAGCGTGCATTCTGGCCCCGTTTGCCGATTGCCAATGACAATTGGTAATCCGGTACGACAACAGTCGTCGATTTTTCGTCATCATTGACTTGGACATCGAGAACTTTAGAAGGGCTCAATGCATTTGCCACAAAAATCACTGGTTCTTCAGACCACTCAACGATATCGATTTTTTCGCCGCTTAACTCGTTGACGATTGTCTGTACTCGAGCACCTTTCGCTCCGACGCATGATCCAACTGGATCGATGTCATCCCGGTGTGCCACAACAGAAATCTTCGAACGGTCTCCTGCTTCGCGTGCAATCGATTTGATTTCAACAATTCCTTCATAGATTTCAGGAACTTCATTTTCAAAAAGCCGGCGCAATAATCCCGGATGTGTCCGCGACACAAAAACTTGCGGTCCGCGCGTCGTGCGCTCAACTTTCGTAATATAAACTTTGATGCGGTCATGCGGCTGGTAAGATTCGTTCGGCATTTGCTCAGTCTGCGGCAGTACCGCTTCCACTTTGCCCAAGCCGACATACAGATTGCGTGCATCCATGCGTTCCACGATGCCATTGACGATGTCGTCCGCACGATCGACGAACTCTTCGAAAATCAAGCCGCGTTCCGCTTCGCGTACACGCTGTGTCACAACTTGCTTAGCCGTCTGAGCAGCAATTCGCCCGAAATTGCGCGGCGTCACTTCTTCTTCGACAATATCGCCTAGCTCGTAAGCTGGGTTAATCGCTTTAGCGTCTTCAAGTGAGATATGCAGGAACTCATTTTCCACTTCTTCGACTACATCTTTGCGGGAATAAACTAGCATTGTGCCAGTACCCAAATTCAAGTCAACGCGCACATTCTGTGCTTGGTTGAAATTGCGTTTATACGCAGTGACCAAAGCAGCTTCGATCGCTTCAATCAATACATCCCTAGAAATACCTTTTTGCTTTTCCAATGCATCCAATGCATCTAATAACTCGTTACCCATTATTTTATCACTCCCACGTTCTTCAATCAGGTTTTACAGAAAAATCAATGGCCAAACGGATGACTGCAATTTTCTTGCGGTCGAAAGTGGCTGTTTTTCTGCGTGTTTTGATTTTGATTTCAATTTGTACTTCATCTTCAGTAAACGACTGCAAATAGCCTTCGAATTCCTTTGCACCATCGATTTGCTCATAGGTTTTGATGTAAACAAGCTTGCCGATCGCCTTTTCAAAGTCCTTTTCTTTTTTCAACGGGCGTTCAGCGCCTGGCGAAGAAACTTCAAGGAAATAATTCTGTTCGATCGGATCAAGCTCATCTAAAATTTCGCTAAGCTTTTCACTCACTAATGCACATTGTTCAATGTCGATCGGTGCTGCTGGATTATCCACATACACGCGAAGGAAATAATTGCGCCCTTCTTTGACAAACTCCACATCAACAAGTTCAAGGTTCAATTCTTCGGTGATGGGCATTGCGATTTGTTCGATTTGTTCAGTAATTTTACTCATACATGCCTCCCGACAATTTTATGCCATAACAACAGAAAAGAGCGGGAGAACCCACTCTTTCGTGACAGAGCTATTCATAAATGTTACTACAATAATACCATAAAGCCTGGTGCTGTGCAACCTGCTAGAAGAGGGACAGCTGATTGGCGTCCGGCATTCCTTCAAGGCAGCCATGGTCATCCATGTATTCGATGATCGTCTTTGAAACGCGTCCGCGCTGCTGAAGATCTTCCTTCGACAAGAACGTCCCGAGTCCGCGCGCAGCAACAATCGATTTCGCTGCGTTCGTCCCAAGGCCAGGAATAGCATTGAACGGAGGAATCAGGCTGGTGCCTTCGATGATAAACTCGTCAGCGGACGATTTATACAAATCGACCTTTTGGAATGTAAAGCCGCGCTCCACCATTTCCAACGCCAATTCCATGACCGTCATTAAGTTCTTTTCTTTTGTTGAAGCTTCCAGCCCTTTGGAATTGAGTTCATCCAATTTGGCGCGGATCGACGAGGAACCTTTTGCCATTGCATTGACATCGAAATCCTCAGCACGCACCGTGAAATATGCTGCGTAATACAGAATCGGGAAATGCACTTTGAAATAAGCGATGCGGACAGCCATTAATACATAGGCTGCAGCGTGGGCTTTCGGGAACATGTACTTGATCTTTTTGCACGATTCAATGTACCAATTCGGAACCCCTTCTTTTTTCATCGCTTCTTCCATTTCAGGCGTAAGGCCTTTCCCTTTTCGTACGGACTCCATTATTTTAAATGCCAATGAAGATTCAAGTCCCTGATAAATCAAGTAGACCATGATATCATCCCGGCAGCCGATAACATCCGACAGCTGGCATGTGCCATTTTGGATCAGTTCCTGGGCATTGCTCAACCATACGTCAGTGCCGTGGGACAATCCGGAAATCTGGACCAGTTCCGAGAACGTCGTCGGCTTTGTTTCTTCAAGCATCTGGCGCACAAAACGCGTCCCGAATTCCGGGATGCCATAAGTTCCTGTTTTACAGCCGATCTGTTTTTCAGAGACGCCCAGTGAATCGACGCCGGAAAAGATTTTCATGACTTCCGGATCGTCGGTCGGGATTGTTTTCGGATCGATTCCCGACAAATCCTGCAACATCCGGATGACCGTCGGATCATCGTGTCCGAGAATATCCAGTTTCAACAGATTATCATGGATCGAATGGAAGTCGAAATGCGTCGTTTTCCATTCTGAATCCTGGGCGTCTGCCGGGAATTGGATTGGCGAGAAGTCGTAGATGTCCATGTAATCAGGTACAACGATAATGCCGCCGGGATGCTGGCCAGTGCTTCGTTTGACGCCTGAACAGCCTTGCACCAAACGGTCGATTTCCGCTCCGCGAAGCGTCATCTCCCGGTCGTTGGCGTAGCCCCGGACATAGCCGTAAGCAGTTTTCTCGGCAACTGTACCGATTGTCCCCGCACGGAATACATTGTCTTCGCCGAATAATTCTTTCGTGTAATTATGGGCACGGGATTGGTAATCCCCACTGAAGTTCAAATCAATATCGGGAACTTTATCCCCTTTAAAACCAAGGAACGTTTCAAACGGAATATCCTGGCCTTCTTTTTGGAACGGAATCCCGCAATCCGGACAATCCTTATCAGGCAAATCAAAACCGGAGCCGACAGAACCATCATCAAAAAACTCGGATGCTTTGCATTTCCGGCAGATGTAATGCGGCGGCAGCGGATTGACTTCCGTGATTTCGGTGAGTGTTGCAACCAACGATGAACCAACCGACCCCCGGGAGCCTACCAAATAGCCGTCATCCAAAGACCGCTTAACCAGCTTATGGGAGATCAAATAAATGACCGCGAAACCGTGGCCGATAATGGACTTCAGTTCTTTTTCGATGCGTGCTTCAACAATTTCCGGAAGCGTCGGACCGTAAATCTGATGGGCCATGGAATAACTCAATTCCCTGACTTCCTCGTCTGCGCCTTCAATTTTCGGCGTATACAATTCATCTTTGATCGGTTTGACCGTGTCGATCATATCCGCAATCTTATTCGAATTCGCTACGACAAGTTCATAAGCTGTTTCTTCGCCTAAAAAGTCGAACGCTTCGAGCATTTCATTGGTGGTGCGGAAATGGACTTTCGGCAGTTTGTGGCGGTTCAACGGATTCGCCCCGCCTTGTGAACCGATCAATACCTGGCGGAAAATGGCATCTGTTTCATCCAAGTAATGGACATTCCCTGTCGCCACCAACGGGATTTCCAATTTGCGGCTGACTTTCACCAATTTGCGGATGACATCTTCTAAGTTCCATTCATCTCGGATCAATTCTCGTTCGATTAAATGGGAATAAACTTCTTTTGGATGGACTTCGAGATAATCATAAAATTTAGCTGTTTGTTCAACTTCTTCCATCGACTTTTGCATAACTGCTTCGAAAACTTCGCCTTTATCACAGCCTGAGCCGACCAGCAGCCCTTTGCGGTGGCGCTGCAGCAATGAACGCGGGATGCGCGGCACGCGATAGAAATAATCGATATGCGATGCAGAAACTAGCTTGAACAGATTTTTCAAGCCTTCGTCATTCTGGGCAAGCAGTGTGCAATGCGTCGGTCTTGCGCGTTTGTAAGCGTCGTTGCTGCCGACATAATCATTCAACTGATCATGGTAAAGAATGCCTTTCTGGTGCGCTTCTTTCAATAAATGCGTCAAAAGATAAGACGTCGCCTCGGTATCGTAGATTGCCCGGTGATGCTGGGTCAACTCGATGCCGAATTTCTTCGCCAATGTATTGAGGCGATGACTTTTCAGTTCTGGATGAAGCATACGCGCAAGTTCCAACGTATCGATCGTCGCGTGCTTTTTGTCGATGCCGTATTTTTTATAGCAGACGTACAGGAAGCCCATATCAAAAGCTGCATTATGCGCAACCATGATGTGGTCCCCTGCCCATTCGTGGTATTTGCGGATGACTTCTTCGACTTCCGGCGCGTTTTTCACCATATCGTCGGTAATGCCAGTCAAATCGATCGTAGTCGCTGATAGTTCATGGTGTGGATTTGCAAAGCTTTCGAACTTATCGATGATGTTGCCGCCTTTGATCTTCACAGCTGCAAGTTCGATGATTGTGTCGTAAACAGCAGACAGCCCCGTGGTCTCCAAATCGAATACGACGAATGTTTCTTCTTCAAGCAAGGCATGGCGCTCTTCGTATGCGATTGGCACTCCATCATCGACGAGGTTCGCTTCCAAACCGAAGATGGCCTTGATGCCATGTTTTTTGCTGGCCGCATAGGCATCCGGGAATGATTGCACACCGGCATGGTCCGTGATGGCGATAGCCGGGTGGCCCCATTTCGCCGCTTGAGCGACAAGCGAGTCCACAGAAGACACCGCATCCATCGCACTCATTGGTGTATGCAGATGCAGCTCGGACCGTTTGTCAGTTGCTGTGTCCAAACGCCTTACAGGATTGATTTCCACCATATCCTGAGCCATCATGACCAAATCGCGCACAAAGGTGTCCGTTTGGATTGACCCGCGCGCTTTTAGCCACATGCCTTTTTGGACATTTGCCATCAGTTCAGCATCTTCTTTGTCACGCGAGAACATTTTCACCAGAATCGAATCAGTGTAATCGGTGATTTTCACTGTTAACAAGGACCGGCCGCTTCGCAGTTCGCGCACTTCCACATCGAATACAAAACCTTCAATCGTAATCCGGCGTTCTTCGTCGACAATGGACTTGATCTCGGCAATCGGCTCATCCGGTTTGATATTGACTCCCATTTGGAATGGACCGGAATGGCCGCCGTTTTCTTTGCGGTCGGTATCGCGTTTTTTCATATCGGCTACAGCTTTCTTCGCCATTTCTTCCTCTTCCGCTAAACGTTCCTGCATGAAGGCTTCATGGGCCGCCTGCGCTTCGTTATTTTCTTCAGAAAGATGGAAGTCCACAACAAGCCGTGAAAAGCCGAATTGCTGGTATGCTGCTGCGAGTTTATCGCTGTATTTGGATTTCAGCGCCATCATTTCATGCTCGCGGCTGCATTTGACCATCAGCTTCTGGCCATTCCATTCCGGCGCTTGTTTAATAAGCTGTTCCCGCAATGGGGGTGCCATATCCGAAAACTCTTCCACGACGTATTTCCAATATTCCATAACCAAGTTTTCATCGGCCGAAGCCGCGTCGCTTTCAATTTGCAATTGGACTGTCGCAATAGAAGAGAAATTCGCGTAAAGCCGTTCTTTCAACAATAAATATAATTTCAAGGGCAAGGTCTGTTTTACTTTAATCATAAAACGCCAAGTCCGTTCTTTTTTATGGACTGTCATCCGAGTCAGTTCTGCCGCTTCGAAATAAGGCATATGCACATCGTCTGTTAAATCGAGATGCTGAAGAAGCAGATTAAACCGCATCTTTGGATCTTGCTGATTTGTCATAACTATCCCCTTTGTAACAGTATTATAAATTGAAAAAATAAAGGAAAGTACAAGTTGTACTTTCCTTTAATCATATCAGATTATCCGCTTATTTCTTAAAGAATTGCTGCAAATGGTCGAGCAATTCTTCGCGTTTCCACTCGAATGTCTCTCCCGTACGGCGATATTTCACTTCAAGAATGCCTTCTGAAGCCTTTTTCCCGACTGTAATGCGGACAGGCAAACCGATCAAATCCGCATCTGCGAATTTGACGCCCACGCGCTCAATGCGGTCATCAAGCAACACTTCATAGCGGTACGACTTCAATAATTTATAAAGGTCTTCGCCCAGCTCGCGCTGAGTTTCGTCTTTCATGTTAACCGGTACAATATGAATTTCATAAGGTGCAATCACATCCGGCCACGTAAAGCCGTTGTCGTCCTGGAATTGTTCAGCAACTGCAGCCATTACCCGGGAAACGCCGATACCGTAGCATCCCATAATATAAGGCATTGCACGGCCCTGGTCGTTCAGGAATGTCGCTTTCATCGGCTCACTATAAGTTGTGCCAAGCTTGAAGATGTGGCCGACTTCAATGCCTTTAGCGAATTTGATGACTCCTTCACCGTCCGGCGAAGCGTCTCCTTCTTGGATGAAGCGCAAGTCGGCAAACGTATCGATTGAGAAATCTTTTTCTGGTGTCGCATTGATGAAATGGAAGCCGGCTTCGTTCGCGCCAGTTACGCCATTAACAATTGATTTGACGGCATGGTCCGCATAAACGCGGATCGGCGATTTCAGTTTCACCGGACCAAGAGATCCGATTTCACAGCCCAATTGCTCCAACACTTCTTCAGGAGTAGCCATTTCCACTATTTTCGCGCCTGTTGCATGCTTCACTTTGACGTCATTGATTTCGTGGTCGCCACGCGATAAGACGATCACGAAATCCTCATCCGCTTTGAAAACCAAGGTCTTGATGCATTGCTCTGGAGATACGTTCAAATAGTCAGCTACCTCGGAAATTGTCTTTTGGTTTGGAGTCGCCACTTTTTCGATTTCTTTTTCGGCTTCGTTTGAAACTGGATACTCGACATTCACTGCCGCCATTTCGATATTGGCTGCATAGTTTGACTGGTCGGAATAAGCGATCGTGTCTTCGCCGATGTCAGACAGCACCATGAACTCGTGGTTGTCTTTTCCGCCGATTGCACCTGAATCCGCAATTACCGCACGGAAATTCAAGCCCAATCGCGTAAAGATGTTCGTGTAGGCCTGCATCATATCATTGTATGTGTCGTCTAAGCTTTCTGTAGTCGCATGGAAAGAATAAGCATCTTTCATCAAAAATTCACGGCCGCGCAGCAAACCGAAGCGTGGGCGTTTTTCGTCACGGAATTTCGATTGGATCTGGAATAAATTCAACGGCAATTTCTTATAAGATTTGATTTCGTCGCGCAAAAGGCTCGTGATGACTTCTTCGTGCGTTGCGCCGAGTGCAAATGCGCGGTTGTTGCGGTCCGTCAGCCTCATCAGCTCGTCGCCATATGAATACCAGCGGCCGGTTTCCATCCAAAGTTCTGCTTGCTGCAAGGCAGGAAGGAATACTTCCACACTGTTGACAGCTTCCATTTCTTCACGGATGACATTCTCCACTTTTTGCAATGTGCGTTTGCCCAGCGGCAGGAACGAATAAATGCCGCTCGTGTTCTGGCGGATGAATCCTGCACGCAATAATAGCTGATGGGACTTTACGTCCGCATCAGCCGGTGTTTCTCTTAATGTTGGGATAAAAGTTGCTGTTTGTTTCATTCCAAAATACACCTCAACTGACTGGTTAATTTTTATCGCTTTTTAATAATGGAAAAGCTGCTTTCTTAGAAGAAGAATTTCTGGATATCATTCCACGTTACGACGATCATCAATAACATCAGCAGCATGATTCCAACGAAATGGACCATGCCTTCTTTTTGGCGATCCACTGGCTTGCCGCGCAGCGCTTCTAAGATGAAGAACATAAGGCGCCCGCCGTCCAAAGCCGGAAGCGGCAGCAAGTTCATGATGCCCAAATTGATGCTCAACATACCGGCCCAACTCATTAACGTAAAGATGCCGTACTTCGCAACTTCTTCTGTCGTTTTATAAATGCCTACAGGACCGGACAATGCGTCAATCGTAAATTGGCCAGTGACCAGCATGCCCAGCAAGCGGAAAATTTCTTTGAACCAGAACACTGTCTGCTCTGCTCCATAAACGAATGACCCGAAAAAGTCCTTTTCCATCGGGCTTTGGTAAAGTACGCCAATGACCCCGACTTTTTCCGGAGATTCTTCTGATACTTCCGGAGTAATGGTAAAGTCCAAAGTTTCGCCGCCACGCTCCACTTCAAATGGAAGCGCGTTGCCGGCATTGCCCTGGACGATTGTGACCAACTCGTCCCAAGTCGAGATAGAAGTTCCGTCAATTTCGGTGACCAAGTCGCCGTTTTTCATACCGGCTTCTGACGCCGGGCTGTCTTCAGCAACTTCCGTTATCACCGGCTCGAATGTCGGAACCCCTTGCATCATGCCGAGCGCCGTGAAGATGAAGAAAGCCAGGATGAAATTGAAAAGCGGCCCGGCTAAGATGGTCATGAAACGATTGCCGACACTTTTCGAATCGAATTGGCGATCATACGGTGCCAAAATGGTTTCTTTGCCGTTCTCTTCAATTACAGCATCTCGGGCAACGCCGATCCGGACAAATTGCTCGTCCTCATCATAGCCCTTGATGTAAAGTTCGCGATCCAGGTCCGCTTCTTCCACTTCCAGAAACAGTATTTCCGGATGCATGGTTTTTTGGTTCATGATGATTTTTGTTGCAAGTCCTTCTTTATTCAGTAAAACACCTATACGATGTCCGGCTTGAATATGAATGGCATCCATTTCTTCGCCCGCCATTCGTACATATCCGCCAATTGGCAGGAGCCGCAGCGTATATAGCGTTTCGCCTTTAGTGATGCCTAAAATTTTCGGTCCCATTCCGATTGCAAATTCACGGACCAGAATCCCGGCTCTTTTCGCAAAGAGAAAATGTCCAAGTTCATGGAAAAATACCAAAGCACCAAAAATTATGACAAACGCTAATACTGTTTCCATTTAAACCCATCCTTATTAACCATACTCGGTTTTGTCTTAAGTTATTTTAGCATGTTTTTAACGGATTTTCTTGTTTGAGCGTCTGCATGGAGGATCGTCTCAAGATCCGGGCTTTGCACCGTGTCGTGGCTTTGCATCGCGCGTTCGATCATCTCTTCGATGTGCAGGAATTTGATTTCTCCGGCTAAGAACATGGCAACGGCCTGTTCATTGGCAGCATTGAAAATGGTTGTCATGGTGCCCCCCGTTCTGCCCGCATCAAATGCCAGCTTCAGCGCATGGAAACGTTCGTAATCCATGTCCTGAAAATGCAGTTTGCCGATTTCCGCCAGATTCAGCCTTTTGGCATTCGGTCTAGGCAAACGATCCGGATAAGTCAGCGCATATTGAATTGGAACTCTCATATCAGGAGTTCCCAATTGCGCCATAACACTCGTATCTTGAAATTCCACCATTGAATGGATGATGCTTTCGCGGTGCAGCAAGACATCGATATCGTCATATCCGAAGCCGAAAAGCACATGCGCTTCAATCACTTCCAAGCCTTTATTGACCATGGTCGCAGAATCGATGGTTATTTTGGCGCCCATCGACCAGTTCGGATGATCCAATGCTTCTTTGACCGTGACGTTTTCAAGTTCCGAACGCGCCAAGTCGCGGAAGCTGCCGCCGGATGCCGTTAAGATCAAACGGCTTGCCTGTTCAAGCTTTTCTCCGTTCAGCGCTTGGAAAAGCGCTGAATGTTCGCTGTCAACCGGCAAAATCATAGCGCCGTAACGCTTTGCGCTTTCCATGACAAGATGACCTGCCGTAACCAAGGTTTCTTTGTTCGCTATTGCAATGGTGCGGCCGAGCTTGATGGCTTCCAAAGTCGGCTCTAGCCCCACGCTGCCAATTACCGCATTCACTAAAATATCCGCATCGTATGTAGCGGCCTCAATCAAGCCCTTGCTTCCGGAAACGAACGACACTGCAGGAAATTCTGCTCTCAGCGCCGCTGCGTCTTCTTCGTTTTGCACACAAACGATTTCCGGATGGAACTCTTGGACCATTTCTTTTGTTAACCTTATGTTTTTGCCTGCCGAAAAGCCAACCAGTTGAAATTCAGTATGATGTTCACGGATGATATCCGCCGTCTGCACACCGATCGAACCGGTTGCCCCTAATAAAATGATTTTTTTGGTCATTCAGATGCTCCCTCTCCTAGATGAAATGTAGAAAATGCAATAACGGCATGACAAAAAGAATGCTGTCAAAACGGTCTAAAATCCCGCCATGCCCTGGTAGGATGTTGCCTGAATCCTTGACATTGAAATGTCTTTTCAATGCAGATTCAACCAGGTCGCCCATCTGTCCGAAAACAGAAGCGATAATCGTCACAATGATAATGATCAGAATCGGTTTATCCAAATCCACAAAATAATTCAAAATTAAAGCAATGCCAATTGCCCAGACAATGCCGCCGACAAACCCTTCAATGGTTTTATTCGGTGAGATTTCTGGCCATAATTTGCGCTTGCCGATTTTCCGTCCCGTAAAATAAGCCCCTGAGTCGGTGAACCACACAACCAATAATGCGTAAACGACATAATCCAGCCCTGCAGCACGTGTTTCAATCATGTAAAAGAATCCGACGCCAATATAAAGTGTACCTAAAATAGCAAAAGCAGCGTCATCGAATGTAAAACTATTCTTCACGACCACCGTGTGGATCAACAGCAATATAACCGCAAGAAAAGCGAATTCGACTTTTACATAACCAGTTGTTTCAAATACCCATTGTGCCCATTCATCTGGCATCATGAACGCATATAGCGCGATTAAAGAAATTAGACCGGGTATACTGAGCAAGCTTCTGCCCTTCATATTCAATAATTCCTGAAGGCCTACCGTTGCAAGTCCATACAAAAGTATGGTCAGCGGCGCACCCCCATAGATAACGAAGGGAATAAAGAGAGCTGCAGCAATGATTCCAGTGATAATACGCTGTTTCAATTCGCTTCTTCCCCTTTCAATCCTCCGAACCTGCGATTGCGTTTCTGGTAATTCTCAATCGCTTCGAGCAATGACTCTTCCCCGAAATCCGGCCACAAGGTTTCCGTGAACCAAAACTCAGTGTAAGCCAATTGCCAGAGCATGAAATTGCTCAAACGGACTTCGCCGCTTGTCCGGATCAACAAATCAGGTTCAGGCATGTCGCACGACATCAGCCCTGTGGTGATGTGTTCTTCGGTAATTTCCGAAATGTCCAATGTCCCAGCCGCTACTTGGGCTGCAATATTTTTCACTGCATCGACAATTTCAGCTCGGCTGCCGTAATTTAAAGCAAAGTTCAAGACGAGCCCCGTGTTGTCCTTCGTTGCTTCTTTCGCTTTTCTAACCGCTTCTATTGTATGGGCAGGCAGGTTGTGGTGATACCCCATCATTTCCACCCTAACGTTCTCTTCAATCAATTCCGGGAGAAACACAGATAAAAATTCTTCTGGAAGACGCATCAAAAAATCCACTTCCATTTTTGGCCGTTTCCAATTTTCAGTGGAAAAAGCATATAAGGTCAAATAGCTGACACCCAATTCGTTGGCCAGCTTCGTGATTTTTCTGACCGTCTTCATGCCTTCATGATGCCCCGCTACTCTCGGCAGCGAACGCTTCTTAGCCCATCGGCCATTGCCGTCCATGATAATGGCGATATGCTCAGGCACTTTTTGCGCCGCAGCAGCATATACTCGTTCATCATTTTCTATTGCAGTTTCTGTATCAGCCATTCGCTTTAATAATTTATTGAACATATTTATTCCTCCACCTATTACAAATCGGCATGTCTAATGCTTATCATATCAAAAAAAATAGCGTTGTGCGCTTTCTTTCGCGCCATTGCCATATTTTTGGCATGAAAAAAAGCGTCCTGTTAAACAGAACGCTTTTCCTCGTGGAAAGTTCGATTTATACTTCCATGATTTCTTTTTCTTTGTCTTTTGCAACTTCGTCGATTTTCACGATAAATGAATCAGTCAACTTTTGCACTTCATCCGAATAGCTGCGCAAATCGTCTTCCGTGATTTCACTTTTCTTCTCAAGCTTTTTCAAATCATCGTTTGCGTCACGGCGAATGTTGCGGATGCCAACTTTAGCTTCTTCCGCTTCTTTTTTCACTTGTTTCACAAGATCTTTGCGGCGCTCTTCTGTCAACGCTGGAATTGCCAAGCGGATTACAATGCCGTCATTGGACGGGCTTAAGCCCAAATCCGATTTCATGATTGCTTTTTCAATATCGCCAAGAATCGTCTTATCGTACGGCTGAATGACAATAAGGCGTGCTTCTGGAACAGCGATGCCTGCTACTTGGTTGATCGGAGTTGGTGCACCATAATAATCCACCGTCAATTTGTTAAGGATTGACGGATTTGCGCGCCCTGCACGAATTGAAGCAAGTTCACGGGAAAAAGCTTGGACTGCATTATCCATTTTTGTCTTCGCGTCTTTGATCACTGATTTTGGCATTATAATGTTCTCCTCACTACTGTCCCGATTTTTTCACCGAGAACAGCTCGTTTTATGTTTCCATTTTCCATAATAGAGAATACTACGAGTGGAATATCATTGTCCATGCAAAGTGTGGAAGCAGTCGAATCCATTACTTGCAATCCTTGTTGAATTACATCGAAATATGAAAGCTCTTCATACTTAACAGCAGTTAAATCAGTTTTAGGATCCGCTGAGTAAACTCCATCCACATTGTTTTTAGCCATTAAAATGACATCGGCTTCTATTTCGGCAGCTCTAAGTGCAGCTGTCGTGTCTGTAGAAAAGTACGGGTTTCCAGTACCGGCCGCAAAAATGACGACGCGTTTCTTTTCCAAATGGCGGATCGCTCTTCTGCGGATGTAAGGTTCTGCAACCTGGCGCATTTCAATAGAAGAAAGGACTCTTGTTTCTACATCTTGCTTTTCTAAGGAATCCTGCAACGCCAAGGAATTCATGACAGTTGCAAGCATGCCCATATAATCAGCAGTTGCGCGGTCCATTCCCATCTCCGAGCCGATCTTGCCTCTCCAGATATTTCCGCCGCCTACGACTACAGCAACTTCCACACCAAGTTCAACAACTTCTTTTACTTGGGCAGCAACCGATTTGATGATTTCAGGAGATAATCCGAACCCTTTTTCTCCAGCCATCGCTTCTCCACTAAGTTTTAGTACAATGCGTTTATATTGTTGAACACTCATCGGTACCCTCCGTTACACTTTTATTGAAAAATAGGGAACACATTCAGTGTTCCCCAAGTCTATCCTATGATAATAAAACTTATTTTTTGTTTACTTGGCTCATAACTTCATCAGCAAAGTTGTCTTCGCGTTTTTCGATGCCTTCGCCGACTTCGTAGCGGATGAATTCTTTTACAGAACCGCCTGTAGAAGCTGCAAAGTCACGTACTTTTTGGTCAGAGTTCTTAACAAACGCTTGATCCAATAGGCAAACATCTTCGAAGTATTTACCAAGGCGGCCTTCTACCATTTTAGCAACGATATTTTCTGGCTTGCCTTCGTTAAGTGCTTGTTCAGTCAAGACTTTGCGCTCGTGTTCCACTTCGTCAGCAGAAACTTCGTCGCGTGAAACATATTTAGGGTTCAAAGCTGCAATGTGCATAGCGATATCGCGAGCTGCATCAGCGTTTGTAGAGTTTTCAAGAACAACTAATACTGAAATGCGTCCGCCCATGTGAAGGTAAGGACCAAAAGAATCAGCATCCGTTTTCGTGCGTACTTCGAAGCGGCGCAAAGTGATTTTTTCACCGATTTTAGAGATTGCGTTCGAAATGTGGTCCGCCACAGTAAGGCCGTTTGACATTGTAGAAGCAGTAGCTTCTTCAATTGTTGCAGGCTTCGTATCGATCAAGTGCTCGCCCAATTCTTTAACAAGTGTTTGGAAGCCTTCGTTTTTAGCAACGAAATCAGTTTCCGCGTTCACTTCGTAGATTACAGCTTCGTTGCCTTTGACAAGAATGTTTGTAATCCCTTCAGCAGCAATGCGGTCCGCTTTTTTAGAAGCGCTTGAAAGGCCTTTTTCACGCAAGAAATCGATAGCTGCGTCGATGTCGCCATCTGTTTGAACTAATGCTTTTTTGCAATCCATCATACCTGCGCCTGTTTTTTCACGCAATTCTTTTACCATTTGTGCTGTAACTGCCATGATTAAATTCCTCCTTAAAATAAGAACATTTTCTCAAAAAAAGGTGATAAGTGGTTTTCGCCGCTTATCACCTGTACTACTTGTGAATTACTCAGCAGCTTCAGCTGGAGTTTCTTCTTCTACTTCTGGTTTTGACTCAAGCAAAGCATCTGCCATTTTACCAGTCAAAAGCTTAACTGCGCGGATTGCGTCATCGTTTGCAGGAATAACGTAATCGATTTCATCCGGATCACAGTTTGTATCTACGATACCAACGATTGGAATGTTCAATTTCATTGCTTCTGCAACAGCGATGCGTTCTTTGCGTGGGTCAACTACGAACATTACGTCCGGCAGTGAACTCATATCACGGATTCCGCCAAGGAATTTAACAAGGCGTTCGTGTTGTTTTTTCAATTGTACTACTTCTTTTTTAGGAAGGACTTCAAAAGTACCGTCTTCTTCCATGCGCTCGATTTGCTTCAAGCGGTTGACACGCTTCTGGATTGTACCGAAGTTAGTCAATGTACCACCCAACCAGCGTTGGTTGATGTAGTAGTTGCCAGAACGTTCAGCTTCTTCTTTGATCGCGTCTTGTGCTTGTTTTTTCGTTCCAACGAATAATACTTTACCGCCTTCTTCGCCCACTTGTTTCATGAAGCTATAAGCCTCTTCCAATTTGCGGACTGTTTTTTGAAGATCGATAATGTAGATACCGTTACGCTCAACGAAAATATATTTTTTCATTTTCGGGTTCCAACGGCGAGTCTGGTGGCCAAAGTGTACACCAGCTTCAAGCAATTGTTTCATAGAAATTACTGACATGTGTGTTTCCTCCTGATAGGTTATTTTTTCCCTCCGCATTTTTCTTCTCTGAACCGTTACTTTTTCAAGCACCTGCGGCTCAAATCGAAATGCGTGTGTATTTAACACCATTTGAAATTATAGCATGCCTAGTCTTTTGCCGCAAGAAGTTTCTGCCACAAATTCTTCGGAGAGCAGATTGTGTGAAGGGGAAATTAAAATCTCCCGCATTCACCGGCCGCTCCAACAAAGCCAGACGCGCCAAAAAAAAGATGCCGGAATGGAATCCGGCATCTTCGATCTTGCAATTAGTTCATTTTCAATTGTTCTAGCTCAGCTAGGAATTTCGTGTTCAATACTTTGATGTATGTCCCTTTCATTCCTAGGGAGCGTGATTCGATAACGCCTGCGCTTTCAAGTTTACGAAGCGCGTTAACGATTACTGAACGCGTAATGCCTACACGGTCAGCGATTTTTGAAGCGACTAGAAGGCCTTCGTTGCCGTCAAGCTCTTCAAAAATGTGCTCGATCGCTTCAAGCTCGCTGTAAGAAAGAGAAGAAATCGCCATTTGAACGACAGCTTTGCTGCGCGCTTCTTCTTCGATGCGATCGCCTTTTTCGCGAAGAATTTCCATACCGACAACTGTCGCGCCGTATTCACCCAAGATCAAATCATCGTCTTGGAACTCATCTTTCAAGCGTCCAAGAAGAAGTGTTCCTAAGCGTTCGCCGCCGCCGATGATCGGTACGATCGTCGTCAACCCATCTTCGAACAATTCGCGTTCTTCCACTGGGAAGATCGTGTGCTCGCTGTTAACGTCAAGGTTAGCAGATGTTTCAGTGATGTTTGAAAGGTTTTGAGTGTACTCGATTGGGAATTGGCGCTCTTCAAGCATCCCTTTCATGCGTTCGTTTTCGATTTGCTGGCTTACTGCGAAACCTAGCAATTTACCTTTACGGCTTACGACGAAAGCGTTGCATTCGATTACTTCGCTCAATGTTTCAGCCATATCTTTAAAGTTTACAGGCTTTCCTGCAGCTGCTTGCAACATCGAGTTAATTCTTCTAGTTTTTTCCAATAGATTCATATAAATGAGCCTCCTACAATTTTCGACAATTTTCGAACGTATTTATTAAATATTCTAAAGGTTTTTACACTTTAATGATACTTATATGCTTCAAATCACAAAATAAATTGTGACAAATCTTTGTTTTTCGCCACATTTTCCAGTTTTTCATTAACGTACTGCGGCGTTATGTCGATCTGGGCCGGCGAAATTTCACTTGCTTCAAAAGATAGGTCCTCCAACAACCGTTCCAGAATTGTGTGGAGTCTTCGCGCACCTATATTATCAGTTTCCTGATTCACTTGATAGGCGATTTCCGCAAGTCTGATTATTGACGCATCATTGAAGTGTATCACAACTCCCTCTGTTTCGAGAAGTGCTTTATACTGATTTATCAAAGAATGTTTAGGTTCTGTAAGAATTTTGACAAAATCATCGACTTCAAGTTTCTGCAATTCGACGCGGATCGGGAAGCGCCCTTGCAGTTCAGGGATTAAATCGGATGGCTTTGACATATGAAATGCCCCTGCTGCGACGAACAGCATATAGTCAGTTTTGACAGAGCCGTATTTGGTCGACACGGTCGAGCCTTCTACAATCGGCAGGATATCCCGTTGGACACCTTCACGGGAAACATCAGCTGAAGAGCTATTTTTGCTGGCGATTTTATCCATCTCGTCAATGAATATAATGCCATTCTGTTCGGAACGCTCGATTGCTTCTGCTGCAAGTTCATCGTCGTCGACAAGCTTCGCCGCTTCTTCCGCAGCGAGGATCCGCCGCGCTTCCTTAACTTGCATTTTGCGTTTTTTCGTCTTTTTTGGCATCAGCGATGACAAAGCATCCTGCATGTTCGCGCCCATTTGTTCCATTCCCGAACCTTGCAAAGCATCAAACATCGTAGCTGTATTTTCTGTAACTTCAATCGTGATCACTTGATCTTCAAGTTTTCCAGCCTTCAGGTCAGCGGCAATTTCTCTGCGCTTGACGCGCACTTCCACTTCCGCCACAGGATCTTCGTCTTCTTGATCCATTTTCTGGCCGAACAGCATTTCCAGCGGATTTTGGCCTGTGCTTTTTTTCTTCAGCGACGGCGCCAGCAATTTGACGATGCGGTCGTTCGCTGCTGCTTCCGCTTGGTCTTTCACCGCTTCAAAGCGCTCTTCTTTAACGATCCGTACAGCTGCTTCCACCAAATCGCGCACCATCGATTCCACATCCCGGCCGACATAGCCGACTTCCGTGAATTTCGTGGCTTCCACTTTAACAAATGGGGCGCCAGTCAATTTAGCGATGCGCCGTGCAATTTCGGTCTTGCCGACGCCTGTTGGCCCAATCATCAGAATATTCTTCGGTATCACTTCGTCGCGCAGCTCATCGTCCAACCGGCTTCTCCGGTAGCGGTTGCGCAAGGCGATCGCGATCGAGCGTTTTGCGTCTTTCTGGCCGACGATGTAACGATCCAGGTGTTCAGTTATTTGCCTCGGAGTTAAATCTTGCTGTTTTTTCATTTGGACAGCTCCTCCAATACAATTTGATGATTCGTGTAAACGCAAATATCCGCTGCCGTTTCCAATGCCGACTGCGCAATTTCTGCTGCCGTCATGTGGTCGCCTGCGTATTTTTTCAGCGCACGGCCGGCAGCCAGCGCATAATTGCCGCCAGAGCCGATTGCCAGGATGCCGTCATCCGGTTCAATCACTTCACCCGTGCCCGACACCAGCAATAACTCATCCCGGTCCATGACGATCAGCATCGCTTCCAATTGGCGCAGCATTTTATCGCCCCGCCATTGTTTCGCAAGTTCAACCGCCGAACGCTGCAGGTTGCCGTTGTATTCCGTCAGCTTGCCTTCGAACATCTCGAATAAGGTAAATGCGTCAGCGACAGATCCAGCAAACCCAGTCAGCACTTTGCCGTCGTACAGGCGCCGCACCTTCCGCGCCGTATGCTTCATGACCACCGCATTGCCAAAAGTCACCTGGCCGTCTCCCGACATGGCGCATTCCCCGTTATGCTGCACCGCAAAAATCGTTGTTGCATGGAATTGCTCCATTTCAAAGTCCTCCTCTTCAAGCTCGTGGATGGCTATTCAAATACGTCTTCCTTAAATGCTCTTTTGTGACATGCGTATAAACCTGAGTCGAGCTCAAATGGCTATGCCCGAGCAGCTCTTGCACCGTCCTCATATCCGCCCCGTTGTTCAATAAATGCGTGGCGAACGTATGGCGGATCATGTGGGGATAAATCGCCGAGTTGACAGACGCCTTTTTCATGCATTCGCTGAGTATGTGGCGGACGCCGCGGTCCGTCAGCGCATCTCCTCTGTTATTGACGAATAATCCTTGATGATCCCGGTTCTTCATCAGTCTAGGACGAACTTCCTCGATATAATGTTCCAACGCATCATGGGCAAATTGGCCGTAAGGGATATAACGCTCTTTCCGCCCTTTACCCATGACTTTGACAATGTGCATCGTTCGGTCCAAATCCTTCATCTGAATCGATACGCATTCGCCGACGCGCATGCCGGTTGCATACAATAATTCAAGCAACGCCATATTGCGCAAGGATAAATGATCATCGCCTTGCACCGCTCGGAATAAAACTTCCAGCTCTTCTTCATAGAAAAACTGCGGCAGCCGTTCTTCTTTTTTTGGGTGGTACAGCGAGCGGAACGCCGCTTCACTCAAACCGAATTCCCGGCTGCCGTATTTGAAGAACGAACGGATCGAAGAGATTTTTCGCGAAATCGTCGTCCTCGACAATTTCTCATCGTATAATTTCGTCACATAATTTCTGGCATGCAAATACTCGATCGTCGTCAGGTCCGATGCATCTTCGCCTTCCAAAAACAAAAAGAAATCTTCCAGATCTTTTTCATAATGGCGGACAGTGTGCTCAGAATAATTTTTTTCCAGTTGAATGTAGGCCATAAAAGATTTCAGCATGTCCCGTTTATCCATTAATGAAGCCACCTTTTTTTGCAATGCAAAAGCCTCTAAATTATAACAACATTTAGAGGCTTTTATCAATCAAACAGTTACTATATTCACAAAATTGCGAATCGATTCCAATGCCCGTTCTGCGTGTCTTTCAGCGCGCTCCTGCTTCGATTTGATGCGGACGCCAAGGTCCGGGAACAAACCGAAGTTAACGTTCATCGGCTGGAAGTTCTTGCTGTCTGCTTCTGTAATATAGCGGGCCATGCTGCCCAAGGCCGTTTCAGCCGGCAAGACGATCAATTCCTCGCCTAGAGCCAGTTTCGCAGCGTTGATGCCTGCAAGCAAGCCGCTGCCCGCTGATTCAACGTATCCTTCGACTCCTGTCATCTGCCCTGCAAAAAAGATGCTCGGGTTTGAACGAAGCTGGTAGGTCGGTTTTAAAACAGTCGGCGAGTTGATGAATGTATTTCTGTGCATGACGCCGTAGCGTACGATTTCAACATTTTCCAAGCCAGGGATCATTCTCAGGATTTCTTTTTGTGCTCCCCATTTCAAATGCGTCTGGAAGCCGACGATGTTATAAAGGGTGCCAGCAGCATCATCTTGGCGAAGCTGAACAACCGCATATGGTCGTTCACCTGTTTTCGGGTCTTCCAGTCCAACCGGTTTCATCGGACCGAATGTCAAAGTCTTATCGCCGCGAGCTGCCATCACTTCAACCGGCATGCATCCTTCAAAATAAATCTCTTTTTCGAATTCTTTCAACGGCACGACTTCCGCTTCAACCAATGCTGTATGGAAGCGCATATACTCTTCTTCAGTCATCGGGCAGTTCAAATAGGCTGCTTCCCCTTTGTCGTAGCGGGATTTCAAAAAGACTTTATTCATATCAATGCTGTCTTTTTCGACAATCGGCGCCGCTGCATCATAAAAATACAAGTATTCCTGACCAGTCAACTCAAGGATTTTTTCCGCCATTGCCGGAGACGTCAATGGTCCCGTCGCAACAATCGTAATGCCTTCCGGAATTTCGGTCACTTCTTCGTTGATTACTTCAACGAGCGGGTGATTGCGCACTTTATCCGTAACCATGCCGGCAAATTCATGGCGGTCAACCGCCAAAGCCCCGCCAGCAGGTACAGATGCTTTATCTGCGGACTCGATGATGACCGAGTCGAGTGTGCGCATTTCTTCTTTGATGACACCAACAGCATTCGTCAAATTATTGGCGCGCAATGAATTGCTGCAAACCAATTCTGCAAATTTATCCGTGTGGTGAGCTGGCGTCTGTTTAACTGGACGCATTTCGTACAGGCGCACGTTGACGCCGCGTTTAGCTACTTGCCATGCTGCTTCACTGCCAGCTAAGCCAGCACCGATGATATTAACGTATTTTGTCATTTCTAAACACCTCTATCAATTATTGAACTTCTTCTTTATAATCGCATTTCGTACAAGTGATTTGAACGCCTTTTTTCACTTTCTTCTCCACCAGCAGCTCGCTGCATTTCGGGCACGGCCGTTCAATCGGTTTATCCCATGACACAAATTCACATTCCGGGTAGCGGTCGCAGCCATAGAATATACGGCGTTTTTTGCTCTTCCGTTCAACGATTTCACCTTTTTTGCACGTCGGGCAAGTTACACCGATATGTTTTACGATTGCCTTTGTATTGCGGCAATCGGGGAAATTGCTGCATGCCATGAATTTACCGTAGCGCCCCAGTTTATAAACCATCGGCGATCCGCAAAGTTCACAATCTTCACCAGCGGGTTCATCTTTGATCTGCACTTTCTCCATTTCATTTTCAGCCACTTCAACGTGTTTTTCAAAATCCTTGAAGAACACATCAATGATTTTCCGCCAATCGATTTCGCCTTCTTCAACACTGTCCAGATCGTGTTCCATTTTGGCAGTAAATTCGATATTCAAGATATCCGGGAAGAATTCGAGTACAAGTGCGTGAACAATTTCACCAAGTTCCGTCGGGATAAAACGTTTCGCATCAAGCGCTACATAACCACGCTTTTGAATCGTATCAAGCGTAGGTGCATATGTTGATGGACGGCCTATTCCCAACTCTTCGAGCGTGCGCACCAGGCGGGCTTCAGTAAAGCGTGGAGGCGGCTGTGTGAAATGCTGCTTCGGCTCAATGCCGACAGCTTTTACAATATCACCTTCCGCCATTTCAGGCAAAATATTGTCTTTGTCTTCCGTCTGGTCATCAGTTCCTTCAATATAAAGCTTCATGAATCCAGGGAACTTCACCTGCGAACCGTTTGCGCGGAATACCGCCTCGCCGTTCTGCAGTTCGGCCATGACCGTATCCAGGACTGCCGGAGACATTTGGCTTGCGACAAAACGATCCCAGATCAATTTGTACAAGCGGTGCAAGTCACGCGACAAAATGCTTTTCATCGATTCCGGTGTGCGCATGACGCTTGTCGGGCGCACCGCTTCGTGGGCGTCCTGCGACTTCGCCGATTGCTTAGCCGCAGTTGTCTTCGTCGCGTAATCGTTGCCATAATTGCTATTGATGAAATCCAGCGCGTCTTTTTTAGCCGTATCCGAAATTCGGGTTGAGTCTGTACGCATATAAGTGATCAAACCCGTAATGCCTTCTTTGCCTACTGCAATACCTTCGTACAACTGTTGGGCAAGCATCATCGTTTTTTTCGCACGGAAATTCAATTTGCGGGCAGCCTCTTGCTGAAGGGATGAAGTTGTAAAAGAAGGGGAAGGATTTCTCTTTCTTTCCTTTTTAACAACGCGGTTTACATTGAAGTCCTCGCCTTTGATGGTAGCCATTACAGCTTTGACATCTTCTTCGTTCTGCAATTTCAACTTCTCTTTTGTAGTGCCGTAGAACTGGGCTTCGAATTTCTTTTTCGCTTTTTCGAATTCACCCGTAATCGACCAATATTCTTCGGGTTCAAAATTCTTGATTTCGTTTTCACGGTCGATGACCAAACGAAGCGCGACAGATTGCACGCGGCCGGCCGATAAGCCTTTTTTGACTTTTTTCCAAAGCAGCGGGCTGATGCTATAACCGACTAAGCGGTCAAGTATACGCCGTGCCTGCTGGGCATCCACTAAATCCATATCGATTTTTCGCGGATGTTTAAATGACTCTTTGATCGCATCTTTCGTAATTTCGTTGAACACGACTCGGCAATCCGAGTCCTGGTCGACACCCAGCGCAGTCGCCAAATGCCAAGCAATCGCTTCACCTTCGCGATCCGGGTCAGCTGCAAGAAAGACTTTTTTCGCTTTTTTCGCTTCTTTTTTCAAGTCTTGCAAAATAGGCCCTTTTCCCCGGATCGTAATATAGCGGGGTTCGTAATTATTTTCAACATCCACACCCATTTGGCTTCGGGGCAAATCACGCAGATGGCCGAGCGATGCCCGGACTTTGTACTTTTTACCTAAATAGCGTTCAATTGTTTTCGCCTTTGCTGGCGACTCGACTATGACCAAAAAATCCGACATGACTATTCCTCCTCATAGAGGTTTCTTAAAATTATCTAAATAAGTTGAACTTAGGATTCATGCTGTTGATACTGCGCAAAACTGCCTCGCTTGCCGCGGGCGAGCGCCGGGCCTCCTCAGTCGCTTCGCTTCTTCCGGGGTCTCGGCTGTCTCGCTATCCCGCAGGCGTCTCGGCACTTTTGCTCCGTATCCAGAAAATAACAGATCCAAAAAAGCTTATTTTATTCCTAAAGAGCTTATCCAGCGAAAGCGCGGCAAAGGGCTAGGCAAGGAAATGGCCAAATGAAATTTGGACCATTTCCTTTGCTTCGAAGCTAGCGAAGCGATGCAGAAGCAGAAGGTTTTTGCAGAAAGACAGGCGTTCTTTGCCTGGCTTTTTTGCGAGAGCCAAGGAGGTGCCAGGTACTTTTGGCGACTCCTTTGCGACGAGCTTGCGCAGGAGCAATCGTCTTTGCTCTGCCCAAAGCGTCTTGAGCGGTGCTCAATAAGTTACTTATTAGCTCAACTTATATAAAAGAATTACCTGTTGCAAAATGTATAACAGATTTTACCGGATTGCAAGGCTTTTCATTTTACTGAATTATTTTTCAGCTCTCAATTGCCGGTATTCATCCAGAATCTGATCGCCGTTCCATACCGGTTTTGCGCCTTCTGAGATAAGTTTATGCGGTCCCTCTGACAAACCCGAAAAGATATCTCCCGGCACCGCGAAAACGTCCTTGCCGTGGTCAAGGGCGTGCTCAATCGTGCTCAGCGTCCCGCTTTTCACTTGCGCTTCCGTAACCAGGACGCCGCAAGACAAGCCGCTGATAATCCGGTTGCGCATCGGGAAATTCCAGCGTTTCGGCTGCATATAGGGTGGATATTCCGTAATTGATAAAAATTTTTCTTCTATTATAATATTCAGTGCCATGTTTTCTTTTGGATACGGATGCAAAATCCGCTGCCAGCGACTGCAATTGTCTCACCGCCTGAATTTATGGCAATTTCGTGGGCCATTGCATCGGCCCCTTTTGCCAAGCCGCTGACAATTAAAAATTCATGCTGGGTTAAAACGGGCAATATTGTGTCCATTGCTTTGCGGGAATAGGATGAAGCCTTGCGCGAGCCAATTACGGCTATCTTTTGCGGCACGAGCAGCAGTTCTGTTCGGCCTTTAGCGTATAGGATGGCTGGAGGATCGATCAGTTCCAGCAATGATTTGGGGTAATGCGGATGGAGAAAAGATATGGGGGTTATCTTGTATTTTCGGTAGAGGCTTTCAAAAGGGATATCGAGCGCTTCTGTATAGGCTTTTTTCAAATCATGCGCTTGCTGTTCTTTCACATTCAGCAAAAATGCGAGTTCCAAGACGCTTCTGCGGCTCAGCTTCTCAAGCTCTTCGTCATCTGCCATCAGTTTTGACAGCCGGTTCAACGGTTTTGGATACACATAATGCAATGCGTTCAATCTTTGCACAAACAATTTGTCCATTCCATTCCTCCTCAAATTTCAGTAAAAAAAGAAGGCGCATCAGCTTGATGCGCCTTACTCTTATATTAATGTGTTTTGCAGCGATCATACAAGCCATTTTCTTTAATGACTCGGATTAAAGTTTCGCCGATTACAGATGGAGTTTCTGCAACTTGGATCCCAGCAGCGTTCATTGCTTTGATCTTGTCAGCAGCAGTCCCTTTTCCTCCAGAAATGATGGCGCCAGCGTGGCCCATGCGTTTTCCTTCAGGAGCCGTTTGTCCGCCGATAAAGCCGACAACCGGTTTTGTCATGTTTTCTTTAACCCACGCAGCAGCTTCTTCTTCAGCTGTTCCGCCGATTTCACCGATCATGACGACCGCGTAAGTATCTTCGTCTTCATTGAATTCTTTCAAGACATCGATGAAGTTTGTTCCGTTGACCGGATCTCCGCCGATTCCCACAGCAGTCGATTGGCCGATGCCTTCTTGAGACAATTGGTGTGTCGCTTCATACGTCAAAGTACCTGAGCGTGAAACAACGCCAACATGTCCTTTTTTATGGATGTAGCCAGGCATGATCCCGATTTTGCACTCGTCCGGAGTGATGACTCCAGGGCAGTTCGGTCCTACTAGGCGAGTTTTCTTGCCTTCCATATAGCGTTTCACTTTAACCATATCCAAAACCGGAATGTGTTCAGTGATGCAGATCGCCATATCAAGTTCAGCTTCAACCGCTTCAAGAATTGCATCGGCAGCAAAAGGAGCCGGTACATAAATTACAGAAACGTTTGCTCCTGTCGCTTTGACAGCATCTTCAACTGTGTTGAATACAGGTACGCCTTCAACTTCAGTGCCGCCTTTGCCAGGAGTTACCCCAGCAACGATTTTAGTGCCATATTCTAACATTTGCTTTGTATGGAAAAGGGCAGTTGACCCTGTAATTCCTTGTACAAGCACTTTCGTGTCTTTATTAATATATACGCTCATTTTTGTCCCTGCCCTTCTTAGCCTACAAGTTCTACGATCTTTTTAGCGCCTTCTGCCATAGTGCCGGCAGCGACGATATCAAGACCTGATTCGTTCAGCAGTTTTTTGCCAAGTTCAACGTTTGTTCCTTCAAGACGAACAACTAGAGGTACGCTCAAGCTGACTTCTTTTGCTGCTTGAATAACGCCTTCAGCAATGATGTCACACTTCATGATTCCGCCGAAAATGTTAACGAAGATCCCTTTTACATTCTTATCAGAAAGAATGATCTTGAATGCTTCCGTTACTTTCTCAGCGGTCGCACCGCCCCCAACGTCAAGGAAGTTAGCGGGTGTTCCGCCGTAATAGTTGATCGTGTCCATAGTTGCCATAGCAAGTCCGGCGCCGTTAACCATACAGCCGATGTTCCCGTCTAAAGAAATGTAGCTCAAGTCATACTTGGAAGCTTCGATTTCTTTTGGATCTTCTTCATCGTAGTCGCGCATTTCCATGATGTCCTGGTGGCGGTAAAGAGCATTTGCATCGAAGTTGAATTTCGCATCCAATGCTACTACTTGTCCGTCTCCTGTAACAACCAAAGGATTAATCTCAACGATTGCTGCATCTTTTTCGATGTACGCCTGGTAAAGGCCCAACATCAATTTAGCTGCTTTGTTGACAAGTTTGGTCGGGATGTTCATGTTGTAAGCCATGCGGCGGGCCTGGAAGCCAGTCAAGCCGACAACCGGGTCGATTTCTTCGTAGAAGAGGCGCTCCGGATTGTTTGCTGCTACTTCCTCGATGTCCATTCCGCCTTCTTCAGAACCCATAAGAGTTACACGTGAAGTTTCGCGGTCAAGAACCAATCCAAGGTAGTATTCTTTTTCGATGCTGCTTCCTGCTTCGATATACAGGCGTTTAATTTCTTTGCCTTCAGGACCAGTCTGATGTGTAACGAGCACTTTTCCAAGAAGCTCTTTCGCATAAGCGCGCACTTCATCCAAGTTCTTAGCAAGCTTAACGCCGCCTGCTTTCCCGCGGCCACCTGCGTGGATCTGGGCTTTCACCACAACAACTTCAGTACCAAGTTCTTTTGCAGCTTTGACAGCTTCTTCCGGAGAAAAAGCAACATAGCCTTCAGGAACTGCTACTCCATATTGTTTTAGGATCTGTTTTCCCTGATATTCATGGATATTCATCTTTCGTCCTCCAATCAAACATCTGTATCGTAATTTTATTGCCTTTACCATTGTATTAAAGTTGCCATAAAATGTCCACAGTTGTCGGCTATACTGCAAAAAACTTCAAATATTCACGCATTTCCGGTGCTATTCAGCGTTTTTATCTGCATTCATCGATTTTATTGGCTCAAACGTTTTTCGGTGGATGGGACAGGGGCCGACACGTTCCAGTGCGAGAAGATGGTCTTTTGTGCCGTAGCCTGAATGCTTTTCAAAACCGTAAGACGGAAACAATTCCGCGTAATCGTCCATGATGGCGTCCCGCGCCGTTTTAGCCAGAATCGATGCAGCGGCGATGCTCAGGCTTTTTGCATCGCCTTTAATAATGGATTCGCAGCGAATGCCGATGTCCAGCGACATCGCGTCAGCCAATATGATGTCAGGTGCCGGATCAAGGTTCATGGCGGCTTGAGACATCGATTGCTTTGTCGCCTGATAGATATTCAATTCATCGATTTTCTCAGGCGGCTGAATATGTATAGCATAGCTAATAGCCTGCTCTTTGATGAGCTGCGCTAATAGCCTGCGTTTGGCTGCCGGAATTTTCTTCGAGTCGTCCAGCCCGATCAGCGCGCTGCAGTCGTCCGGCAATATGACAGCTGCCGTTACGACTGGGCCAGCGAGCGGCCCCCGCCCCGCTTCGTCAATTCCACAGACCCGTTCGCCAGGATCCGCTTTGAACGATTGGTCAAATGACATTTTCCCGTCGTGTTCAAACCATAATTTGTCGTGCAGCCCTTTTTTCCGCTGCCAGCTTTTCAACGCGGCCTGTACTGACTTCCGTCCATCTTCCTGCAATTCGTCCATCCACGGCTGCCAGTCGGTTTCCGCCGCCAGCCGCTTTTTGATTGCTTCACTTGTCAGCATAAGCCTCTCCCTTTCTCTTGCTGTTTCTACACCAAATAACTGCGGGCAATAAAAAAGGGCTGACCCCAGTTTCACGGAATCAGCCCTTAGCGTCATTCTTCTTTGACAATCATTTCGTCACGGTAATCGAACGTGACCCGCCCTAAGTATTGATTGCGGATATCACGGACAATCGCCTCAGCGGTCATTTCGTAATCCACTTCGCCGTCCGGTGATACGAAACTGCGTCTTTTGCCGATCGCGTCAAAAGTATTGACGATTTCATCATCCACGCCATCAATGCCGTAGCGCTCTTTCAGCCGCTCGGGATACCGTTGTTCAAGGAATTTCAATGCGTAAATCGCCAGCTCCTGCATTTGGATGACAGAGTCTTTAATCGCTCCCGTCACCGCCAGCTTAAAGCCGATTTCCTGATCTTCGAATTTCGGCCACAAAATACCCGGCGTATCCAAAAGTTCGATTTCCTTGCCGACTTTTATCCATTGCTGTGCTTTGGTCACTCCAGGCATGTTTCCTGTTTTAGCCAAGCTTTTTTTCGACAGCCGGTTGATCAGCGTGGACTTCCCAACGTTCGGAATGCCGACAATCATTGCGCGGATGGCACGCGGCTTAATGCCCTTGGCGATCATGCGGCTCCATTTGTCTTCGAGAATTTCCTTCGAAGCTTTCGTCACCGCCTGCAGCCCTCTTCCTTCTAGGGAATTAATTGCAACTGCACGTGTACCCTGCCCTTCGAAATAGCGGATCCATTTCTTTGTTTCTGTTTCATCGGCCATGTCCATTTTGTTCAAAATGATCAGCCGGGGTTTGTGCTGGATCACTTGATCAATCATTGGATTGCGCGAGGATAAAGGAAGACGGGCATCCACCAGTTCAAAAATGATGTCGACCAGCTTCAGTTTTTCCGTTACTTCTCTTCTTGCTTTGGCCATATGCCCTGGAAACCATTGTATCGTCATAAAAACACTCCTTAGTTAACGAGCCCTGCTTCTTCCATCGGCCAAAATACGAAACTCGTATTACCGATGACGTCATCCATTGGCACTATACCAATATGCCGGCTGTCTTTGCTTGCTCTCCGGTTGTCTCCCATAACGAAAACATAACCTTCAGGTATCGTACTCTCATTGATTTTTTCTTCAAGCGTAAAATCCTCTGTCAATGTGCCGGTGATGCCTTCTTTGTAAATATCCAAATAAGGCTCTTCCACCGCTTGCCCATTAATAAACAGCTGATCATTTTCATAAGCGATGTGATCTCCCGGCAAGCCAATGATCCGCTTAATATAATCTTTTTCTTCAGGCGCATGAAAAACGATGATATCGAATCGGTCAGGCTCTCCTACCGAATAGCCGATTTTGTTGACAATCATACGGTCGCCATGCTCCAAGGTCGGCATCATTGATTCGCCATCCACTACAATTGGAGTAAAAAAGAAAACACGAATAATTGCCGCAAGCCCGAACGCAATCAACAGCGCCTTTGACCATTCCCAAACCTCATTCTTCTGTTTAACTTCACGTTCCATGCGCGTTCCTCCCCAAACATTCTACTGTAATTGTACAACATTCCAAGCCTTAAGCAAAGAAAAGCGGGTGTGCCCGTTTAGCCCCGACAAGCGCTGGAGGCCTGGCCGGTAATGGCGCTCTTTGCCATTGCTGGACAGGCTGAAGCGACTCGAGGGGCTGGGCACTGCAACTGGACACATAGAAAAGTGGAAGTGCCCGTTTAGCCCCGGCAACAAGTCATGCGACGCTAAATGTTTAACGATCTGCACTCTTTTTTTACGCAAAAAAGAAAGAGGGCGCATTCGCCCTCTTTCATCAGTGCAATCTTATCGAATTTCTTTGATGCGTGCTGCTTTACCGCGAAGGTTACGCAAGTAGTACAATTTCGCACGACGAACTTTACCACGGCGGGTAACTTCAAGTTGTGCAATCTTTGGCGTGTGTACAGGGAATGTACGTTCAACACCAACACCATAAGAGATTTTGCGGACTGTGAATGATTCACTGATTCCGCCTCCACGGCGACCGATTACAACTCCTTCGTATAACTGGATCCGTTCGCGAGTTCCCTCAACGACCTTCACGTGTACACGGACAGTATCTCCTGGACGGAAGTCCGGGTGGTCTGTACGAAGTTGATCTTTAGTAATGTCTGCAATAATGTTTTGCATGTTTTTTCTCTCCTTCTACAGATGCTCTTGCACACAATTGCTGCTGCAGCGGAACACCGTGATCCTGTACTTCACATAAAAGTACAGACTCCATGGTATCACTAAACAAGCAGTTATGCAAGGTCTATTCTTGATTGTTGCTGGTGTTTTTCAATGAATCGATAATCTTCTGCTGCTGCTTTGTCAGCTGGATGTGCTCAAGCAGATCCGGCCGTCGTTCAAGCGTGCGTTTCAACGCCTGCTCTTCGCGCCATTGATCGACTTTCCCATGGTTTCCAGAAGTCAACACAGCAGGCACCTGCCAACCTCTGAAATCAGCTGGACGGGTATACTGGGGATGTTCGAGCATGCCAGTAGAGAATGAGTCTTTGATAGAGGAGTCAGCGTTCCCAAGGACCCCTGGAAGCAGCCTGACGACACTGTCAATGACAGTCATCGCGGCAAGTTCGCCACCGGTGAGGACAAAGTCTCCGATGGAAATCTCATCTGTCACCAGATGTTCCCGGATCCGTTCATCGTATCCTTCGTAATGGCCGCAGATAAAGATCAACTCTTCTTCCTGCGCAAGCTCTTCGGCTTTTTTCTGCGTAAAGCGTTCGCCTTGTGGGCACATTAAGATCACGCGCGGCTTTTTGTCCGTGACGAGCGACTCGACAGCATTGAACATCGGTTCGGGTTTCAGTACCATGCCCGCTCCGCCGCCAAAAGGATAATCATCGACCTGGCGTTTATTGTCGGCAAATTCCCGAAGATCCACGACGTTCAGCTTGACCGCATTTTTGTCTTGGGCTTTTTTCATGATCGATTGGTTGAAGACCCCTTCGAACATAGGCGGAAAGAGCGAAATGACATTTATATTCATGTGTTCAACAAGCCTTCCAGCACTTCGATGACGATTTTCTTTTCATCTATGTCGATTTCTTTGACGACATCTTCGATATACGGGATATAGTGTTTTTTGCCAGCTTCCGGCGTCACTTCCCATACATCATTCGCTCCTGTCTCCAGGATCTCGGTTACCTTGCCAATGAGCTCGCCTTCTGTCGAATACACTTCACAGCCAAGAATTTCATGGTGGTAATATGCGTTGTCTTCAAGTTCCGTTAAATCGTTTTCTGAAATGCGCAGATAGCTGTCTTTGAATTCTGCGACATCATTGATGTGCGGATAGCCTTCGAATGTCAGCAATTCAAAATTTTTGTGCTTCCGATGGCTGGCGATTGTCACCATAATCGGTTTCTTTTCGTTTTTCTTGAACAAGCCCAGTTTCATGCCGACGGCAAACCGCTCTTCCGGAAAATCCGTACGTGACAATACACGGACTTCTCCAAGGATGCCGTGAGTGTTGACTATTTTTCCTACATTAAACCATTCCACGCAATAAAACATCCTTTCAGTTTCTGTTTTGGCTGACAAAAAAGGGAGGAACCTAGGCTCCTCCCTTTTTTGCTAATCCACAATATCGACGTAAGTTTTCTTCTTATGATGATTCCCAGCTGCTGAATACACGATGGAGCGGATCGCTTTCGCGACGCGTCCTTGTTTACCGATGACTTTCCCTGTATCTTCTGGATGCACTGAAAGTTTATAGACAATACGGCTTGCATTTTCGTCAGTTTCGACGCGAACTTCGTCCGGATGATCGACTAGCGGTTTCACAATGGTTTCAATCAGCTGCTTCATAAGAAAACTCCCTTACTTGCTTAATTTTTCGTTATGGAATTTCTCCATAATGCCGTTTTGAGAAAACAAGTTGCGAACTGTGTCAGATGGTTTAGCACCATCATGAAGCCATTTCAACGCTAATTCTTCGTCAATTTTAACTTCAGCTGGAACTGTTAGCGGGTTGTAAGTACCCACTGTTTGGATTTGACGGCCGTCACGTGGAGCACGTGAGTCAGCTACTACAATACGGTAAAAAGGAGATTTCTTAGCTCCCATACGTTTCAAGCGAATTTTTACTGCCATTTCTTAAAGCACCTCCGAATAGTTTCACACAAGATATTATATTATCAAGCTTTAAATAGTTTGTAAAGTATTTTTTCTTAACACCTTAAAATTTCTTTGCTGCAACAGCGATTCGCCGTGTTTTTAAACGGTTTTCACGCGCAATAAATCATTCTCGGATCATTTGAAAAGCGAATCCAGGCCAGGCATCGAGCCTTTCTTTTTGCCTTTTTGGCTCATGCCTGACATCTGCTTCATCATTTTTTTCATGTCTTCGAATTGCTTCAATAGACGGTTAACGTCTTGGATCGTCGTTCCCGAACCTTTGGCAATGCGTTTTTTGCGGTTCGAGTTCATGATGTCAGGAGTCGTTTTCTCCTGCGTCGTCATCGATTGGATAATCGCTTCCACACGGGCCATCTGGCCTTCATCAACTTTCGCATTTTCCAGCCCTTTGATTTTATTGGCGCCTGGCAGCATCTTCAGGATTTCGTCCAGCGGGCCCATCTGTTTCACCTGCGACAGCTGGTCCAGGAAATCATCGAATGTGAACGAAGAAGTCCGGAATTTCTCTTCCAGTTCTCTCGCTTTTTCTTCATCGACGTTGGACTGCGCCTTTTCAATCAGCGACAGCATATCGCCCATGCCAAGGATCCGTGACGCCATGCGTTCCGGATAAAACGGCTCCAATGCATCCATTTTCTCGCCCATACCGACGAATTTAATCGGCTTCTGGGTAACGGAACGGATGGACAGAGCCGCACCACCGCGTGTATCGCCGTCAAGCTTCGTCAGCACGACTCCGGTGATGCCGATAGCTTCATCGAAGTTCTGCGCTACGTTGACAGCGTCTTGGCCTGTCATTGCGTCGACGACAAGGAAGATTTCTTCTGGCTCTTTAAGGGCGCGGATATCTTTCAATTCCTGCATCAGTGCTTCATCGACATGCAAACGGCCGGCCGTATCGATGATGACCGTGTCCATATGTTCCTGTTTGGCGAACTCGATCGCCTGCCGAGCAATTTCCACAGGGGAAATATCCGTGCCTTTCGAGAAGACCGGCAGCGACAATTGCTTGCCGATTGTTTCGAGCTGCTGGATAGCGGCCGGACGGTAAACGTCGGCTGCCACCAATAGCGGCTTGCGGTTGTTTTTTTTTGCGCAGCAAGCTGGCAAGTTTACCGGAAGTGGTCGTTTTACCCGCCCCCTGCAATCCCACCATCATGATGACGGTCGGCTGCTTTGATGAGAATTCGATTTTGCTTTGGTCGCCGCCCATCAATTCCGTCAACTCGTCTTTTACGATCTTCACGACTTGCTGGCCTGGCGTCAAGCTTTCCATGACGTCCACACCGATTGCGCGTTCACTGACTTTTTTCACGAATTCTTTTACGACTTTCAAGTTGACATCCGCTTCGATCAAAGCGAAGCGGACTTCGCGCATCATTTCTTTGACGTCCGCTTCCGACACTTTACCTTTGCCTTTGATCTTTTGGATGGTGCCTTGCAGGCGTTCAGCTAATCCTTCAAATGCCATTGCTATCGCCTCCTAATCCCATTCTTTTAACTGGCCGAGGAATTCCCGTACCCGTTCTTCTGTAAAGGGTTCTTTTTCAAATGCCGTAACCAGCTGCTGCCGTTTTTGGAATTTCTCGAACAGCTGCAGTTTGGCTTCATATTCTTCAAGCATCGCTTCAGTGCGGCGGATATTGTCATAAACCGCTTGGCGGGTGATATTATACGCTTCTGCGATTTCCCCCAAGGAATGGTCGTCCAAATAATAGAGCTCCATATAGCTGCGCTGTTTAGGCGTCAGCAATTCCTGATAAAAATCGAACAGGTAATTCATGCGCGTTGTTTTTTCTAAGCCCATCATTGCAGTTCACCTCATCCACTCTTCTTTTTACGATACTGAAAACAGAGTTGGGCGTCAAGTAATTTTACTTGTCTCCTTCTAAGAGTTCCATCGCTTCTTCTTTGTCCAAACCTTCCGCAAACAGGCCATAGACGTATTTTTGCGGGTCGAACGGCTGCAAGTCATCCATTTGCTCACCAAGCCCCACAAATTTCACGGGGATTTTCAGCTTGCTGCGGATCGCGAGGACGATCCCGCCTTTTGCAGTGCCGTCAAGCTTCGTCAGGACAATGCCCGTCACGTTTGTCACTTCTTTGAACATCTGCGCTTGGATCAATGCGTTCTGGCCAGTCGTCGCGTCCAGCGCCAGCAGGACTTCATGCGGTGCGCCAGGAATTTCGCGTGCGATGACCCGGTTCACTTTCTCCAGCTCTTTCATCAAATTGACTTTGTTCTGCAGGCGTCCGGCGGTATCGCAGATCAATACGTCCACGCCGCGCGATTTTGCTGCACGGACGGCATCGTACATGACCGCTGCCGGGTCAGACCCTTCACTTTGTTTGATGACGTCGACTCCGACGCGCTTGCCCCAGATGTCCAATTGTTCGATTGCTCCAGCACGGAATGTGTCGCCCGCTGCCAAAAGGACCGATTTGCCTTCGTTTTTCAAGCGGTGCGCCAATTTGGCGATGCTTGTCGTTTTGCCAACGCCATTGACTCCGACGAATAAAATCACCGTCAAGTCATCCGCGAAATTCAGCTCAGTGGTTTGCTCTTCGCCCGCTTGATAGATTTCCACCAATTTCTCAGAAATGACAGACTGGACCCTCGATGTGTCACGGACGTTTTGGCGCTGCACTTCATAGCGCAGTTCATCCATCAATTCCATGACTGTTTCAAATCCAACGTCCGCTTGAAGAAGGATTTCTTCCAATTCTTCAAAGAAATCTTCATCGACTTTGCGGTATTTCGCTACGAGGTCATTGATCTTCGACGTAAAGCCCGTGCGCGTTTTCGTTAAGCCTTCTTTGTATTTTTCTGTCGACTCTTCCGCTTCCGCGTTTCCTGCAAATTTATCTTTCAGCTTTTTAAAGAAACTCACATGATCACTCCTCTATTAATTTTGTTCCTGCAATTTGACGGACACCAGTTTTGAAATACCTGATTCCTGCATCGTGATGCCGTACAGCACATCCGCGCCTTCCATCGTCCCTTTGCGGTGCGTGATGACGATGAATTGTGTGTTTTTGCTGAATTTCTTCAGGTACTGACTGTAACGTACGACATTCGATTCATCAAGCGCCGCTTCTACTTCGTCAAGTACGCAGAAAGGCACCGGGCGAATGTTCAAAATTGAAAACAGCAGCGCGATGGCGGTAAGCGCCCGTTCGCCGCCTGACAGCAGGCTTAATGTCTGTTGCTTTTTCCCAGGCGGCTGCGCGATAATTTCCACGCCGGTCATTAGCATATCTTCCGGATTGGTCAGCACGAGATCCGCGGAACCGCCGCCGAACAATTCGCGGAAGACCCGCTGGAAATGTCCGCGGATGGCATGGAATGTTTCATCAAAACGGCTGGTCATTTCGTCATCCATTTCCCGGATGACGGTGCGCAGCGTCTCTTTTGCTTCGTTCAGGTCGTTGCGCTGTTCGGTCAGGAAATTGTGGCGCTCGGAGACATGGTCGAATTCTTCAATCGCTCCGATATTGACCGGCCCCAATTCTTCAATCGACTGTTTCAGCAGTTTCACTTTCTTGCGGACTGCCGCTTCTTCGTCAGCCAGTTTGAATTCACGTGCTTTTTCGATCGTCATATGGTAATTATTCTCCAGCTGGGAAAGGAAACCTTGGATCTGGACATCGATGCGCGTCGACTTGACTTCGCAGATGCGGATCGCTTCGACAAAGCCCTTGTAGATGCGCTGAAGCTCTTTCAATTGCTCTTCAAGCGCTGTCAGTTCGCTCTGCTTAGCCGTGCGGCCTGCTTTCAGCTCGGCAAGCGACTGTTGCACATTCTCTTTCTTATTGGTCCAGACTGTAATTTCGCGCAAGATATCGTCATCGGAATAAACTTTAGAAGCTTCTTCTGACTGAATCCAATCGAGCTCTTTTTGCAGCTGCTGGATTTTCAAATCGCTTTTCTCTTTCCGTTCCAAAAGCTCCGCTTCGCTGACGATCAGCTGAGCAACGCGCTCTTTCATGACAGCAAGCGAAGATTTCTGGTCTGCGAGTTTGGAAATGACCGAATCACGGGCCGAATCGTTCTGCTGCTTGAACTGCGTCAATTCGTCGATCTGTTTGGAAATCGACAGCAATTCACCGCTGATTTCGCCTAGCCGGTCTGCAGCTGCCTCTTTTTTGTCGGCCAATGCGGACAAATCATGTGTTTTATTGCTTCGCTCTGCTTGAAACAGCCCGTAGCGGTCTTTCGTCGTCTTCAAGACAGCTTCGATTTCGCGCAGTATAATCGCGCGCTCGGCTTCCATGTCGCGGTATTTTTCACCTTCAGAACGCAAATTGTTCAATGCCTGTTCCGCTTCGGTGACTTCTTGCTGTTCTTTTTTCACAGTCTTTTCAGCTTGGGCGATGGTGCTCGTCAATTCCTTCAGCTGAATGACCAATTGTTCGAGTTCGGCTTTCCGAGTAAAGAACGAAGCCTGGGTCTTGTTGGCGCCGCCTGTCATCGAACCGCCCGCATTAACGACATCACCTTCTAGCGTAACGGTGCGGTAACGGTTCATCGTCAATTTCGCAATGGCCGATGCACCTTTTAAATCTTTCGCGATAATGACATTGCCAAGCAAGTTTTCCACGATCATTCCGTATTTCTGATCATAGCCGACCAGTTCATACGCCATTTTCACAAATGACGGATGCTGCTCTATAGCCGCTATGCTACTGGAAGGGATTTTCCGTGATTTCATGACAGTCATTGGCAGGAACGTAGAGCGCCCTGCGCGTTTATTGCGCAAAAATTCGATGCCTTCACGGGCGTTTTGTTCATTTTCCGTGACGATATGCTGACTGGCTGCGCCAAGCGCCGTTTCGATCGCTTTTGCGTATTGCTGGTCCACTTGGACAATTTCAGCAACCGCCCCGACGATGCCGGAGAGTTGGCGTTTGTCACGCGCCACCAGGACTTCGCGGACACCTTGGAAAAAGCCGGAAAAATCCGCTTCCAGCTCTTGCAAGGTTTCCACACGGGAACTCAGTTGCTTTTGCGACTGGTAAGCCTGGAACAACATCGTTTGTTTTTTATCAAACGCCTGCTTTTTGCTGGTATAGGTTGATTCCGCCGCTTTGTATTGTGCACGTTTTTCTTCCAGCAATGTCCGGATGTTTTCGAGTTTTCCCCCGGCAGCCGTTTTTTCTTCATCAAGGCGTGCCAATTCAGTCGAAAAATCCGCCTCTTGTACGGCGATGCGGCTGCTCGATTCCGAGACTTGCTGTTCCTGCAAATCGATATTCTTCAATTCGTTTCGGACGCTTGCCTGTTCGTTCATCAAATCGATATACGTGGATTTATGGGTTTCGATATCGTTGTCAATATCAGCAGGCGACCGGTTGAGCTGGTCCTCCAGCACTTTCACGGATTGGCGGATCGCTAGTTGTTCGGCTTTGCGCTCCTGCAGCATCGCCATTTGTTCGCGATGCTTTTTGTGGAGGGCTGCATTTTCCTGCTTTTCGCCATCCAGGCTCGCAGTCAGCTGTTGCGCTTGGCGGTCTGCGTTATTCTTTTTCTCAGACATCAACAGCTTGCGGCCTTCCCATTTCTCACTTTCGCTGCTGGCCTCTACCAATTGCTGCTGGGAGCCGTCGATTTCATCGTCCAGCTTTTTCAATGCCGAGCGGATCGTTTTAACCCCATGTTCTTTTTCTTCAATATCAGCCGCTAACTCCCGCTCTTTGCGTGAGTGGGAAGCTGCATCTTCTTCCAGTGCTGCCATTTGTTGTACAAGCTGCGTAATATCAAAAGCCAATAAGGCAATATCTGCGCCTTTCAATTGTTCATTCATATCCAAATAATCGCGGGCAGTCGATGCCTGAATCTGCAGCGGCTCCATACGGCCATCAAGTTCATGCAGGATATCCAATACGCGATTCAAGTTTTCATCGGTTTCGCTAAGTTTGAATTCCGCCTTCTTCTTGCGCTGCTTATACTTTAAAACGCCCGCTGCTTCTTCAAAAATCGAGCGGCGCTCTTCCGCTTTGCTGTTGAGAATTTCGTCAACCCGACCTTGGGAAATAATGGAAAAAGCTTCTTTCCCGAGTCCGGAATCCATAAATAGATCCGTAATATCTTTCAGGCGGCAATTTTGCTTATTCAGCAAATACGCACTTTCACCACTGCGAAAAACCCTTCTCGTCACGCTGATTTCGCTGTAATCGAGAGGGGCACTGCCGTCCGTATTATCCAATACCAAAGTAACTTCCGCAAAATTCAGCGGCTTTCTGGATTCACTGCCGGCAAAAATGACATCTTCCATTTTTGCGCCGCGCAAAGATTTGGCCGATTGCTCGCCAAGCACCCAGCGGATTGCATCGGTGACGTTGCTCTTGCCGCTTCCGTTAGGTCCGACAACTGCTGTCACGCCGGGGACGAAATCGATGCCGATGCGATCGGCGAACGACTTGAACCCCATGACTTCTAATCGTTTCAAAAACATGTTCTAATCCTCCGTTGCTTCCTGCAATTTAAGGATGGCCAGCTGAGCGGCTTTTTGCTCCGCTTCTTTTTTCGAGCGGCCATTGCCGATGCCGAGTTCCTGATCAGCGAGCGATACCCGCGTCACAAACACGCGGCTGTGTGCAGGGCCTTTTTCATCGATGATTTCGTAGCTTAATGAGCCATTGTTCTTTTGCTGCACCAATTCCTGGAGCTGGCTCTTGTAATCCATGACGTTGGAAAATGCACCGACTTCAACTTTTGGAAATAGCACCACTTCCATAAAGCTGACAACCGCTTCCAAGCCCTGGTCCAAATACAAAGCGCCGATCAGCGATTCAAATACATCCGCCAATAGCGCAGGGCGCGTCCGGCCGCCTGTCTGTTCCTCACCTTTTCCAAGCAAGATGTAGTTGCCGAGATTGAGCTCATTGGCAAACGTCACCAATGAAGGTTCGCAGACGATTGCTGCACGCAGCTTTGTCAGCTTGCCCTCGCTCATTTCTGGATACTTTGCATACAAAAAGTGAGAAACTGACAATTCCAATACTGCGTCTCCCAAAAATTCAAGGCGTTCGTTATCGAGGTAATACCTTCTTCTGTGTTCGTTGACATAAGAAGAATGCGTAAATGCCTGATAAAGCAACGCCGGCTGTTCAAATTTAATATTCAAGTCCTTTTGCAATTGGTCAAAGGCTGCCCGCGAGCTTTCTTTGATCAATCCAGGCTTCTGCTGATTCACTTTTCTTTTCATTGCCATTGTAATCTGCCTTCCTTTAACGTTCTGCCTCTAATTTTACCTTTTTTTGAAGCTTTGTGCAAAAAAACAAAGCGACGCACAGCCGCTTTGCTAAAAGCTTCTGTGCGTCGAGAGTGTAATCAGATTATGCTTGCTTTTTTTCGATATACGTTACCGCGTCGCCTACTGTTGCCATACCTTCTGCGTCTTCATCAGAAATTTCCATGTCGAATTCGTCTTCAAGTTCCATAACCAATTCAACTACGTCCAATGAATCTGCACCAAGGTCGCCTGTGAATGAAGCTTCAAGCTTTACTTCGCTTTCTTCCACACCTAGACGATCTACGATTACTTTTGTTACGCGCTCTAATACTGTTGACAATGCCGTCACCTCCCCTCAAATCAGTATACAAAATTTCTTCCTACATGACCATGCCTCCGTCAAGATGAAGCGTCTGCCCAGTCATATAAGATGCGTCGTCTGACGCCAGGAAAAGCGCCGCTTTCGCCACTTCTTCCGGTTTGCCGAAACGGCCGAGGGGAATTTGCGCAAGCATCGTTTTTTGGATGTCTTCGCCCAATTTATCCGTCATATCCGTTGTGATAAACCCTGGAGCCACAGCATTTGCCGTGATATTCCGGCTCGCAAGTTCGCGTGCTGTTGTCTTCGTCAAGCCGATGACACCGGCTTTAGCTGCCACATAATTCGCCTGTCCCGCATTGCCCATCACGCCGACAATCGACGCAATGTTGACGATGCGCCCAGAGCGCTGTTTCATCATTTGGCGCGTCACCGCTTTGGTGCAGATAAAGACGCCTTTCAGATTCGTGTTGATGACGTCATCCCACTCATCGTCTTTCATGCGCATCATCAAATTATCGCGTGTGATGCCTGCATTGTTGACAAGGATATCCACTGAGCCGAAAGCCTGCATCGCCTGATCGACCATCGCTTTCACGGCATCTGCGTCTGCAACGTCTGCTTTCACAGCAATCGCTTCGCCGCCATTGTTTTTGATTTCTTCTACGACAGCTTCCGCTTTTGCCTGGCTGCCGCTGTAATTAACGACAATCTTAGCACCGGCTTCGGCCATTTTACGGGCGATTTCCGCACCGATGCCGCGCGAAGCTCCTGTGATAATTGCTGTTTTCCCTGTTAAGTTGGTCATTTCGCCAGCTCCTCTACCGCTTTTTCAAACGTTGCCAAATCGTATACTGGCAGTGTTACCGCTGAACGGTCAATTTTCTTCACAAGGCCGCTAAGCACTTTTCCGGGCCCGATTTCCACAAATACGGTGACGCCCAAGTCGATCATTTCACGCACCGATTGCTCCCAGAGGACCGGCGAGTACAATTGGCGCACCAATAGCTCCTGGATTTGGGAAGCATGGGTTTCACTTTTCGCTGTAACGTTCGTGATAACCGGTACTTTGGCATCTTCCAAAAAGGCCTCGCTCAGCACTTTCGACAACGCCTGCGATGCCGGCCGCATCAATTCTGAATGGAACGGACCGCTGACGTCAAGAGGAATTGCCCGTTTGGCGCCGCGTTCTTTCGCGAGCACACAAGCTCTGTCAACGCCCGCTTTCGTTCCGGAAATGACGATTTGCCCTGGGCAATTCAGATTCGCCAATTGGACGACGCCGACCGAATCCGTCACTTCATTCGTCACTTTTTCCAGCTCTGTGCTATCCATCCCTAGAATGGCAGCCATCGCCCCTTCTCCTGCAGGCACTGCTTCGTTCATGAACAAGCCCCGCTTATGGACGATATCGACCGCTTTTTCAAACGGCAGGACGCCTGAAGCGACAAGCGCGCTGTATTCACCCAGGCTATGCCCGGCTGTGTAATCCGGGAAGATCCCGGCGCGGTTCAAGCGTTCTGTAATCATCGAGCTCACCGTCAACAATGCCGGCTGCGCATGGTATGTAAGGGTCAAGTGTTCCTGCGGGCCTTCAAGCATCATCTGCGACAAATTGACGCTCAGCACTTCATCGACCTGTTTGAAAAACTCAAGGCTCTTGCTGTCGGATAAAAAGCTTTCGCCCATTCCGACAGCTTGTGAACCTTGCCCTGGATAAATAAATGCAATTTTAGTCATGAGGGTTCTCCTTTTTCAGCGTGCTGTATATCGTTCCCGCTACATCATTTTCCACCATTGTCCGCGCCTGGCGGATGGCATTGAACAGCGCAGTGCCATTGGATGAGCCATGCGCTTTGATGACCGGAGCCTTCAAGCCGAATAGCCCCGCACCGCCATATTCGCTGTAATCGAGCATGCCTTTCAAGCCGCGCAAATCGTCTTTGACCAATAAAGCCGCCAATTTCGTCTTCGCCGAGCTATTGAACACATCTTTGATCATCGCAAAAACGTTCATCGCCGTGCCTTCGATCGTTTTCAGCACCATATTGCCGGTAAAGCCGTCCGTCACCACAACATCAGCGACACCATTCAATAAATCACGCGATTCTACGTTGCCGATAAAATTAATCGGGGCTTCTTTCAAGAGCGGAAAGGCTGCTTTTGTCAATTCGTTGCCTTTCTTTTCTTCTGTGCCGATATTCAACAAGCCGACTGTCGGATTTGTGATGCCGCGCACTTTTTCTGCGTATATGCTGCCCATGATGGCGTATTGCACCAGATGCTCCGGACGCGCTTCTGCGTTTGCCCCCATATCGAGCATCAGGAATCCTTTGCGGTCAATTGTCGGAAGCGTCGGCGCGAGCGCCGGGCGGTCTACCCCTTCAATCCGGCCGACCACGAATAAGCCAGCTGACATCAACGCGCCGGTATTGCCTGCCGATACACAAGCATCTGCCCGGCCTTCTTTCACTGCCAGCGCCATCTGCACCATCGAAGAGTCTTTCTTGCGCCGTACTGCCCGGACAGGATCGTCCGTCGACTCGATTATTTCTTCACAGTGAATGACGGCCAATCGGTTATGGTCTTTCAAATACTCTGCCATCCGGTCTTGCCTGCCATACAATTGAATCTGCAAATCGCTGAATTCTTCAAGCGCTTTATAAACGCCTGCAATAATTTCTTTCGGGGCGTTGTCTCCGCCCATGCCATCTACTGCTATGATCAATTTCCGTCACCTTCGCTTTGCTCAGTCATTCGGTACATTTCAAATGTGCCGATAAATACGGTCGCCTGATCAACAGTCGAGACGACTTTTACATATGCCCGATTTTTCTCCGGATTCCGGTCGATTACTTGCGCTTTCGCCACTACACGCTGTCCTGCCCTTACAGGCCGCAGAAACTGCAGCTCGGATTTTACGGTGAGCGCGAGTTCGTCATTCATGACAGCTACCGCCAATGAATTCGCTTGAGCGAATAAATGGTGGCCGCGGGCAATCTGGTTGCGTTGAAATACATGTTCCGGTTTAACGTCGAAAAGAGAAATCGCTTTTTCATCCAATTCAATATCGATAATCTCCCCGATTACTTCGTCAATCGGCAAAGACTTCACTTCATCTTCAAATGTCTTAACGGCTACATGCTTGATGCGTTCCCGCAGTTCGGGAATCGACAATTCCATGCGGTCAAGGCGTATCGTTTGGACACTGACGCCAAAATTTGCCGACAATTCCTCGTCCGTCACAAAAGGGTTTTCTTTTATGGACGCCGTCAGCGCCAATTGCCGTTCTTTTTTCGGTTTTTTCATCTTGTCACCGCCCGCTATTAGCACTTGGTACTAATATGAGTATATAAATAACAAAAAAAGAATGCAAGGATAATCTGCACCCTGCATTCTCAGTCAAGCCTGCCTCCGGCCAGTGCACCCGATTTTTCGAGCTGGCTGCGAAGGCACGCCATTTCGTCGCTGGTCCAAAATTCTTCGGAACTCACTAATGACTCCGCATCTTTGCGCGCTGTTTCCAGTGCCCGGTAATCATGCACAAGATCCGCCATTTTGAACTCCGGTATGCCGCTTTGCTTGCGCCCGAAAAAGTCTCCGGGCCCGCGCAGCTGAAGATCTTTCTCTGCCAGCACAAAGCCGTCATTGGTTTCCGTCATCGAAGACATGCGTTCTTTGCCGACTTCCGTTTTCGGATCCGCCAGCAACACACAATACGATTGATCGCTGCCCCGGCCGACCCGGCCCCGCAGCTGGTGAAGCTGCGACAGGCCAAAGCGTTCCGCGTCGTAGATCAGCATGAACGTGGCATTTGGCACGTTCACGCCGACTTCAACGACTGTTGTGGAAACAAGCACTGCCACTTCGCCTTCAGAGAACGAACGCATTGTCTGTTCTTTTTCATCGCTATGCAAGCGTCCGTGCATCAAACCGACCGTGAACTTGCCATAGAAATGGCTGGATAGTTGCTGGAACAGATCGACAGCATTCTGGTAATCAAGCTTATCCGACTCCTCGATCAGCGGGCAAATGACGTATGCTTGGCGGCCTGCCGCCAGCTCTTTTTCCATCCGGCCCACGATTTTGCCGAACATGTCTTTTTTCATCCAAAAAGTTTCAATCTCTTTGCGGCCCACCGGCATTTCATCGATGACTGAAACGTCCATCTCACCGAATGCCGATATTGCGAGCGTCCGCGGAATCGGGGTCGCTGTCATGAACAAGACATCCGGATTATAGCCTTTGTCTTTCAAGACTCGGCGCTGATCCACGCCAAAGCGGTGCTGCTCATCAGTGATGACCAGTCCCAATTTCTTAAACGCAACATCCGGTTGGATCAATGCGTGGGTGCCAATCAGCATATCGATTTCCCCAGCCGCCAATTGATCCAGAATCAATTGGCGCCGTTTTCCTTTGACCGATCCCGTCAACAACGCAATCTTCACGGGGAAATCCGCGAACCATTCCGCTAAGGTATTGGCGTGCTGCTCAGCCAGAATTTCGGTCGGTGCCATCAACGCCCCTTGCTGTCCCGCTGTCACCGCTGCGTAAAGCGCAATGGCAGCGACAACCGTTTTGCCTGAACCGACGTCTCCTTGAAGCAGCCGGTTCATGCGGAACGGTTCTTTCATATCTTTCGAGATTTCATTGACAACGCGTTTTTGTGCGCCGGTCAAGCCGTATGGCAGTGATTGGATGAACTTTTTCAATTCGTTCAGGTCATAGTCGATAAACGAGCCGCCTTCTTCTTCGCGGTTCTTTTTCCGCAATGCCTGCATCTTCAATTGGAAAATCAGCAATTCTTCGTAGACAAAACGGCGTCTCGCCTGTTTCAGCGCTTCACCGTCCACCGGGAAATGAACCCATTCCAAGGCATCTTCAATAGACGCCAAGTGATAGGCTGTGCGAAAACGCTCCGGCAAACAGTCTTCTAGGTCGGATTTAGCAATATCCAGCGCTTGCCGCATCAATTTGCGGAACGTCTTCTGGTGGATGCTGCCTTTCAAACTATAGACCGGCTCAAAATCAGCGCCGCCTGTGCGCGGGCCGATTGTGTGGCTTTGCACCGTGATGATTTGGCGGCCGCGGTCCCATTTGCCGGCTAGCGTGACAATCTCACCGATGTGCAGCTTGGCTTTGACGTAAGGCTGATTGAAGAAAATCGCTTTGATCAAATGGCGGCCCACCATCACTTGGACAGTTGTCCGCGACTTGTTTTTTCCTAAAAAAAGGACGGAAGGCTCACTTTCGACCCTTCCCTCCACAGTCACCCGTTCATTATGCGGTGTATCAGCCAGATCTTTCAGCTGGAAATCTTCATGGCGGTAAGGAAATGTCATAATCAGATCATGGATCGTTTCAATCTTCATTTCCTGTAAAGTTTCCGCAGCTTGTCTGCCGACGCCTTTTAAAACAGCGACAGAATCTTTACTGCCCACTGCCGACCACGGACCCGCCAAATATTTTCGCTTCCAGCCATTTGCCGGTCGGAGTAGCGGCAAGTCCGCCTTTTGCCGTTTCTCTCAATGCGCTCGGCATCGATTTACCGATTTCATACATTGCGCTGATCACTTCATCGCATGGAATGCGGCTGGTTACGCCTGCAAGTGCCATATCGGCAGCTACAACCGAATTGGCTGCGCCCATGGCATTGCGTTTGACGCAAGGCACTTCGACAAGGCCTGCCACTGGATCACAAACCAGTCCGAGCATATTTTTCAATGTAATCGCAAATGCTTCAGAAGATTGCTGCGGTGTTCCGCCCGCCATCTCCACGATCGCAGCAGCGGCCATTCCGGCAGCTGATCCGACTTCCGCTTGGCAGCCGCCCTCTGCACCTGAAATCGACGCATTATTCGCGACAACAAAGCCGAAAGCACCCGACGTGAACAAATAACGGATCATCTGTTCCCGAGTTGGGTTAAGCTGGTTTTTTACTGCAAACAAGGTTCCTGGCACAACGCCTGCTGAACCCGCTGTAGGTGTCGCACAAATCGTACCCATCGCCGCGTTGACTTCGTTTGTCGCCACAGCTTTGCTGACAGCGTCCAATAAAAGGTTGCCTGACAGCGTATTGCCTTTTTCCATATACGCCTGCAGCAAAACAGCGTCGCCGCCTGTTAAACCGGATACGGAATGCACGCCTTTCAGCCCTTTTTCAACGGCTTCTTCCATGACCGTCAAATTGCGGTCCATCTGTTTCATGATATCTTCGCGCGGCCGGTCAGTGACGAGCATTTCCTGCTCAATCATGATTTCTGAAATCAATTTATTTTCCTGTTCAGCCCGTGCCACCAATTCTTTTACATTGCGGAATAAAGGTTCCACTCCATTTGCCTCCTTCTCAATCAGCGATTCGCGTCACTTGTGTAATGTTCGGCAGCTCAGTAAGCTCATCCAACACTTCTTTGTCGACATTCTGATCCACTTCAATGACCATAAGCGCCATGTCCCCTTTTTCTTTCCGGGACACTTCCATATGGCCGATGTTGATATCGTATTTATACAAGCAATTCGCTACGTTTGCGATGCAGCCAGAGCGGTCATCATGGACCACCAGGATCGCCGGATGGTTGCCGGACAAGCGCAGCGGGAATCCGTTCAATTCCGTGATTTCTATTTTACCGCCACCGATGGAAATGCCCATCAGCGACATTTCCGAACGTTCATCGCCAATGACGATGCGTGCGGTATTCGGGTGTTCAACGCTGGCGGTTTCCGGGATGAACTCGAATGCCATGCCCAGCTTTTCCGCTTCTTCAAAAGAAGTTTTGATGCGCTCATCAAACGTATCGTAGTCCAACAGTCCGCCGACGATTGCTACATCCGTGCTATGCCCTTTATATGTCTCGGCGAACGAGCCGTATAAATGGATCTTCGCCCATTTCGGCTGGCGGCCGAATAAATCCCTTGCCACTCTTCCGATGCGCGCGGCACCCGCCGTATGCGAAGAAGAGGGACCGATCATGACCGGTCCTATAATATCAAAAACAGATTTGAACTTCATTGCTCAAACCCCTTTCTATCTAGTTGCGTCTACCTTCAGTGTACATGAATTTGCCACAATCTACAAAAATAAAAAAGCGCATACATTTGTATGCGCTAAGGGTTTCTATTCAACAGAAATTATATAAGGATAAAGCGGCTGCTTGCCGTTGTGGATTTCCACTTCGACTTCGCTATTGAGGGTTTCGATGAATCCGCCCAATTTCTCAGCATCCGATTCGTTCACATCTTCACCGAAAAGAATAGTGACGATTTCAGAATCTTCATCGATGAGTTTTTTCGCCAATTCTTCCGTAACCCGCTCTAAGCTGGCATCTGAAATGACGATTTTGCCTTCTGAGATTCCCATGAAGTCATCTTTCGTAATGGTCACGCCATCAATTGTAGTATCACGGACTGCAAATGTCACAGAGCCCGATTTCACTTGTTTCGATGCATTCGCCATTGTTTTCAGGTTTTCATCAACTGTCGCGTTGGCATTGAATGCCAGCAATGCGGCCATTCCCTGCGGCACGTCTTTAGTTGGCACTACGGCTGCTTCGATATCGAGCAATTCCGCCGCCTGCTCGGCTGCCATGATGATGTTTTTATTGTTCGGCAAAATCAGTACGCGTTCTGCACCGATCGATTTAACCGCGTTGACGATGTCTTCCGTCGAGGGGTTCATCGTTTGCCCGCCTTCAATGACGTAAGATGCTCCGATGCTTCTGAGAAGTTCAGCTACGCCTTCACCCATTGCGACAGTCACGACTGCGTAAGGATGCGTCGCCGTTTTTTTCGGTTCGCCTTTGCGGAAATCCTCGCCAACGATATCGATATGCTGTTGGCGCATGTTCTCGATTTTCATCGAAATCAAGCTGCCGTATTCTTGGCCGTATGTAAGCACTTTGCCCGGTTCTTCCGAGTGGATATGGATTTTCGCGACTTCATCATCCGAGATGACCAAAAGCGAATCGCCGTAGCCGCTCAAGTCTGTACGGAAAGCTGCTTCGTTGAATTCTTTTTTGCCTTCTTCGAATTTCACCATGAATTCCGTGCAATAACCGAATTCAATATCCGATGTGTCCATGAAGCCTGCGATGTTCTTATGGTGTTCAGCGCTGACCAAATCATCCATCGTGTTATGGGCATGCTTCTCCGGCAATTGCTCGCCTTTCAATGAAGCAAGAAATCCTTCGTACACGTAGACTAGCCCTTGGCCGCCGCTGTCGACAACGCCGACTTCTTTTAATACAGGAAGCAGATCCGGTGTGCGTTCAAGTGAAGCTTTCGCTTCCATGACCACGGCTTCGAAAAGCGTAATAACATCCGTTTCTGTTTTTGAAACTTCCATGCCTTTTGCTGCAGCGTCTTTAGCTACAGTCAAGATTGTGCCTTCAACCGGCTTCATCACCGCTTTATACGCTGTTTCTACGCCGTGCTGAAGAGCTTCCGCAAATTTGACAGCCGACAATTCCGGTTCATTGGCAATCGATTTGCCAAAACCTCGGAATAATTGCGATAAAATAACGCCCGAATTTCCGCGCGCTCCCATCAACAATCCTTTTGATAATGCTCCTGCCGTTTTGCCGATATGTTCTTGTGCATGCGCTTCGGTTTCTTTCGCCCCCGAAGTCATAGACAAGTTCATGTTCGTTCCAGTATCACCGTCTGGCACTGGAAATACATTCAATGCATCTACATAATCCGCATTTTGATAAAGGTGATGGGCACCCATCTGCACCATATCCGCGAACTGAATTCCATTTAAAGACTTCATAGCCGTTTCTTCCTCCTCTTACGGGTTCGTCACACGAACTCCTTGAACATAAATATTGACTGCTTTGACAGGCATGCCAAGCGTCTTGGTAATTGTGTATTTCACTTTGGACTGGACTTGGTACGCCACTTCGGAAATTTTTGTTCCGTAGCTGATGATGACATACATATCAATGCTCAAATCTTTATCTTCCTGGCGGACAATGACACCTTTAGCGAAATTCTCTTTGCGCAATATATCGGTCAGGCCATCTCTGATCTGATGCTTCGTCGCCATCCCTACGATTCCGTAGCATTCGATTGCCGCTCCGCCTGCAATTTGGGCGATTACATCATTGGAAATATCGATTTGGCCGTATTCGTTTTTCAATTCAATCGACATTGGAATTCCTCCTTGAGTCCTATTTCACTCTTTTCATTCTACATGAAACCATTATACAAGAAAAGCAGGCGTTTGGGGTGTAAAGGTTTTTTTCTTGAAAGACCTGTGAAAATATCTTGCAAAGGCTAAATACCTGTGGTAAATTATTAAAGTATGTGAAACGAAAAACGAACTGAAATTCTATTATAATTTTCAGCTTCACTTGTGAGGAGGGACTTACATGCCTAAAGTATGTGCTATTAGCGGACGTAAAGCTCGCGCTGGAAACGCTCGTTCACACGCGTTAAACTCGACAAAACGTACATGGGGAGCAAACCTTCAAAAAGTTCGTATCCTTGTAAACGGTAAACCGAAACGTGTATGGGTTTCTGCAAGAGCAATGAAATCAGGAAAAGTTGAGCGCGTTTAATCACTCGCCCAACACGAATGCCGAATCTGACATCAGTCAGATCCGGCATTTTTTCTTTTTTAAGAATCATAATGCGCTATTTAATATATATTTCATTTCGCTTCAGCCGGACGCTTTCCGCGGGCACGGCTGAAGCCTCTTCCCTCGCTTTGATCAGTCCAGGGTCTTCAGCTCGTCGCTCTGTCGCTTTGCTCCATCACTGCTCCCGCTGGAGTCGCCGTCATCCACTTCATTCAATGGTATTTCTTAGTAAAGGATCATTTCTTTTATTGAAAAATTTGAAAGATAGAAGTAACTGCATATTGTTCAAATCTCCAGATATGGAGCAAACCAGTCCCGACTCCCGCGGGAGAGCGAAGTGCCGAAATCCACTCGTGCACTAGCACGAGTTAGTTCGGCGCAAGCCCGCAGGAAAGCGGGGCTGTTTTGCGGAATATCGGCTCATCAATTGAATTTTTAATAGCTATCCCCAAAAATAAAAGGTGCATCGGAAAAATCCGATGCACCTTTTCATATGTCTGCGCTTTCGATGACGATGCAGCTGCCTTTTGTAAAGGACACGGTGCCCTCGCCGTCAAATTCGTTGCTGACGAAACGCGTGGAACCGAAACGGATGGTTTCATCCACAACAGGATATTTGAAGTTCTCCAATGTGAAGCCTTCAATCTCCTCAGCGAATGGATAAAACGAGATGAAGCGGTAGCCGTTTTCCCGTTGGATTTTGTGGATGCCGGGTTCCAAAAAGCGGATGCGGTTCTGTTTGTTGACGATGTAGAACTTGATGCCGGAATGCTTGAGATGGACATGGTAAACAGCGTGGAGCGCGCTCATGTAATGATCCAGCCGTCCACCGGTTACACCCGCCACAAAAACATGCTGCGGTGAAAATTCCATCGCCTTCTCCAGCGCAAGTTCCGTATCGGTTTCATCCTTTTCTTCTTCTGCCCGGCTGAAATCAGGGAACAGCGAAGCGATTTCATCCAATTCCCTCTGCGACACCGAATCGAAATCGCCGACCGCAGCTTTAGGAAAAATGCCTTGTTCCAGCAACACCAATGTCCCCGCGTCCACCCCGATGAATACCGCATCTGGCCAAGCGGCGAAGTCCGGCAGTTCGTCCACCGGTCCGCTGCCGACAATTACGACATTCATGAGATGGCCTCTTCTCCAGCCCGTTTGATCGCCTGCAATGCTTCGCGGCGATCCCTTTTCCCAAAAATTGCAGAACCTGCTACAAATACATTGGCGCCGGCTTTCGCACATGGAATAATCGTTTCTTCATTGATGCCGCCGTCGATTTGGATGTCGATTGACAAGCCTTTTTCACGGATGATTTTCGACAATTGTTCCACTTTCGGCACGACCGATTCGATGAATTTCTGGCCGCCGAAGCCCGGGTTGACCGTCATGAACAATACGAGATCAATATCTTCAAGGATTGGAAGAATTGTTTCGATCGGCGAATGCGGATTCAAAACGACCCCTGGCTTAACACCGGATGCGCGGATCAATTGGATTGTCCGGTGCAAATGCGGGCATGCTTCAACATGGACCGTGATGTAATCCGCTCCTGCTTTGGCGAAATCCTCGATGTAGCGGTCTGCATTTTCAATCATCAAGTGGACATCAAGCGGAAGTTTCGTCAATGGGCGGATAGCGTCCACCACAATCGCGCCAAAAGAGATATTCGGAACGAAATGGCCATCCATGACATCAATGTGGATCCAATCCGCTCCTGCTTTTTCAACTTCGAGAACTTCTTCTCCCAATTTTGCAAAATCTGCTGCTAGTATCGAAGGTGCAATTTTAATCATTGGAGTACCTCGGCTTTCTCGTCATAATTTCATCCAGGAATTTCAAGTAATGCTTATAGCGGTATTCCGGGATTTCTTTATTTTCCACTGCTGCTTTGATTGCGCATTTCGGTTCATTTAAATGAAGGCATTCCCGGAATTTGCAGCCGTTTGAACGGGCAGCGAATTCAGGGAAGAACTCGGAAAGTTCTTCTTTTTCAACCGTATCAAAATCGAATGAACTGAATCCTGGCGTGTCGGCCAGCAAGCCGTTATTGACCTCGATCAGCTCGACGTGGCGCGTCGTATGCTTGCCTCGGTTCAAGGCTTTCGAAATGGCATCAGTTTTCAGCTCGAGCGCCGGCAGAATCGTATTGAGCATCGTTGATTTGCCGACGCCTGATTGGCCCGCCAGTACACTGATTTTGCCTTCGAGTACAGGCATCAGGCGCTGCTGCAATTCAGGGTCGCCAATGAATGTCGGAATGACTTCATAGCCGATTTTTTCATAATCCTCAATAAAATGAGCAAGATTTTCTTTTTCGCTGTCGTTCATCAAATCCATTTTGGTGATGCAAATGACAGGCTGGATATCATGAGACTCGATCGCCGTCAAAAACCTGTCCAATAGCATCGTATGGAAATCAGGCTGTTTTGCGGAAAACACAAGAATTGCCTGGTCGACATTCGCGATGGGCGGGCGCACCAGTTCATTCTTCCGTTCATGGACATGTGTGATGGTGCCTTCCAGTTCATTATCCGCTTCATAGTCGACATAATCGCCGACCAGAGGGGAAATTTGGCGGTTGCGGAAAACGCCCCGGCCTCTGCACTGGGTATAGCGTTTGCCGTCTTCGTCCATAACATAATAGAATCCGCTCAGCGCTTTTCTGATTTGACCTTTCGGCATGCTTGTTTTCACTCCTTCTATTGTCAGCTAGTGATTTTATTCCACGTTATTGTATTCGATGGTGTCTTCTTCAATAACGGTCGAGTCGCGGACGATGCGATAGGTTGCGCTGCCGCCTTCTGCAATCTGCAATTCGACTTTACGCGACTCGCTTTCGGTAATGGTGAACTCCTCGACAGGCTCAGCCATTGTACTGTCATTGTCCTGGATATAAATCTGGATCGTCTGTTCCACTGGCTCCTCGCCCTCCGCCGCCGGTTCGGCCGGCTCGTATGGAATATCAACGGTGCGGATATATGTTTTCAGCGGCAGCGGAGCTTTGCCGGATGACATCACCACTTCGATGGTACTGCCCGCTTCCAGTTCTTCACCAGCAGCCGGGGTCTGCGATAAGACAGTCCCTTCCGCAGCAGTATCCGATGACTCTTCCCCGATGATGCGGATATTGAAGCCGGAGGTCCGCGCGTACTGGCTCAAATCCGCCTCGGAAAATCCAGCGATGTTTTCCACTGCGCGCATGTCTTTGCCTTTGCTGACCGTCAAAACCACTTCTGTTTCAGAAGCAATGACTTCGTCGCCGGCTCTCGGTTCATGCGAGAGGACGGTGCCGGCTGGTTCATCTGAAAATTCCTCGACAAGGCTCACGTCCATGTAATTGGCCTGCCGCAGCAATTCTTCCGTTTCTTCAGCATCTTCGCCGGTATAATCCTCGAACAAGACACTTTCTTTGCCTGAGCTAATGAACAATTGAATCTCAGATTCCCGGTCCCGCATTTTTCCGGATTCCGGGATCGTCCGGATAACCTGGCCTTCTTCAATATCTTCAGAAGGCTGCTGCTGTTCTTCCCCAATCAGGAAGCCTGCAGCCTGCAATTCTTCAACCGCTTCGTTCCGTTCCATGCCGGAAACGTCCGGTACAGCGACTTGCCGCGGTTCAAACAGTCCGGGAAACGCTATCGCTGTTATCAATCCAGCTAAAATCAGCGCGCCAATCACTGCGATGGCCCATGGCAGCTTCTTTTTCTTTTCCGGAACCGGAGGCTTTTTATTGCTGCCTCCAGCGATTTTTACGCTGTCGACAGGCACAACGGTTTTCGTCTCCTGAGAACGTTCAAACGTTTTCGGATCCTTGATGGCGGGCATCGCTTTCGTCTCGTCATCGTCATGGGGGACTGTAAACTTCGGTTCATTGAGCCGTTCCGGCAATAAAACCGTCGACAAATCCTCTTCCATTTCGTTGGCTGACTGGTAGCGGTGCTGCGGGTTTTTCGCAGTCGCTTTTAAGACGACATTCTCCAGACTTTGTGGAATTGTCGGCACCATTTCACGCAGTGACGGCGTTTCTGTCTGAAGATGCTTTAATGCAATCGATACCGCAGATTCACCTGAGAACGGCAAACGCCCTGTAAGCAATTCAAACATCACAATGCCCAGTGAATAAATATCCGATTTCTTGTTCGCTGCGCCGCCGCGTGCTTGCTCCGGCGACAAATAATGGACTGTCCCAAGCACCGAATTGGTTTGCGTATAAGACGTGGCACTCAATGCCATCGCAATGCCGAAATCGGTGATTTTTACATTGCCTTCCGCATCCATCAGGATATTTTGCGGCTTGATGTCGCGGTGGACGATCTGGTTCTGGTGGGCATGCGCCAACGCTGACGTCAGCTGCTTCATGATTTTCACAGCTTGTTCAGGCTCGACGGGCGAGTGCTCGATTATGTATTCTTTGAGCGTCTTCCCCGGCACATACTCCATTACCAAATAATGCAGCGAGCCTTCTTCTCCTACATCGAAAATGTTGACGATATTCGGGTGTGCCAGGCTGGTGGTCGACAATGCCTCACGTTGGAATCGCCTGCGCAATTCTTCTTCATTGGAGAAATCATAGCGCAAAATCTTAATGGCAATATCCCGGTCCAAAATTATGTCATGGGCCAGGTAAACGTTCGACATCCCGCCTCCGCCGATCAATTCTAAAATCTTATAGCGGCCATTAATGCTTTTGCCGATTAACATGCTTACACCTCCTCATCCTTCAAGGAAAGAAGAACGAACGAGATATTGTCCTCTCCTCCCATGTCATTCGCCAGATTCACCATTTCCTCACCTTTAAGGGAGAGTGGAGCATCTGACAGAATAATGGAGGAAATTTCTTCTTTGGTTATTTTATTGCTGAGCCCATCTGAACAAATCAGCATATACGAAAGTGCTGTTGTTGAGAAATGAAGGATTTCACCATCAATTTCGGGATCGGTCCCAAGCGCTTTGACGATCCAATTTTTCTTCGGATGCGCTTCTGCTTCTTCTTCACTGATCTCACCGCTGTCAATCAGCACGTTGACGTAAGAATGGTCACGCGTCACTTGTTCGATTGATCCATTGATGACATAAGCACGGCTGTCGCCAATGTGGCACATAACGCAATCTTGCCCTTCGATCAAGGCGGCGATGAGCGTTGTGCCCATCCCTTTGCAGCCCGGGTTGTTTTCTGCGTATTCATATACCATGGCGTTGACTTTCTGGATATTCAAGGACAACCACGATTTCTTTTCATCGATTGATGAAAACGCGTCTTTCCCTGCTTCCATGAACATTTCTCCTAAAGTATCAACGGTCATCGAACTCGCTACGTCACCTGCATTATGGCCGCCCATCCCATCGGCTACCACTGCAAGCAGCAGGCCATCCGGACGCTTCAAAACCGCTACCCGATCCTCGTTGATTTTGCGTTTTTTACCCGTATCACTTTCCAAAACATATTGCACCAAAACCCGGCACCCCGTTTCATGTCTAATCGTGCTTGAACTATTTAATAGAAGCTTGTTTGCGGAAGGCGGAAAGGAAAAAACCGTCGCTGCCGTAGTCTTGCGGAAAAATCTGCACGAAGCCTGTGTTTTTCAGCCCCAACTCTTTTGGCAATGCCACTTCGATTTTTTCCATTTCCGGATGTTCTTTCAGGAACCGCTCAGCCGTTCCGCGGTTTTCCACCGAATCGACTGTGCATGTGCTGTAGACCATGATGCCATCCGGCTTTAATAATTGCGCCGCTTGGCCAAGCAACTCCAATTGAATTTCTTGCAGCCTATCGAAATCTTCTTCTTTTTTTGTGTATTTGATGTCCGGCTTGCGTTTGATGACGCCAAGACCGCTGCAAGGAGCATCTACTAGAATACGGTCGAATTTTTCAGGACCGAAGCGTTCGACGCTTTTCTTGCCGTCGCCGACTTCCGTTTCGATAACGGTATGGCCGAGGCGTTTTGCCGTTTCTTCAATCAGCTTGATTTTATGCTTATGGAGGTCCATGGCGAAAAGATGCCCTTTGTTTTCCATCTTCTCTGCGATATGCGTCGTTTTCCCGCCGGGAGCCGCACACATATCCAGCACTTCCATGCCCGGGCCTGCCTGTAAGGCATAAGCGCTCAGCATCGAACTTTCATCTTGTATCGTGATAAAGCCTTTTTCGAACGTCGCCGTTTTCGCTGGCTGGCCATTTGTGACAATCAGGCATTCCGGCACCCATTTGCTTTGCACCGCTTCCAAGCCTTCGGATTCAAGCATCTCGATGACTTCTTCCGGAGTCGCCTGCATGCGGTTGACGCGAACAGTCTGGGAAGGGATTTTATTGTTTTCCAATGCCATTTCGCGCGTCTTTTCCAAACCGAATTGTTCGGCCCAGCGTTTGATCATCCATACCGGATGGCTGGTTTCGATGGAAATTTTTTCATACGGATCGCTGATTGTGTTGAACGAACGCACGCCGTTGCGCTGAACCGAGCGGAGTACGCCGTTAACGAATTTAGCAATGCCCCCGTGGCCGCGCCGTTTGGCAATTTCCACCGCTTCATGGACAACTGCATGCGCCGGAACCCGGTCAAGGTAGACGATTTGGTATAGCGACATGCGCAGCAAGGTTTTTACCCACGGCTCCACTTTGCCTTTCAAATAAGGCTCCAGGTAATAATCGAGCGTCATCTGGTGCTGCAAAGTGCCGTAAGTGATTTCAGTCAACAAGCCTTTGTTCTTATTGGAAATGGCGTAGCTTTCGATTGTCTGATGCAACAGCAAATTGCTGTATGCCTGTTTGTTTTCAACAGCCCAGAGAATGGAAAATGCCGCATCCCGAACGTTGCCTTGCAGTTTTTTATTTTTCATACGAATAAATCTCCCACCTGGATCTTAGGTCCTTTTAAATAATCGTCAGCGCTCATGCGCTTTTTGCCTGCTGGCTGCAGTTCCGTGATCGCCAAGACGCCTTCTCCCGTTTGCACGAGAATGGCGTCGCCGCCTAGTTCAAGCACTTCTCCCGGTTTTCCGCTTTTCGCAGAATCTGCCGGTTCCGTTTGCCAGATTTTCATGTTTTGTTCATTATAAGTCGTGAACGCGACTGGCCACGGATGCAGTCCGCGCACCTGGTTATAGATGGCTTGCGCTGATTGGGTCCAATCAATGCGTTCCTGCTCGCGTGATATATTGCGTGCATATGTCACTTTTTCTTCGTCCTGCGGTTTTCTTTCGTTGGTGCCATCGATGATCGATGGCAAGGTCGCTTTCAGCAAATCTTTGCCTGCCGCGCTCAATTTATCGAACATTACGCCCGTATCGTCTTTGCTGCCAATCGGCACAACGGTTTGGGAAATGATGTCTCCGGCGTCGAGCCGGTCGACCATATACATGATGGTGACGCCCGTTTCTGTTTGGCCGTCGATAATGGCCTGATGGATCGGTGCGCCTCCCCGGTATGCTGGCAGCAGCGATGCATGGACATTGATGGCGCCAAGTTTCGGCGCCTCAAGCACGGCGCTCGGCAATATTTGCCCGAACGCCGCGGTGATGATCAAATCCGGTGCAAGGTCCAGCACATGTTGCAATTCTTCGGGATTCTTCAATTTCTCCGGCTGGTAAACCGGCAATCCAAGGCGCAATGCCTCTTCTTTGACAGGTGTCGGCGTCAGTACTTTTTTGCGCCCGACTGGCCGGTCCGGCTGAGTGACGACTGAAATCACGTCATAGCCTTCTTCGACAAGCATGCGCAGGATTGGCGCCGAAAACGCCGGCGTGCCCATAAAGACGATTTTCGTCAAACCGTTTCCTCCTCTTCAGCAGCCGCTTCGGCGATGATCGCATCCAATTCTTCCTGTGAAATATATTTCGTTATTTTGCTCGTGAACAAAATGCCTTCGAGGTGGTCCATTTCATGCAGGATTGCGCGTGCTTCATAGCCTTCCGCTTCAAGTTCATACCAAGAGCCGTCGCGCTCTTGCGCTTTGATCTTGATGTGGTCAAAACGCTCTACTTCACCGAAAATTCCCGGGAAGCTGAGGCAGCCTTCAATATCGGTGTCGGCTCCTTCATACAGGGCCAATTCCGGATTGATCATTTCAATCGGTTCCTGGCCTTCATTGAAATCGACGATGGCGATGCGTTGTGCCACATTGACTTGCGGCGCAGCAATGCCGACGCCGTCGTTTTCAATCATTGTTTCGTGCATATCGTCGAGCAACTTCGCAAGTTTTTTATCGAATTTCGTCACCGTTTCGCATTTCTGCTCTAAAATCGGGTTCGGGTGTTTGATGATTTCTAAGATTGCCATGTCTGGTTCCCCATTTCTTTTACATCACCGAAGTCGGATTCATATCAATCGACAATGTTGCGCCTTTTTTTATCCATTCCGAGCGATAAATTTTGATCAGCTGCTGCATAACGTCGGCGAGCTTCGGTTCTTTTTTTGTATTTTATCAAACATTGATAGCGATATCTATTGTTCACACGGGCGATCAGCGAGGCGGATGGCCCGATAATCAGCGTGCTTTGGGACAATTGGCTTTGCAGGAAGCGGACGCTTTGGTCCGCATAGCCCGCGACCGTCATCAAATCCTCGTGCGTGAACTGCACATTGACGACGTAATAATACGGCGGGTAGCCGCTGGCACGCCGCATCGCCATTTCCTGTTCGAAAAATGGCTCGTACAATTGGTCTTTCGCCAGCGTAATTGCGTAATGGTCCGGCGTATAGGACTGGACGAAAACCGTTCCCGGCAATTTATCGCGTCCTGCACGCCCGCTCACTTGCGTCAACAGCTGGTAGGTTTTTTCAGCCGCCCGGAAATCAGGCAAATGCAGCGTCGTGTCCGCAGATAGCACTCCTACCAGTGTAATGTTCGGAAAATCGAGGCCTTTGGCAATCATTTGGGTGCCGAGCAAGATATCCGCTTTGCCTTCCCCGAATGCCGCAAGGATTTTTTCGTGTGCGCCTTTATTGCGCGTCGTGTCGACGTCCATCCGCAGCACGCGGGCTTCCGGCACCAACTTCGCCAGTTCTTCTTCCACTTTCTGCGTTCCGGTTCCGAAGAAACGGATGTGTTCGCTTTCACATTCCGGGCATGTATGCGGCACCGGTTCATCGTAGCCGCAATAATGGCATTTCATCAATTCACTTGAACGGTGATAGGTCAATGAAATGTCGCAGTTCGGGCATTGCATGACCGTTCCGCAGTCGCGGCACAGCACGAACGAGGAATAGCCTCTTTTGTTGAGGAACAACACCGTCTGTTCTTTGCGGTCAAGGCGTTCGCGGATCGCTTCTGCAAGCGGCACCGAAAACATCGAACGGTTGCCGTTGCGCAGTTCTTCGCGCATATCGACAATGTGGACAGTCGGCAGCGGCTGGTTTTTCGCCCGTTTTTCAAGCACCAGCAATTCGTAAACGCCTTTTTGCGCGCGTGCATAAGATTCAAGCGACGGCGTCGCGCTGCCTAGGATGACCGGACAATTATGGTATTCACTGCGCCAAATAGCCATATCCCTTGCATGATAGCGAGGGGAGTCATCTTGCTTATAACTCGATTCGTGTTCTTCATCCAGAATGATGAGGCCCAAATTGCGGAAAGGGGCGAAAATCGCTGAACGCGCACCAACGACCACTTTCACTTCAGCGCGCTGGATTTTCCGCCATTCGTCGTATTTTTCACCAGCTGACAAGCCGCTGTGCAGCACTGCCACCAAATCGCCGAAACGTTCCTTGAAACGCAGCGTCATTTGGGGCGTCAACGAAATTTCCGGCACGAGCATGATCGCCTCTTTGCCGGCTTTCAGCGTTTCTTCAATTGTCTGCAGGTAGATTTCCGTCTTGCCGCTGCCGGTGATGCCGTGCAGCAGGAAGGTTTTCGGTGTATTCAATGCCGCATCGATTGCGTCGTATGCGGCTTGCTGCGCTTCGGTCAATTGCAGGTTCGGCTTTTTCTCGATGTCACTCAATAATTTCGGATCGCGGTAGAGCTCTTCGTTGTGGATTTCCGCTGCCCCTTTTTCCGCCAAACTGTAAATGGTCGGCAAAGTCGTGCCCGCTTCTTTTTGCAGGACCGAGGATTCGATCGCCTTGCCGAGATGGTTTTTGAAAAAAGCCATCAATTTGACCTGCTGTTTGGCATTGGAGCGGATTTCGATCGACTCCAGCTTTTCCAACGAATCCGTAATATGGATCATCCGCGCTTTTTTGACAGCCGTCTGCTGCGAGATGTCGGTATCAGCGACAACCGTGCCGCGCTCCAGTTCTTTCTTCAATAAACCATAGACCTCCACAGCGTCCTGCGAACGGACGGATGGCCGTTTATCAAAATAAGGCTGCAGCGGTTCCGGGAGCTCCTCTAGCGGTGCGTTCAAGACAAAACGTTTTTCGTATTTCGCGCGCAATGCTGAAGGGATCATCACTTGCAAAGCATCTATTTCAAAACACACAGTCTGTTTTTTCATCCATTTCGCCATAGCCAATAATTCTTCATTCAAAACTGGTACGACATCCATCAATTCATGGATCGGTTTCAGGCGGGACACATCGAAATCGGATGTATCTTTTAATGCAGTGATAAAGCCGAGCACTTTGCGCGGACCAAACGGCACTTTCACGCGCATGCCCGGTTCAACCAGCACTTGCAGCTCCTCCGGAACGGCGTAATCGAACGGCCGGTCGATAGGATGCGCTGCGACATCGACAATCACTTCAGCTATCATGCAAATCTTCCCTTTCCACGATCAGTCCAAGCAGCTGCTGCGCCAATTGTTCTTTCGGCAGCATATCGAAAATACGTTCGAAGCCGTTGCGGCCGTAAACCGTCACGCGATTGCTATCCGACTCAAAGCCGGAACCCGCTTCGCTGACATCGTTCGCGATGATGTAATCCGCATTTTTCCGTGCCAGCTTGTCTTTCGCGTAATGTGCCACATCGTTCGTTTCGGCTGCAAAACCGATCAATATCTGGTGTGTTTTTTCCTGTCCGAGCGTCTGGAGGATGTCTACCGTGCGTTCGAGTTCAATCGTCGAACCGCCAGCTTGTTTTTTCATCTTCTGTGAATGCGCATGAATGGGCCGGTAATCAGCCACTGCCGCCGTCTTAATGACGATGTCAGCATCCGGGTATTCCGTTTTCACCGCGTTCAGCATGTCTTCTGCACTTTCCACCGAAATCCGTTTGACCCCTTTTGGCACCTGCAGCGAAACCGGCCCGCTGATTAAAATCGTCTCCGCACCCATTTCAGCAGCCGCGCGGGCCATTGCATAGCCCATTTTGCCGCTTGAGAAATTCGTCAGAAAGCGCACAGGATCGATGCGCTCACGCGTGGGCCCCGCTGTCACAACGACTTTTTTGCCTGCCAGTGCTTTGGGACGGGTGAAATGATCGGAAACAAGTTCCACAATTTTCTCCGGTTCTTCAAGCCGCCCTTTGCCGACATAGCCGCAAGCCAAAAAACCCTCTGAGGGCTCGATGAATTGGACACCGTCTTCGTGCAGCTGCTGGATATTCCGCTTGACTGCGGGATGGTCGTACATATGGACATTCATCGCAGGCGCCACCCAAATCGGGGCTGTCGCTGCAAGCAAGGTTGTGGTGACCATATCGTCGCCGATGCCGTTGGCCAGTTTGCCGATGACATTTGCCGTTGCAGGCGCCACAATGATCAAATCAGCCCAATCAGCCAAATCGATATGCGCAATCACCGAGGAATCCTTTTCATCGAATGTATCAAAATAGACATCATTGCGGGACATCACCTGGAACGATAACGGCTGGACGAATTGCCGCGCCGATTCCGTCATGATCACTTTGACCGCGGCTCCTGCCTGAGACAGTTTGCTGACCAAAGCCACCGCTTTGTAGACAGCAATGCCTCCGCTTACACATAATAGGATTTTACGATTCACCAACAACACAAACACCCTTTCTAAACAACAAACTCCCAAAGAACAAATTTGCTCTGGGAGTCGTCGGTTGCGATTAATGGTTAAATTTCATCTTCGTAGATTGCGAATTCGTCTTGCTGTTCGATCTTCAATACGCCTGCAGCCACTTCTTCAAGCGCTTTGCCTACGGATTTAGCGGACACGTAAGAATCGAGTTTTTCGTCGCCATGTTCATGCAATTGGCGAGCACGCTTGGAAGCGAGCGCCACCAACGAGTATTTCGAATCGATCTTGCTTTTTAACTTATCAACGGATGGGTATAACATCAGACATTCTCCTTTAGCATATCAAGATAGCGTTGCTCAACACGTTCACGCTTGCAATGTTCCGCGATGATGATCGCATTGATGCGGTCGCAAGCGTTTTCGACTTCGTCGTTCACGACAACGTAGTCATATAAATTCATCATTTCCAGTTCCTGGCGTGCTGCACTTAAACGCGAAGCGATCACTTCATCCGTTTCTGTGCCGCGTCCGACCAGCCGCTCTTCAAGCTCGGACAAACTCGGCGGTGCCAGGAAAATGAACAAGCCATCCGGCACTTTCGAACGGACTTGGGCCGCACCTTGCACTTCGATTTCCAGGAATACATCCCGGCCGCATCCCGCATCATATTGACATAATCAAGCGGTGTGCCGTAATAATTCCCGACGAACTCTGCGTATTCGAGCAATTTGCCTTGCTCGATCAGTTCTTCGAATTCGCTGCGGGTCTTGAAGAAGTAATCGACTTCATCCACTTCCCCTTCCCGCGGCGAGCGGGTCGTCATTGAAATGGAGTATTCATAATTCGTATCCGGCTGTGAGAACAGCTCTTTTCTGACGGTGCCTTTGCCGACACCCGAAGGCCCTGATAATACAATCAGCAGTCCGCGATGTTTTCTCATTTTATCCCTCATTCGTTTCGTCGTCATTTTCTTCAGCACGCGCAATCAATGTCTCAGCTGACATTGCGGATATGACAACGTGGTCGCTGTCCATCACCAAAATCGATCTGGTCTTCTTGCCGCCTGTCGCGTCAACGAGCAAGCCTTTGCTGCGCGCTTCCTGAACCAGCCGTTTGGACGGTGCAGAATCTGGTGTAACGATCGAAACGATCCGATTCACCGACACGGCATTGCCACTGCCGAGAGAAACAAACTTCACCGCTTTTTTCACAGACATCACCGCCACCCATAACTGGTCATTGTTCTTCGTTTTCTATCTAACTGTCTTATTATATCATAATACACCGTGAAAATGATAAGATGGAACAAAACGATTTGAAAGAGGGATTTTTAATGGCATTTGATGGATTATTTACAACAGCGATGACGCGCGAGCTCCAAGGCCTCGTGTCAGGCAGAATTTCAAAAGTTCATCAGCCCAATCAGCTTGAACTGCTTTTGCACATACGCGCGCAAGGGAAAAACCATAAATTATTGATTTCGATCCACCCGTCATACGCTCGCATGCACCTCACCAATATGGCGAACACCAATCCGTCCGAACCGCCGATGTTCTGCATGCTGCTGCGCAAGCACATCGAAGGAGGCGTCATCTCGAGCGTTAGCCAGCACGAGATGGACCGCCTCATCATTTTGAAAATAAAGAGCAAAAACGAAATCGGCGATGACATCGAACGCGAATTGCATGTTGAATTGATGGGCCGCCATTCGAACGTCATCTTAGTAGACGCCGAACGGATGATGATTCTCGACAGCCTCAAGCATTTGCCGCCGAGCGTCAACTCGTTCCGCACAGTGCTGCCGGGACAGCCTTATGTCTTCCCGCCGTCCCAGGATAAAAAAAATCCATTCAGCTCTGCCGCCGAACTCGCCGAGCTCAGCGAATCCGAAATTGTCAGCACTTATGCCGGCTTCTCGCCGCTCAATGCCCGCGAGCTCGTCTACCGCCTCAGCCACACCGAAAGCAAAACCGAAGCGGCCGAGCAGTTCCTCCATGAATTCCGGAAAGAGCAGCCGAGCGGCTATTACGTCGAACAAGAAGGCAAAAGCTTTTTCTCTGCCGCACCTTTGACGCATCTCGCAGCAGGCAGCACGCTCGAATTCCCGACATTGGGCGAATTATTGGACCGCATGTATTACGCCAAAGCGGAACGCGATCGCGTCAAACAGCAAGCCGGCGACCTTGAACGCTGGCTGCAAAATGAAATCACCAAACTTAAAGGGAAATTGAAAAAGCTGAAGAAAGAGCAGGACCAAGCTGAAAAACGCGATCTGCTGCAATTGAACGGCGAGTTGATCATGGCAAACCTGCACCGCATGACCAAGGGCTTGAAAGAAATCGATGCCGAAAACTATTACAACGGCGAGACTGTGGTAATAGCATTGGATCCGCGGAAAACGCCGATCGAGAATTCCCAGAAATACTATTCCCGCTACCAAAAAGCGAAAACAGCCCTTGTGAAAACACAAGAACAGATTGAGAAGACCGAAGACGACATCAATTATTTCGAAACGCTCATGCAGCAAGTCCAGCAAGCCGGCATTTCCGACATCGAAGAAATCCGGGAAGAACTGGCGGAGCAAGGCTTCATGAAAGCGCAGAAATCGAAGAAAAAGAAAAAACCCGTCAAGCCGTCTGTCGAAGCATACGTGTCGAGCACAGGCGTACCTTTCTCAGTAGGCAAAAACAACAAGCAAAACGATTATGTGACATTCAAAGTGGCATCGAAATCCGATACGTGGCTGCATACGAAAGACATACCTGGCTCGCATGTCGTCATCCATTCGAACGATCCGGATGAAACGACGATTCTCGAAGCCGCCACCGTCGCCGCTTATTTCAGCAAAGCACGCGAATCGAGTTCCGTGCCGGTCGATTACACAGAAGTCCGCCAAGTGAAAAAGCCGAGCGGTGCGAAACCGGGCTTTGTCATTTATTTCGAACAGAAAACGGTATTTGTCACCCCTGACGAAGACTTGGTCATCAAATTGAAAAAATAAACAGCGGGCGGGAAGGCTTTCGGGCCTTTCCGCTTTTTTCTATGCTTGCAGAAAAGGAAGTACAACCAGAAAGCTTTTGTTTACATAATAATTATATCGTAATTTATTCTAGGAGCCATTGCCCTGTCCGTCTGAAAATGCTATGTTTTTAAAGGACTTTTCTATTTCAAGCATTTGCATTGGAGGTTTTATCTTTGAACGATATTGAATGGGGGCTCCTTTTTGACCCTCAACTGGCTATAGACTCGCTGCCCTACGTCTTGGGCGGAATCGGCTACACATTATTGATTTCAATCGTCAGCATGGCAATCGGGCTGGTGCTCGGATTTTTCCTGTCACTCGCCAGGACCGCGCCTTACCGTTTGCTGGAATGGCCAGCTCGCTTGTATATCTCGTTCATGCGCGGCGTGCCGATTTTGGTTATCCTGTTCCTGCTGTATTTCGCATTGCCAGTCATCGGCATCCAGTTCACCGCTGTGCAAGCGGCGTTAATCGGCTTTTCCATCAATTCTGCCGCCTATATTGCGGAAGTGTTCCGTTCGTCGCTCGCTTCGGTCGATAAAGGGCAATGGGAATCGTCCCGCGCATTAGGACTGACATATTGGCAGTCGATGCGCCGCATCATTTTGCCCCAATCGGTGCGCATTGCGATTCCACCGCTGTCGAACGTCTACCTCGACTTGATCAAAGCGTCTTCGCTTGCTGCGATGATCACCGTGCCGGAAGTCTTCCAGAAGGCCCGCATCGTCGGAGCCCGCGAATACGATTTGCTGACGCTGCTCATCCTGGTAGCGCTCATTTACTGGGCCATCTGTTCAATCATGACGGTGCTGCAGAATTACTTGGAGAAACGCTTTGAAGGATACCTCTAAGCTACCCGTAAAGAAACGAAAAAAGCCGAGCTTCCATTTCCGGAAGCTCGGCTTTTTCATTTTTAATTTCCTGCAATGTCCCTTTTCGTGAATGCGGTCCAAGCGGCTGCCAGGAAAATGGCGAAATAGATGGCCAGCACCGTAAGTGAAAACGCCAGTGACATGCCTTCGATTATCGGCTCGTTGCCGTTGAAATATTGCTGGAGGTTCGTATTTGCAAACAGGATATATTTCGACCAGCTGTATTGCGACACGAACATGACAAGTGTATTGCCGGCAAACATCAGGAATATCGCCAGGCCGATTGCCATGCCGCTGCTTCGGAAGATCGTCGAGATCATAAAGGCGAACGTCGCCATCATCACCAATGTCACCATGCCGAATCCGTAGCCTAGCAATATCTCCTTGAGAACCGAGGTCTGCTCAAAGCCTGCAGCTGTTTCCTGGACAATCATCGGCGACGCACCGTTCAGCCCGAACAGCAGCGCTCCTACAAGCCAGGAAGCGGCGAGCATCGAAACCAATAACATCAAAGCAAACAACAACACCGATACATATTTGGACAATAAAATCTTGCTGCGTGAAATCGGGCGGATCAGCAACAGCTTGATCGTGCCCCATTTGAATTCATTCGACACGATTCCCGCTGCAATTATGATGGTGAACAAGCTCAACAATGAAGTGAGCGCAGCGTTTTCCAATACATATTCCCAGCCGTCATACGGCAATGGCTTGATATCATTTTCCAGATAATACTCGTTTTTCTGGATGGTAAACGGATTCGAAAACTGCGCAAATTCGTCTTCTTCCATTTCTTTCGCTAGCGCTGCATTTTCTTGCTGCAGTTCCGATTGCCAGTCTGCACCGTATTCTTCCGTCTGAATCCCGGAATCCATAAATTTCGCCAACAGGCCTGCGCCAATGACAATTGCTGCAATAAGCGCAATCATAATCCACGTCGATTTTTTAGCATACAATTTTATCTGTTCATTCCATACCAGCTTTAGGAAATTATTCAATTGCATTCTCTCCAATCAAATCAAAGAATTTATCTTCCAGCGTCGATTGCAGAATCCGCACCCCGTAGACATCCATTCCCCGATTGACGAGGTTTTTCAGAATTTGCGGGATGTCCTCCCGCTTTGCTGAGACAATCAGCTCTTTTTTATTGATGGCAATGGTTTGATCCATTTCGCTTTGCAGATAGTCCTTGGCCATCTCAAGCGGATGCACTTCAATATGTACGTCTTTCAATGCGCTATGGTCTTCCACCGTTTTGACATCTTCGATGGCGATCAATTCGCCTTTTTTAATGATGCCGATCCGGTCGCACATCAATTCGATTTCCGACAATAAATGGCTCGAAACGATGACCGCAACATTTTCTTTTTCAGCCAAATTGCGTATGTATTTGCGGATTTCCCGAATGCCCGATGGGTCGAGGCCGTTTGTCGGCTCGTCTAGAATCAGTATGGATGGTTTATGAAGAAGCGCCTGCGCGATGCCGAGCCGCTGCCGCATGCCCAGCGAATAGCGGCCTGCTTTTTCATGGATGGCATTTCCCAAGCCGACCAATTCAACCACTTCCTTGATCCGTTCTTGAGAAACGCCTTCCGTCATTCGCGCATATTGCTGCAAATTTTTCCAGCCGCTCAGGAATGGGTACATTTCAGGGTTTTCCACGATAGCCCCGACATGGCGGACGGCTTCCTTAAAATTATCTTTGATGCTTTTGCCTTCGATCAGCACATCGCCTTCTGTGATGTCCATCAAGCCGACCATCATCCGGATCGTTGTCGTTTTCCCCGCTCCGTTCGGGCCCAGGAAACCAAAAACTTCTCCCCTTTTGATTTCGAACGTCAGGCCTTTGATGATCGGTTTGCTGCCGATGGTTTTCTTTAACCCGATTAACGTCATCGCTGCTTTTTCAGCCAAATTAAAACCTCCCACACTTTTTTGTTTCCATAGAACTATACGGATGGCAGGTAAGAAAGTTCCCAAAAATGGAAATCAATTTCTAATTTCCTGAATTCATTTCATTGAAAAAAGGCTGGTCCGCTTTTCAGCTCCCAGCCCTTCGACATTTTATAATTTATCGACATAGCGTTTGGCATCAAGCAATGACATGCCGAATTCTTCACGTGCCTTCCTTACTGCCTCAATCGTTTTTCCATGATGCAGTAATTTGCGCAGCTCTTCATTGACCGCAAGTTCTGTTTCCGGCCGTGTACCAACGGCAAGTTCACTGACGCGTTTTTCAAGTGCCTTGATGCGCTTATCGAGGCTGCTGAATAGAAGATATGCACCTAACATGAGCATGGCGAGGACCGGCAAATACCATGTTCCATCCATCTCCTCATCCCCTTTCTGTTTAACGGGACGTTCGCTGCAGCCCATCAGTTCCTTTTTGGTAAAAATGTTCGCGCTCTTCCTGCGGCACCAGAGAACCGCCGGTTGCCCACACGACATGTACGGCATTTGCCATATTCAAGCCTCTTGCTGCTGCGTAGCCCGTGGACAGAATTTTCTGCGGCCCCGGGAATCCGGCCGCTGCGGACGGTTCGATGAACATGTTTTCGCTGTCGGACAAAAGCTTCAGCAATTTGAACAGCTCGCCATCTTCCAATGTGTATGCGCCGCTGACCAATTGTTCGCTGATGCTTGAGGCAAAACTTGATGGCCGTCCGACCGCAAGGCCATCGGCTTCTGTCCGGTTCTCGATGCCGAAATCCTGGACGCAGACCTTTTCCTTTTCTCCCGTCAACAAGCCGATCAGCACGGCCGGCGAATGGGTCGGTTCCGCGAAGAAGCAATGGACTGCATCGCCGTAAACCTGCTTCAAGCCGAACGCGATGCCGCCAGGAGCTCCGCCGACGCCGCATGGCAAATAAACAAAGAGCGGATGCTCCCTGTCGACAATTATGCCTTGTTCCTGCAATTGCGTTTTCAGCCGGACCGCAGCTGTGCTATAGCCGAGGAATAAATGCCGGGATTTTTCATCATCGACAAAATAGGCGGTTGGGTCCTGCTTCGTCGCTTCCCGCCCTTCCGAAATCGCTTTGCTGAAATCACCGCTGCATTCCCGCACCGTTGCGCCTTTCGCCCGCAATAAATCTTTCTTCCATTGTTTCGCATCGTCCGACATGTAGACGGTCGTCTGGAATCCGAGCTTCGCTCCGGCTATTCCGATGCTCAAGCCGAGGTTTCCTGTCGAACCCACACCAAGCGAATAGCCGCTGAAGAATTGCCGAAACCGTTCACTGGCGAATTGGCTGTAATCCTTCGAAGCGTCGATCATGCCCTCAGCCAAAGCCATCTGTTCCGCATGCTGCAGCACTTCGTAAATGCCGCCCCGTGCTTTTACTGAGCCCGCGATCGGCAAATCATTATCACATTTCACGTAAAGTACGCCTTCGATTTCCGCTCCATACTGTGAATTCAATTGTGCTTTCATCCCATCAACGCGCTTCAATGGCGACTCGATGATCCCCCCCTGTGCCGCAGTCTCTGGAAAGGCTTCCGCAATAAATGGCGCAAATCGCTGCCACAATGCTTCTGCGTTTTCCATGTCTTGCCGGTTCACGGCCAACCCTTCCACTTGCGCCATGTCCCGTGCATTTGGATTCAGCCACGTAACTTCCTTAAGCTCTAAAATGTCCTTTAATAATGGGTATCTTTTTTTCCAGCCTTCGATTTCATTCACGTTGAATGCCATAATAATCCCCTTTCTTTTCCATATTGCTTTCATCATACAAGAAGCAGAGCAGGATTTCAGCAAATTATCCGCTATTAGCAATGGATTTTATCCTTTAGCTAGGCGTAAAAGAGAATTTCATGGCCGCTGCGAATGAAAAGAATGGCTTCCTGCTGTAACAGTGAAGATTTTATTTCCACTATTTTCATTTACTTTCCCTGATACTTAAAATACTTTCTGTAAGCACCCATTTACTATCCCTCGATGCTCAGCTATTTCCTCTGAGCCCCAAAAATACTTTCCAACGCCCGAAGCAAATAAAAAAGCCGACCCTCGGGTCAGCTCTTCAATGTACCTGCTTTCAAGTTTTCGTGCCAATCCGCCAGCATCGGCAAATCTTCTTCGCGGATTGCTCCGGAGTCGATCGCTTCTTCCACAAGCGCTGGGAAATTCGTCAAGGTATGGAAGGTGAAGCCTGCTTCGCGGATCGCATCGATCGACTGCGGCAAATCATACGTGAAGATTGCCACGATGCCGAGCACGTCGAATCCGGCCGCTTTCAAGCCTTCAGCTGCCTGCAGCACCGACCCGCCTTTGGAAATCAAATCTTCCACGACGACCACTTTTTGTCCCTTTTCGACTTTGCCTTCGACCATATTGCCTTGGCCGTGCTCTTTCGCTTTCGAGCGCACGTAAACCATCGGCAGCTCCAGCAAGTCGCTGACCCATGCTGCGTGGGGAATGCCCGCTGTAGCTGTACCCGCCACCACTTGGCAGTCCGGGTAAAATTCTTCGATCAGCCCGGCCAAGCCTTTGGCGATTTCTTTGCGCACCGAAGGATAGGACATCGTCAGGCGGTTATCGCAGTAAATCGGCGATTTAACGCCTGACGCCCAGGTAAATGGTTCGTGCGGACGTAATTCGACCGCCCCGATGCTCAATAATTGCCGCGCGATATGCTGTTTCATAATAATCCGCTCCATTCGTTTTTGATTTGGCCATAGCTTGCAGCCGGATTTTCGGATTTCGTGATGGCGCGCCCGACGACGATATGCGTCGAACCTTTGAGCCTCGCCTCTTGGGGCGTTGCAATGCGTTTCTGGTCATCCGCAGCTGCGTCTGCCGGCCGGATGCCGGGTGTCACACGCATGAAGCTTTCGCCGCACGCTTCGCTGATTGCTGCTGCTTCCAGCACCGAGCACACCACACCGTCAAGGCCCGCTTGCTTGGCCTTTTTCGCGTAATGCAGCACCGAGTCGTGGAGGCTCGCAGCAATCAATTGATCGCTGTGCATTTGTTCTTCGCTTGTTGATGTCAATTGTGTGACGGCAATCAGTTTTGTCTCAGAACCTGAAAGCCCGCGCTTTGCGGCTTCCATCATTTCGACGCCGCCTGCCGCATGGACGTTCGTCAAATCGACGCCCAGTTTCGCAAGTCCGCGCATGGCCGATTCGACCGTGTTCGGAATGTCGTGCAATTTCAGGTCCAGGAAAATGTCATGGCCCATCGCTTGATGGTGCGCACCAAGTCCGGGCCTTCCTGGTAGAACAATTCCATGCCCACTTTGACAAATAAAGGCTCATTAAAACGGCTTAAAAATTCCTCCACTTGCTGTTTGCTGGAAAAATCGAGTGCAATGATGGGTTTATTCACAGGCGGTGGCTCCTTCCGACCAATTCTTCGACCGATTCATAGCCGAGGTCGTGCAGTTTTTCCGGCAACGCCGCGATGATTTCCGGGCACACGAACGGATTGACGAAGTTCGCCGTGCCGACTGCGACCGCATTGGCGCCGGCCGAAAGGAAATCGATGACGTCCGTGACGTCCGTGATGCCGCCCATGCCGATGATCGGCAGGTCTGTATGTTTGCGCACTTCGTAGACCATGCGCAATGCAACCGGTTTAATGGCAGGGCCTGATAAACCGCCGGTGATATTCGCAATAACCGGACGGCCTGTTTTTTCGTCCAGGCGCATGCCGAGCAATGTGTTGATCATTGTGATGCCGTCCGCTCCACCTTCTTCGACCGCTTTGGCAAGCTGCACGATGTCGGTGACGTTCGGCGATAATTTGACATAGACTGGCACCGACGACACGTCTTTCACGGCGCGCGTCAAGGCACGCGCAATGTTCGGATCCGTGCCGAATGTGATGCCGCCTTGCTTGACGTTCGGGCACGAGATATTCAATTCCAGTGCATGGACGTTCGGCGCACTGGAAATCGCCCGTGCGACTTCGACGTAATCTTCCGTTTGCGATCCTGCGACATTGGCAATGATCGAGGTGTCGTATTGTTCGAGCCAAGGCAGTTCCGAAGCCATGACTTTCTCCAAGCCGGGATTCTGCAAACCGATGGCATTCAGCATGCCGGAGCTTGTTTCCGCAACACGTGGCGTCGGATTGCCGAGGCGCGTTTCAGCGGTTGTCGCTTTGATCATAATGGCGCCAAGCTGGGATAAATCATAAAGCTGTGCGTATTCCTTGCCGAAACCGAAGCAGCCGGAAGCTGGCATAATCGGGTTTTTCAGATTCAGCCCTGGCAAATTCACTGTTAAATTCGTCATACAATCACCACTCCCGCAGGAAATACAGGACCATCCGAACATACTTTGATGTAATCCGTTTCGCTTTTCGTTGTCCGGCAGACGCAGGCGAAGCATGCACCGATGCCGCAGCCCATCCGTTGTTCATAGGACAGGAATCCTTGCTTTTCCGGATACGCCCATTGCACCGCTTCCAGCATCGCAGTCGGCCCGCAGCTGTAATAGGTGTCGAAATCCTTCGGCAATTCGTTGAGGATATGCGTCACAAAGCCTTGTGTGCCGTGGGAGCCGTCGACGGTCGCAATATGCGTCTCGCCAAGGGCCTTGAATTTTTCTTCATAAAAAACCGCTTCTTTGCTTTCAAAGCCCAGGATATGGACGGTTTCAACGCCTTTGGCATTCAATTCCTTCGCCAGCTGATACAGCGGCGGCACGCCGATGCCGCCTCCGATCAAATAGGCTTTGGCCTTTGCGGCATCGACATCAAAGCCGTGGCCCAGCGGTCCGAGCACATCAATGGTGGCGCCGACCGCTTTTTCTGCCAACAGGCTGGTCCCGCGCCCTTCGGAACGGTAAATCATCGTGAACTGGGATTCTTCCCGGTTGATTTCCGCGATGGAAATCGGGCGGCGCAGCAGCGGTTCAAACGAATCCGCTACCCGGATGTGGACAAATTGCCCGGGTTCTTGCATGTCCTGCACCAAATCGCCTTTGACAATGAGTTCGAAAATGTTGCGGGCAATCTGCTGCTGCGAGACGACGACCATTTTCTCTTGTCTGATCATACACCTGCCCCCATTTCTTCAGCTGAGAATGTCATCGATTCGATGACGCCGAGCATCGCGCGTGCGGTATCAAGCGACGTCAGGCAAGGCACGCCGTTTTCCACGGATTCGCGGCGAATGCGGAAGCCGTCGCGTTCCGGCTGCTTGCCTCTCGTCAAGGTGTTGATGACGAGCTGTGCGCGGCCGTTTTGGATCGCATCGACCAAAGTCGCGCCTTGTTCGCCGATTTTGCCGATTTCCTTGACGCGGATGCCGGCTTCTTCAAGCGTTTTCGCTGTTCCTTCTGTCGCCATGATCTGGTAGCCGATCGCCGTGAAGCGTTTCGCCAGGCCAACCGCCTCTTCTTTGTCTTTATCGGAAACTGTCATCAATACGGTGCCGTGGTCTTTGATTTCCATGCCTGCTGCGACTAGCCCTTTGTACAGCGCTTTTTCGAGCGTTGCGTCTTTGCCCATGACTTCCCCGGTCGATTTCATTTCCGGTCCGAGCGTAATGTCGACGCGGCGCAATTTCGCGAACGAGAATACCGGCACTTTGACGTAAACGCCTTTCGACAATGGTGCGAGCCCCGGCTTATAGCCTTGGCTGACAATCGACTGGCCGAGTATCGCTTTCATGGCAATGTTCGCCATCGGAATGGCGGTGATCTTGCTCATGAACGGCACCGTCCGGCTCGAGCGCGGATTCACTTCGATGACGAAGATCTCACCGTTCGAGATGACATATTGGATGTTCAGCAAGCCGACAATGTTCAAGCCTTTCGCCAGGCGCGTCGTATAATCGACCAATGTGTCGAGCAATTCATCCGAAATGTTCTGCGTCGGATAAACCGCGATCGAGTCGCCGGAATGGACGCCCGCGCGTTCGATGTGTTCCATGATGCCGGGAATCAAGACGTTTTCACCGTCTGATATAGCATCTACTTCGATTTCAATCCCCGTCAAGTAGCGGTCGACCAAGACCGGATGTTCCGGGCTCGCTTCAACGGCATGCTCCATGTAATGGCGCAAATCCGCTTCGTTGTAGACGATTTCCATCGCGCGCCCGCCCAGGACGTATGACGGTCGGACAAGTACCGGGTAGCCGATGTCGCCGGCAATGATGACGGCTTCCTGCGCAGATACCGCGGTTTTGCCCAAGGGCTGCGGAATGCCGATTTCGTGCAGCGCTGCTTCAAATTTATTGCGGTTTTCAGCACGGTCCAGATCTTCAAGAGACGTTCCGAGAATCTGCACGCCGTGCTGTTCAAGCTTTTCAGCCAAGTTGATAGCGGTTTGCCCGCCGAATTGGACGACGACGCCTTTCGGCTGTTCGATTTCAATGATGTGCATGACATCTTCGACCGTCAACGGCTCGAAATACAATTTATCGGAGATCGAGAAATCGGTCGAGACGGTTTCCGGGTTGCTGTTGATGATGATGGCTTCATAACCCGCTTCTTTAATCGCCCAGACCGAATGGACGGTGGCGTAATCGAATTCGACCCCTTGGCCGATGCGGATCGGGCCGGAACCGAGGACGATGATGCTTTCCTTGTCCGTTTTCACCGATTCGTTTTCGTCTTCGTAGGTGCCGTAGAAATAAGGCGTTTCGGATTCAAATTCAGCGGCGCACGTATCGACCATTTTGTAGACAGGCATCAAGCCTTGCTCTTTGCGCCATTCATAGACTCTTTCAGCGGAAGTTTCCCACAGCATCGCGATCGTCTTGTCTGCAAAGCCCATGCGTTTCGCTTTTTTCGCAGTCGCAAAATCGAATGGATTGCCTTTCAATACTTCCTCATAGCGGACGAGGTTCTCGAACTTCTTCAGGAAGAATAAATCAATTTGGCTCCAATCGTGGATTGCTTCAATCGTCACACCGCGGCGCAATGCTTCACCGATAAAGAACAAGCGCTCATCGCCGGCGCGCCGGATGCGCTTCTCGATCCATTCGTCGCTCATGCCGTCGCCGTTCTTCAATGCCAAGTGGAACTGGCCTGTTTCCAGCGAGCGAACAGCTTTCATGATCGCTTCTTCAAACGTGCGGCCCATCGCCATAACTTCGCCAGTCGCTTTCATTTGCGTGCCGAGGTTGCGTTTTGCCGATTCGAATTTATCAAACGGCCAGCGCGGAATTTTAGCGACCACATAGTCGAGTGCCGGTTCGAAAGCGGCATATGTGCGGCCCGTCACCGGGTTCATCATTTCATCCAGCGTCAACCCGACGGCGATTTTTGCCGCAAGCTTCGCAATCGGGTAGCCTGTCGCTTTTGAAGCCAAGGCAGACGAACGGCTGACCCGCGGATTCACTTCGATGATGTAGTAATTGAAGCTGTCCGGATCGAGCGCGAGCTGCACGTTGCAGCCGCCTTCGATTTTCAGCGCCCGGATGATTTTAAGCGACACATTGCGGAGCATCTGGTATTCCCGGTCCGACAGGGTCTGGCTCGGTGCGACAACGATCGAGTCGCCTGTGTGGATGCCGACCGGATCGATGTTTTCCATATTGCACACGACGATCGCAGTATCGTTGGCGTCGCGCATCACTTCATATTCAATTTCCTTAAAGCCGGCAATCGATTTTTCAAGCAGGCATTGCGTGACCGGGCTGTATTTCAAGCCGCTAGTAACGATTTCCTGTAAATCTTCATCATTGTGGCAAATGCCTCCACCAGTGCCGCCCAGCGTAAATGCTGGGCGTACAATTACCGGATAGCCGATTCGCTCAACAAATGTTTTCGCTTCTGCCATGTTGTGGATGATGTCAGAATCCGGAACCGGTTCGCCCAGTTCGTTCATCAAGGTGCGGAACAAGTCGCGGTCTTCCGCTTTATGGATTGCTTCCAGTTTCGTACCCAGAATTTCGATTTCCAGCTCTTCAAGAATGCCCGACTCGTCCAGCTCGATTGCCATGTTCAGGCCTGTTTGCCCGCCCAATGTCGGCAGCAAAGCGTCCGGCCGTTCTTTGCGCAAAATGCGGCTGACAAATTCAAGCGTGATCGGTTCAATGTACACTTTGTCTGCAATTTCCGTATCGGTCATGATCGTCGCCGGATTGGAGTTGATCAGGATGACCCGGTAGCCTTCTTCTTTCAATGCTAAACAGGCTTGAGTACCTGCGTAATCGAATTCTGCTGCTTGTCCGATGACGATCGGCCCCGATCCGATCACCAGAATGCTTTTGATATCTTGTCTTTTAGGCATATTGCTGCTCCTTTCGGTTTGCGCTCATCAGTTCGATAAAACGGTCAAACAGGTAATTCGAATCTTCCGGTCCTGGCGAGGACTCCGGATGGTATTGCACAGTGAATGCCGGGTAATCCAAATGCGCCAGCCCTTCATTGGTGCCGTCGTTCAGCGCGCTATGCGTCACTTTCAGGCGCGTGCCCTGCAGCGTATCTTCATCAACCGCGTAGCCGTGGTTCTGTGAAGTGATTTCCACTTTGCCGGTCGTCAAGTCCTTGACCGGATGGTTGCCTCCGCGGTGGCCGAATTTCAATTTAAACGTATCCGCTCCGCAAGCGCGGGCAAACAGCTGATGGCCCAAGCAGATTCCGAAAATCGGCACCTGACCAATCAATTCGCCGACCACTTCCACACATTCCGGAACGTCTTTCGGATCTCCCGGCCCGTTTGACAGCATGACGCCGTCCGGCCCCCACGCCATGATTTCCTTCGATGGCGTATTGTAAGGTACGACGATGACGTCGCAATCACGGTTGTTCAGTTCCCGCAGGATGCCGTGCTTCATGCCGTAATCGATGAGCACGACGCGCTTGCCGCGCCCCGGGCTTGGGTAAGGGCGAGCCGTTGAAACTTGCGCCACTTGATCATGCGGCAAAACGGTTTGCTGCAGTTTTTCCACCACGTCACTGACGTTCACTTCTTCATCCGCTGCAGTTAACACACCCTTGATCGATCCTTTCGAACGAATCAGGCGCGTCAGTTTGCGCGTGTCGATTCCGGCGATTCCCGGTATGCCTTTGCGCTCGAACAACTCATTTAAAGTCGAATTGCAGCGGAAGTTTGACGGGAAATCCGCCACTTCGCGCACCACCATGCCTTTGACTGCTGGCTCGATCGATTCGAAATCATCACTGTTGATGCCGTAATTGCCGATCAACGGATAAGTCATCGTGACGATTTGGCCGCAATAAGAAGGATCCGACAAAATTTCCTGATAGCCCGTCATGCTCGTATTGAACACCACTTCCCCGACCGATGCTTCTTTGCCGCCGAACGCTTCCCCTTCAAACACCGTTCCGTCTTCTAAGATCAAATAACGTTTCATAGGTTTTTTTCCTCCTGCCAAGCGATTTGTCCTTCGAATATTGTCATGACCGGCCAGCCTTTGCATGCCCAGCCGCCGAATGGCGTATTCTTTCCTTTCGATAAAAAGGCATTTACGTCGATTGGCTGTTCTTTCTCAAGATCCAGCAGCACCAAGTCGGCGCTTTGCCCTTCTTCAATTTTTCCGTACGGCAAGCCGAATGTTTCACATGGTTTTTTCGTCATCCAGTCAATCAGCTGCTGGAGCGTCCATTTGCCGGTTTCGACGTAATGCGTGTACAGCAGCGGAAACGCCGTTTCTAAGCCGACGATGCCAAACGGCGCTTTTTCCATGCCGTTCGACTTTTCTTCCAGCGTATGCGGCGCATGGTCCGTTACGATAAAGTCGATTGTGCCGTCAAGCAATCCTTCGTGCAGCGCCTCGACATCTTCCTTGGCCCGCAGCGGCGGATTCATTTTCCAGTTGGCGTCATCTCCCGGGATGTCATCTTCGCTGAGCAGCAAGTGGTGCGGGCATACTTCGGTCGTCACATGGACGCCTGCGCGCTTTGCATTGCGGATGATGCGCACCGATTCCTTCGTCGACACGTGGCAGACGTGGTAATGTGCGCCGGCCGCTTCAGCAAGAAGGATGTCGCGTGCGATGTGGACCGATTCCGCAACCGACGGAATGCCCTTCAGCCCCAATTCCTTGCTGCGTTTGCCGTCGTGCATAACGCCGTCGTAGATCAGGCTATTGTCTTCGCAATGCGCGACAACCGTCATGCCGATTTTTGCTGCATCCTGCATCGTCTCAAACATCATGCCCGCCTGCTGGATTCCGACGCCGTCATCCGTAAACGCGAACGCGCCGTTTTCTTTCAGTTCAGTCAAGTTCGTGCGTTCTTTCCCTGCTTCGCGGATCGTGATCGAAGCGTACGGCAAAACCCGGATAAGCGCATTTTTCTCGATCAAGTTATTGACGAGCTGAAGGTTATCTTTCGTGTCCGGCACAGGCCGTGTATTCGGCATGGCGCAGATCGTCGTGTATCCGCCTTTTGCCGCTGAATGTGTGCCGGTTTCGATTGTTTCTTTCCCTTCGCCGCCCGGTTCACGCAAATGCACATGAACGTCTACAAACCCTGGTGCGATCATCCGGCCATTGCCGTCTATTTCTGTTTCCCCTTGCGAAGCCAATCCGCTTCCGATTTCAGCGATTTTGCCGTCCGCCACCCTTATATTCGTTAAAGCCATTTCGCCTTCTGTCAGCATGTTTACGTTTTTGATGAATAAATCCATTCTCAATCTCTCCCTTTCATTGCGTATTCAAGCACGGCCATCCGGACATAAACGCCATTGGCCATTTGTTTGAAAATCCGTGAACGTTCGCATTCCACCAGGCTGTCTGCAATCTCGACGCCGCGGTTGATCGGCGCCGGGTGCATGATGATCGCCGAATCTTTCATTTTCCGTTCCCGTTCCAAGGTCAAGCCGTATTTCTCATGGTAATCTTCTTTTGAAAACAAAGCTGAAACGGCATGCCGTTCGTGCTGGACGCGCAGCATCATGACGACGTCTGTGTCGCTGATGAAATCGTCGAGTTTTTCAGAGGTCTGGTAATCTCCGCTCCATTCTTCCGGGCAGATAAAGGACACTTTTGCACCCAGCTTTTCAAGCGCAGAAGCATTCGATTTGGCTACGCGGCTATGGGCGATATCCCCGACAATTGTAACGTGGATGCCTTCGATGCGGCCGAATTCCTGGTGAATCGTCAGCAAGTCCAGCAATGACTGCGTCGGATGCTGCCCCGAACCGTCCCCGCCGTTGATGACCGCAACGCTGCAGCCCACCAGCTCTTCGTAATAGGCTTCTTCTTCGTGCCGGATGACGACCGCGTCGACGCCGATCGCTTCGAGCGTCTTCACCGTGTCGTATAAGGTTTCGCCTTTCAGGATGCTGGAAGCTGCTGTTTCAAAAGGCAGCACGGTCATGCCCAGCTTGTGTTCAGCCATCTCAAAGCTCATCTTCGTCCGGGTGCTCGGCTCAAAAAACAAATTGACCGCCGTACCTGCTTGCACGCTCCGCGCCCCTTTTTCGAATTCATCCGCCCGCTTCAGCAAAGCCATGATTACTGCGTTGTCCATATTGTCCATGCTCAATACATTCGGCACATCATTCCACTCCTTTGGTTAAAAAAAACGCCTTCCCAGGAGCAGGAAGGCGTGAGGAAAAAAGCGCAGTCTGTGCCCTTTTCCACTTCCCTTTCCATGCCTCTCTGGACATTCATTAAAAGGTGTTTATTCAGATTCAAAATCGATTTCTTGTTTGACGCGCCCCGGCAAGATCAAATTCAGCAAGACGCCGATGATTGCAGCGAGCGCCATTCCTTCGATCGAGAACGTTTCACTGAACTCGATTTTCGCTCCGCCGATCCCGATGACCAGGATGACTGACGAGATGACCAAATTCCGTTTTTCGCCGAAGTCGATTTTATTGTCGACCAGCATGCGCAAGCCCGATGAAGCGATGATGCCGAACAGCAGGATGGAAATCCCGCCAAGCACTGCGGCTGGAATCGTTTCGATTGCCGCCATCAGTTTGCCGAAGAAGGAGAAGAGAATGGCGAACACGGCAGCGCCAATGATGACGTAGATGCTGTAGACCCTTGTGATAGCCAAGACGCCGATGTTTTCGCCGTACGTGGTTTTCGGCGGTCCGCCGACCAATGAAGACACAAGCGTTCCAAGTCCGTCACCAAGGATCGAGCGGTGAAGCCCCGGGTCTTTTATGTAATTGCGTTTGACGATTTTCCCAAGAACGAGCTGGTGTCCGATGTGTTCTGAAATCGTGACAATGGCAATTGGCACCATGATGAACAGCAATGTCGGTGTTACCGTGAAGCTGTAATCGATGCCAGGCAACAGGAAGTCTGGTACCTGGAACCAGCTCGCTTGGCCGATCACCGTATAGTCGATGATGCCGATGGCCGCTGAATATGCGTAGCCGACGATGATGCCGATCAGAATCGGCATCAAGCTGATAATGTTTTTGAAATAAAGATTGCAGATAATCGCTGTGGCCAATGTCACCAGCGCCGCTGAGAAATGCAGCATGCTGTATGCGGAGCCGCCATCCGCTGTCGGGATGTTCATTGCCATTCCAACCGCAGTGCCCGATAAGGCTAACCCGATGACGATAATGACAGGGCCGACGACAATCGGCGGCAGCAGGTCCATGAGCCAGCGGTAGCCGGTCTTCCAAATGAGCAGCGCGGTCAAAGCGTACACCACCGAGACGAACATGGCGCCGATCATGGCTGATCCGATGCCCCCGGTTTCCGTCGCGATTGTTATCGGCACGATAAACGCGAATGATGAGCCAAGATAAGCCGGCACTTTAAACTGGGTGATGAGGATGAAGATGATGGTTGCGATGCCGCTTGTCAAAAGTGCGATCGCCGGGCTCAGGCCTACGAGTTTCGGAACCAGGATTGTCGCTCCGAACATAGCGAACATATGCTGCAGGCTCAAGGAGATCCATTGGGCCGTTTTCGGTTTGTCTTGTACATCCAATATTGCTTCAGTCACAGTCAATTCTCTCCAATCCTATTCGTGTATTGCTACGCGGTCGCTGCCGTCGCTTTCCATCATTTGAACGACAATGCGTTCGTTGCTTGAGGTCGGGATGTTCTTGCCGACGAAATCGGCGCGGATTGGGAGTTCCCGGTGGCCCCTATCGATCAGCACCGCCAATTGGATCTGTGCCGGGCGCCCGAGGTCCATGACCGCGTCCATCGCAGCCCGCACGGTGCGTCCTGTGTATAGCACATCATCCACCAGTACGACTTTTTTGTTCGAGATGTTGTGCGAGATATCCACTTGCTGGACAAGAGGTTCCTTGTTCTGGTTTTTGACGCTTAAGTCGTCCCGGTAAAGCGTGATGTCCAGTTCACCGGTCATGATCGGCTTGCCTTCAATCTGTTCGATCCGCTCAGCCAGCCGCTTTGCGATGAATGCGCCCCGCGTTTTGATGCCGACGAGCACACACTCGTCGATGCAGTGACGAACTTAGCGGAACGCTACGAGTTCGGCGAAGTGGGCCGTGCGCTCTATAACTTCATCTGGGATGATTTCTGCGACTGGTACATCGAGATGGCGAAGTTGCCATTATACGGCGAAGACGAAGACGCTAAGAAAATGACGCGTTCGGTTCTGGCTTACGTACTCGACAATACAATGCGCCTCTTGCATCCGTTCATGCCGTTCATCACGGAAGAAAATCTGGCAGAACCTGCCGCACCAGGGCGAGTCGATTACAATCGCCGCTTGGCCGACAGTGGATGATTCATTGACCAACCAAAGCGAGTCCGCCAATATGAAATTATTGATGGACATCATC
>NZ_RQII01000047.1 GCF_004761975.1 Planococcus koreensis | reverse complement strand
GACTTGAAGCTGGTTATTCGTCGTCGTGGTAGATTTTCATGATGCCTTTTTCGCAATAGACGATGGTGCTATGTCTTCTTCTCCGTAATACGTCCAGGAGAAGGCGGCATTCCGAACCAAATCCAATCAAAGCAGCTGCGATTAAAAGAGTTGCAGCGCTGCTTGCCGTACTGAGGAGAAGCATTCCGGCACCGAAAACAAAAAAAGCCGGATACATCACATAATTCGGGCCTATACTGTCCATCAACCGGCCCGTGAACGGCCGCGCTATCAAGACGGTCACTGTATAGACAATAAAGAAAAAGCTGGCTGTATCTATCAAGTTCAGTTCTATCGCATATAAATTTATATAAGAAAGAACACTGGAGAAGCAGAACGTCATGATGAGGATAATGAAACTGATGGGAAGTGCTTTCGGTTCTATAAGACCATAAAGTTTAAATCCTTTGTCGTCCTGTTTCATTTCCATTTTTTCTATTTTAGGCACACTTACGAAGAAGCCAATCACCGTACTCACAACCCCTAGCAGAAGGCAAAGGATAAAAATCTTCACAAAACCGGTGTGTTGAGTCATATACAGGCCAATGAACGGACCAAGACCCGTAGCCATCGCTGTACTAACAGCAAAATAACCAATTCCTTCGCCTCTTTTGGATGCCGGTATCGTGAGGGTAACAAGCGTCCCGATCACGGTAGTCGCAACACCAAGTGTAAACCCGTTCAAGAATCGGCTTACAATGAAAAAAGTAAGCCCATAATCTACAAAATAGAGGAGAATCGTTAACGTAAAGAAGACAAGTCCGATAATCAACAATTGTTTGTATTCGATTTTCGCAACGATTCCCCCGGTCAGCAGCCTCCCCGCTAATGCACCAATGATAAAAATGCCTGCTACCAGACCTGCTTGTCCGGTAGTGGCATTAAATTCTTTTATCGCATAAAGAGCGATTGTGGCATTTAATAAAAGATAGACAAAGATTAAGAAAAAATTGACTAAAGAGAGAATGATGAAATCTTTGGTCCATAATTTCGGTTGTAGTTGCTTCACCAGTTAACTTCCTCTCTCAAATTCCTTCTCCCCTCAGAATGTGTAAGATTCGCCGTCTTCTGGCACGAAAAGCTTGGAAGAGAAGCCTTTTTCAGCTGCGAAACTTTTCAAATCTTCTTTAGACAGTCCCCAGTGATTGGCTGACTCCATATGGACGGAGATTATCGTTGCTTCAGGTGCGGCTTGATAAACTTCATAAACATCTTCTTTGTCCATTACAATTGAACCGCCTTCCAGGAATTGATTGGCCCCAGCGTTTACCACAATGACTTCGGGTTTGTGGACATTGATTGCTTCCTGGACGCCGTCATACCATACTGTATCCCCAGCTACATACACGGTTTTTTCGTCTTGGTGCTTGAAGACAACACCCGATACCACACCCATAAGGTTTAATATCTCCCCTCTGCCGTGTTCACCTTTTGTCTTAATCAATTGGATTCCTTCAAAGATTGTATCTTCCTGCAGAACCCCCACGTTCTGGAAATTGGAACTTCGGACTTCTTCCGCGTCTTCTTCATTTTGGACGAACAGTTTAATGTCTTTTGGTAATGCCTCTTTGGCGGCATCGTCCCAATGATCCAAATGCAAATGAGTAACAATGACGGCATCTATGCCATTGATAATTTCATTGATCGGAACGGTTAAGCTATCAAGTGGGTTATTTTGGTCTTGTCTTGCTGCATTCGGAAAAGGCGGATAAGCACCTTTCTCTGCCAAAAACGGGTCTATTAAAAACTTTTTCCCGGCATAGTTGATAACCAATGTTGCGCTACGGATTTGCTGTATGTTCATATTCTTAACTCCTTTAGTTTGAATTACGTTAAGTGTATAATTAAAGCACTTTAGAAATACACAGCATAAATTAAGTCTTTTTGCCGTTTGACTTTATTAATGAAGGGATTTGTAATAAATGTTGGATCACACAGATCTGCAAATTTTGGATGAACTCTCTAGGAATAGCCGCATCTCAATGAAGGAACTAGGAGAAAAAATTCATTTAAGCGGACCCGCCGCTTCAGCACGGGTGGAGAAGTTGGAAAACAACGGCATTATTGAGGGTTATACCATCAATCTAAATCAAGTAAAGATGGGGTATTATGTCCACGCCTTGATAAACATCTTTACCAAAAGCACTTATCATCAGCCGTATCTGTCTTTTTTGAAGACACAAGAACAATATGTGATCAACAACTATAAGATCAGCGGAGACAGCTGCTATATTCTTGAATGCAAATTTCCGTCCAACGAGAAACTAGACGAGTTTCTGGTCAAATTAAATGAGCATGTGAACTATAAATTATCGATTATCATTAATAAATAGTTCCCACTATGGTCTTTTAGATGCCAATTCAATTAGTTATTTATAAGTAAGCATTCGTAAAAATAAACTTATACAAACAAAAATGGAGAAAAGAGGTGCTCTAAACGGCCTCTTTTCTCCATTTGTATTCAAACAACTTCCGATAATCCCTCATATGTTAACTAATAATTTTACACATCATAAAATAAACGATTATTTTAATAAAAATATACTTAAATAAACGAGTATAGAACATTTCTTTAAGAAATCCTATCTATCCAATATTTTCTCCAGCAACAATATCATTCATCACATCTTCTAATGTTACATTTTTTAAAACTTTCTCCATTGCCCCCTGTGCGGTCGCAAATATTGGTTCTATAGTATTTTGGATATTCCGGCCAACGGGACAATTAAGCTGTGGATTTTCGTGTATACTGAATAATTCTTTATCTTGAACAACATTTACCGCTTTATAGACATCGAACAAGGTAATATCAGATAGTTTCATTGTAAGTTTTGCTCCTGCAATACCTGGGTGTACTTCGATCAAACCAGCTTTTTTAAGCATGCCCATAAGTTTCCGTATCACTGCTGGATTTGTGTTAACGCTCGAAGCTAAAAACTCAGAAGATGTTATTCCATCTTTATTAAATTCAATTAGAGTTAATATATGAATTCCGACAGCAAATCGGCTGCTAATGGACATTTACCTTCACCCCTTTATAAATTTCTATTTCTATATCTAATATCATGTAATTAATTTAGTTACAAGTTTATTGTATCAAATAGCAAACAAAAAACAAAATATCGCTATCCCTGTTGACAATACAGTTACAAGTAACTAATATGAATACATGTAATCACTATTGTTACATCAAAAGCGAACTAGGGGGATTGGAAAATGAAAATATTAGTTACAGGGGCAACAGGAAAATTAGGTTCGAAGGTTGTAGAAGCATTATTGAAAACCCTGCCTGCAAGTAAGCTGGCGGTGAGTGTCCGGAACGCCGAGAAAGCAGAAGGGCTTCGTGCTCGTGGAGTGGAAGTTCGTCAAGCAGATTTTGACCATCCAGAAACTTTGGATAAAGCATTTGAAGGAATTGACCGCTTATTGATCATCTCTGCGGATGGCGACAATGAAACGAGAATCCACCAACATACTAATGCTGTCCAAGCAGCGGAACGTGCAGGAGTAAAATTCATTGCCTACACAAGCTTAGCCAATGCTAAAGAAAGCGAAAATCTTATGGCGCCCCCTCATGTCGCGACAGAAGAATCCATTATGAAGACTGGTATCCCCTACTCTTTCTTGCGCAACAACTGGTATTTTGAAAACGAAATCGGAAGCATTCAAGGTGTCCTAGCAGGAGCACCATGGGTTACTTCTGCCGGTGAAGGAAAAGTTGGTTGGGCATTGCAACAAGATTACGCAGATGCAGCGGCAGCGGTTCTGGTTGGGAACGGCCACGAAAATACAGTGTACGAACTTTCTGGCCCTCTTTTAACTCAAGAAGAATTGGCATCTGCTCTTGGGGATATACTGGGTAAAGAAGTGCCTGTACAACAAGTGAGTGACGAAAAATATGCAGAGATCATGAAAGGCTTAGGTTTACCCGATTTTGTGATTCCGATTGTTGTAGGAATCCAAGAAAGCATCCGGAACGGTTCACTTGAAGTGGAAAGCAACGATTTCGAGAAAATTCTTGGTCGCACACTGCCGATCAATGAATCATTGAACCAACTTATTAATACAATTTCACAAACTAAATGAAATTAAAAGAATCGATATGATGGCATAATTGAGTCTTAGAGTCTCCTATCATATTCAAAAAACAAGAAAACATAAAAGTTAATATTTTTAAAACCTATAAAAAATATTTTTTTAAAAGCTGGGCATTCTGCAAAGAATGTCTTTTTTGTTTAGTTTTTTCAACCAATATTCAAACTCATATTTCATTTGCTTCTCATAACTCTCTTGGTATATTAAAATCATAATTCCTTTCTCTTTCTTAAGGTATACCTAGAGAATTAAGCACAACCATTCGTAAAATTACACTTTTAAAGACAAAATGAGAGGTGGATGCTAGTCAATGCATCTTTACTCTCCTTCTGTATTTGAATAGCCTCTGATAAATTATGATATGTAAACTAAATTATTTAATATAACGTTTCACTTTTAATTCTTCTCTTTAAAATTTTATCAATGTAAAAGAAATTAGTATTTCTTCTCCAGCAAACAAATTAATTGCTGTTTTACAGTACTCCACTCTGTATCGATGATGCTGTAAAACACATTATCATGTATAGTTCCATCTGCCTTTACCCGATGCTTACGAAATGTCCCTTCTTTTACTGCGCCTATTCTCTCTACCGCTTTTTGCGATCGGAAATTTTGTCCACTGACAGAAAATTGAACACGATTTACTTTCATCTCTTCAAAACAATATTGAAGCAAAAGGAATTTACATTCCGTGTTGGCTTTAGTTCCCCAATATTCAGGAGCGATCCAAGTCCAACCAATTTCAACATTTTTATTTACATGATCAATATCGCCAATTCGAGTAGAACCGACGACCTTTCCAGTAATCTTATCTTTTATTAAGAATGGCAGATGCAGCCCCTTCTTTTTACTCGAAATAGCTGCACTTACAATTTCTTTAATATCTTCTAGAGATTCAACTTTTCGCCATGTATATTCCCAGACTTCTGGACTTTTTAAAGCCTCATATAAAGTTTCGGTATGTGAGATTTCAAGAGGAAAAAGGCAAACTGCATTCCCATCTAATATTACATCTGTCTTCATATGTCCATAGTTCCCTTCTGCTAAGTTTTTTTGTCTTCTCTTGCCTATTCAGTAAGGCGAAGAAAACAAAACCTTCTAATTATTCATAAGTAAGTGTATCATTTTACATTTTTTGAGGTAACAGATTTTTCTCAAACTAAAGATAGTTTTTCAAAGCGTTCGTAAAAGTACAATTTCACGAACGAAAAAAGGAAGTAACTTGTTATTAAGTCGCTTCCCTCCCGATAACCCCTCATATGTAAACCTATTCTTCTTGTATACTTTTCTTACAGGCGAGAAAAATGAAAATAAATTCCAAAAAACACGACTTTTGTTTTTTGATTACGTCTAACAAGTAGAAACCATAAATTAGGGGGCGAGATTCCTTGACCAGCGAGAGAAAAAGCGAAATCACTGAGTGGTATCACCAGCATGGTGATTCGATCTTCAGATACATATTGCTGATGGTCCGTGATCATCAACAAGCGGAGGATTTAACACAAGAGACGTTTATTAAAGCATTCCGGTATTATGACAGCTTTGAACGAAAGGCAAATCCGAAAACCTGGCTTTTTCGCATTGCCCACAATCTCACCATTGATTTTATTCGTAAGCAAAAGCCCCTGGAGCTGTTAAAGGAACTGGTATTACTCGGAAAAAGTACAAGCAGTGTACCTGAAGGAATAGTGGAGATTAGAGAGAATTCCACAGAACTTTACCAGGCATTAAGCCAGCTAAAAGGTTCATATCGTGAAGTCATTGTTTTGAGGAAAATAAGGGAGTTTAGTATTCAAGAAACCGGTGAAATTTTAAGTTGGTCCGATAGCAAAGTGAAAAACACCCTTTCCCGAGCCCTTTCCGCATTGGAGAAACAGTTAAACAAGGAGGGAATTATCCATGAAAAAAACTGATGGTACTCATACGGCATTAGATAATCAGTTGAAACAATTGGATCAGGATATCATTTGGAGCCAGAACCATAAAGCAAGGCTGCACTCTCGGATTTTATCGAAATTGGATAAACAGGAATCCAAAACCCGGTTTTTTAATGGCTTTAAATTCACCTCCAGTTTAGTGCTGTGCTCGCTCCTTTTAGTAGCCGGAATTATTTTCCTTTCGCAAAACATCCTTCAAGAAGATAGTGGGTTAACAACAGGAACAGGAAATACCACAGAGGAAGAACCTACCTTGTCAGGAAGCGAAGAGGTAGATGCTGAAAAAAGCAAAGAAACCATTCAAGCTGTCATTGAAGAAGAATTCAACGGGCCAGACGAGAAGTACAAAGAAGTATGGGAAGCTGCCATGGAAGCCCAAAACAATGTGACAACTCAAGAAGAGTTCGATGCCTTACAGCAAACACCGGTATGGCAAAATTACATGAACTATATGGCGGAGACCTATGCTGCATCTTTCACAGAAAATGGCTATGACAATTTTTTAAATGCCACACCTGCTTTTATGTACAGTGGTTTTGATGGCGACTATGACCTGACAGCGTCGGATATTAAGATCAGCCAGAACGAAAACAATCTGAAAATGTATCAATTTACTTTCCAAGTGGACTATAAAAACGCAAACGGCGAAATCCAACCGTATTTGTTCGAAGGTGAAGCCATGGCTTCTGAAGAAGGAAAAATTGAGAAGCTGCAATTTCTGGATAAGGATGACTTGCTTACAGCTATGAATGAAGATATTTATTGACGCTGCCTTTAGGTAGCGTTTTTTGTATTATTGTATTCAAATGTTTTTGACCTTTTCAATCCGTTCCTAAAAATATACTTACACACCCCCAAAAAAAGGGAAAAAGCTTATTTAGCTTCTTCCCTACCGATAACAAATGATATGTAAACTTGTATAAAGAGAAATTTAAATTATTATGAGTTTATCTAAAGGGTGGTTCTATTGCTTTTACCTTTTTTGATTTCCACTCTGCCACTTGCTTTCTTTCAATAAACGCTATCCTATTTACCTCCAATCCTGTTCGTAGAATTGCATGTTTATTGAATCATTAGACGAAGCATAACCAATCCTAGCAAAAATTTCTCTTTCCAATTTCGGGTTGCTCCTATCTATATAATTAGATATATCCCAAGTGATTTCATCCTCACCCATCCCCCATTTCTCACTATGAGAGAGCGCTCGTTCCTCTGAACCATCTACTTCGTATAACCTTCCCCAGTAGCGATTCTGTGGTTCTGCACCAGCAATGCGGAGTTTAATTTGTAAACTAGAGGAAGTGATGGTCGGTGTTTTTTTAAGAGACTGCTGGTCAATTTCTATTCTTTCTATAGATCCTACAGGAAACCATTTCTTTAGACTATATTCTGAAGAGTTAGAGACGATGTGGCTAGAATGAAGAACCCTACGAAAAGCACAAGGAACACTGCTTTTTTTTCCATAATTTCATCACCTTTAATTGTCAAAGTATAAATAATTATTATCAATCTCAAAGACGGAACCTTTCATTTATGATTCGAAATGTAATCAGTAAACAACACGTTCGTTTGATCATGGACTGTTTTTACCTTAAATGTTGCAAGTCTGATTTCGGATTGTAATCTTTTATACTTTTGTCTTCCTTTAGCCGTTTTACGAGATCTGCATTTGAAAGCAATAACCGACCAAAGGCAGCCAATTGAATTTCCCCTTTCGCTAACGACTCTTCCGCAATTTCGGGTGTCAGCTCTCCCACCCCAATTACGACTCCTTCCCAGTGTTTCCGGACCAACGCATGAAGGGTCAGTTCATGTCCTGCCAAAGGTTTACGGTAGGTTTGAGCGGAAGGATGGATAACCTGAATCCCTGTACGTCGGAACACATCTAAGATTTCTATGACTTCTTTTTCTGGTTGTTCCCAAAAAAACAAGGGCGTATCGTCTTTATGCTCGGAAAATCGGACGATGACCCGTTCAGCGCCTATCGAGTTGGCGACTGCCTGCAGAATCTCTTCGAGAAAGAGATACTTATTCCGGCCATACGCGTCTTTTCTGAAGTTCACCCAGGGAAATTGAAATTGATCGATCAAATAACCATGCGCCGCATGGATTTCGACGCCATCGAATCCAGCAAGCTGCGCATTGATTGCTGCCTTTGTAAAATCCTGAATCACTTTTTGAATATCCTCCTCGCTCATGGCTTTTGGCATCTCATAGGGAAGCCCCACCCGATGGGTCAAGCCGTTCGCTTGGACAGCAGATGGAGCAACCGGCTGCAGACCGCCCGTAATCGCTGAATGGCTGAGACGGCCAACATGCCACAACTGGGCAATGATAATGCCGCCTTCTTGATGGACTTGTGCCGTCACTTCTTTCCATGCTTCAGTCTGGTCTTCCGTATAAAGCCCAGGAATTCCAATGGTCCCGCGGGCTTCCGGACTAACTGCAATGCCTTCGGTGATAATCATGCCAACGCCATGTTTTGCCCGCTTGGCGTAATAGGCTACTGTATCTGGATGAATCACACCTGTTTCCAGATCCGCAAAACTACGGGTCATCGGCGCCATCACCACTCTTGACTGTAAATTCCATTGATTGATTTTTACCGTTTCTAAAAGTTTCATTGCCATCCCTCTTCCTTTTTGTTGGTATGTTTAGTTTAATAGGAATAAGAAGGTGAAAGAATGGCATTTCATTCTAAAAAACACCATATTAATTTGGAATCATTTGTTGTTTAGTAAAAAAACAAATAAATCATAAGGAGCTATCAAATGGATAAAATTGACCAACAACTCTTGCTTGCCCTTCAGCAGGACAGTAAATCTTCTATGACGAAGTTGGGAAAGCAAATTTCCCTGTCGCAGCCAGCTGTAACAGAGCGCGTGAAAAAGTTAGAGGAAAAGGGAGTAATCACTGGCTACCAAGCGCTCATTGACCGAAAAAAAGTGAACAAGTCGGTTTCTGCTTTCCTGTTGTTCCAAGCCCGCCATTGCGAGGACTTTGTATCCTATTGTGAAACTGTCGAAGATGTCCTGGAAATCCACCGTATCAGCGGCCAATATAACTTTTTAGTCAAAGTGGTGGCGGAGACATTGGAAGTGCTGGAGGTAAAAATCAATGATTTAGGCCGTTTTGGAGATTCGACAACATTGGTGGTCTTGTCTACACCTATGGAGAACCGGCCGATCATCCCTTATCTCTCGAATGGAGAATAGAATAGAAAAAGAGCCAAGACAATTCGCTTGAATTGGTCTTCGCTCTTCTCTGTATACATGGAGTTAGAAATTATTCTTAAAGCGACATCTCTCCAGCTTTCAGCTTATATTCAATAGTATTTAAATAAATGATCTCATTCACTTCATGTCGAACTGTTTGATGACCTGATTTAATGCCTTTTCCAACGGCAATCAGCATGATATCCAGGAATCGGTCAGGAATCTCTAATACTTTCTTTAAACGGTCTGACTCGTAGCCGGACATGGTAATGGTTTCAAGACCTACTTCATTTGCCAATAGAATAAAAGACATCGCAGCTAAACTGGCGTCACGTACCAGTTCAAGTTTCAATTCTTCCAGCGATTTATTGGCATAGTAATTGATGGCAGCGCCTACCAATTGATCCCTCAGCTGTTCGGTAAAGTAGCCTGCCTGATATCCTTGCTCATGTATCAGAACGATATTTTCTTTTTCAAATGCCTGGTAATCACCCAAGATAAGAACTAAGGCAGAAGCTTCTGTTACTTGTTGCTGGTTGAAAGCTACGGGCAGCACCTGTTTCCGCAAATCGAAATCATCGATGACTAAATAACGCGTCGCTTGAATATTATTTCCATTAGGGGACTTCGCAGCGGATTCAATCAAAGCAGATAACGTTTCGATACTCACTTTGTAGTTCACATCGTAGTGCCGGACAGATCGTCTTTTCAGCAGTGTTTCTTTTACACTCATCTTTTTCACTCCAGTTCTTCATTTACTCTTACCTATGAAAGTATAAGTGTCTTTAACAAAAGAAAAAATAACGCACTTTAATGTGGTATAGCCACCTTTTAGTGCCTATCGAGGAGGAGTATAAAGTGAGCAGTCAAAACACTGGAATTAATATTTTCATGAATACTTTGGGCGGAAAGTGGAAATGCTTAATTCTGTTTCTTCTTAGCCAGAAAAAGATGAGAACAAAAGAATTTTATCTATCCATACCGACCATTACACAAAAAGTATTAACGGAACAATTAAAGCAATTGGAAAAGGACGGAATTGTACAGAGAGAAGTGTTTAGGGAAGTCCCGCCACGCGTTGAGTATCGTTTAACTGAATTAGGAGAATCTTTTATCCCTGTGCTGAATGTGATGTGTGATTGGGGAAACACGTATGCCGTTACTAGAGGATTAGAGTTGAATGGAAAAATCTGTAGTCATCATAAGGAGAAAGAAAGCATTCAATTGGCAAGTATTATTCCAAATAGCATGGAGTAACCGAGTGTTGTATTACCTCAAAGTGACTTAGGTACTTCAAAGTGCGTACTTCTCAAATGTCATTTCCGGATGCAGACTAGGAATGCACACAGAATCCTAGAGGAGTTGAAGCACTTTGAACAATCAACCTATAGAAAACCGGAAAGTTGCGTTAGTTGTCGGCGCAAATGGAGTGATTGGAAGCAACTTGATTAATCATCTAGTCACGCTTGAGGACTGGGACGTTATCGGCATTTCACGAAGGGGGGGAGAAAATACAGAAAAGGTTCGCTATGTAGCGGTTGATCTACTGGATGCAGCCAATACACGTGACAAGCTGCAGGACTATACGGAAGTGACCCATATATTCTATGCCGCTTTCCAGGATCGACCGACTTGGGCGGAGCTTGTTGAACCGAACTTGTCTATGCTGGTGAATGTGGTAGAAGCCATGGAAAGCATCGCTCCACAATTAACACATGTCTCCCTGATGCAAGGATATAAGGTGTACGGTGCGCACCTTGGCCCCTTCAAGACACCTGCCCGGGAAACGGATGCGAATCATATGCCGCCGGAATTCAACATTGATCAGCAGGACTTTTTGGAGCAACACCAGAAAGGCAAAACCTGGACCTGGTCTGCACTCCGTCCTTCGGTCGTTTGCGGTTTTGCATTAGGAAATCCTATGAACTTGGCAATGGTGATTGGAATCTATGCGTCTATTTCCAAAGAATTAGGTCTTCCTTTGCGCTTCCCTGGGAAACCCGGTGCTTATTCCAGCCTTCTTGAAATGACGGATGCCGGTCTACTGGCAAAAGCGACTGTTTGGGCAGCAACTAGTGAGCAATGCGAAAATCAAGCCTTCAATATTACCAACGGGGATTTGTTCCGATGGGAAGAGCTTTGGCCGAAAATCGCTGACTATTTCGGCTTGGGAACAGCGCCGCCATTGCCTATGTCGCTTGATGTCGTCATGAGCGATAAAGAGGAGCTTTGGAACGCTATGGTGAAGAAGCATGGATTGGAAGAGCTTCCCTACTCTGATGTGTCTTCTTGGAAATTTGGTGACTTTGTATTCGCGTGGGACTATGATTTCTTTGCGGACAGCTCCAAAGCTCGCAGACTGGGTTTTCATGAATACGTAGATACCGAGAAAATGTTTTATACAATTTTTGATGATTTTAAAGAACGGAAGATTCTTCCCTACTAATCATTTAAAGAGAAGATGCTGAATCAATACTCAGCTCTTCTCTTTTCTTCGATCAGGGGATAATCAAGCACTTTTGCATTTTCTCCATAAGTCTTTGAAATATGGTCGTCACCCCAACGGCACATTAAATGCAGAATTTCCTTAAGTGTCCACCCATAGTCGGTTAGTTCATACTCAACTTTTGGCGGCACTTGATTGTAGGCAATCCGCAAGATGACTCCTGCCTCCTCTAATTCCCTCAATTGTTCTGTTAATACTTTTTGCGTTATCTGAGGCAGCATTCGCTTGAATTCATTGTTCCTCTTCTTGCCAAAGGTTAAATAAAATAAGATAACCGGCTTCCACTTGCCACCGATCACTTCCAACGTGGCTTCTACCGAAGTGTTATAGACCTTTGTCGTATTTGCCTCTTTTTTATTCATTCTCAACCGCCTTTCAAGCTTATCTATTGCTCAAATTTTAGCATAAATCAAAATAATATTTCTGATACTTGGAAAGTTCTAATATATTCTTTTGTATTTATTTTTAAAGCGTTCGTAAAAATACATTTTTACAGACAAAGGGGAGAAAAGATGTGTTCGTTCATTAGCTTCTCGCCCTTTCAATTCACACAGCTTCTGATAATTCCGGATATGTAAACTAATCATATTTTATTTTCTAATCTCTTATTTTTCTATGTGATTCATGTCCTTTATGAAGTTATGGATTCGATACTGAAAGCAAATGAAAAATAGTAAGGTATCTGTAACTAACAACCCTTAAGTTCTCGACTGTTTTTCAAATAACCGAAACATGACTAGGTATACAATGCCACTCAGCATTACCAAGATTCCAAGGATTGTGAAGGTCCAAGAAAATCCGAACCAGGCAGTCATTGGAATTGCCACTGGCGCAATCATCCGTCCAATTGTATAACGGATACTAGCTGCAGCAAAATACTGCCCGCGCATATCTTCCGGTGCCAACTTAGAAATGAAACTTTGTTGTATGCCGACAACCATTATTTCCGCTAAAGTAAAGATGCCCATTGCTGCGACAAATACCCAGAAAAAAGAAGTTAAAGGAAACAGCAGCATAATTACTCCGTACAACATGGACGAAGTAAAGAACACCCATTTCTCCGGATATCTTTTCATCCAGCGTGCAACAAACACGGTAAACAAGGCAACCAACAAGCCATTCTCAGCCAGCAAAAGGCCGTATGAAGTTTCACCTGTCACTTCCCATACATTGCCAAAAAATGCAGCAATAGTTTGGCTGTCGATTGTTTCCTTAAGATAGATTGGAAATAATAAATTAATCTGCAATAATGCTAGTGAACCTAAAACACCAGCAATTATAAACAATAAAAAGACACGGTCTTTAAAAATGATGCCGTATTCCTTAAATTGCTTTAAAACTGCTCCCACCCAGCCTGTTGCTTCGGCAGTAGCCCATTTATCGACCATTTTTTGAGATAACGTTTCGTCTGTAAACAGACGAAGAACCAAACTAAGCAATAAGGAAATTACCGCTACGACCAGCAATAATTCAAAACGGAAGGAGAAGAATAGAACTGCTCCAATCAGCGGACCCACTACTACAGCAATATTCAGGTTCGTATAGAAAATAGCAAAAACATCGCTTCTGTATTCTTCCGGAACCACGTCTGCAATCATCGCTTGACTCGCCGGTTTATACAGTGAACTGCCCATCCCCGCCAGTGTAAAGGCGAAAAATCCAAGTTCTGGGGATTGAAACCACGGAGAATTAGCCAGTGCAAACAAGAGGAATGCAAACCCCTGTCCTATTGAGGCAATGATCAGCATACGCCTTCTACCATATCGGTCGGCCAAATAGCCTCCCACCAAATTGGCTGCTACGGAAAATACCTGCGAAATGACAAGCAGCAACCCCGCCATTCCTTTTCCGAATTCTTCGGCAAAATAGATGGCCAGGAAAGGAAAAACCATCCAATAGCTTGTATTCATAAAGAACTCGCCTACCAGGCGCACTTTCAAACTTCTGTTCCAGTCTTTGATTTTCATCGTCTTTTCCTCATTCTCTCTAATCTGTTGTACCCTATTGCATTCAAATTTCTGTTTAATTAGTTCAAGATATTGAACATATTTGATTCAGCTAAACTTCTGTAATTAAGATTTATTTATTCGCACCTTCTTTTAGGGTACGAACAAACCATAGTTGGAAGAATAAAGATACAGTTTACCGCACAAAAAAGGAGAAAAGAGGTTCTGCTTACAGACTCTTCTCTTCCTTATTTCTATACGTATCTTCTGACTGGTTAGGTCCAATATAATATACTATTCGTTGTTTGCCCGATAACTTGGAGTCACATATACTGTCCAAAGTTGGATACTAGAATTGCAGTATTGCCTTTTGACTGTTCGAACAATGAAGTTTAATAAAGATTCATGATACTTCTCAGCATTACTAAGGTTTTTCCTCACCAACTAGCCGGATTATCTATCCTACACCGCATAGTTTCTACATCAGAAAAACCAAATTTTCTGTAAAGATGGTGAGAATCTTTTGTAGACAGACCAAGTGTCCGTACCTGATTATCAGGGTGCTCCATTATGCATTGCAACAACCATGTGCCTATTCCTTCACCTCGATAATCTGGATTAATAATAACATCACAGATCCACGAAAATGTAATATTGTCTGTTATCACTCTTGCAAAACCAATCTGTTGCTTTCCTTCAAAAACAGCAAAACAAATAGCATTATCCATACTTTTTACGATGATTTCTTTTGAGCGATCTTGTGCCCAATAACAAGTTGATAAAAGTTGAAAAATTACATCTGTATCCATTTTAAGTTTGTTATCACTTACCGTATATCCTTCTCTGTACCACTCCATTAATAACCCTCCTGTTTATGAACAATCATGATATAGTGAAAGTATAAAGGATTTTTACTTTTTATAAATTTCTTTTTTTGTAATCTGTATAGGTACAGAACTGGAGGGTTCGCAATAATGGATACTAAGTACAGCCAAATAATGAACGAGATAAAAGAGGAAATTACGAACGGTACACTAAGAGCCGGAACCAAAATTCCTTCAATTAGGTACTTATCAGAGAAATACGCTTGCAGTAAAAATACAATAATTAAAGCTTATAACGAATTAGAAAAACAACATTACATCTATTCCATTCCAAAGAGTGGATTTTTTGTGGTAAATGATGTTACTCCGTCACAAGATATCCCCACTACTCAACGAGTTGATTTTCATTCTGCAGGACCAGATAAAGAAGCGATGCCTTATGAAGATTTTCAGCATTGCGTAAATCAAGCAATAGATTTATATAAGGGAGAACTTTTTTCTTATTCCCACCAACAAGGCTTTCTTTCATTACGAAAGCAACTTGTAAAACACTTGCAAGACAGGCAAGTATTTACTACGCCAGAAAGATTATTTGTCTTATCGGGATCGCAACAAGCAATCCATTTACTTGTACCTCTTCCTTTCCCTAATGGAAAATCGAATATTTTAATCGAACAACCTACTTACTTTGGTATCGTAGAATCCATTCGATTACATAATGTAAAAGCATTTGGTATTGAGCTCACTATGAAAGGTATAAATTTGGAACGACTAGAATACATATTCCGTCATAACGATATTAAATTTTTTTACGTAGTACCGAGATTTCAAAATCCCCTTGGCCATAGTTACTCTAATGAAGAAAAAAGGAAAATAGTTGAATTAGCTATAAAGTACGACGTATATATTGTGGAAGATGATATATTAGGCGACCTAGATACGAATTTCAAATCCGACCCTATATTTACCTATGAACCAACTGGAAGAGTGATATACATAAAAAGCTTCTCAAAAATTATGCTTCCTGGTTTGAGAATCGGAGTAACCGTGTTACCTGAATTGTTAATAAACAACTTTCTTCGTCATAAGTTTAGCAGTGATTTGTTTAGTGCAACGATCTCTCAAGGTGCGCTAGAACTTTATCTGAAAAATGGCATGTTTAACGGTCACATAGAAAGAATTAGAAAATTATATAGCACAAAAATGGAAAAGGTGCAGCTTGCATGTGAATTATATCTTTCGCCACAAAGCTATAATTACACTAAGCCTGATACGGGCTTCTATTTATGCATTTATTTGCCAAAAGAAGTGCAAGCCAATCGATTAGTGGTTGCATTGCAGCAAGAAAATGTCTTTGTCGATGATGCAACTCGAATGTATTTGCCAGAATTTCAGAAAGAGAATTTGATCAGACTCTGCATTTCACAAGTAGATGAAGCACAAATAGTTTTTGGTATAAAGACGATTGCAAAATATATCAATTTGCTAAAGAATCAAGAAGTAAGATTGGTTGAAAAACCTAATCATTTATTTTTATAATTTGTAGCTCATTATATTGAGGCGAATATTTAGAAATAAGAATATAATAAGTGAGTCCACACTAGTTAACCTGAACGTTTTGAACTGAACAGTACCTTATTGATTAAATTTTAATGAACCAATAAATAACTACCGGTAGTTATATCCCTATCAGAGATAAAATAATAGTAATTATAACTTTATTTTATACAGAATCTAAAGAACCAATAGCCTGAAATTAAGGTTACTGGTTTTTTAGATTTTTGATAGTCTTTTTAATACACATATAAATCTAAGAACTTTCATTTCTAAAAATACATATTCTTACAGCAATATAAAATCACTCGATTCAGTTTAAATTTAAGCGTTCGTAAAAGTACACATTTCCGAACGCCCTGAAAACGGCCAAAAAAGAGGCAAAAGAACGTTCATAAACGTGCCAAAACACTTTACGAACGTTCACCAATCCCCCATACTTTTACGAACACATTCACTTAGCCCAAAATGACTCCATTTAAAAACACTCTGGCAAAATGCGCCAGAGTGTTTCTTTGATATGATCATGCGCTTGCGTTAAATACGGTAACGCGGTTACGGCCTTGGCGTTTGGATTGGTACAATGCTTGATCAGCTTCTTCGATCATGTCTTCGAGGCTTTTCAGATCCATAGGACAGCTCATGCCCATGGAGACAGTCAATGTCCCTTCAGGCTGTTTGGCTTCACCTTCAAATTGATAAGCTTCGACATTTTGTCTGATTCTTTCCGCCAACAATGCAGCTTCTTGGGTATTGATTGGATTGTTCAGGCATACGATGAATTCTTCTCCGCCGTAGCGTGCGACAAAGTCGTCTTTGCGCGTCGAATCTTTGAGGATTTGCGCAATGGAACGCAGCACAGCGTCGCCTTTTTGGTGTCCGTGCGTATCGTTATAGACTTTGAAATAATCGACATCCAGCATGACGATCGCCATCGGTGTCCCATTATCGACTAACTTGCCCACATGGTTTTTGAAATAGCGGATGTTCGGTAAATGTGTCATGGGGTCTTGATTGGAGTAGAATTCCAATTCTTTCCGCAAGACAAGATTGCGGTTTTCACCGTTGAGGATCAACCCCATTGCCAACACGGCAATCGCCGCGAAAAATACCATGCCTAACGTGACAATAGTATTTGCCGGGGTCGCGAGGTACATCCAAATCGATTTAATCGCTTCAAAAACAACAAAGGCGCCCATCATTCTTTTGATGTTCAAGATGACAAAAAATTGGTTAGCCGGTTTTCTGTCATGGAAAAGGCCGCCGATCAAAACCGGCAGCAAGATCGACTGGATGATGCCGATCACTACGGTCGGCCCACCCATCAATCCGCGGTAGAATGCGGGAAGCACCGCTGACAACAAGCCCGCTTGCCAACCGCCTACGTATGAAATGAAGAATAGCGGAACTTCTCTCAGATCTAAGCGCATCCCTTCATACATGAACGGGTTATACATAATTGAAAATGTCAGAAAGCCGATAAAGATGGAGATGGCCCATCGCTGCCTGACAGGATTTGTCCAGTCGAGGAATAAAGTCTCTTTCGTTTTTAAGCCCAGATACATGAGCGCGATAATCAGCGCCATGTTTTCAAGAAAGAAAAAAAGTAAAGCAGTCATCAATACAACTCCCATGCAGTAAGTCTTGTTCAAGTTGCGGTCTTGATTGGTTCACAATTAGGTTAATAGAGGGGTATTTTTATGTATTGCTTTGATAGCTTGTCCAGCGCTCGGCCTTTCACTGACCGATGCAAGTTCAATCGCTGCGCAGTAGAAATGCAGTGAGTTGTCTTCGTAATCCCCCACTTCAAATCGCGTGTCTTCCCATCCGAATTCGGTTAAATCCATCATGTATATGGAGATATCAAACGTTCTGCCAATCCCTGAAAGATCCAGGCTTAGGGGATTAAGGAAGTGCAGCAGCACATCGAATTCCCGCTCTTCTTCCTCGTAAAGAAAGTTGATGGCTAAAAGGGAATGCGGTTCGCCGAAATCGATGGTGAATTGCAATTCAAAGTTTGTGATCGATTGGAAGCCTCCAAAATGAAAGTCTTTGAGATGATCATTCAGCAAGCCAATATTGCGGATTTTACTTGCGGCTTTCCGTTCTTCTACTCTATTTCTTACTGGGGTATCCAGTTTTTCTTGAACTTCATTGCCGTCTTCTTCGGTGTCGTCCTTAAAAAAAAGAGCCAAGATTTTGTTAAGCATGTAGGCACTCCTTATCATTTCAGCTTGCGTTTATTGATCTGCTTTTGCAGGTAATGTTCAAACGACTTCTGCGCTTTTTCAGATACCAGCAAGCGCTTAACGTACATGCGGTTCTGGAGTTTCTTCCTTACATGGACGTTGCCAAAGAAAAGGCTGCGGTATTTTTCATCTGTATAGAAGCAGTTGAACCATTTTTGTCCATTAAGCTCTTCTATATGTCGGTCTATTTTTTTAGAATCCAATCCGGCAAAGCTGCCGGTTCCCGATATAGCTAATTCCAATAGGAAAGAGATGATAGTTGAAAGCATAGCAAATCCCCTCTTTTCCAAAAGTCTGTTTAAACCACTTATGACATACAAGAATGGCTAATATTAGTAAATTTTAACTGCATATCGATTAATTATATAGTATGTTTTATTTAACAGATAGAGGTATTGGAAAAATCACTGCGTTAAAATCATTCCCAGGCATAAGAATTATTGATTTGAATGCTACAAGATAGTTTATAGTAATAATAATTTGGTACAGAAAATGCTGCGGGATGGCGTTTCAAGGAGGAGCAATGAAAAAAATTCAGTTTGGCATCAAAGAAAACTTCGTCAATTTCGCCTTGCTCGTCGTAACCAATTTCTTTGTCGGCTCCATGGTGGGGCTGGAGCGGACCATTTTGCCGATCATCGGTGAAGAAGAATTCGGTTTGGCTTCAACAAGTGCAGCATTGTCATTTATCATCAGTTTCGGTTTCTCCAAAGCCATCATCAATTATTTTGCAGGCGCGATTGCAGACCGGCTCGGCCGCAAGAAAGTGCTCTTGCTTGGTTGGAGTTTCGGACTGCTCGTTCCGCTATTGGTCATTTTTGCATCATCTTGGTGGATGATTGTGGTGGCGAATATTTTCCTTGGCATCAACCGAGGGCTTGCCTGGTCAATGACCGTCAATATGAAAATTGATATCTCCAAGCCGTCACAGCGCGGCTTGGCTGTCGGACTGAACGAGTTTGCGGGGTATACAGGCGTTGCAGCGATGGCTGTCGTTTCCGGTTTTATCGCATCCAGCTATTCTCCCCGTCCGGAGCCTTTTTATCTGGGCATCGGGATTGTCGTGATCGGTTTCATCTTGTCTTTGCTTGTGAAGGACACAAAAGAATTCGTGAAGCTGCAATCCGCTAAATCGCCTGCAGCACCTAAAATGACTGCTGGTGAAGTGTTTATGGAAACGACGTTCAAGAACAAAAACTTGGCCAGTGTCACGTTTGCGGGTCTCAGCACGAATTTGAAAGATGGTATGGCGTGGGGGCTATTCCCCATTTTCTTCGCCGCTTCCGGCCTTAGTGTGCCCGAAATCGGTCTTATTGTCGCCATCTATCCGGCGTCTTGGGGATTTTTCCAATTGTTCACCGGTGCACTCAGCGACCGTTTCGGGCGCAAATGGTTCATCGTCGGCGGCATGTGGCTGCAGGCGCTTTCACTTTGGCTGATCTTGGCCGCTTCCACATATTCCTTGTGGATTGCCGGAGCTGTGTTATTGGGTCTCGGAACCGCGATGGTCTATCCGACGCTGCAAGCGGCTGTCAGCGATGTGGCGACACCGGAATGGCGCGCCTCTTCGATGGGCGTTTACCGGTTCTGGCGCGACAGCGGCTATGCATTCGGCGCTTTGTTCGCCGGGATCTTAACGGATGTCATTAACATCGAATGGGCAATCGGCTTGGTTGCCATTTTGCCGTTTAGTGCAGGATTGATAGCAGCTTTCCGCTTGTCAGAAACCTTGCCGGCTGACAAGAAATAGAAAAATCGAAAAAGGCCGGACAAAAGGGTAATTCCCTTTGCCCGGCCTTTCTATGTACATCCATTTTAGCTGTAGATGCCGAAATGCTTTTTATTTTTCATTAATGCATGTGATCGCTAAAAACAGCCCGTCGTACATCGGCTTCACTTCGAGGACGTTTAATCCGGATTTACGAATCAGCGCTAAAGTGTCTCGATTGAGATGGCAGCCGCCAGCCACTTTCTGCCACAATGGTGTCATGGCATCTTGCAGGAAGCCTATAGGCTTTTGATTCATTCGGACGTGTTCGAAAAAGTATAGTTTCGCTCCATTTTTGGCACAGCGCCGGATTTCACGCAATGCTTTTTCCGGTTCGGGAATCGTGCAGAATACCAATGTCGCTACGACTGAGTCAAATACATCATCCCCAAACGGTAATGCTTCAGCTTTGGCCGCGTATGTCCGGATTGGCACTTTAGCTTCCGCTGCTCGCTGCAGGGACCGCTTCCGCATCGCTTCGTCCGGCTCGATTGCAGCGACCGAATCCGCTTGCCGGTAAAACGGAAAGTTGATGCCGGTGCCAGAGCCGATTTCAAGCACCGTTCCTCGTGCATTGCCCGCAATGGATTTGCGGATCTGGTAAAAACGGCTCCGTTCAAATGGTTTCATCGCAATATCGTAAAGTTTCGGAGATAGATTTCCCATATCCGACCGCCTTTCCGGTTCACTGGTAATGTTCGTGCAATGCCATTTTAAACTTCGGTTTCAATGTGATTTCAATCGTGTTGTAATAGCTTTCCGAAATCGCATGGACAATCCGCAATGATGCAGGCATATCTTCCACGATTTCCATTTTTTCGACCGATCGCAATTTTATGGTAGAAACGGCTTCTTGGTCTTCTTTTTCAGTGACAATCAATGTGAATTCATTGTAAAACGGAGACACGACGACCATGATGGACTGCCTTTCATTTTCGGCAGTGAATGTCGAGGTGTCGTAGTAAAATTCCGCCAGCTCATCGCTGCGTTTTGGCTGCGCTTCAAAAAGCGCAACCAGTTCAGATTCCTTTGGCATGTCCATTGACAATCTCCCCTGTTTCTTTGTTAAATTCCACTATGTAGCTTAGGCTGCAAAGCGCTTGTTACCTCTAAGATACGCTATTTCCCAGCCCAAATCCTGCATAAAGCCTTGTGCCTTTGAAATCAGTGAGACTGTCCCTTGCGGATGATTAAGTTTCGAACAATTCCCCGTTCAATGCCGCGACATAACGCTTTGCCGATTTCTGGGCTTTTTCTGCCGCTCCAGCTTCTATGATGCGGTGGAACGCATCGTATATGCGGTCGAACTTCATTTCCTGCAGCTGGTTTGCCATGCGCGAAACAGTGGACGCCGGCAATGGGATAAAATTCGGGTAGCTGTACATGAACGTCAGCCAATCACGGTCCGCGGCAACCCGCACAATGTCGCCCGTCAGCAGCACTCCTTGGCGGTGATTGCCGCCATGCCATTCCAGCACTGCCGCTCCTTTAAAATGTCCGCCGATACGGTGAAGCGTGATATCGCTGTCCAGCACAACGGATTCGCCGGTCCAGAACTCGATTTGCTCGCTTGGGCGTGTGATCCATTGCTTATCGTCTTCATGGATATAGATTTTGGCATCAAATGCTTCGGCCCACTCGACTTGAGTTGAATAATAATGCGGATGGGACAACGCAATGGCGTTTATTCCCCCGAAATCTTTGATTTCCCCAATTGTTGCCGGATCCAGGTAAGTGACACAATCCCACAATACATTGGATGCTTTTCCTTCAACCAGATACGCTGTTTGCCCAATCGCAAAATCAGGTGTCGTGTGGATGCTGTGGAGGCCTGTTTCTTGCGGGTGGATCACGTTCACGTAATTCCCCTGCTCCAGCATGTCCTCCAATGTCAGCCATTTTTGGCCTGCCGGGTTAACGTATTGGCGGTCTTCGTTGCAGATCCGGCAATGAAGGGGTGCTAGTTGGGATGCGGCGTATTGCACGCCACACGTTGCGCAAATGTAATTATTCAAGTCCATCATCCTTTTCTTTGTAATCTTCTAAACTGTTTTCAATAAAATTTTACACAAGCTATGTAAATCAACGCTTTGGAATCCTATACTATCCTTATAGCGATTACTCGGGGGTGAGGGCATGATCACGCGTAAAACGATATGGTTTCTCGGACTGTCGCAGCTGGTTTGTTGGGGCGTATCCTATTACCTCATTGCCGCATTCGGCGCATGGATTGGAGCGGATATGGGATGGAGCGGCACACAAGTCTATGGCGGATTTTCAGCGGCGCTTGCCGTCATGGGCCTCACTTCCCCTTGGACCGGACGGCTTATCGATTTGTACGGCGGCCGATACGTGATGTCTGCGGGTTCTTTGCTGCTGGCAATTGGCTGTCTCGGCATCGCTCTTTCCCATTCGCTCACCAGCTATTATTTGTCTTGGATAGTGCTGGGCCTTGCAATGCGGCTATCTCTTTACGACGCAGCATTTGCCTCGCTCGCACGAATTGCCGGAGCCGGCGCAAAACGCCCCATCTCCCAAATTACGCTTCTAGGCGGCCTTGCTTCCACCGTCTTTTGGCCGATCGGCTTTTTTCTTGCGGAATCCATCGGCTGGCGCGCTGCGCTCTACGTCTATGCCTTATTTGCGCTATTGACCATCCCGCTCCATTTGGCGATACCGGACAGCAAGTTTTCCGAAAACCAAAGCGAAGGAGACAACAAGCTGCCACCCATGAAACCTTTGGCCGCCGATGGCAAAGAAAGGGTGGCTGCCGGTGCAGTCTATGCGTTCATCTTCATGGTGCTGAACTTTTTGAATTCAGGCATGTCGACCCACATGATCAATATATTGTCCGGTCTCGGCGTTGCTGCAGCTATTTCGGTTTGGGCATCGACGCTGCGGGGCATCGGCCAATCGTTGGCGCGGGTCTGTGAAGTGTTGTTTGGCAGCCGGATCCACCCGCTGGCGCTGACGGTTATTGCCTCAGCCATCTTGCCGATTTGTTTCTTGTTCGGACTCGCAAGCGCTGAATTTGTTTTTAGTGCGTTCATCTTCGCGTTTTTATTCGGCGCCGGGAATGGTTTGATGACGATTACGCGCGGTACGCTGCCTCTGATGCTGTTCGACCACAAAACTTATGGCTCATTCGTCGGCAAGCTGCTGGTGCCGAGTTTTCTTGTGTCAGCCGCTTCCCCGCTTGCCTACACCGTGGCCATCGACCGTTGGGGAGAAATCGCCGCATTGATTGTTTCCCTGCTGTTGGCTGGTCTGGTGTTTACCTCGTCTCTTTACCTGAAAAAGCGCTTTCCTGTATCAGGCTGACTGAGTTTTGGGCAGACTTTAGGTTTCGCCTGCCCAAATTACGGCGAACAGCAAGAGCATCAAAACAGCATTGAGGATTTCATGCCAATACGCTTTTTTCTGGCGGTTCAGCAGCCATTGCTCGATTGCGTGGTTCACGCCTTGCAAGAAAAACAATGCGAATACCGGAATCGCCGCTGCAAAGCGCGGAAAATCTCCTATATCGTTTTCTACGAACAAGAACATCATCCCGACGATAAACATCAGCAGCAAAGCAACATCGATTGCGATAAATAGCCCCTTCCTGTCTTGATGAAATATGCTGACGGTGACCGGTTTCACTTTCAACTTTTTCTTTAAAAAGAATTGGCTGACCAAGACGTACAATGCAAAGACCATCGCAATCGCGACAATTGTAATGGGATTCACCTTATTCCTCCCTCCTAAAATCGCTTCCATCTATATACATTCTCTTCACGCACTCAATTTCCTCCCAAAAAAGCACCCAGTGAAGATTTCACTGGGTGCTTTGCGTATGCGTTATTTTAAAGAAGCTGCGGCTCGTTGGAAGCGTTCAAAGGTGGTCGGTCCGAATTTAGAAGCGTCCCCGCTGAAGAATGTTTCAAAGGCGAAATTTTCCGCGCATGCGGTGCCGCACTCTCTTGAAGCCATGACGAGTTTCAAATAAGAGATAAAATATGCCTCATGGAGATTCCCTCCGTGGTTGACGGTCATTTGAATTCTCCTTTAACAGCACGTTGCAGAGGCGCTGTTGAGATTTGTGCTGCAGACCCCGGTTTCCGGCAATTCCAGTTCAAGGTTTGCAGCGGACGCGAAGTCGCCAGTCAAATACGCAACGATTGACCGCACCTGTTCGTATCCGGTCGCCATCAAGAACGTTGGCGCACGGCCATAGCTCTTCATCCCCACAATATAAAAATCTTTCTCCGGCTGCCGCAATTCCTTTTCACCATGAGGGCGGACCGTTCCGCAGCTGTGGAGATTCGGATCGATCAGCGGCGCGAGCGCTTCGACGCTTTCAGTCGCCGGGTCAATGCTTGTGCGGATTTCGTTAAGCATCGAAAGGTCCGGCCGGCTTCCCGCATTGACGATGACAGCATCAATTCCGTTGAGAACAAACGGCTGCCCTTTCATCTCACCTTCAAGCGAAATGGCATCTCCCATTTCTTCGATGTGCTGAACATGGAAAGGCGTGTAAACATTGACACGGCCGGAATCCACCAGCTCATGGATGCGCGAACCAAGCTCGCCGCGCGCTTCCAATGCGTCTTTCTCTTCTCCGCCGTAAGCTTGCTGGACATTGGCCTTGCGCAAAATCCAACTGATTTTCACATCCTCAAGTTCCGCCAGCTCCAAAATCGTGTTGATCGCCGAATGGCCCCCTCCCGCAACCGCAATGTGCTTCCCAGCGTAATGTTGTCGATTCGGTCCTGTAACATCGGCGATGCCGTAATAAATTCGTTCGTCAAGCGCTTTTTCCTGGCGGGTCCATACACCGGAAGCATTGAGCGGATTGGGCTGGCCCCAAGTGCCGCTTGCATCGATTACAGCTTTTGCTTCGATCCGGCGCGGCTGCCCTTGTGCATTTTCAATGTAAAGGAGGAACGGCAGCGTTTCCCGGTTCGCCGTCTTCATTTTGTCTTGCCCTTTTCTGCTGATGCCGACCACTTTCGCATCGGTCCAGATGGATGGAGCGATTTCAGTCACTTTAGATAAGGGAATCAAATAGTTGTCTGCCAGTTCTTTTCCGGTGGGAAGTTCGTCATCTTGCGGCGCGGACCATCCGCTCTTCTCAAGCAATTCCTTTGCCGCTTTGTCTATATTATAGCGCCAAGGCGAAAACAATCGAACGTGCCACCATTGCAAAACATGATGCGCTATCGATGGACCTGCTTCGAGCAGAATGAACGATTCACCCGCTTTCACCAGATGTGCGGCTGCTGCTAACCCTACAGGACCTCCCCCGATGATCGCTACAGGCAGTGATTGATTGTCTTTTTTCGGCAACGTGAAATGGATGGGAGTTTTTAAAACAGCAGGGTTACAGCAATTTTTTTGACTGGACATGTTTTTTCCTCCTTTTATTTACGAACCGTTAAAACTTGATTTTTGCAAGTAAAATTTCAGCTTAAAAAATCGGTTTGCAGCAGACACTTGATTTAGCCATTGCCCCATTCAGCAGCGCCATCGAACGCAAGACCGTCTCTTTTTCAAATTCGTTCATATGTGAAAATATTTCATCCAGATGGGCTTCCATCTCTCTTTGGATTTCTTGTGCCACTTTGTTTCCTTGTTCGGTCAGCGACAATAGGTAAATGCGCTTATCGGCTTCAGAAGGGGATTTCTTTATCAAATCCAATTTGATCATGTTCTGGATCTGGCGGCTGAATGTTGAAATATCCGTACCCAGCGCATCAGCCACTTCCTGCATCGGCGCATTGCTGCGCTTGCTGATTTCGTAAAGGATCTGGCTTTGGACCATGGTAATGTCTAAGCTTCCAACTTCGCAGCAATTGCGGTTCAATAGCCCAAAACGCTTAACCATCGTCTGAAACAATTCTCTTTTCGTTTCCATGTCGTTCACCTCAGGTTTATTCTACATTTATTATTTGCATTTTGCAAGTATATTTAAATGACTTTCTATACTCCGAAAAACTGCCTCGCTTGCCGCGGGCGAGCGCTGAGCCGCTTCGTCGCTGCGCTCCTGCAGGGTCTCCGCTTTCTCGCTTTCCCGCAGGCGTCTCGGCAGTTTTTCTCCGAATCTACAAGATAGCTGATTTTATCAAGTACTTATCTAGCGTAAAATGTATCGGGGTTTCATGTCCTAAAGCTAGAGCAGTGTTGCAACGGTTTTTCATGTCTCGAAGTTAACACAGCGTTGTAGAGACAGAGGCAGAGACAAAGAAATCCTCTATGCCATTCTCAAAGCGATTTGAGCGGAGTCCAAAGAATCTCTTCTTTTATTCAACTATTATAGAGATCGAAGAGAGTACCATCTAAATTTAATTATCAACCAAAAAATTGGCCAGTTGCGGCAACTAAGCGGCAACTGACCAATCCTTATTCTTCTGTTATTTTTAACAGCAGCCGGGAGCACCGACCATGGTCAGGCCAGACTGTTCGCCTGTTGTTTCAAAATCCAATGTCATGTCTTCAGTCGCTGATAGGGCTTGTGGGGCAATAGCGATTTTGATGCCGTTGATTTCGGAAACTTGGTCGTCTGTTTCCGGAGCGTCCAGTGATAAGCCGATTGACGGACCGCAGCAGCCGCCTTCAACGGCGTACATGCGAATCCCTTCGGCTTTATTGTCTTCAAGGACTGTCTCGATGTATTTTTTTGCTTCGTCAGTAATGATCATCGTCCATCTCTCCTTACACGTTTATGCTTCTGGGAAAATCCGTTTCAAGGATTCTTTGAATTCTGGTCTTACGTTGATTTTTGAACGGATCGCCGTTGCGTCTTTCTCAGCTTGTTCAATAGTATCTGCTTTTCCGAGGGCTAGCAAGGTGCCGACTGCTACCGTACCTGCGCGGTTGCTTCCGCCGCCGCAATGGAAAAATACTTTTTGGCCGCTGTCATAGGCTTTTTTAACTTGGTCGATCGCTTTTTTGATAGACTCGTCTTGATGCTCTTCTGAGTCTTCAATGATCGGACAGGCGATGCGGTTGTAATCCGTATCTTCTTCCGTTGCTTCCGCGCGCAAATCGATGACAACGTCCACTTTTTCGTTATCAGCCGCTGCTTGTGCATCTGCCGCTCCGCCAACATAAATTTTGTCTTTAACCAATTCCTGATACGCTTTTTCCATTGTCCATTCCGCCTTTCGATTCTCAAGTTTTAGTTGCTGAATTCCTTTAGTTTATCATAGCCGATTTTTTCTTCAGCAAGCCACGGAATCACAGCGTACTTGGCTGCAAGCTCATCCACTACTTTTTGAATCCACTGTTTTTCAGAAGCGGCTCGCCCTCTTAATACTGGATCTTCGGTTTTAGCGGCATAAAGGCTTTGATTGATGATCCACCATTTCGGATCGATTTGTGCCCGTTTTAAATCTTCCTGCAAACGTGCCGCTTCCAGCACGGGTGTCGCTTCCGCCAATGTGACGATGACGACGCCGGTTTCCTTCGGATTGCGCAGACGCGGCAGCAGCTTTTTCACGCTGTCTGGCACGTCTCCCGCCGAACGGCTCATTTCCTTGTGGTACGCTTCGGTTGAATCGAGCAATAACAAGGTATGTCCAGTCGGGGCAGTGTCGATGACGACGATTTCGTCATCCGCTTTGTCGACGACTGTGGCAAACGCCTTGAACAAGGCGATTTCTTCGGTGCATGGCGATTCCATGTCTTCTTTCAGATAAGCAAGCTCTTCTTCGGTCAGGCCGTCGCCGGCATCTTTGAGAACTTCCGTTTTGTAATTCGCTACTTCCACCGCCGGATCAATGCGGCTGATGGACAAGCGCTCATTGCCTTTTCCACCGCCGAATGTGTAGCCTAAATGGTCAGCAGGATCGGTTGTCGTCAAATGGACGCGATGGCCCCTTTCGGCAAGCCCTACAGCAATGGCGGACGCCACTGTCGTTTTACCTACTCCGCCTTTGCCCATCGTGAAGATGACGCGGGTGTTATTGGCCTCGAAATCAGCGATGACGCGGTCCAGTCCGGGCATTTCTGCCGTTTCTGCCGTATTCGCTGCTGCAGCTGTTGTTATGCTGTAAAAGCTGAATAGATGGCGCAGGTTGTCTGCTCCGGTCAATGAATACGCTACGAATGGCAATGCGTACGTCATAACTTGCTTTAAAGCGGTTGGCGCATCTTTCAATGCGCGGCGCTGCCGGTCATAGAACGCGCTGGAAACAACGTCTTCCGGATGCCGCGTTTGGAGAACGCCGTTGACAATCAAGAGCTGGTTTTCGACGCCGATTTCTTTCAATTCATGGGCAGCTCGCGCTGCTTCATTCAAAGAAGAAGTATCCGGCCGGGCAACAAGCAGCAATGTCGTCTTGTTAAAATCCGATAGCGCAGCAACCGCTTTTGCATACATTTCCTTTTTGCCTTCCAGTCCGGCAAGCGGCCCGAGGCAAGATGCACCATGTGTACTGGTATCCAGAAAACCGCTCCACGCTGATGGCAATTGCAACAGCCGGAGTGTGTGTCCGGTCGGTGCTGTATCAAATACAACATGGTCGTATTGTTCGAGCACCGCTTCGTCTGACAGCAGTCGTGAAAACTCGTCAAACGCCGCAATTTCCACCGTACAAGCACCTGACAACTGCTCTTCCATCGTCGCAAGCACCGCATCCGGCAATTTGCCGCGGTACGGGCCGACCGTTTTTTCACGGTAGCTTTTCGCGGCCGCTTCCGGATCGATATTCGCTGCCGACAAATTGGCGATTGCCGGAATTTCGATGGGTTCGCCCGTTAATTCCACACTCAGCACATCCTGCAAGTTCGAAGCGGGATCGGTACTGACCAGCAGCACCTTCTTTCCCCGGTCAGCGAGTGCAACAGCGGTGGCACAGGCCACGGACGTTTTGCCGACGCCCCCTTTGCCGGTAAAAAACAGGAAAGGAGTCAGTTCAACATGTTTCGGATTGAATAGCGGATACATGAAACTCCTCCTTAGATTGAAAACTTGATGGATTGTTTCACTTTCGGTTTTTCCTGCAATTGCTCGGGTGTAATGCCGAACCATTGCGCGAATTCATCATTTGTCGGGTAAGATGCGACTCTGACGATTTCGCCATTCAACAGCACCATTGGCAACGCTTCTGGTCCTTTATCTACCAAGGCCTGGTTGACTAATGCATTTTCGACAAATGCAGCCGGTTCGTTCGCTAAGTTGAAGCGCTTGATATCAAAGCCTTTTTTCTCGAGTGAATAAACTGCTGATGCTAACCGCGTCAGTTCTGGGTCCACACTTGGTCCGCAGACGCCTGTTGAGCAGCACATCGCGGGATCGTAAATTTCTATTTTGTTCATCATTGCCACCTCTTTCAGCTTAGGATGTCCATTGCTTCAGGTTCTTTTCGAATTTATTCACCGGTGTCAGCGAATTTCTGAATGCGTGCACCGATGTCGTCGCGTACACGCTGGAACACAGCCCATTTTTCTTCGTCCGTCCCTTGCGCTTTCGCTGGATCTTCAAAGCCCCAATGGTCGCGTTTCACATGCGGAGGCGTCATCGGGCATTTGTCTGCTGCGTCGCCGCATAGCGTGACAACAAAATCTGCATTGTTCAAGATGTCCGTGTCGATGACATCGGAAGTTTGGTTTGAAATATCGATTCCGACTTCGTTCATCGCTTTGACGGCGTTCGGGTTCAAGCCATGCGCTTCAATTCCTGCGCTCAGGACGCGCCATTCGTCGCCAAGAATCTGTTTCCCCCAGCCTTCAGCCATTTGGCTGCGGCATGAATTGCCTGTGCATAGAAAATATAATGTTTTTTGTGTCATTGGAAAATCCCCTATTCTGTCAGTAGTTTTAGATCGAACAATTGATGCGGAGCCCTTGCTTTTCGAGTTCTTTGAGGTGGCTGTTTTGGTCTGGAACAAATGCCAGGACGTTCAAGACGAGCTCATACATCTCACTGGAAGTGTTCAATGAATAAAAGATCCACTGCCCTCTCCGGTTTTCCTTCACGAGCCCCACATCCCGCAGTTTGCGGAGATGCTGGCTGATGGCGGATTGGCTGATATGAAAGATTTCGACGAATTCACAGACGCAGCATTCGTTGTTCTCCAGCAGCTTCACCATCGACAACCGTGTTTTGTCGCCGAGCAATTTCAGGACCATGCCGGTTTTTTCGATTTCCAGTTCTTTCACTTTCATTGCCATGATTGTTCCCCTCCTTTGCCGGTTACTCGAATCGTTGTATGTAATTCCATTTTCTCTAACAGCATATCAGCATATGCTTATATGTCCAAATGATTTCTTGGTTTTGTACAATAAAAAAAGAGTTCACCCTCGGAACCCTTTCTTGCAGTCAAGTCTTTCACCTATACATGCACGCCGTTATAATCAAAGAAAAAAGCTTTTTGAGAGGAGTTGTGCTTGTGATGAACTTACTGAATTTATTCCGCCAGCCGCGTTTTTTGAAAAACCTATCGCCGCAGGAATTGCTTTACCGGATGGAGAAATACCCCAAACCGGTGATCGTCGACGTCCGCACAGCGATCGAATTCAAAAAAGGGCATATTAAGGGAGCCAGGCATTTTCCGCTTGGCAGTGAATCGAAAGCCGCCCAGAAAATCATCCCGATCACGCCGGTCATCTTGATCTGCAAAACCGGCCACCGCAGCCAGGCTGCCGCCCACACACTTCAGCAGAACGGCTTTACTGACCATTACCAGCTGGAAGGCGGCATGGACCGCTGGCGCAAGGAAAAGCTGCCGGTTGAAAAGTGAACGCTCAGCCGTTGTCGATTTCTTTCAGGATGCGCGCCGGATTGCCGCCGACAACGACGTTATCGGGTACGTCTTTTACGACGACCGCGCCGGCAGCGACCACGACATTATTGCCGATGGTGATCCCGGGCCCGATGACGGCATTTCCGCCAAGCCAGACATTGTCGCCGATTGTCACCGGCTTGCCGAATTCACGTCCGGAGTTCCGTGCGGCCGCTTCGAGTGGATGCGTCGCTGTGTAAATGCTGACTTTGGGGGCCATCATGCAATTGTCGCCGATGATGACGTTGCAGACATCGAGGATGACGCAATCGTAATTCGCGAAAAAATTCTCACCGACGTAGATGTTGCTGCCGTAATCGCAATAAAACGGCGGCCGGATGTGGAACAGCTCGCCCGTTTTGCCGAACAGGTTTTTCAGCACTGGGCTGCGGTCTTCGACCATTTCCTGATTGAATTCAGCAGTGGCTTGGCGAGCTTTCCGGTGAAGCGCTGTCAGTTCCGGGTCTGTCGGATCGTACATTTCCCCCGCCAGCATTTTTTCCAGTTCTGTTTTCATCGATGATCCCGTCCTTTCGTTCCAGTGGGTAATTGAACAATTTCTTTTTATCGGGTTTGCCGAGTGCCGTATATGGAAGCTCGCTGACAAAAGTGACAGTCCGCGGCAGCTGGACCTTTGCCAAACGAGGCTTGAGCCAATCCAGCACCATTTCTTCGGTCAAATGGGCCGACGGAGCCGTCTTTACGAATGCTTTTAAAATCTGCCCGTAAGTTGTATTGTCCACTCCTATAACTGCCGCTTCCATGATGAGCGGATGGCAAGCTAGCGCCCCTTCAATTTCGACCGGGTAAATGTTCACGCCTGCCGAAACCACCATATCATCTTCACGGCCGCTTAAATAATAAAACCCTTTCTCGTCTTTCCACGCCAAATCACCGGTTGCAATCCACGTATTGTTCTTGCCCCTCATCAACCAGCCGTTTCGGACGCATAACGGACCGATTTGGCCGGCAGCCGCCTCTTGTCCATTATCCATGATTCTCAAGTTCGCACCTCTGATCGCTTTGCCGGCGATGCGGGGATCGCGGTTCAAGTCTTTTGGTGAGGCGATAATATTCAGTCCAGCTTCAGACGTACCATATAAATTATAGAGGACATCGCCCAATTCCGCCTTTGTCTTTTCGATCAGTCCTGGATTCAGCTTGGCACCGCCGGAAGCGATGCATTTCAAGGAAAGAAGATCCGCCGCATTGTGGCTGAGCATTTTTTCAATCATCAGCGGCACAGCCGAAACCGCTTCGATTTGGTGGTCACGGATTAATATGCAGGACTGCCTGGCGTCAAATCGTTCCTGGATCACCGCTGTTTTTCCTAGCGCCAGCACCGAAAACAAAAAAGCGATGCCGTAGCCATAATAAATCGGAGAGGCGATATAAACTGAGCGGCAGCTGCGCAAATCCAGTTCATCCAATAACGCAGCGAATGGATTCAGGAAATTGACTAGCGAAGGTTTGTGTTCCGCTTCTTTCGGCTTCCCGGTCGTGCCCCCTGTCAGCAGCACGATTTTACTGCGCGATGAACGTTTGGGACGGACTGTCGGACAATCCATATGTCGCATTAATTGGCTAAGTGAAGTTTTGCTGCTTCCGGTACATTGTACCATCTGTTTGTGATGCGGCGATTGCCTTACTAAACGTTCAAACGCTTCATCGAAAACGATTAAATCGAAATGATGTACAGCCGCGATGGCATCGAATTGGTATTGGCTCATCCCCGGATTCAACAGGTAAATGGTGGTGCCAGTTTGCGACGCCGCAAAAAGCGCCTGCACAAATACGGCGTGGTTGCAGCATAAAAAGGCCGTTTTCGTGTGTTCTGACGCCCCACAATCCGTTGCCAGGAGCTGTGCCAGCTTTTCGCTGCCTGACAGCAATTCCTCATACGACAAGTCTGCGCTGCTGTCGATTAATGCGGTCTCTGCACCGCGCCTTTGTTCGGCCATTCGCAATAATAGCATGGCATTGATGCCGTCTTTTTTAATAATCCGGAGCAGGTTGAAGACACCCGTGAAGTTCAAGTAATCCAGTTTATACATGATTTGAAGCAATCGCCAAACAGCCATGCTAATTCCGCCTTTCCGGCAATTGATGGACAAAAATTGATGCAGCCTGCACCGGCCAGAGCCACCAAGGCCGCCACGTGCGTTTCTTGCTGTACAAAATACTGCCGATCAACCGAGCCGCCTGATGCGCTTCCATGGCCGGTACCGTTCGGTATGCAGCAGTCGGTTCGATCATCGGGGTCCTCACCAGCGGTAAGTAAACCGTTGATGCTGCGATGCCGTTGCTGTTCAGTTCAGGCGCAGCTGAGCGGAACCATGCATCAAACGCCGATTTCGAGGCTTGGTATGCGGCCCAATGCGGCATCGGCGTCATCAACGCATTGATGCTCGAGACGTTGACGATATGGCCCCCGCTTTGCTTCAAAAGCGGAAGCAAGGACATGATAAGCCTTACGGGGGCGAAATAATTGATCGCCATCGTCCGCGTAAAATCATGGTCGCGGCCGAATGATTGGAAAATGGGTCGATGGATGGATTTTCCGGCATTGCTGATGATAATGTCGAGCTTTCCAATCTTATGTACAAAGTCCAGGAAAGAACCAAGCTCCCGGTCCACTCGCAGATCGGCAGAAAATACTTCCACCGCCGCTTTCATGCCTTCAATTTCCGCCTTCATCGCGTACAACTTTTCTGTCCGCCTTGCCACTAGAATCAACCGGCAGTCGACCTGGCCCAGCAGAAAAGCCAGCTGCTCGCCGATGCCCGAACTTGCGCCGGTGATCAAGATGGTTTTCCCAGCACATTCTTGCTGCATTTTTTTCAAATAGAACCGATTGGTTTTGAACATGATCTTTTCAAGAATGATGTTTTTTTTCATCCGCTTCATCCTTTTCCGTTATTGGAAACCGATCAATCCATAAAATGACAAATTATCTCTATTTTCAGTTTACCATGGAAACCCAGCGTGCCCAGCCAATTTTTTGCAATAAAAAAGCAGCAGAAGCGGATGCTCTGCTGCTGGACTTTATTGGCGTTAAGCGATCAACGTCTGCCGACGGTTTCAAGCGCTTTTTGGATTGTTGGATAAGTGGTGAGTTTTTCTGCACGATCTTCCTGCATGACCAACTCCAGCGCTGCTTTCGGCGAAATGCCGGTGATGCACAATTCACTGCCCATGATTCTTAGCGCGTCCCGGATCTGGACAAACCCTAAGAGCGGCACTGAATCTTCCCAGGACAGGCCCGTGATATCGATAAGTACATTTTCGATTCTGTTTTCCCGGACGTATTCGCACACTTTCACTTTCAGCAAGTCAAAACGATGAATGCTCATCGTGCCGACGAGCGCGACCGTCGCGATTTTTTCCTGGATCGACAAAATCGGCAGCATCAATTCCTCGATTTCCGCCTGGCTCGCCTGAAGTTCTTCGAATTGGGAACGTTCCAAACTGATATCCGTCTGCGTGCCGATGAAATACAATGCGCCATCGATATCCACCGGTTTAATGAACAGGCGATTCCAAAATTCGGTGCCGTCTTTCCGGTAGTTTTTCAACGTGACGATCAATTCTTCTTCTTGGCGGACCGCTTTGCGGATTTTCTCTTTGGCTTCTGGTGCTGTGTCAGCCCCTTGCAAAAATCGGCAATTGCGTCCCAGCACTTCTTCGCGTGAATAGCCAGTCATCTGTTCAAAGGTTTTGTTTGTGTAGATTACAGGATTGTCCTCTTGCGATGGATCGGTCACGATTGTCGCAACTCGGCTGCCGTCTAGCATCGCTTCCATCAGTTTCACTTGTTTCTCGAGGTCAAGGTTTTTCATTGAACACCTCTATCTTTCATAATTTCAACTATCAGTTTACATAAAATATATAATAGCATAAATGGCCGATCCAGCGCCAAAATTAAGCGGCAGGACTGGAACAGCCTGTTCGATGTCATTTCACTTTGACGATGATTTTCCCGCGTGCATGGCGGGTTTCGCTCAATGCATGTGCTTGCCGCACCCCGTCGAGCGTAAAGGGCAAAACATCCGCCAATACAATCTTCAGTTCTCCTGCAGAGGCTAAGCCAGCCAGTTCTTCCAATTGATCGATTTTGATCTTGCTGTTCAGATAGCTTGCTGTGATGCCCATTTTCTTTGCCTCTTCTTGATTTGGCTGTCCAGCGACAGAAACGAGCCTGCCACCCCGTTTCAAAACTTTATAGCTCCGCTCCAAGACATCACCTCCTATGAGATCCAAAACGGCATCAGCTCCATGGACAAGCTTTTGAAAATCCTCTTTCTGGTAGTCGATGAACCGATCCGCTCCCAATGCCAAAAGGAAATCCTTGTTGCGGCTGCTGGCGGTCGCAATCACTTTGGCACCCGCACGTTTAGCAAGCTGAACCGCAAATATGCCGATTCCCCCAGCTCCCCCATGGATCAGCACGGTTTCACCGGAGGTCAGGTTCACCTTATCAAAAAGCATTTGCCAAGCCGTCATTCCCGCAAGCGGAATTGCAGCGGCTTCTTCAAATGGCAGATTTTCCGGTTTTTTCACCAGCTGTGCCTCTTCAATCGCTATCATTTCCGCAAAAGCGCCTGGCTTTTTCAAATCTGCCCGTGCTAGCACTCCATCACCAACGCTGAAATCCGTGACCTGCGCCCCGACCTTTTTCACAACTCCTGACACGTCCCATCCGAAAACAATCGGCATGTCAAAAGGCAGATAATCCTGCAGGTAGCCAGCTCTAATTTTCCAATCAATCGGGTTAACTGCCACTGCATGGACTTCCACTAAAACTTCTTGTTCTGTAATTTCCGGCTCCGGCAAATCGGCTTCTTTGAATTGCTCGATATCGCCGTATGCTTCAATAATGATGGCTTTCATTGTACCCGCCCCTTTCAATGTCTCACACATTTCCGATTTTCCTCCGCTATGGTATTTAATACGACACCGGCGGCTTTCTTCCTTTATTCTTTTTCGACTAGGCTGGTGACAACGGGTTCTAAAAAATGGCAGTTGACAACGCTATCAATTGAGCGTAATTTAATCCTTATCCAAATCCGATTTTTCCTCCTGACCGGCTACGCTCTGAGCAAAAAGTTCCACCACTTAAGGAAGTGTCCATTGTGCTGACGATTACCAAAAAAAGAATCAAAATTCCACCGCCGTTATTGATTTCCGGCAGCTTTCTGTTGTTGATCCTCATCGGGACAATCCTGCTGAAATTGCCGATTGCTACCACAGAGCCGATTTCTTGGACCGATGCGATTTTTGTTGCAACTTCCGCTACGACTGTGACGGGCTTGAGCGTCTTTGATCCCGGAACGGTGTTGACCGCTTTCGGCGAGGCCGTGCTGCTCGTGTTGATTCAGTTCGGAGGCATCGGTTTGATGACTTTTGCAGTCGCGGTCCTCATCATGTTCCGCAAAAAAATCGGTTTTCAAAACCGGCTTTATTTGCGGGAGGCTTTTTCACAAAACACGGTTGGCGGCATCATCAAATTGGCGAAGTCGATCATTATTTTCGCTTTTATCGTTGAAGCAATCGGGATTACAATTCTCACCTTTTACTGGATGCCGGAATACGGCTTCAGCAAAGCATTGCATTTGAGTATTTTCCATGTCATTTCCGCTTTTAATAACGCTGGCTTTTCTCTTTTTCCCGATAATTTAATCGGCGTCCAAGATCAGCCTTTTGCGCTGTTCCTGCTGTCCAGCCTGTTTATCGTCGGCGGGATCGGTTTTACGGTCGTCCTCGACCTATATCAGCATAAATCGTTCCAGCGCTGGTCACTGCATACCAAATTGATGGTGTCGGGTACGATATTGATCAATTTAGCAGCGACAATCATGGTTCTTGTCCTTGAATACAATAACAAAGCGACAATTGGTGCCATGTCCTTGGGCAATAAAATCTCAGCCGCTTATTTTACGGCTGTCACACCAAGGACTGCAGGCTTTAACGTGGTCGATTATAGTGTCATGGAAGATCCGACCCTTTTGCTGACGATGATTCTGATGTTCATCGGCGGGGGCAGCGCGTCCACTGCGTCCGGCATCAAGCTCACGACGTTCATCGTCGTCGTGCTGTCTACGCTGGCGTTTCTCCGCTCGCAAAGGGAGCCTGAGATTTTCGGCCGCTCGATCCGCATGGAAATAACGATCCGGTCACTCGCCATCACCACAATCTCGATTTTGACGGTGTGGATTTTCATTTTCCTTCTGACGATATCTGAATCGCTGCCATTCCTGCCTTTGGCATTTGAAGTCGTTTCCGCCTTTGGGACGGTCGGCTTATCGATGGGCGTCACCGGGCAATTAAGCGATTTGGGTGAGCTGATTTTAAGTGTCTTGATGTTCATCGGCCGCATCGGTCCGCTGACTTTGTTTTTCCTATTGCTCAAACCGAAAAAAGAGAACTTCCGCTACCCTTACGACCAAGTCTTCACAGGTTGAAAAAATCCTTGCAGCTATCTGCAAGGATTTTTTCTCTTTACTGCTTTATTTGGCTGTTTAGCATTCCGGCACTGGGGCACGTCTGCCTTCGATCAAGTCCGGTCCATCCGTCGACAAGACTTTGATAGTCCGGTAAATTTCATTTAGAAGCTCGTTCAATTCTTTTTCGTCTTTGCAGACGATATTGAACCTGCCGAGCATTTGGCCGTAATTCCCTATAGCTTCGACTTGGTCCCCTTCTTTTTTCAACTGGACAAAAGACAGGACCCCTGGCATTTCCAGTATGCTTTCCAGGCCGACGATTTTCTCAATCTGCCCAGCATTCAAAAGGAGCGCCAAATTGCAGGCAGAAAACTTCGTGTAGCCATTGTCAAAGCGTTCGACCGGATAGGCAGCCAGATCTCCACCAGTCTGGAAGTCCAGCATCATTTCCAATAGGTTAATGCCCGTTTGCTTTTCTATGATTTGGTAATGCTGTTCACCGCTCAGACGGAAACCCATTTCATACAGGTAAAACTCGCCGTTGTCATAAAGCGATTGGATAAAAAGCAACCCATTATCGATGCCCATTCCTCGGATCATGTCCCTGACTTTGCCATCCAGTTCACCCACATAATGATTCAAGTGCTCGGAAGGGAAACGTGTCTCGGTCGGCAGCGGAGGAGAACCGTCGGCCACTTTGTGGACGTATCGGTCTGTCATGGCTGTTAAGACGATGTTTCCGTTTTTCACTGTATAATACATTTCAACGCCATGCGAATTATCAATGAACCGCTCAACAATTACGGTCCCGGTTTTTGAGCGCTCCTGCGCTTTTTGATACCCCTGCTCCAGCTCCTGGAGCGAATGGCATACCGTAATTCCTTGGCTTGCATAGCTATCAACCGGTTTGACGATAACAGGGAAGCTTTCTGCATTCCCTTCGCCGCGGAGTAACGCGTCGACATCATATTCTTCGATTACGGGCACATTGAATTTTCTGCAATGATTTTTGAAACGGGCTTTGTCCGAACAGATTTCCAGCTGCTCTTTTGTCGCGTAATACGGCAAGCCAAGGCGTTCACATAATGCCTGCGCCTGCCATGTATTAAAGTCATCAAACGCATTGATGACTCCGTCGATTTTTTCTTCCGTTGCCATCTTCGCTAAACGATTGAGGTCGCCGGTGCTGATATCATATGCTTTATCGGCAAAAGCTTTCGCGGGTGCTGCGGGTTCGCGGTCTGCAATTATCGTATAAAACCCCATGTTTTTCGCAGTTTTCACTACATCGATCATGTGGGTATAAGCTCCAAGAATCAATATTTTTTTCATGTGGCACCACCCCGTCTTTTATGTATATCCTTACTTTAAAGCGCTTAAGTGAAATTTAAATGAAAATTCCGTTTTTAAGTTAGAACAAAGAAATGCTTCTCCAAGGTCCGGGTTTTCTTTTAGAGTAAAGAAAGTTAAAAACTTAGAGAATCGAATATAAATTCTCATACGAAAAGGCACTGCATATCGCAGTGCCTTTATCATTTTTATTAACTGCAATTAAACAAGGCTTAATTCTTTTTTAATCGCACCTTTTTGTTTCAACACCATGTTTCAAATAAATCTTGTTAAATATTCGCCAAATATTTTGTTCATAACTTTGGGGGTGTTTTCTAAATAGACATTGATTTGTTCCAGGTTCGATTCGACGGGATCGGCGTTGCTTTCGTCTGTCGGAAAATCGGATATCCCTTTGATGATGATGCATTCGACATCGTTCTTTTTGCAAATATAAGCAATGGAGCCCGCTTCTGTATCGGCGATTGTGATGTTGTTTTCGATAAGCTCCAAATAATCCTTCCACATCACCACGGCTTTATCAGCGGTGCCGATTGTTCCAGTATAAAAATCATTTCCATATTTCGATAAATCAATATCGACAATGAAGGATTGTTTAATCAACGGCTCGATTTCTTTTACGGTGCAATCGTATTGAACGGCTTTATCAGGTACGAAAATGTCTAAATTGCTGAACTGATCGTCTATTCCTGCGCAAGTTCCGGCAACGATTACTTTAGTCAAATTGAATTTAGACATCATATACTGATTACCGCCGACACCATTCACTTTTCTTGCGCCTGTTTGATAAAATACAAGTTCGGCACCCTCAATTGTTCTTTTGAAATACTCGCCGTAAGGATAACCGAAACGTTCATGGTCTTTTATGCCGAAATATTCCAGTGACGCTCCATATTCCCACTCTGTTGCTATACTTATTCCAATCATCGATTTATCACCCATCAATTATAATTTGTCTTTACTGAAGGTCTATACATGGTTTGCATTCTATTTTCATCCTTTCCTTCTTTACTCTGTCCATCAATAATTGCTTATTAATATGTTTGCACTTTTTCACATGCTGCACTTGTCGAATACAAACAGCTAAATTTTACCCTAATTATTTAGTTGAACTAGCCCTCGTCTTATCCTATTTCGAAAAAAACAAGCTAACTCATATCCGAATTAGCTTGCTTTTTCTATTTCGTATTCCAATGGAGAACCCTTTATTCGCCAAGGACGATCTTTTGCGGAAGTGTTTTCCTATAGTTTCTCCACATCAAGGGTATCGTATGTTTTTTGGTCGGTAATGATGTAAAGCCTCGCATCAGGAGGAATAACCTCATCCAGCCTTCTGACAATGCTGAAGTCCGAGCCTTCAGCAATCAGATTTGCTCCTCTTTCACGCAGTGAGTCAAAAGCGTCGCGATAGGTTTTCCAGGACACCGAAGGCTTGATCTCCCAGATGTTTTCCCCATAAGTATGGTTTAGCAATTCCATGAACAAGCGGGTCGACCCATGATTTAACAGAGCTTTAGCCATTAGGTGCGGGAATCCTTCATTGGACAACACGAATTCGTTGACCCCGGCATGCATGAACATGTTGACATGGTTTTGGTTGACGATTTCCGCGATTGTGTAGATATTGACTTCATTTTCTACTGCGTACCGCTCAATAGAGGACGCAACCAGCAATGTTTTCCCATCCATCAGCACATCGCTGTGATTGCCGGATGCAAAGATGGAAACCGAACGTGTCTTGTCGATTCCCGCTTTGCGAAGAATTTTCTTATCTGTCGGATCCCCTTGAATATAATGGAAACGCTCATGCTTGAAAGGTGCTTCTTTCAAAGAATCAATGAGAACGACATCCGATGTAACGTCACGGCTCAGCAAAATTTCTTCAATCGTCTGCTGCACACTTTTTGACCAGCCGATAATCAAAAAATGGTCTTTTCCCGTATAATCCAGTTTCCCTTCCATCTTAAGCCTCCCGTAATAAGTAAAGAAATCAACAATTTTTCCGAGGATAATCCCGATTAATCCGATGCCGAATAGATACAGAAAGATACCATAAATCATCCCCGGAATGGTTCGTGGCACATAGTCCCCGTAACCGATTGTTGTCACGGTTGTCATGACCCACCAAAACGCGATAAACGGATTCTTGAAATTATCGGGTTCCAATAGGTAGACAATAAACGCACTCGCCACATAAAAAATGAAAGAGAACAAGACAAGCTTTGCTGTATTTATTTTTATGATTTTCCGCATGATTTCAAACATCTTTCCACCTCAGACCCGTTTTGCATACTGCCATAAACTAAGTCTAGCTGTTTTCATGCTGAAATTCCATGCTCTTTTGTGCCTGATGCTATTTCTTCATTTTAAAAACTTTATAAGCGATTCCGGCGATTGCTATGGCTAGGATTGAGATCAGAATCGTGCTCATCATGCTTCCTTCGCTTGAATCCGGCTGCGCAGCCGTTTCAGAATTTGCAGTTTCCTCCATTGGTGTTTCAGTTACCACTGGAATATCTTCTTCAACCAAACTTTCTTCGGCAGCTTCTTTAGATGAATCGATTTCCATTGCCACTTCAAACCCGACTTCGCCTTTAATCGGATGGCCATCCGCTCCGATGATGGTCCATTGAATCGCATAAGCCCCGTTCGGCAAATCCTTTTCTGCCAACTTGCCTTGGAGTGTATCGCCGGAAACCATGATTTCATCCAATGTGAACGTTTGACCAGCACCTGTTAAAACCATTGTGCTACCAGCTTCAATTTGCGTTTCGAAAATCAACGTGATTTCTTCCAACGGCGCTGATATCTTTTCACCCTCTGCAGGATTTGAAGAAGACAGCCCGGTATGCGCTTGAGCAGAAAGCGGCCCAGCAAGAATAAGCAATATGAATGCGGCAAAGATTTTTTTCATCGTATATCTCCTCAACTTTCATTTTCATCTACCTAGCTAACGCATGAAATCTGATTTTAGATTACTGGTTTATTGGTAGAGTTTTAGAAAGTAAGGCAGGGATGCGGAGAAAATCGGTTCTGTACGTTGTTGGATTCAGGACATAGCTATAATTGGGCTACGTTTGCAAAAGACTCCAGAATTCGGAAAACTTTTCTTCATCCATTTTGAAAAACAGCCCTATATTACCATAATAGATATAGCCGCCTGTCACTAGCCTCAAGTTGACCTCAGATCCATCTTTTAAATGGATAGCCACTTCTCTAAAGTCATCGTCCTTTATGGTTTGCTGATCCATAGGGTCTTTGTGCTTTGCGTCCAAGTATGGCACAGTTTCATCCAGGTTTCGGATAAAGGAGTCAAGCGCCTTCCCGCCGTCCATTGTCTGGAAATTATCTTCATCTCGATCCATATCAGTGAATCCTCTGTATTCCGCCGAAACGGCATTGCCTTTCAGTTTTAGCTTGCTGAAAAAATCCTCTCCATTGGCCACTGAAATGCCATTCAAGTTTTCATAAAAATGAGCCGCATAGCCATCATCAGACCTATCATATGTCATCAGGCGGAATGCGCTGTCATAGCCTTTGACCTCATAGACATCCACACTGCCGATTGACGAAGCAAACTGTTTTGCATATGTTATCTGGCTTTTCCCTTCAGTTATGCTGTCCTTTGTGGCACCGAGTTTTTCTCCACGCAGAAGGCTCCCATCTTCCGATCCAATTTCAGTTTCACCCCGCGTGTACAGTTTTCCGTTGTAAACAATCAATGCCATGACGAGCCCATACGGATCTTCTTCTGGAATTTCAATTGCCGGAATTTCAACAATTGCCTGCTCCTTTACGGATTCCGCCTGTTTTTCCACTGCGGCATTTTCGAAATTCAAAAAGCTTGCAAAGGAAATCCCCCCAATCATCATAAGAATGCCTGCCGCTGCAGAAAGACCTTTTTTCGTTCTCTTCTTTTTGCGTGCTTGGATTTCAGACTGAGCCGCTGCCACACCTAACCGGCTCTTTGTATGCAAGTTTTCGGGAATTTTAATGTCGTCCATTTGTTGCCGGATTTTATTGTCCACTTACACCATTCCTTTCTCAAACTCAGTCCGAAGCTTATGCAACGCTCTATAGAGAATAGACTTTGCAGTGCCTAATGGGATTTCCAATAGCTCCGCAATTTCTTTGAATGTGTGATTTTTGTAAAAGCGCAGCATGACCACAGTTTTTTCTTCAGCCGCTAAGTTGTCAATCAAGCCCTTCAATGTCAGGGCCATTGGAAGGTCCTCGCTTTCCAAAAAGACATCCCCTTTGTTTTCCATTGCCGGGGTGCTCCTGTTTTTGTTCTTTTCCAGAAAAGTGATGGCGCAGTTGATAGTAATTTTCAGCAGCCACGTTTTAAAGAACTCAGGATTTTTCAATGCCTTTATATTGCTAAAAGAGCGGTAAGCGACTTCCTGAACGATATCCAAGGCGTCTTCTTCATTTTTCACATAAATATAAGCCATCCGGTAAATGTCTTTTTCGTAAATTTGGAAGAGCGTTAAAAAAGCTGCATCGTCCCTTTTTTGCGCTTTCTTGATTAATTGCAGAATTGGAAACCCCCCTTTTTGCAAACCGTTACTTATTAGACTGAATGAAATGATATTTGGCCTTAAAAATTTTTAAAAAGTTAATAAAGCAGCAAAGAGCAGCAATTGCGATTAGCGCAATTGCTGCTGGTTTTAATGACCCGTGGATCAAAAACAATTAGTTTACCAGTGCAGTATTATGTAAAATTAAAATTCCACATAAAAAGGATGGGTGCTTTCAGCCAGGCAATACTCGATACGTTGGCGGAAATTCTTCCATACTACCATTTCTAACGCTTCCTTTAATGGAAAATATCCCGCTTCAAGGCTTTCAGCGGAAGTGGCAAGTTCTCCGCCAGCATGTTCCGCTAAAAACAAGGTGTTGCATATCGAACCGCTGACATTTTGGAATATGCCGCAGAACTTAAGCGCTTTAATATCAATGCCGGTTTCCTCTTTCGTTTCCCGGATGGCCGCCGCTTCCAACGATTCCCCTTCTTCGACTTGGCCGCCCGGCATTTCCCAGCCTCTTCTCGGGCCTTTGATCAACAATAATTCCCCTTGCTCGTTCAGGACAATTGCAGCTGCTGAAACAATATGCTTCGGCGGCATCCATTGCCCTTCGGTTTCCTGCTCTTTTGCGAACATTTTATCCTCTCCCATCAAAATCATTTAAATGCCATCAGCGTATTTCTCTGTTTATGTATGTATATAGATCATATTTTATCAGTTCGCCTTGTAATAATATACAATAATTTCCTTATTGATTTAAATCATTGAAATAAAAAGCCCCGCAAACGAAATGGTTCTCGTCGTTTGCGGGGCTTTGGCTTGCTGTAGGGTATTTATTTAGAATTTATTGCCTTTGTCGCCGTGGCGCTCCAGCAATTCAGCGAACGACAAATTCTTCTCTCTTTCTTTGCGTTCAAACAATTCCTGCGCGTGCTTTTCTTCTGCACGCTGCTGTTCTTCTTTGACCAGCTCTTTTTTAGCTGCCAGCAATTTTGCCATCGTATCCTGTGGCAACATGCTGTCGGCCTGCTCTTTTTTCTTGCCCATGGCTGTTCCTCCTTATGGACGTTTGACGATCGTCGCAACACCTTGGCCGCCGCCGATGCACAATGTCGCGAGGCCTGTTTTCGCATCGCGCTTCTGCATCTCATGCAGAAGTGAAACGAAAACGCGCGCGCCGCTGGCACCGATCGGATGGCCAAGCGCAATTGCGCCGCCGTTGACGTTCAAAATATCGTGGTTGAATTGCAATTCTCGGTCAACCGCAATCGACTGCGCAGCGAATGCTTCGTTCGCTTCGATCAATTCGATGTCACCGATGTTCATATCCGCTTTTTTCAAGACGTTCTTCACAGCTTGTACCGGTCCGATGCCCATTACCGCCGGGTCAACGCCTGCATGGCCGTTAGCGACAATCGTAGCAAGCGGCGTCAAGCCCATTTCTTCCGCTTTCGCTTTCGACATGACAATTACTGCAGCAGCCCCGTCGTTGATGCCGGATGCATTGCCCGCAGTGACGCTGCCGTCTTTCTTGAATGCCGGACGCAATTTGCCGAGTTTCTCAGCCGTCGAATCACGTTTTACGTATTCATCTTCTTTAAAGACGATCGGATCACCTTTGCGCTGTGGAATCTCCACAGGCACGATTTCATCTTCAAAACGGCCCGCGTCGATTGCCGCCGCTGCACGCGCTTGTGAACGAGCTGAAAACTCATCTTGCTCTTCTCTCGAAATATCGTAGCGGTCGCACAAGTTTTCAGCGGTGATGCCCATATGGTAATTATTGAACGCACAAGTCAGCCCATCATGGACCATGCTGTCGACAATGGTCTGATCGCCCATGCGATAGCCCGTGCGTGCTTTCGGCATCAGGTAAGGCGCCAAGCTCATGTTTTCCATGCCGCCTGCCACAACAATATCCGCATCCCCTGCGTAAATCGCCTGGTACGCCAAATGGATGGCTTTTAAGCCAGAACCGCAGACTTTATTGATCGTCATCGCTGGCACCGTTTCCGGCAATCCCGACTGGATCGCTGCTTGCCGAGCTGGGTTTTGCCCGAGGCCTGCCTGCAGCACATTGCCCATGATCACTTCTGATACTTGCTCAGGCTTCAAGCCAGCACGCTTTACAGCCTCTTTGATGACAATCGCGCCCAATTGGGTAGCTGGCACATCTTTCAACGCCCCCTGGAACGAACCTACCGCTGTACGGACAGCGCTTACAATTACGATTTCTTGTGACAAAATGATTTCCCCCTTGTTGGTCATTTGCAAGTTGCTCTTTTCTCCTACTCCTGGATACAATGGTATTGGGAGGGATACTATGTTCAGTTTACCAAATAAAGCCACGATAATCGAGGTCGGCCCTCGGGACGGCCTGCAAAACGAAGGAAAAATCGTTTCAACCGAATCCAAGCTCGAATTTATCGAAGGCCTGCAAAGAGCCGGCATCCAGGAAATGGAGCTGACTTCGTTCGTGTCGCCGAAATGGGTGCCGCAAATGGCGGACGCCAAAGAGATTTTGGCGAACGTGGAGAAAACCGGCCGCCAATTCGTTTTGACGCCGAACGAGAAAGGGATTTCGTTGGCCCTTGAGTCCGGAGCTAAAGCATTGGCCGTTTTTGTGGGTGTATCGGATTCATTCAATAAAAAAAATATCAATAAATCTACGTCCGAAAGCATGGCTGCTCTGGAGCCGCTCATCCTAAAATTGAAGGAAGAAGGCATTTTTGTCCGCGCCTGCATCTCTACCGCGTTCTACTGCCCGTTTGAAGGCGCAGTCGATCCGGAGAAAACCGTCGCACTTTGCCGCCAATTCGTCGACTGGGGTGTCGATGAATTGAGCGTCGCCGATACAATCGGCATGGCGAATCCGGTGGAAAGCTATGAATTATTCCATCGCTTGAAAACGGAATTTCCGGACGTGCTCATGACTGCACATTTCCATGACACGCGCAAAATGGCGCTCGCCAATATTTTCGCGTCGCTGCAAGCAGGCGTCGACCGTTTTGACGCATCAGCCGGCGGACTTGGGGGCTGCCCATTTGCACCAGGTGCGACAGGCAATGCCGCAACCGAAGACATCGTCAATATGCTTCACCGCATGGGCATCGACACCGGCATCGATTTGGATCTTTTATGTGAAGCAGTTGCCAATATCGAGCCGCATGTTTCAAACCCTGTGGATACCGGCATGTACCGCCTGTACAAAAATAAGAAATAAGGGGTTTTGGCAATGAGAAGACGCATCCTTCAAGTTTCCGCAGTTGTCTCAAGCGCATTTACTTTGGCGACAGCCGCTTTCGGCATCGCCGCAAGCAATAGGTTGATGTATGTAAAGAAAAAAGACGAAAACTTGATACTGGAGCGTGAAACCTCTGCCAAACGCTACGATGAAGTGTGGTACGCCAATGTGCCAAAAAGCGAACAATGGATTGAGTCCCAAAATGGCTACCAAGTAAAAGCCATCTTCCTGGAACCCCATGCCACAAAACGCTATGCTGTCATTTGCCACGGCGTCACCGAATCGAAAGTCAACTCATTCAAATATGCCCGCATGTTTGAAGCACTCGGCTTTAACTCGGTCGTCTACGACCACCGGCGCCACGGCGATTCCGGCGGCAAAACAACAAGTTTTGGCCATTATGAAAAATTCGACCTGAAAGCAGTCGTTGAAGCATTGAAACTCCACGTCGGTCCAGGGCTCACATTCGGCATCCACGGCGAATCGATGGGCGCCGCGACCACGCTGCTGTATGCAGGCATGCAGGACGATGCCGATTTTTACGTATCGGACTGTGCCTACTCCGACATTTCGGAACAAGTGCTGCACGTCATGCGCACCACCACCCGCCTCCGCACGCCGCTGGCATTGAAACTCGCCTCGTTTTTCATGCGGCTGCGCGACGGCTACCTGATCAGTACCGTGACTCCGCGGGAAGCGGTTAAAAAAATCATGAACCCGGTTTTATTCATCCACAGCTTGCCGGATGATTTCGTACTGCCGCAGATGACGATGGAAATGCACGACCTGAAACCGGGCCGGAAAGCGCTGAAGCTGTTCGAAGAAGGGGCGCATGCGCAATCCTTCAACTTGCATCCGAAAGAGTACGAAGAAACCGTCGCCCAGTTTTTGCGGGAGCACGCATTGCTTGAACCGGCTATAGAAGAAAAAGTATAACGAAAAACGCCAACCCTTAAAGGGCTGGCGTTTTTTGATGTATTTACCTAATGTCATGAAAAAAGCACTCAGGGAGCGCTTCTTATTTTTTAGTTGGTGGTTTAGTTGATGCTTTATTCATTTGTTGCATCATTTGATTGATTTTTTTCTGAGACGGTTTTTGTCCCATTTGCATCATCATGATACGCAGCATATCTTCGTTAATCGGTGGATTGTCTTTCAAATACTTCATCATGTATTGACGTGCGATGAAAAATCCAAGCGCAACACCCGCGATTAAAGCGACGATAACGATTACGATCCAGATCCATGTATCCATTCTTGTTACCCCCTTCGTGTTGCATAAATAAGTAGTGCACCACAATGGATTATACTATATATTTCCGGATGTGACTATAGACACGAAATAATATTAGGCAGAAACAGATTCTAATAAATGTACGAATGTTGTTAGAGAAGTGTAATTTATAATTTATCTAGCTTTAATCCGATATTCCGCAAAACAGCTACGCTTGCCGCGGGCGAGCACCAAGCCTCCTCAGTCGCTTCGCTCCCTGCGGGGTCTCGGCTGTCTCGCTTTCCCGCAGGCAAGACATTGGCCGAAGCTAGCGAGGCCATGTCTTTGCGACGAAGTGCGCAGCACTGCAGGAGCAGTACGGTTTTCTCCGCTGTTTTGCTTCATATCTGGAGAACTCGAAAGAAACTGCAGAAAGTAAATCTTTTGTATTCTTCAGTAAAAGAAATAACTTGTTATAAAAAAATATCTTTGAATGAAGCGGAAGGCGGAGACTGAAGCCAGGACCGCGGAACGCGTCCGCCTGTCTCTGCATCGCTTCGCTAGCTTCGAGACATGAAAGTGCGTTGAAGCGCAATAAAAAGCTATAAATACTTTAAATTAAAAAAGACGGAAACAAGTTCTGTTTCCGTCTTTTGCTATTCATATTTATTAGCCTAGTAGAGCTTTGACTTTTGCTACTACGTTTTCAGGAGTGAAGCCGAATTCTTTCATGATGCGGTCGCCAGGTGCGCTTGCACCAAAACGGTCGT
>NZ_RQII01000046.1 GCF_004761975.1 Planococcus koreensis | reverse complement strand
AAAAGAGGTCCTGAGGATGTCCTCAAGACCAAAACACAGTTGCATGAATTTCGTCAGCTGGTGGCACAATCCGGGATTCCGGAGTTTCAGAAAGCGATGCGGACCTTCCATAATTGGCAGACCGAGATCTTGAACAGTTTTGCATTCCCTTATTCCAATGGCTTTTTAGAAGGCATCAATAACCTCACAAAAGTGATCAAACGCAACGCGTTCGGATTCCAGAATTTCGAGCGGGCTCGCGCGAAAATATTACTGACACACAAGTATAAGAATATTGGAGTTCACGTTGGTTAAGGGTGAAGGCGATATCGCCTCACCCCAACATTTGACGGAGAACCAAAAAGCTGTCCCTCGATGAGGAACAGCTTTTTAGCGTTCGAAATATTGCTCGTATGGGTTAACATCAATCTTCATTTCCGCTAGCTTTTTGCGCAGAAACTTGTGGTCGCGCTTTGGTGTTGCCAGGATATAGCCGCGGATGATGTGCTCGAGCTGGATTGATTTCGCTTTCTCCTCCAGCAAAATCTGTCCGATGCGTCCGGCGATTTTCTGTTTCGCCACCGGGCGGAACAGATCCGGAACCGGCTGCACCAATTCATTCAACAACGCCTTTTCTTCGGAGCCCCATAAATGTATGGTTTTGTCGACATAATATTCTTCCCAGTTTAAATCCGACAGTCCATCACTTTTCGGCATGGACTTGAGGAATTTGCGGAACATGAAGAAGCCGCCTATCGCAAACAATCCGACGAGCACCACGACCCAAAAAAGGATAAACCATAAAAACCAGCCATCTAGTGCCACTTTGTTCACCTCTTTTATTCGTACCTTCCTTCATTATAGAAGGGTTTCTGAAAAAATTCATTAAAAAGGTGTCCTCTTTTCGCATTTGTGTCTATATAGCGAATGAAAGGAGGTGATCAGCATGGCAGTAGGAGAATTCAAGAGCGCGAGCATCCGTTGCACATTGGACAACGGCGTGGACAGCGAAGGCAAAACGGTCAAGAAAGTGAAGGCGTACCACAACGTAACAGAAGCAGCAGGTGCCAATGAAATCTTGGCAGCGGTAACCGTATTAACAGGATTCGGCACAAAGCCGTTGATGTTCCTGGAAAAGCAGACGGCCCAGAACATTTACGCTTAATAAGTTAAAAGGGGGAAATAGAAATGGCGAAAACATTGGAATTGATTTTTGAGACGGGGGCTGGCAAGGACGTGACCTTGTCGGTGGAAGACCCGAGGGAAGATCTGACGCAGCTGGAGCTCCAGTCCGGCATGCAGACGATCATCGAGCAGAACATTTTCCACGTGCAAGGTTCGGCGCTGGCGCTGGCGAAAGCGGCGCGCATCATCGAACGCAACGTCTTTGACTACGAAGTCTAAAACAGCATTACTGAATGAGCTCTCCTGCAAGGGAGAGCTTTTCTAATGGAAGCGGGGGAGAAGGATGGATGAGTGGATGCGATTGATCCAAGAAGTGGGATTCCCGATATTCGTATCGTTTTATCTGATGCATCGGGTGGAGTCCAAGCTTGTGGCGATTCATGATGCGTTGATCACGATGAAAGTTTCCTGATGTCACGGTTTTGCCGCAAAATCCGGTGCCGGGCAATTGAACCGTTGCGGCGGATTCGCTAAAATGGAGGGTACAGGACGGGGGAGACCACATGAAAAAAAGAATGGCTCTTTTGGCCATCGCAGTGCTGCTGTTATTGTCGGCCTGCGGCAATGAAACAATCGAAGACTTCTCATATACGAACCAGCGCGGCGAAACGGTAACGAACGACAGCCTCAAAGGGGAACCGTGGATCGCTGCTTTTGTCTTCACCAATTGCGACACCGTGTGCCCGCCAATGACCGCCAATTTGGCGTCGATCCAGGAACAATTGGTCGACCAAGGCATCGAAGACTACCGGATTGTCACGTTCAGCGTAGACCCGGTATCGGATACGCCGGAGAAAATGCAGGAATACTTGGCAAAGTATTCGGTTGCCGATGAATCGAAATGGAATTTGCTGACGGGCTATACCCAGCCGGAAATCGCGGAATTCGCGAAAGACAATTTCCAGGCATTCGTCAAAGATGATCCTAACAGCGACCAAGTGGTCCACGGCACGACCTTTTATTTGATGGACGGCAACGGCGAAATTGCCGAAACCTACGATGGCTACATCGATGTGCCGATTGATACGATCGTCGACGATATAGCGAAGCAACTGGACTGACATTGATATTCCTGAACAACCGAAAAAAGCTGCCGATCCCAAATGGGTCGGCAGCTTTTTTGTGTGGTTTGGCTTACAAGCCAGTTTTTTCTTTTGCCAGCAAGTCGCGGATTTCAAGAAGCAACTCTTCTTTTTTATCCAATACTTCAGGCTCTTCTTCAGCGGGTACATCTTTTTTGCGCTTCATTGAAGTGAAAAGACGGATGACCATGAAAATTGAAAACGCGATAATTGTGAAATCGATGATCGATTGCGCAAATGCGCCATATCGCAGTACTGCACCATTAAAGGTATAAGACCAGTCTTCAACACTGAAACCGCCAAGCAGGATTCCCAACACTGGCATAATGATGTCATTTACAAGCGACGTGATGATTTTACCGAAAGCGGCACCAATTACGACCGCAATGGCCAAATCAAGCACATTGCCCTTTAAAGCAAATTTCTTAAAATCTTCTATCATAGTATTCATCTCCTCATTAGACATTTTACAGTAGAAATAATTAAATACAACTAAAATCCGGTATTTTTTTGATGAAGATTATGAGGCAGGAAGAAAAAGGAACGTAAAGGTGGACTAGGCGCAGTCTTGTTTAGTGCCCGTTTTGTTGGTAGTATTAGGGAATAAAAGAAGATTATTTATGGTGCCAGTATCAATAGATTACTATAAGAGTTGGTTAATGATTATTCTTATAGATACTCCGCAAAACTGCTGCGCTTGCCGCGGACAAGACATTGGTCGCAGCGGTGTTAATAAAGAGTTTTTTTTGAGCGTAAGCCATGAAATTATGAAAATAAATAGATGAGTGAATCATACTTGAAAGCATGAGCAACGTAAAAAATGATAGCGCCAATTATACTTTTTTTAAAGGGAGGAATAATTGAATGGCTAAAAAAACCATTTACGACTACTCAAAAATCCCATTTACCGGTTTGGGTTTGATATTCGGAACTGCAATTGGTGCAGCCTTAAGTCTGATCATTACGGGGAATGTTATTTGGGCTGGGGTAGGGACTGGGATTGGATTGGTTTTAGGTGCAGCGATTGATAGCATGAAGAAGCGGAAATAGTCTTGTGTTGGTCTGTACTCATGTTTTCTGTCGACTTAAAAGAGTGGAATTCGGAAGATCTGCGCTACCGCTTGTTGAGTTATTGCTAAAACTCGGTTCGTATCAACAAAGAATCCTTGAACCTTAATAATTTAGGCGAATAATCGTTCGAAGTCGACTCTCTCCGGAAGCTTCTGATCAAATACTATAAAGTGACGCCGTAAGTCAAAGCCGACCAATACCGGATCGATATGGTCGTGTAAGGCTTCCACGACCGCTTAGCTTTGAATCCGACGGCGAACGATGGCACAATCCTAAGAAATTCACAGAAGACTTGAAGCGCCTGGAATCCTTGAAGCGTTTAGAGTGGTAGGTCGGGCGTATGCCCGGCAGGACAAATGATAACAAGTAGGGCAGAGCGTTGGAGAAGACTGGCCATCAAAGATAAAATGAACCCTTCTTCCGTTTGTTTCTGATAGAGAAGATGAAGATTCTCGTCCACATGGAATAGTGTTTCTTCCATTGTTGCTTACGTCTTTCCACCGGACTTTCTATTTTTTAGTAATCCTTTACCCGAAAAATAATAAAAAGAGGTATCCCCAAAAGAGCGTAAGAAACCCTTGGCGGTTACACCCTTACTTTTAGAAAATATAACTACAAAATCTTGAGAGGTGAAAGTATGAAATCTGTAATTTACTATCCTTACTTTGAAGTGCAAGATACTACGTGGTTAAAGTTTGCATCTTTGTATATTGGTAGACTCACAACTATGATTCCTACAAATGCAATGAGGCATATATCAGATGAAAGTAGAAGTTTATTAGAAGACAAAAGTTTTATTAGAAATTATAACTCCTTGAGAAGTTTTAGTGAAAAAGTTCCTTTAATTGCAATGACTGAAGTAGATAAATTTTTAAAAAATCCTTATTTTAAATACTATGGTATACCAAAAGAAAGACTGGTATCTAAAGACTACCAAACCTATGAAATATTTGATGAAAAATTTTCACTTGCTTGGCGTGAATATTGTTTAGAAAAGGGACTAGGTCATCGATCAAAGAATGGAATCAAAGTCACCAATGAAATTGCGTTAATTTATATGCATGCCTTAGCAAAACAAGTTGCAGTTTCAAAAAACTCTTCTCCTATAACTGACAGTAAATACGGCCAAGAATTTTTATCATTAGTTGCGCCTCATAATATTGGAGCCCAAGTAAGGTCGGCTACTCATGAAGAGTTCGCCAAACGTGTCATCAATTTTAAATTGCCAGTCGCTATTGAAGATATAGAAATAAAAGAATTCATGGATTTGAGAAAAGATAAAGATTTTATTAAGAATCAAAAGGCGTTCCATGCAAGTTTAGATAGTTATCTAGAAAATAACGATGAGGAATACATGTATCGGTACCTTGATTCTCTTAGTGAGATGGAGAGGGATATAAAGAGGTGGATTCCTTTAGCATATTCTCTGGGCGTCGCTGCTACAGAAATTATTGTGGAACCAGAAAATCCGTTAAATCTTTTAAGTATTGGAGAGAGTATGATGGAGTTTGGTACAGTAGCTATTAATCCAAACGAAGAAAACCGTTTAAAAAGAAGCAGTAATAAGTTTTTAACAAATATCTCTAATATCCAACTAAATAATTAAAAAGAGTGTTTTTTTAAAAACTCTATCCAAAATAATTCGGATAGAGTTTTAGTTTGATTATTTTTATTGACTCAGACAATTCAATGTTATATTATTGTCTTAGACAATAAAAAGGGGGAGAGTTATTAACATGAAAAATTTATCTGTATTAGCGTTATCAGCTTTACTATTGGCAGCGTGTGGATCAGAAGAGTCAGGTTCGACAGCGACGAATGAAAAAGAACAGGAGCAGGCAACAACTGAACAAACGGCAGCACCGGCGGAAGCTGAGAAAGAAGCCGATGAACCGAAAGAATCCGCAGAATCTGATTTCGGCAAACGTTCCAACCCGGTTCCAGTTGGCCAAAGCCAATTGGTCGATGTATCGATTTACGACAATTAATCCAACAGCTTCACTGCCAAAGCTGAAATCATCATCAACTCTGTTGACCGTGGCCAAGGCGTACTAGAATTTGTGCAAGGCATCAATGAGTACAACGAAACACCTCCCGATGGGTATGAATACATGATGCTGGATGTCACAGCTACATTAATAGAATCTGAAACGGAAGATTACGCATGGCTGGTCAATGGCATGCAGTTTAACTTTATCGGTGGGGACGGCTCACCATATGAATGGACATCTGTTGTTGTAGAACCCGATTTCTCAGGTGAAGTTTTCGCTGGGGGTTCTATTGAAGGGAAAGTAGTCAATATGGTCAAAAAAGATGATCCGATCCTTTTGGTGCTGGAAGATGGTAATTGGGACAATGTTTTCTTTGCGACCAAATAATATCCGAGCTGCCGGTATCTTCTCGGCAGCTTTCCCCTTATTGTGTTCTATTGGTTGAAACAGTAAAATGGTATTGACCAAGACAATAAGGGAGGTGGCGGCATGATCGGGCTTGAATACATTCTTCACCTGTATGAAACGCCTCATATGGAACTAGCCGATAAGCTCGGCATCAAAAAGCAAAATATCAATTTGTGGATCAAAGGCAAACAGAACATCCCTAAAAAATACTTGCCGGTATTGTCTGGAATGTTTCATTTGGATGCCGCCTATTTCCAAAAACCACTCACGGAACTGGATAAACTTCAGATCCAAAAAGAAAAATTGGAACGCGAACTTCAACCTGTTAAAATTAAGAAAATAGAAAAATTTTCTATTTTTGAAGAAGATACTCTTTTAGCTGAGAAAGCGATATACGAAGAGCCTCAGTTAAATGAGCTAGCGGCTGAAATTGATCAAGAAATGCTGGTCGATAAATTCAAGTCACTTACGGCAAATCCATTGTCTAATAAAGATACTGTATCTCTTTTCCTGAAATTATTGGAAGATGCAGCAACCGAGCCATTGTTCCACAAAACATTGGAAGGATTGGCGCATTATTTAGATATACTGCCGAGAGAAATTTCATCGGAAGAAGAGCAAGAAGAATTTGAAGAAGAACTATTCGAAGTTTTCGATGATCATAATTACTAGGAGGAAACATCATGACCAACAACACAGCCAATGTCGGCTTTGAAGAAACCCTTTGGAAAGCAGCAGATAAATTACGGGGCAGCATGGATTCAGGAGAATACAAGCATGTGGTACTTGGCTTGATTTTCTTGAAATACATCTCGGATAAATTTGAGACAAAATACAATGAATTAGTCGAAGAAGGATCAGGCTTCGAAGAGGACATTGACGAATACACAGCCGAAAACATTTTTTGGGTTCCTACAGAAGCTCGCTGGGACTTCATCAAAGACCACGGCAAAGACGTAAAAAATCATGGCTGCGTACCATCAGTATTACGCGGTGAAAAAAGCGGTCTCAAACACGAAACAGGCGGTTGCCGTTGAAGGAGACCGGAAAATCGGCGTTATTTGGCATACCCAGGGAAGCGGTAAAAGTTTCTCTATGGTCTTCTATACCGGTGCGCTGGTGAAGGAGTTAAACAACCCTACAATTGTGGTAGTGACCGACCGCAACGATCTGGATGATCAGTTATTCTCGACTTTCGCCAAGTCTTCTGATTTATTGCGGCAGGAACCAAAACAGGCAGATGTGCGAAAGCTGACAGATCCGACGAAGCAAGCTGGACAGAACGGCCTTTTTGATTTATTGAACGAGCGTGAATCAGGCGGCATCATTTTTACAACCATTCAAAAATTCTCTCCGCTCGAAGGCGAAATGGCTGCGTTAACGGAACGTCGGAACGTAATAGTCATTGTAGATGAAGCGCATCGAAGCCAATATGGCTTTGATGCGAAAACGGACTTGGAGACTGGTGTACAAAAGTTCGGCTACGCCAAATATTTGCGTGATGCTTTGCCGAATGCATCTTTTATCGGCTTTACCGGTACACCAATTGAGTTTGAGGATAAATCGACGCCTGCAGTATTCGGGAATTATATCGATGTTTACGATATGACCCAGGCAGTAGAAGACGAAGCGACGGTGAAAATATTTTATGAAAATCGTATCATCCGTTTGGATGTTGATGAATCGGAATGGGCAAAAATTGATAAAGAATTTGAGGATATCATCGAAGGGCATGAAGAAACTGCACGTGAGAAGTACAAATCTCAATGGTCGCGTCTTGAAGCGGTTGTCGGTTCACCAAACCGTTTAAAAATGCTGGCGAAAGATATTGTCGAGCATTATGAAACAAAATCGCAATCCATGGCTGGTAAAGCGATGATCGTTGCGATGAGCCGGAAGATCGCAGTGAATCTTTATGATGAAATCATTGCAATACGTCCGGAATGGCATAACGATGACGTAGACAAAGGCGTCATCAAAGTTGTCATGACTGGCGCTGCTTCTGATGAAGAAAACCTCCAGAAGCATACAGGCGGCAAGCAGCGCCGTGATACTCTAGCGAATCGGATGAAAGACCCGGCTGACGAATTGCAGCTGGTCATTGTCCGTGATATGTGGCTGACCGGTTTTGATGTACCACCGATGCATACAATGTACATTGATAAACCAATGAAAGGCCATAATTTGATGCAGGCGATTACACGGGTTAACCGTGTCTTCAAAGATAAGCCAGGCGGCGCTATTGTCGATTATATCGGTATTTTTGAGAGCTTGAAAAAAGCGTTGCGGCAATATACCGATAAAGATCGACAAACAACAGGAATTGACATGAACGTTGCAGTAGCATTGATGGAAGAAAAACTGGAAGTGCTAAAAGGTATTTTCCATAAATTTAATTACTCTGCTTATATGGGCTCATCCAACAAAGACCGCGCGATGGCAATTATCGGCGGAATGAACTTTGTTCTTGGACTGCCGCTTGAAGAGCAGAAGGAATTCAAGCAATTTGCAATGGAGCTGGCGAAAGCGCATGTTCTTGTATCCGGCACTTATGAAGGTAAAGAAGCGAAAGCGCATGTTGACTATTTCAAGTCAGTACGGGCTACACTGCAAAAATTGGGCACAGGAGATAATAAGAAACGTTCTAAATCAGAAATCGAGGCACGGGTAGATCAGCTGCTTGAAAAATCGATTATTTCACAAGATGTTGTCGATGTTTTTGACACACTCAATATCGAACGGCCGGATGTATCAATTCTGTCTGAACAGTTTTTAGAGGAAATCCGCCATCTGCAGCATAAGAATCTGGCAGTAGAAATGCTTAAGAAGTTGCTTGCTGGAAAATTGAAAGTAATGGAACGGTCGAATTTGGTGAAATCAGAACGCTACTCTGAGAAGCTAAATCGTGCTTTGAATAAGTATCGAAATCAAAGCCTTACTAATGTACAGGTTATTGAAGAGTTAATCCGGCTTGCTTATCAAATTAAGAAAGAAGACGAACAAGAAAACTCGCTCGGGTTAAGCAAAGATGAAGTTGCATTTTATACCGCTTTAACTGATAACGAGAAAGTGAAAGAAATGATGGCCGATGAAACTTTGATATTAATAGCCCAAGAGCTAACATCGAAAATCCGAGCCAACGTTTCAGTAGACTGGACAGTACGGAAAGATGCGCAAGCTGCAATGCGCCGTTTGGTTAAACGACTATTAAAAGAATACGGTTATCCACCGTTCCAGCAAAAAATTGCTTTGGAGACGGTCCTGCGCCAAGCAGAACTAATGAGCAGTAATGTAAGTGATTGGAAGTCGCAGCAACAGATAGCTGACCCACAAGGGACTTACAGAGACTAGAGAGGAATAATTATGAAGAAAATAACTGTATTATTACTAAGCAGCGCGCTAATTTTAGGAGCTTGTTCCAATGAAAAAGAAGTTGCAGAAGAAACTCCAGAAGCAAACGATGCTGCGGCGAGCAGCGAAAACAAAGAAGGCGAAAAAAATAGTGAGGGTGGGGTAAATGTTGACAAAGGCTTGTTCAATGTCGAAGTCACCCTTCCAGCTGAACTATTTGAAGGCGGAGACACAGAAACCGTCGTAGCGAATGCAAAACAACAAGGCATTGATGAGGCCACACTGAACGAAGATGGCTCCGTAACCTATAAAATGTCCAAAAGCAAACATGAAGAATTGATGGCTGAATTGGCCAAGAGCGTAGAAGAAGCAAAAACCGATATCGTCGAATCCGGTGATTTTCCATCCATCAAAGAGGTGAAAACCAACAAAGACTACGACAAATTTACAATTAGCGTAGACCGCGAAGCATTCGAAAACAGCATGGACGGTTTTGCGACCATGAGCATCGGCATGGTCGGATCTTATTACCAGGCTTTCAATGGCATCGATGCTGCCGATATGAAAGTGGAACTTGAGCTTGAAGATGCGGCTACAGGGGAAGTCTTTAATACGATTGTTTATCCGGAGGCATTGGAGGAGGTGGAAGAGTAAATTCTTCTATTCTTTAGTAATTAAACTGCATAATTTATAGGCTTTTCTAGAAAATGAAAATTTTTAGATAAGCCTATTTATTTAGTGAGACTGAATAATTATAAATGGGTTTCTTATTTTAAGGGGGGATATGTATGACTTTAAATGACGAAAATAATTTCGTGAATAAAATTATTAAAATGACTGATGAAAAAATAGGAGAATTGGATTTACAGGTAAACTTAGTATCCAAAGCACCCACAACGGATGTTTTATTTTTTTCTAAAAAGGAACTCCTTGATGAAAAGCTACGGTTATGGCTTAAAAAAAATATCATAGCCTCTTTAAAGAAGTTGCAGGTTAGCGAAGGACTAGATAAAAAGTTTTATATTTCTAATTATAGCCATGAACTAACAAAGCCTGATTACATAGCTAAATTAGAAGTTGAAAGTGACGAAGATTTAAAAGACAAGTCTAATAAATTATTAACTTCGTTAACTCATAATAGTCCAGATTTTTTAGATAAGAAAGCTAGTTTCCAAGTAATTAAATTATCGGATGATCAAAATTCATTGCACATAATCTATTATAGAGGAGTTAAAGTATCTAGTATCCAGAAGAAGCATGCTAAAAAAATGCCGGCTGTTCGAGACCGAGACCAATTAATTATTCAAGATAGTGATGTGATTGAATTCGGAGGGAGTATAGAACTTTTCTTACAAAATAGCTCTATGTATATCTTAAATCCTCGAACATTGGAATATACTTTCAATTATGATGATCATATAAAAAACAAAGAGACAAAAATTTACAGTCAATTACTCATATGAGTTTTTTTGATACAAACTCAAACATCGATGAATTTGTTGAAATATCTAGTCGATATATTCTATCAAGAGGATTAGCTTCAATTTCTTCTGAAACTTTAGAAGCTTTAGAAGAAAGTTTTGAAGATAGGTGCGTGGAATTAAAAGACATTAAAGACCGGATACCCACAGATGAGGACAAGAAACAAGAGTATTTGAAAAAATTCGAATCTCTTTGGCCATTATACGAGCATATTGATATTGAAAACAAAAAAATTAGATTTAATCCTGAATATGAAATTACGCCACTTTTACATTTCTTCTCTGATAAAATAGTAGAATCTTTCTTGACTAAGAAAA
>NZ_RQII01000045.1 GCF_004761975.1 Planococcus koreensis | reverse complement strand
GTTGCCGCGGCAACAAGGGGTATTTCAATCAATCAAAAAGATTCATGCTTAAATAACGTTCGCCGGTGTCCGGCGCGATGCACAGTACTTTTTTGCCGGCACCGAGGCGCTTAGCGGTTTCAATTGCCGCAAAAACAGTGGCTCCGGCTGAAGGGCCGACGAAGATGCCTTCCTCGCGCGCCATTCTTTTGAACATATCGATGGCGTCATCATCATTGATTTGCATGATTTCATCGTAAATTTTGGTGTTCAGAATATCCGGTACGAAGCCTGGGCTCGTGCCGACCAATTTATGCTTGCCAGGTTTCCCTCCGGATAACACCGGAGAGCCTTTCGGTTCCACCACAACGATATGCAGATCCGGCAAATGGTCTTTCAAGGTTTCGCCTGTCCCTGTAATAGTGCCGCCAGTTCCAGCGGAAGCGACGAAAGCATCAAGCTTGCCATCCATCTGCTCCAAGATTTCAGTAGCCGTCGTATGGCGGTGGGCATCGGGGTTTGCCGCGTTTTCAAATTGCTGCGGAATAAAGCTGTTCGGAATTTCTTCTTTCAGTGCGAGCGCTTTGCCGATGGCGCCCGGCATTTTGTCATCGGCAGGAGTCAATTCCACTTCGGCCCCGAAAGCTTTAAGCAAATTAATGCGTTCTTTAGTGGCGTTGTCGGGCAACACAAGAATCGCGCGATAGCCTCTCGCCGCTGCCACCATGGCAAGGCCGATGCCAGTATTGCCGCTTGTGGGCTCGATGATTGTCGCACCAGGCTTCAGGACGCCTTGTTCTTCCGCCATTTTGATCATATTGAACGCCGCGCGGTCTTTGACGCTTTTAGTCGGGTTGAACATTTCAAGCTTAACGTAAACATCCGCAGCGCCTGCCGGGACGAGTCGATTCAATTTAACAACCGGCGTATCGCCGATCAAGTCTGTAATGCTGTTAAAGGGTTTCATGCGTAACAACCTTTCATTTCTGAGATTCTATATGCATCCAATATCTATTCTAGTATAAAAAAGGTTCTGCCACCAAGGAAGAAAGCTTACTAGCCTTGTGCGGATACCGGGATATGCTTGAACGCTTTGACATCGAAAAGCCCAAGGTCTGTAAGCTTCAAGTCAGGAATGACCGGCAATGACAGGAACGATAGGGTGAGGAATGCATTGAAATGGGTAGGAGCACCGATTTCCGTCAGACTTTTATCAAGTTCTTTCAACTGCGAATACACATTTTCGAAGGGGGCTTCGGACATCAGGCCGGCAATGGAAAGCGGCAGTGTTGAGAGGACTTTGCCGTTTTCAACAACTGCCAGGCCGCCGCCGATTTGCTGCAATGTTTCCGCCGCCAGCAGGATATCGGCGTCATTCGTGCCGGCTGCAATGATGTTATGCGAATCATGGGCTACCGTTGTAGCAATGGCTCCGCGCTGCAAGCCGAGCCCTTTGGTGATTCCGAGCCCGACATTGCCGCTCGCTTTATGGCGTTCGATGACCGCAATCTTCAAGAGGTCCTGCTCCGGGTCGGCTGTGAAAAAGCCCGTACTTTGCGGAACTTCTTCTATTAAATGTGAAGTAAGAAGGCTGTTCGGATGGATGCCGATAATATGGGCTTTTGCGCCTGCTTGGAGCGGGATGCGCAAATCATCTGCCGATAATGCAGACATAAGGACAGTATCACGGACTTGGGCTGAGCTTGCACGTTCAAAGGAAGCCCCTGCATAGCGGCCGTTTTTTGCAGCGAGCTTGCCGCCTTTATAAACTTCGGAAATCGCAAAATCCTCAAGGCTGTCCAATAAAATGAAATCCGCGTCATAACCGGGTGCAATCGCTCCTTTGGAAGAAAGCCCGTAGCATTGCGCGGCATTGAAACTGCCCATCGAAATGGCGGTGATCGGATCAAGCCCAGAGGCGATGGCGACGCGGACATTGAAGTCGATGCTGCCTTCTTCGATCAAGTCATCGAGGTGCTTGTCATCTGTGCAGAACAGGCAGCGTGCGGAATTTTGTTCAGTGACCGCCCCGAGCAAGGCGTTGAGGTCTTTGGCGACCGAGCCCTCGCGCAGCATGACATACATGCCACGTTCGATGCGCGCCAATGCTTCCTCTTTTGTCGTGCATTCATGGTCGGTCAGAATCCCCGCAGACCGATAGACGTTGATGTCATTGGCAGATAGTCCGGCGGCATGGCCATCAATTTGGCTGGTGAGCAGCAATTTATCGAGCATGGCGCTGTCAGCGCTGAGGACAGCCGGGAAATCCATCACTTCCGCGAGCCCCAGAACCCGGCTCTTTGAAACGAACGGACGCAAATCTTCGGCACTTAATGAGGCGCCGCTATTTTCAAAAGGAGTCGCTGGCACGCAGGAAGGCAGCATGAACAAAACTTCGAGCATCGTGTCCGCCGAATCATCGAGCATAAAGTCGATTCCTGCTGCACCACGGACGTTCGCAATTTCATGTGGGTCAGTGATAACGGTCGTCACGCCATGAGGCAAGACGACTTCAGAGAATTGGTGCGGCGTAACCATCGATGATTCGATATGGACATGAGCATCAATCAGGCCAGGGGACAGGAAGCGTCCGGCAGCATCAATTTCTGCGATTCCTTCATAGTCGCCAATTCCGACAATGACACCGTCGACGATGGCTACATCGCCCGTTGACAGCCCTTTTGTGAAGACGTTGACAATGCGGGCATTGCGGATGACCATATCCGCCTTTTTGGTTTTATTGGCGGCTTGGATACGCGCCGTGAGCTGTTGCTTATTCATGGTTATCAGGCTCCTTTAGAGGGATTCGGTGGATTTTAAGTTAGTGGAAAAAAGCTGCATTGCCTAATTCTACAACTCCCGCCAGCGGAACACCAGTTAAAATTCCCTTGGTAATTGCTGATGGAATGCTCGAGGAAATGGGAGTATACTGTCGCTAAAGAAAGATTCAGAAAGGGGATGGCAGTAATGGATAATCATTCCGACACTCTGCATATAACAGCAGCGGCCATCACAATCGACGGCCCAGGCGGAGAGAGTTACATGGAAGACGGTTCGTTTTCGACGCTTGTGTCCTTGCCGCGGGAAATGGGGGGCAGCGGAGAAGGCTTTAGCCCGGCCAAGTTTCTGGCGCTTAGCTGCAGCAGCAGCTTCAGTTTCACTATGGCAGCCATCATGGAAGAAACCGAGCTTGCTGGCAGGACCCGCATAAGCTGCAAAGTATCAATGGTGCCGGATGGCGCAGTTGGGGACTCTAAGTTTGCGATTGCAATGGATGTAGCGGTGAAGGGATTGGAACTCGAGACAGTACAGACTTTGGCGGATAATGCATTTGAGAGATGCCCACTTTCAAAAGCGGTGAAAGGAAATGTGGAACTGAAGGTCCGGGTTGTGCCTTACGAAGAAAAAGAGCCGCCGATTTTTGAAGCGGACAGCAATTGGGCTATTTAAAAAGCGGAATAGAAAAGCCGATCCTGGACTTTAACGCATCCCAGGGTCGGCTATTTTAACGAGTATAAATTTAAGAAAGTACTTCAACATAGCCTTCCGAACCGTTGATGCGGATTCGCTGGCCGTCTTTGATCAGGCGGCTGGCATTTTCAACTCCTACCACAGCAGGGAGGCCGTATTCCCGTGCGATGACCGCACCATGGGTCATCAGGCCGCCCACTTCTGTCACGAGCCCTTTGGCGGATACGAACAGCGGCGTCCAGCTCGGATCGGTAAACGCCGTGACGAGAATATCACCTTCTGCCAAAAAAGCGTCTTCCATCCGCAGGACAACCCGCGCGCGCCCTTCTACAATGCCGCTTGAAACAGCAATGCCCGGAAGCGCACCTGGAGGCATATTTTCAGTATCGTATTCTCCGGTCAACACTTCACCCTCGGAAGTGATCAAGCGGGGCGGCACCATTTTGCTGTACTGGCGATAGGCAGCTTTCCGTTCTTCGATAAGCCGGTAATCCACGTGGCCTGTATGAATAAGCTCCTGCAGCTCGTCAAAGAATAAATAGTAGATATCCTCCTTTTCACGAATAGCTCCGCGTTCCTGCAGCAAACGGGCTTCTTCCATCAACGCCTCTTTGTAAATGCCGTAGCGTCTAATAAAAGCGAATTTCGGATATTCCCGGAACCCGAGGTAATTGTCTAAAATGCGGATGTGATTTTTCAGCTTTTTGATTTTTCTTGTGCCTCCGCGCTGGCGCTGGAGTCCGCTTACGAGTTCTTGTTCTTTCATCTCCGCTTTGAACTTGCCTTCCTGCAGTCGGGCTGCTTTTTCGTTCGGGTGGAAATTTTGGATGTTGCTGATGATTGTAGGCGCTAGAATGGAAGGCTGTTCTATCCAGCGTGTCTGGGTTATATCGATTTCGCCGGCGCAGCGCATGCCGTATTTACCAAGGAACTCCCGGTAAGCCGCACTGAACGTTTTGCCGCCTTCGAGCTTTTCAATCGATCCGAAAAAGTCATCTTTATCCGGATTCTGCAAAAAACGGATAACGGCGGGGGAGTTGCGGGCAGCGTCCGCCACATCCAGCAATTCCAGACCCATTTCAGACGTGACGTTATCGGGAACGGATTGTGACAAGGTATCGGCTGTATTTTTTTCCCCAAGCCATTTTTCCATGTTTTCGTTGATCCACATCATCGCGTAAATGCTGACCATGATAATCGCTAAACCTTGCGGATCGTAGACATTTTTTTTCAAATTCTCCTGGTCCCGCAACAGGAAGGCAATCAATTCATCACCGGAGAACAACCCGATTTCCTCGGCAGCCTGCCGAATTGAAGCCTCATTTTTGGCTACGACTCTTTTTACGATCGCCCGGTCGTTCTTGAAATAGACATTGAATAGCTCGAAAACGAATTTCCAGGAGAGCGCACCGGAACCGATTTTAAACGCTCTTTTGCCGCGTGGCAGCACTTCTTTTCTTTTAACGAAATCGGCAAGGGCACGGTGCATTTTGATATCGCTTTTGCGCATCGCATTGACGAGCATTTTTTTTCCGCTCCAGGAAGCCAAATCGTGTGAGATATCGAAATACAAGCGGCCGCCGATTGCATCCATCGGAATGTCCGGCATGAATCCGAAAAACGACATGCCCAGGGGATTGATGGGAGCTGTCATCATTTGCCGATGGCCGATGGACATATAAAGGCGAAGCGCATCGTCCTTTTTCGGCGGAAGCGGAAAAAGGGTGGTGATCGGGCGGCTCTGAAGAATGAAAATCTGCCCCTTATCAAGGCACCATTCGATATCCTGCGGATTATGGAAATGGGCTTCAATGTGCCTGCCGAGCTGTGCCAATTTCAAAATCTCACCGTCAGACAAAGCTTGGAGCTGCTGTTTTCCAGCTTCGACTGGCCGCTCTTCCGTGCCGCCGCCTGGAATCGGATACACTGCGACTTTTTTTGTAGACACCGTTTTTTGAACGATTTGTCCGTTCTGCACTTTGTAATTATCCGCGGATACAACGCCAGATACCAAAGCTTCGCCAAGCCCATAGCTGGCATCGATCGACAGCATTTTCCGATTTGATGAAACCGGATCCGCTGTGAATAAGATGCCGGACACTTGCGGGAAAATCATGCGTTGGACGATGACCGCAAGAAAAACGCTGCCATGCGCAAAGCCGTTTTGGCTCCGGTAAACAGCAGCGCGCTCCGTGAAAAGAGATGCCCAGCAGCGGCGGACTGCGTGCAGAATCTCCTGCGATCCTTTGATGTTCAGATAGGTGTCTTGTTGGCCGGCAAACGAAGCGGAAGGCAAATCTTCCGCAGTCGCGCTTGAACGCACAGCGTATTCGTCGTGCTCGCCGTATTCGGCATGCCGGCGCACAATTTCTTGTCTGATGTCTTCTGGAATTTCCACCGCTTCAATCAATCCACGGATCTTCCTGGCTGCGCTGCTGATGCCAGCAAAATCATCGGCAGGGCATGAGGAGAGGTCTTCGAACGCCTTTTGGATTTCCGGATTTTCAGCAATGATTTTTTTGAATGCCGCCGCTGTAATGCAAAAACCTGCAGGCACCCTCACCTCTGGAATTTTAGCCAGTACCCCCAGGTTCAATCCTTTGCCGCCGACAAGAGGCAGATCGTTGATTGTGATATCGTGAAAATCCAATGTATAATTTCGCAAAATAGCCGTCCCCTTTCTATTTTGTGTAATCGAACTTAAAGATTTTCAGTAGCAGAAACTTCAAACAAGCCGTTTTCCGGCAATCGACCGTGCGGCATGGATGCCGCTTGCTGCTGCGCCGATCGTGCCGCCGCCAGGGAAAATATGGTCGCCGCAAAGGTAAAGGCCGGAAATTCCCGAACGGTGTGAAATGGAATTGAATAAAGCGGAATCGAGTGTCTGCGGAAAGCCGCCGACATAGCCGTTCGGCCTGCCGGTAAAACGTTCCCAAGCCTTCGGCGCCCCTTTTTCTAGATGGACGATGGCGTTCTGGAAACCCGGGATCTGCTCTTCAATCGCACTCAGCATCTTCGCGGTCAAAGTTCTGCGGGTGGATTTGTATTTTTCTTTGTCATCCCAATGCCGCGCTTCTGAATGCGTGGAAACAGTCACAGTGCGAAATCCTTCAGGAGCCCGCAGCCGATCTTCCGCATGCGAAGAGGACATGAAGAAATGCCCGCCTTCTGCCATGCCGCCGCCTGTGGAAATCTGCCGGAACAAGGGCAGGGGTTCAGCCAGTTTCGATTCATCAACGGCAATGTAAAGCGTCAGAGTGGTCCAGGTTTCGCTTTGAATGCCTTCAGCAAGCGGCTTTTTCAATTGCTTCATGAGTTCTGGCTGCAGCATCTGCGGCAGCATCTGGATCGGGGCATTGAAGACTACAGCGTCCGCTTCGTAGCCATTGCCGCGGTGGTCAATCGCGTGCCAGCCGCTTTCGCTTTTTTCGAGTTTAAGGACTGTCCGCCTTTTCTTCAAGACACCGTTATTTGCTGCTAGGCTGTCCGCCATGACTTCGGCGAAACGGTAAAGCCCGCCAGGTACGTAAAAAGCCCCTTCATGGTAAATATCAAGCGCTGTTGCCGCGAGTAAATAGGAAACGTCTTCGCTGCCGGTCTGCATACTGTCGATCAAAAGGCCATCCAGCATGTGGCGGAAAGGGTGGAGCTGTGCCAGGCCGTGGTGCGCTAAGCGATGCCCGAGTGTCTGGTTAAGAAAAGGCAGGAGTTTGACATGGACCGGCCGGACAGCGGCAACGAGATAAGCCCATTCTTTTGGCGTTGAAGGGGGAAGGGCAGGGAGCGGACCCATCAAAGTACGGACAACCGCCGCGGTTTGCTGAATTTCCTGGTAGAAAGAACGAATCTGTTTATCGTATTCCGGAAAATGCGCCGCAATGCCGTCAACATGGAGCTTTCTGTCCTTCAGAAACTGATAGGTGGCTTCGGGATGGACCATTTCCATGACATGGTCGAGCGGTTCGATCGGCAGCGGCGCCTCCAGAAAACGGAATACCCGCTCATGGATGCCGCCTGCTTCCAGCCCCATTCCGAGCGTTGCGCCAGCGGGAAACAGGAATTTATGGCGCTTGAATTTGCCGGCACAGCCGCCAAGTTCTGAAGATGCTTCCAGCAGGGTGACAGCATCGCCATTTTTCGCAAGCAGGGATGCTGCTGTGAGGCCACCGATTCCAGCGCCGATCACCAATATTTTTTTGCCCATCCAGAACCCTCTTTTCCTTTTCAAGTTTATGGCGGGTTCTTCACGCCTGAACAAAGTATCGTATATTTAATAAAATAACATAATAATTATAAAAAGTAATTTTTGAAATTTTTTTGTTTTTATAAATTCTGATTGCGCTTACATTATTATAGTGGCAAAATAACTAATAGATTATAAAGTGAGGAGAGAAAGCATGAAAAAACATCAAGAGATACATACACCATTCTTTCTGGCAATCATTCCTTTATTGGTTATGATTACTGCAATGGCAGTCACAATCATTAAATTCGGAGGCAGCCCCCACATCCCGCTATTGATCGGTACCGCCACAGCAGCGATTATCGCTTGGCGTCTCGGATACAAATGGGACGATATTGAAGAAGGGGCTTATAAAGGCATACGTCTTGCACTGCCGGCAATTCTCATCATCATCCTTGTCGGCATGATCATCGGCTCATGGATTGGCGGAGGAATAGTCGCTACAATGATTTTCTATGGCTTGAAATTGATCACGCCTTCTCTCTTCTTGGTAACCATCTGCATGATTTGTGCGATTGTCACTTTGGCCATCGGCAGTTCTTGGTCAACGATGGGCACAATCGGCGTTGCAGGCATGGGAATCGGTATGAGCATGGGAATTCCAGCTGCAATGGTCGCTGGAGCAGTTATTTCAGGATCGTATTTCGGCGACAAAATGTCTCCGCTTTCCGATACGACGAATTTAGCTGCGGGCATTACGGGTACTGACCTGTTCGAACACATCAAGCACATGGTCTACACGACGATACCAGGTTTGTTGATTGCCCTCATCGCTTATTTCTTCCTTGGACGTAAATTTGGCGGTTCGGCTGTAGACTCAGGCGAAATCAACGCTATCCTGTCAACGCTCGACAGCAATTTCACTATTTCTCCGTGGCTTCTTCTTGTACCGCTTGCGGTTGTCGTTATGGTCGCGAAAAAAGTTCCGGCGATGCCGGCTTTGGCAATCGGCGTATTTCTGGGATGGGTTTGCCACGTGATCGTGCAGGGGGGCAACATTGGCGACGCGGTCAATACGCTTCATGACGGTTTTGCCATTTCTACAGGTAATGCAATGGTGGATGACCTCTTCAACCGCGGCGGCATCGATTCGATGATGTTCACCGTATCACTGACTATTGTCGCCATGGTCTTTGGCGGCATCATGGAACAAGTCGGGATGCTGCAATCAATCGTCAACCAGATCTTGAAAGTGGCGCGTTCTGCCGGCAGCCTCATTGCTGCAACGGTTGTTTCCGCGTTCTTCACGAACGTAACTGCTTCTGAACAATACATCTCAATCTTGCTTCCGGGGCGCATGTACGCAAAAGCCTACCGGGATAAAAAGCTCCATTCGAAAAATCTGTCTCGCGCTTTAGAAGACGGCGGGACCATCACATCTCCGCTCGTTCCTTGGAATACATGCGGTGTCTTCATTCTTGCGACACTGGCGGTGCACCCATTCGCGTATGCGCCATACGCAATATTAAACTATACGGTGCCGATCATTTCGATCATCATGGCTTTCCTCGGCATCAAAATCGAATACCTCAGCGACGAAGAAATCAAAGCACTCGAGCACAAAGAAGCCCTTCAGCTTAAAGGCGATCAAGCGGCAGCCTCGGGAACAGCAACGATATAAAGATGGAACGGCGGCAGCTTAGGCTGCCGTTTTTTTATTGCCATTAAATATACTTTCTCCAATGGAAAGGACGGCATTAAAAGAAAATATTAGTATTTTAAAGGGTGAGAAGAGCTGTTTTTATCAAAATTAAAGGGTTTATTGATAAAATAAAAGAAATTTATAAAAAATTCAGACTTTATCACTTGCATAATTTTTTTAGATGTATTATAAATAAGGTGTACAAATGTTATACAAATACTATACAGGAAAAGGAGAGGAAAAAATGAAGAAAATTTTTGCTTTAATTTCACTCGCTTTGCTGCTCGCCATGACGTTAGTGACAGGGGTCTCTGCAGATTCGCACACGGCTAAGGTCCGGATCGTCCACGCTTCACCAGACGCTCCAGCGGTAGATGTATATGTAAACGGGGATGCGGCATTGGAAAATGTTCCATTCAAAGCGGATTCCGGCTATTTGGATCTGCCGGCTGGAACACATGATGTAGAAGTTTTTGCAACAGGTACAGCATATGAAGAAGGTGCAGGGGTGCTGCGTGCAGACCTTGCAATCGAAGCAGGAAAAGCTTATACAGTTGCAGCTGCCAATACAGTGGATGCACTTGAGTTTGTAGTAGCAGAAGATTCTATGGAAGTAACAGAAGGTAAAACGAAAATCCGCGTCGGCCATTTGTCGCCGGATGCTCCAGCAGTTGATGTAGGATTGATCGGTGGAGATGCAGTATTCAGTGGAGCGGAATTCCCGGGAATCACTGATTATACTGAATTGGATGCAGGCACTTACGATTTGGAAATCCGTTTGCCGGATGGCACTCAGGTTCTGCCATTAGAAGGAACAGAACTAGCAGCTGATACAGTGTACAGCGTATTTGCTGTCAACACGGTCGATGCAATTGAAGTTCTGGCATTAGTGGATTATGAAGCGGCAGGATCGCCAGATGGCATGCCGACAACAGGATTGGGAACACCTAGCCAAGAACAAACTCCTTGGTTGTTGATCGGTGCTACGCTGGCATTGTTTGCAGCTGGTGGACTGGTTTGGAGAAGACGATTTCAGGAATAAGTTTCTATTGATGCTCGGCCTCCTTGGCGTCCTTGCTGGCTGCCAAGAAGCGGAGGATGAAGTGAGCGTGCGCAGCGAGAACGTCGGATTTGCCGCTGAACAAACAGAGAAAGTGGAAGTAGAAGTGAATGTGAAAGCGGCAGTGCCTGCACCTGCGGGCAATCCAATCAATGCAAGCGCAAGGACAGGCATTAAACCTGAGTCATTGAAAATCCCCGCTATCGGAGTCAACACGTCGGTGCAGCATCTGGGAACTACGGAGAACGGTGAAATGGCTGTGCCAGATGATATAGATGAAGTCAGCTGGTTTTCCCCCGGCTACCAGCCTGGCCAAAACGGCCGCGCTGTCATAGCGGGGCATGTAGACGGCATTGACGGGCCCGCTGTATTTTGGGATCTGTCAGAGCTGCAGCCGGGAGATGAGATAACAGTAGAAGGAGAAGGACGCCAATTGATATATAAAGTCCACACGATGGAATCCGTTCCGCTTGATGAGGCGGACGTTCCAAACATCTTCGGCTATTCCTCTTCTCCGGAGCTGGTGCTGATCACTTGTTCCGGCACGTACGACTTTTCGAGGGGGACACGGGAGGAAAGGCTCGTGGTCTATGCGAGCTATGTTGGAGAATAATAGCCAAGGCGATTTCACACTTCTTCGTTGAAGAAAGTGAAATCGCCTTTTTTATGTATGAATAAAAGAATTCAGGTTTTCATTAAATCTGGCAGAAGTTTATAAGCTCGGCAAAAGGAAATAGGTAGGGTATAGAAGGTTAGGGGGACGGGGCAATGGAAATCCGCATCAAATGGGGCTATAAAACGCCGAAAGGGACGGAGACTGTTTTCCATTCAGAAGAAATGCCAGCCGCCAAAGCACTGCTTCTGGCTGAAGATCTAGAGCGTACCGGCAGGGTCAAAAACTTGGCGTTCATCGATCGCTATGACAGCAATTGGTCATTGAAAGAACTGAAAAAATATTTGAAAGGCATCGAAACAGAACCGCATAATATCACGGTCTATTTTGATGGCGGCTTTAACCCGGGCACAAACGCATCAGGGCTTGGCTGCGCCATCTATTACGAACAAAGCGGAAAGTCTTACAGGCTGCGGCGCAATGCCGCTGCAGCAGAGCACCTGTCGAATAATGAAGCGGAATACGCAGCGCTGTATTTAAGCCTGCAGGAATTGGAATTGCTCAATGTCCATGACATGCCGGTGCTTTTCGTGGGCGATTCCAAAGTGGTCATCAACCAGATGGATGGAGACTGGCCAGTCATTGAAGTCAACCTGGCAAAATGGGCGGACCGCATCGACGGCAAGATGAAAAAACTCGGCATCCAGCCTGAGTACGAACTGGTGCCTAGGAAAAACAACGCAGAAGCGGACCAGCTGGCAACCCAGGCATTGAATGGCATCCATATCACGGGAACGATTGAAATGCTGAAGGAATAACAAAAAAGCAATATCGATAATCACAATCTTTAAAAGGTTTGTCTATAATTTAGCTTTTTCAGCCACAAAGCAGGGCAGCCAATTCGGCTGCCCTGCTTTGTTTCAATTCTTATAAGGTTTACGGTCTTCGTCAAGATCATGGTAGGTCAACGGATAACCCATCGACACCCATTCAGAGCGGTGGGACGCATCCAATTCTGTCAGTCCTTTTTCAGCGGGATCAAGGCCGGCGTTCGGACTTTCTTTCAAGTCTGAACTTTGGCTCCAATTCGTGTCATGATCCGGATAGACCCAGAATTTTTTTCCGCGTTTTTTAATGTAGTTCACCAATAGGAAAGCACTGGCGCACGATGCGCACGCAAGAAATACACTTTTTTTATCCATTTGCTGTTCCTCCGTTTAATAGACGTTTTGCTATTAAATTCCCGATTCACTGAATGTTAATCCTTTTTCGGATGGCAAGCCACGAACGCTAGCGTATTAAACTGACATCATGTCGCGCTGTTCAACTAATGCAACTGCTTCAACGACCGCTTGGCGATTAATATTTAAGATATCACACGGGCGTCCAATAACTTCGATTTTGCCGTCTTTCAGCTTCACGATGCGGTCTGCAATTGCATGTGCATCATTTTCATCATGTGTCACGAAGACAGATGTAATATCAGCTTTTTTAAGGATATCACGCAGCTCTTTCCGGATTTTACCTTGCAGTTCGGCATCCAAGTTGCTGAAAGGTTCATCCAGCAGGATAAGATGCGGTTTGGGGGCAATTGCACGTGCAATCGCAACGCGCTGCTGCTGCCCGCCGCTCAACTGGTAAGGGTAGCGATCTGCGAAGCCTTCTAGTTCCACCAACTCCAGGACTTCCTGCAAACGTTCCTGCTTCGCCGCTTTCTTGAAGCGGAACAAGCCGAACATGATGTTTTCAGCGACCGTCATGTGCGGGAACAATGCGTAATCCTGGAATACCATGCCGATTCCCCGTTTTTCCGGCTGCAGGAATTTCTTTTCATTGAAGATGACGGTTTCTTGAATGTTGAAAGAACCGTCTTCCGGTTTTTCCAAGCCGGCGAGTAGGCGCAGCACGGTGCTTTTGCCGCTGCCGCTCGGTCCGAGGATCGAAATGACTTCACCTTTTTCGATCGTCATGGAAAATTGGTCTAAAGCTGCAGTTTTTGTATTGGAATAGGAGAAACACACGTTATCGATGGAAATAAACATATTATTTAGGCTCCTTTTCGATGAATTTATAAAAAACGATAATGGAAAGTGCGCTGATCCCGATAATGAGCAATGAAGCTTGGGAAGCTTCCATGATCTTTTCGTCACTGGCGTATTGGAATACTTTTGTTGATAAGGTATCAAAATTGAAAGGCCGCAAAATCAATGTCAGCGGTATCTCTTTCAAGATGTCAATGAAGACGATGATGAACCCGCTGATGATTGCGCCTTTGAGCATCGGGACATCGACTTTGAAGAATGTCTTCGTGATGCCCATTCCGAGAAGCCGTGAAGCATCTCGGAAGTTGGTGCCGATTTTGTCATATCCGGACTCGATCGAATTATAGCCGATGGCAAAAAAACGAATGATGTAAGCGGATATTAACATGATTAAACTTACACTTAATACTAAAGTCGTGTCAAATCCAAGAGCTTGATAGAGAGGGGCGAGTGAGCGGTCAAGCCCGATAAATGCGGTCACCACCGCTACGGCAATGACTGCACCGGGAATGGAATAGCCCAGTATGCTCAAGCGCGGCAGCAGTTTCGCCATCTTGCCGTGGACGAGCCGCCCAAAATTCCCGACTATCAATGCAAATGCGATGATGACGGTGGCTGCAATTCCGGCAACCGTCACCGAATTTCTTACATAGGACATGAATTCTGCCATTGGAATCGTACCGAAAGTCAAAATCGTCCAGTCAATCAATTGGATGACTGGGATGAAGAATCCGAGGCTCATGATCACCAATCCGAAGCCTGTAGCTCCTGCCGCTTTCCAGCCGGTCAGCTGAATCAGCGGCAATGGGCGGACTTTAGTTGTTGAATAGCTGTATTGGCGCCGCCCGCGCAGCAATTTCTCAATCATCAGGACCAGAATGACAAAGCCCATGAGTGAGGCGGCAAGTTTGATGGATGTCTCAATATCTCCCAGGCCGAACCAGGTTTGGAATATCGCGGTGGTGAATGTCTGGATGCCGTAATACTTTACGACACCATAATCATTCAATACTTCCAGAACGACCAAACTTGCACCGCCGATAATGGAGACCCGCGAAATGGGCACCACGACACGGAAGAAAGTGCCCCAGGGGCCTTTTCCAAGAACCCGTGACGTTTCAATCAACGAAGCGGATTGCTGGGACAGGAAAATTCGTGTGATCGTATAAACGTATGGGTACAAAAAGATCGTGTAGATGAAGATTGCACCCGGCAAATTCATGATGTCAAAATGGGAGGGGTTTACTTCCATCCCGAATCGGTCGCGCAGCGTTGTCTGGATGACGCCAGTATAATTGACGATCCCATGATACGTGTAAGCGCCGATAAAAGGCGGGATGGAGAGGGGCAAAATCAAAGCCCATTTCAAAAAATTCCGCAAAGGAAATTGATATTGGGCGATTAGCCACGCCAGGCTCAACCCAATGGAAATGGTCAAGACGGCAGTAGCCACAACCAGAATCAGAGAGGTGGAGACGAAGGACCAAAGAACGTGTTCCTTCATGTGCGCCCAGTTATCGTTTGTCGGAGTGAAGATTCCGCCGACAATGGTCAAATTCGGCAAAAACAGGAGTGCCATGATGGCCACTGCCGAAAAAGTCCATACATTGATATTTTTTAAACTTCGCTGCATCTTCCAAACACCTCTCTATTCCAATCGCAAGAAATCCCGTGCTGCGAAGAAACGCAACACGGGGATTCAGTTTATTATTTCCAGCCGACTTCGTTGAAGATCAAAATCGCTTTTGAGTTATTTGTTCCAAGAGCTGACAACGGGATGTCCTGCTCTTTAAACTCGCCCCATGATTTCAGCAATTCTGTCGCTTCAACTGACTCGTTTACGGGATATTCATAATTCGCTTCTGCAAAAGTTCCTTGTGCTTCAGGAGCAGACAAGAACTCAAGCAATTTGATTGCGTTGTCTTTGTTCTTAGATGATTTTACCACACCAGCGCCGCTGACGTTCACATGCGTGCCTGTAGTTTCCTGGTTCGGGAAGAAGATGCCAAGGTTTTCAGCAACTTTCACTTCTTCAGGGTCTTCCGAGTTAAGCATTTGCCCCAAGTAATATGTGTTCATGATGGCGATATCGCCAACACCGGCTGCGATTGCTTTCGCTTGGTCACGGTCTCCGCCTTCAGGATCGCGTGCAAAGTTATTGACCATTCCAGCTGCCCATTCTTTCGCTTTTTCTTCACCGTCAATTTCGATGAAGGAAGCCAGCAATGACTGGTTATAAACATTTTCAGATCCGCGGATCAAAATGCGGCCATTCCACTTGTCTTCTGTCAATGCTTCATAAGTCGACAATTCTTCAGGAGTTACAGTTTCTTTGTTGTAAACCATTACACGTGCACGTTTTGTCAGGCCGTACCACATTTGGTCCGTATCCTGGAAGTTCTCAGGAATTTGTTCGTCCAGCAAGTCACTTGAAACAGCCTGGAACAAGCCGTCGTCTTTAGCGCGGAATAAACGCCCGGCATCCGCAGTCAGGAATAGGTCGGCTTCAGTGGCATCGCCTTCACGCTTGATGCGCTCCAGCAATTCATCCGCTTCGCCTTTGATCAAGTTGACTTTAATGCCTGTTTCCTCTTCGAATTTCTTGTAGAGCTCATCATCCACGTCATAATGGCGGGCTGTATATAAGTTGACTTCTTTGCTTTCTGTATCTTCAGGCGCATCGCCTTCTGACGATTCGTTGCCAGCTTCCTGGTTTCCGCAAGCTGATAATAGAAGAAGCATCAAAACCAGTGCAGCGTATAGCATTTTTTTCATGTCTGTCTCTCCCTTTGATTGTTGTTTGAATCCAAATGAAAATGATTCTCAATATCGATTATAGGGGAATGAGAACGTTTGTCAACCGCCTATTTAAAAATAGATAAGGCAATTTAACGAATGAAATTATTCGGTTTTGCTATGGCCGTTTTGCCCCTGTACAAGCGAGCGGCAATAGCGATGCGAATCAGACTTTCGGCAATCCATTGACGAGGGTGATGAAAGAGCGTGAGATGTAAGGGACGTAGCGGTTTTTTGCCATGATGATGCCGAGGCTCCATGGGAATGTACGGCTCAGCGACAAAGTCTTGAACGGGCCGTCTTTGACGCGGTCGCAGATCAGTTTCGGCATCAATGTGACGCCGAGATTTTTTTCGACCATGCCGACGATGAAATCCCATTGCGAGCTTTCGTAGGCAACTTTTGGATTGAAGCCTTCGCTCAAGCAAAAGTCGATCGTTTTGCTGTTCAATGTAAATTCTTTACTTAATAGAAGGAAAGGGTCATCTTTGAAATCGATCAAGTCGACGATGTCGCGGTGTGCCAAAGGATGAGATTCATGCACCAGTAATTTGATTTCCTGGTCGACGAAAGGCTCAACATCAAACTTCTCGCCGTCAACAGGCAGCATGACGAATCCAAGATCGACAGCGCCTTCCAATACATTCTGTTCCACTTTGCGCGCGCCGTATTCGGCGATTTCTACAGTGACATCCGGGTAAGCCAGCTGAAACTCAGCGATAATCGTCGGGAAAAACAAGGTACTGATAACAGGCGGCAACCCGATTTTTATTTTCCCTTTTTTTAAGTGCATAACGTCGTATAAAGAAGCGGACAAATCATCCAGACTATTGACGATTTTATTGGCTTGCTCATAAACGACTTCGCCGGCGTCGGTCAAGGTAATCTGGCGTGCTGAGCGGTCAAATAGCACAACGTCCATTTCCTCTTCCAGGTTCTTGACCATTTTGCTCAAGGTCGGCTGCGTAACGTGAAGCGCGAGTGCTGCTTTCGTAAAGCTTTTATGTCTGGCTACTTCAATGAAGTATTTGAGCTGGCGAATGTCCATTTGATTGCTCCTGACTTATAACTATTTGTTATAGAATATATAGTTTTTATTCATTTTACCTATTCTGCAGGGCAGTGTACACTAAAAAAAGCCGCTCGCGTCTAAATATTGTGACAAATATTTGGATTTTTTCTTTCACATTCAGTAAGCGCTTTCACTTTGCAGGACGCAGAGGTGGTGAAGGTTTGGCCGGCTTGGTTAGCGGCAAGCAAAATCAAAGGGGGAAATAAAATGTTCAGTATGATCGGTTTAATCGGAGGTTTGGCGTTGCTCATTTTCTTGACAATGAGAGGCACAAACTTGTTGATTGCAGGCCCGTTGAGTGCATTGGTCGTTGCGTTGTTCAGCAGCTTGCCTTTGTTCCCGCAAATGGTCGGAGAAGGGGAAGTAAACTTTTTAGGAAATTATATGACCGGGTTTTCCGGATTCATCACAGCTTGGTTCCCGATGTTCCTGCTTGGAGCAATTTTCGGTAAATTAATGGAAGACAGCGGAGCTGCAGACAGCGTATCGCGCTGGTTGGTTGGCAAATTCGGCATCAAGCGTGCAGTACTTGCAATTGTCATCGCCTGTGCAGTTTTAACATACGGCGGAGTCAGCTTGTTCGTTGTTGCATTCTCGGTTTACCCGATGGCGCTTAGCTTGTTCAAACAAGCGGATCTTCCACGCCGTTTCATTCCAGCGGCATTAGCACTTGGTTCAGTTACATTCACAATGACATCAGCTGGTTCACCGGAAATCCAAAACTGGATCCCGATTGAATTTTTAGGCACAAGCCCATACGCTGGCTGGGAAGTCAGTATCGTTGTCGCAGTCTTTATGGCAGTATTCGGCTATTGGTGGCTGAAACGCATGATCACTAAAGCAGTAAGCAAAGGCGAGCATTTCGAGTCGCGCAAAACAGATCCGGTGGTGCCGGAACGCAATCTGCCAAACCCGATCATGGGCTTGATTCCGTTGCTAGTGGTTCTAGTCGTTTCTTTCATTTTCCATGATTCATTGAAAACATCCGCTTTGGTAATCGCATTGCTTGGCGGAGTTCTTGCAACATACATTTTGAACAGAACACATTTCCAAGATCTTGGCAAAGCATTGACTGATGGAACAATCGGCGCGTTGATCGCAATCGGCAACACGGCAGCGGTTGTTGGCTTCGGCGGCGTTGCAAAAGCAGTGCCAGCTTTCCAGACAGCGGTTGACGCAATGACGAACATCCCGGGCAGCCCGCTAATCGGCGGCGCGATCGCGGTCAGCGTCATCGCCGGCATCACAGGCTCATCTTCAGGCGGACAGGCAATCGCGTTGCCATTATTGGCGCCGCATTACTTAGATCTAGGCGTCAATGCAGAAGCGCTTCACCGGACAATTTCGATTTCTTCCGGCGCATTGGATTCGTTGCCGCATAACGGTTATGTTGTAACGACGATTCAAGGAATCTGTGGCGAGACGCATAAAGCGGCTTACGGTTCAGTGGGCGCTGTGACGGTTATTGTGCCGCTCCTTGGTACCATTATTGCAATCGTCCTGTTCTCATTCGGTATGGGAATCTAATATATAGTGGAGGTCATTCGGATGGTTGAAAACAAAGTAGTATTCATCACTGGTGCTGCAAGTGGCATCGGTTATGAAATCAGTGCCGATTTCGCAAAAGCCGGCGCGAAAATTGTGTTGACGGATATCAATGAAGAAGCGGTGCAAAAAGCTGCAGATACATTGAAAAGCCAAGGCCTTGAAGCAATCGGTTTGAAAGTCGACGTAACGAACGAAACAGAACTTGAAGGGGCGATTAAGAAAACGGTTGAAACTTACGGATCCCTGGATGTTCTGATCAATAATGCGGGCATGCAATTCGTTTCGCCGATTGAAGAATTCCCGACAGAGAAATTCGAGTTATTGATAAAAATTATGCTGGTAGCGCCGTTTGTTGCGACAAAACACGCGTTCCCGATCATGAAAAAACAAGGCAACGGCCGCATCATCAACATGGCATCGATCAACGGCCTTGTCGGGTTCGCAGGCAAAGCGGCTTATAACAGCGCAAAGCATGGCGTCATCGGCTTGACGAAAGTCGCTGCGCTTGAAGGCGCGGAGCACGGCATTACAGTTAATGCGATGTGCCCGGGCTATGTGGATACACCGCTTGTGCGCAACCAGCTAAGCGATTTGGCGAAAACGCGCAATGTCTCTTTGGATAAAGTGCTGGAAGAAGTCATTTATCCATTGGTACCGCAAAAACGCTTGTTGTCCGTACAGGAAATTTCAGATTACACGATGTTCCTGTCGAGCGATAAAGCGTCAGGCATCACAGGGCAAGCTGTCGTACTTGACGGCGGCTACACAGCCCAATAAACAAAGACGAACCCGCCGGGCATATGCCAGGCGGGTTTTTTAGTCAAGAAAATTATCGGTGATGCCGAGAAACAGGCGTGCCTGCTCGACATTGGGCGCATGGCCCGAATGCTTGAATTCCATAAACAGCGCATCGGGAATCCTTTCAGCGGTTTCTCGGCCTTTCGCGGGCGGATTCAATCCGTCGTGTGTGCCGCTGATGACCAATGTTTCCGCTTGAACTTTTGAAAGCGCTGGACGAAAATCAAAGTCGGCCAATGCAGCTGACGCGATGCTTTGTTCACGGCCTGTCAGCCCTTCACTGTTTTCGGCCGTCTCCTCTAGCCAGCGGCTGACTTTTTCCTGGTCATGGAACATGAACTGAGAGGATTTCTGGAGCTTCTCAACGATGTTAAGCCCTTCGAATTCCTTTTCGTAGCGGTCAAACAGCTCTTCCATCGAAGATTGTTCGCCGTGTGATTTTGTTGCAACAAGAATGAGCTTTTCAATCCGTTCCGGCAATTCGATGGCGATGCCCTGAGCGATATAGCTGCCCATCGATACGCCGATGACTGATAGCGACTGGAAATTCAAATGGCGGATGAGAGCAGCTGCATCCTGGATGTGGTCGTCAAGCGTAAATTCTTGCGGCTTAGTGGATTTTCCATGGCCGCGAGCATCTGGCGCGATGACCCGGAATTTCTTTTTAAAAAAATTAATTTCCCGGTAGAACATTGCGTGGCTGCTTGTCAGGCCATGCAAAAGAAGCAACGGCGGCCCTTCTCCGATGTCCTCGTAATACAAATCTATGCCGTCTGAATTGAAATATGGCATTAGGCTTCTTCCTTTCGGTGTTGATAATTGTCTTTACCCTTAATAGAAGGGGTTAATCCAGAAAGCGGCGGAGCAGACTGTGCTTTCTATGTTGCAAGCATCCATTTCTTTAATGAATAAATTTTCTGAATACTAGCTCTTTCCATTAGACACTTGCTGTCTAAAAATGGTTTAGTAGAGAGGATGGGGAATCTATGAAAATTGTAAAACAAAGGGGAGCGAATTAATGAAAGTTACTGAAACTGAATTTCCAATCCAAGCAGTCAGGGAGCAATTCCCGGCACTGAAACGTACATACCACGGAAAAAGCGTGGCGTATTTCGACGGGCCTGGTGGCTCACAAGTCGTCAAATCGGCCATCGATGCCATTGCCAGCTATATGGAGCGCGGAGGTGCGAATCTCCACGGCTCTTTCCCATCAAGCTGGGAAACAGAAGAAACGATTGCTGGATCAAAAGAGGCGGTTGCGGACCTTTTGAATGTCCAGCCCAATGAAGTCGCTTTTGGCGCAAACATGACAACGTTGACAATTGCCATCGCGAATGCGCTCGGCAAACAATTTAAAGCGGGAGATGAGATTGTCGTCACGGAAATGGACCACCGCGCCAACGTCGATCCATGGCTGATGATGGCGCAAGACCGGGGAATGAATGTCCGCTGGATCCCTGTGGATACCGATGCTTTGACGCTTGACCTGCAGGGCTTGGACGAATTGATCAACGACAAGACAAAACTTGTGGCGGTCGGACTGGCGTCAAACGCCGTCGGAACGATCGTTGACATCGAGCCGATTGTCCAGCGCGCAAAAAAAGTAGGTGCGTTGGTGGCGGCGGATGCTGTCCATGCAGCACCCCATATGGCGCTTGACCGGGAGCTTCAAGGCATTGATATCCTATTGTGCTCAGCCTATAAATTCTTTGGGCCGCATGTCGGTATTGCAGCTATCCGCGAAAGTATTTTCAAAGAATTAAAGCCGTATAAACTCGTCCCGTCACCGGATTATTATCCGGACAAGCTGGAAACAGGCACGCAAAACCACGAAGGGATTGCGGGCATCCGTCCAGCCATCGAGTTTTTTGCAAGTTTCGGTAAAGGAGATACGCGACGCAGCCGCATCGTGAATGGCATGGAGCATCTTGAAGCTTACGAAAACAGTTTGGCCAAGCGTCTGCGCGACGGCTTGAGAGGGTTGGAGAAAGTGACTTTGTTTGAAGCGGCGGCGGAAGTTCCAAAAACACCGACTATCGCTTTTCAAGTAGCGGGCACTGAACCGGCGGAAGTCTGCAAAATCATGGCCGAGGAGCATAGCATCTTTTTGGCATCGGGACATTTCTACGCATCCACGTTGGCGGAGCGGCTCGACATCAATAAATCAGGCGGCTGGATCCGTGCAGGGTTGGCGCCTTATAATACCGAAGAAGAAGTGGACAGGTTGCTCAGCGCAGTAGCAGCGCTTTAAAAAGGCAAGCAGCACCAATCGATTTTTGATAAGTTCATTGAATTATGTTATGATTGCCCTTCATCGAATTAATGGATTCTACGAGACTTTCTTTAGTCAATTTCCAAAAAGAAAGCAGGGATCGACTTTGAAATTCGACACTATCCTGGAACTATTGAAGACAATCAGTTTCTACAACACGGTTAGTATTACACAAACATTTGCAAAAAATGGCGAAGATTATTTAACTGCCAAATCTGCAGGCAATTCCACTTCCATTGTAGTCACACACATCGAGACGCAGGAAGACACGATTTACACGGACATAGAAACAGCCGCTGAAGCGATTGAACACATGCTCCATGATTATTCCATCGTTATGTAAAACTTCTGGATATCCAGAAGTTTTTCTTTTTTGGGCTTTTTTCATGCTGAGGCCTATATTCCGCAAAACAGCCCCGTTAAAACAGATGTTTTTTGATCCCTTTTACCGGCTGTTTGGAATGGAGGCATCCGACTCCTGCGGGGGACAGCGCGAGCCGAAAAGCCTGGACCGAAAATTAGCCGCTTTGATTCGATTGCAAGAAAAATCATGACCAAGCATACACAGAGCCTTCTTTTTAGGCCAGATGGTGGTACAATACATTAATAAGCTTTTCCGAAACGGAAATGAACAAAAGGAGATTGAATTTTTTGAGTCAACAATTTAACACGAAACTGCCTGAAAACTACGCCGAATTGAAAAGAGCCGCAAACCGCACAGCGAACTGGAAAGAACGCTTGGCTGCAGTCGAGGAGCTTGGCAATTACAAGCACAAACAAACAATCGACGTCTTATTGCACCGTTTGGAAAACGATCCGGTATATCAAGTGCAGGAAGCTGCATTTGAAAAACTGGTCGACCTTGGCGAAGATGTTGAAATGCCGCCACGCAGAAAATTCGACTTGATCAAAGACACGTCGAAAGTATTAGTGCGCATCAAAAAAAGCTTGCCGCGCGACCACAGCTACGAAGATTTCAAAGTGAAGCTTCAGAAAATGCGCGTCGACATCTATGACACTTATAAAGGTGACAAAGGTGATGACTTCGACCGCTGGCTGGAAGATACTTGGAAGTCGATTCCAGGAAAATAAACGCAAAAACGCCTCGCAGCTATTCGCTGCGAGCGTTTTTTATTGTGCATTAATCCGGCAAAAGAATTTCGCCTTGGCCCATGAGGACGGAAATGCCGCCGATTTTCACTTGCTTGAATGATCCGGCCGATTCGGTGACCGTAATGTCGATAAAACTCGGGCGTTTCATCTCGAAGCCTTGTTCACTTCGAATCCGATAAATACCGCTGGAATTATGGGGCACTGCTCCGTAGGCTACCAAATAGGCGCCCAATGGACCGCCTGCCGCTCCGGTGGCCGGATCTTCCGCAATGCCCATTGCTGGGGCGAACATACGGCTATGGACTGTAGAATGCCTTTCATGTGTTTCGGTCGTGAAAACAAAAATGTTTTGGGTGTCCGGATGCTTGCTGAAATGCCGTTCCCAGATATCCGTCCTGAAATTGATCCTGCGCATGGCATCGAGTGAGCGGATCGGTATGAAGAGGAAAGGAAGGCCGGAAGAAACCGTCTGAGCCGGAAAACGGCTGTCGAGGTCTTTTGAAGTCAAGGAAAGCAAATCAGCGACCAAACCGGCTTTCGTGAATTTTTCGCCGAACTCCGGGAGCGGCTGAGTCATTTCCACTTTTGCCGCTTTTCCGCCTTCAACGAAAACAGTCACCGGGACTGCGCCGACCAATTCTTCGAGCACCCACTCATTTTTGCCTTCTTGAGTTTTGACGAGCTGCCTGTCGGCCATCACAAATGCAGCTCCGACTGTTGGATGTCCAGCAATCGGCAATTCGACTGTCGGTGTGAAAATGCGAAGGCTCTTTTCGTGCCCTGAATCTTTGGGGGGACAGATAAAAACCGTTTCGGACAAATTCAATTCACGGGCAATTTGCTGCATCGTGTCAGCGGATAAATTCTCTTCTCCGTAAAAAACCGCCAACTGGTTTCCACCGAAACGCTTTGCTGTAAAAACATCAAGCAGCGTGTAATGCAAACTTTTCATAGCCAGCCTCCGTTCTTCTTATCTTCCGATTGAATCATTCAGCCTAAAACAAATTATTAAATCCAGTCCATTTAATTATAAAACTAAAATGTCTATTTGAGGCACTATTCTGTTAATTATTTTTATTTACCGAAATCCGCTTTGTAAGAAAGGCGTATAAATAATAAGAAAACATGGCATTTTCAACGGAATTTGGCTTTGAAATTAATCTTAGGTCTTGAGGAGTGGTTAGAAGGTCTTGTTCTATAGTAATAATGAATAAATGATGCAGAATTTTCCCAATTACGGAAAATATTCATCTCTGATAACGTTAGATGTGAGGCAAGGTTCTCCCATTCGTGGAGACGCGAAAGCATTGTGCGGGACGCCGCTCTGGCTTTAATTGCCAACTATTTGATGGAAAAGGGGATTGGACGATGAAAAGATCGGCAAAGTTTGTGACATCAGTTATGCTAGCGGCGACATTGCTTGTACCGGCAATGGGCGTTAGTGCAAATGGAGACTTCTCCACACAGAATACAAATGAGAAATTCCGGGTATTGGTCGATTCTGCCAACCAAAAAGAGTTGAAGAACGCCAAAGAGCGTTACGGCGTCCACTGGGATTTCCAGGCTGAAGGATTCACTACTAATATGAATGCCAAGCAATTCGAAGCTTTGCAAAAAAATAAAAACCTGACTGTTGAAAAAGTGCCGGAATTCTCTATTGAAGAAACTTCATCAAAACCGGAAGCGGCTTACGCAGCAATGGCAGCGTCGCAATCAACACCTTGGGGCATCAAAGCAATTTATAACGACAGTGCACTGACGAAGACTTCAGGCGGGGCAGGGGTCAACATTGCCGTGCTTGATACAGGCGTCAACAAAACACATGCGGATCTTGTGAACAACGTTGAACAATGCAAAGATTTCACAATTGGAACGAGCATCGTCAATGGATCTTGTGTGGACAGACAAGGCCACGGGACACACGTTGCCGGAACAGCGTTAGCTGACGGCGGTTCAGGTTCTGGTGTTTACGGCGTAGCGCCTGCTGCTGATCTATGGGCGTATAAAGTATTGGGCGATGACGGCTCAGGCTATTCAGATGACATCGCGAATGCCATCCGCCACGCTGCCGATCAGGCAACTTCTTTAAACACAAAAGTGGTCATCAATATGTCACTTGGTTCATCAGCTGAAAGTAGCTTGATTACGAACGCAGTGAACTACGCATACGGCAAAGGCGTGTTGATCATTGCAGCAGCTGGAAACTCAGGCCCTTACCAAGGATCAATCGGCTACCCGGGCGCTTTGCAAAATGCAGTTGCTGTAGCAGCTCTTGAAAATGTCATCCAGAACGGCACGTACCGCGTAGCGGATTTCTCTTCACGCGGCTATAGCTCGACAGACGGCGACTATGTAATCCAAAAAGGGGATGTGGAAGTTTCTGCACCAGGAGCGGCCATCTACTCAACTTGGTACACAGGCGGCTACTCGACAATCAGCGGAACTTCAATGGCTTCACCGCATATCGCAGGGTTAGCAGCGAAAGTTTGGGCAGCAAACCCTACGGTCAGCCATACGACAATCCGCAATGATTTGCAGAACCGTGCTTATAACTACGACATCCTTTCAGGATCGGGCGCAGGATACGGCGATGACTATGCTTCAGGATTCGGTTTTGCACGTTTGCGCTAAAGAATAGAACGTCCTAAACAGTTCCAGTATTATGCTGGAACTGTTTTTTTATGGTAAAATTTTAACTATTCGGATTAAAAGGGTGAGCTTATGAATATCGGGTCCGTCATCAAGTATTACCGTACGAAAAATAGCATGACGCAATTGAAGTTAGCGGATGGGATTTGTTCAATATCTCATTTGAGTAAAATCGAATCGAATGCTTACGTACCGCATGAATCAACGATTGAAGCATTGTTGGCGAAGATGGGCGTGCACTGGCAAAAAGAAGTGGAACGGCATAAGAGGCTCGAAAGGCAGCTTGGTGAATTTATCGATTCGTCGCTGCATTATGACTTGGAGAATATGCGAAAACTTTATTATCAATTGAAAATGGAGAACGATTATATCCAATCCACTGAATTGGTCAACCAATATGAGCTGTATAAATTCCGTTATTATATTTATGAAATCGACCAGCCGCAAGCAGAGCGGCAGAAGAACATGCTGGAGCGGCTGACAGGTTCTTTTTCGGCACCGGAAAAGTGGCTGTATAAATTCTTCTTATCGGTTTATTACTCAATGCTCAATAAAACGGAACAATCTCTCGACTGCCTCGAACTGCTTGACCAAGGCATCCAAAGCATCCCGCAAAAATTCGAGGGGGAGTATTATTACCAGAAAGCACGGTTGATGATCGTGCTGGACCGCTTCGAGGTGTCGGCTTATTACGCGGAACTGGCCGTCCAATTTTACCAGCTCCATCATAATTACATTCGGCTCATGCATGCCCAGCTGCTATTGGCCATCAATTACACGCGGCGCAATCTGCATGTTCAGGCAAACGGCCTTTATGAAGTGTTACAGCGCAATGCGCGCCTTACCGGACAGACAGAGTTATTCCACCAAACTTCTTATAATTATATTGAATTGCTGAAAGAGACAGGCGAATATGGAAAAGCCTACGACTTTCTGCGCGATTTGAAAAACAGTCTGCCAGAGGATTCGTATTTTTATAAAGCCGTGTTATTGAGCAAAATCGAAGCGGCCATCGAATCGGGGATCGATGCTTCCCATTTGATTGCGGAAGTGCGTTCATTGCTAGAGCAAAGCCCTGACGAACAAGTAGAAATATACTGCAACTACTTCGAAAAACGAAACTTTTCCCAACCAGACCTAATGTCCTATTGTGAAGTAATAATGTTTCCATTTTTCAGAAAAAATGGTTATATAAAAGAAAGTAAGAAAATTGCTGCTGATTTAGTAAACTATTACCAGCAGCAAAAAGAGTGGGAAAAAGCGAATTTCTACCGCTCATACTATAATCGCAATGGAGGAGAACTTTTATGAAAATGGGCAAAAAAATTGCTGCCGCTGCAGTTATCGCTGCAGTTTTGGTGGGCGCTATCGGTCAATTGGAAGAAACAGAAGTTAAAGCGGCAACTGCATCACAGGCTGAAGCTAAGCCGATGGCAGTACCGGTCATCTTGCCTCCTTTATAAGGAACGCAGCAAATCGAACCTCCCGGCGCAATCAGCCGGGAGGTTTTTTAATGGTTTCTATATAATAGGGGAAAAGGCAGAAAAGCTGGGAGGAATGAATATGTACCGCAAAGAGCAATATGTTATTCAAAGCGGCAAGCCGGTGAAAGCGGTAGTGCGCCCTTATACAGAACGGGATTTTGACGCATTGATCGGCATTCAGCGTGCAAGTTTCCCGCCGCCGTTTCCTGAAGAGTTGTGGTGGAGCAAAGAGCAATTGGCAAACCATGTAAAGCATTATCCAGAAGGTGCGTTATGCGTAGAGGTGGAGGGGGAGATGGCCGGATCTATTACAGGTCTGCTGACAGATTTTGATTCCGCTTCTCCACATCATAGCTGGAGCGAGGCGACAGCTGGCGGCTCCATAACGAATCACAATCCGACTGGCAACACGCTATACATCGCTGATATCTGTGTCAGTCCCGGTTACCGGAAAATGGACCTTGGAAGATTGTTGATGCAGTCCTATTATGAGCGAGCCGTCCATGATGGGCTCGAACGAGTCCTTGGCGGCGGCAGGATGCCGGGGTATTTCAAGCATTCATATGAACTTTCACCCGAAGCGTACTTAGAGGCTGTGGTATCTGGCGAACTCAAAGACCCAGTCGTCTCCTTTTTGCTGCGCTGCGGCAGGACTCCTGTCTGCGTCATCAGCGATTACTTGGAAGACGCAGATTCTTTGAATTATGCAGCTTTGATGGAATGGAAAAATCCGTTCAATCCATGATTCTGTAAAAGCAGCATCCCGCTGTTCCGCAATACTTGTTCTTCGTATATATTAATTCTTTGTTCTTCCACATTTTATTTAAGGTATAATAATCTATATTAATAAAGACAAAGTAGGAGATGAAGTCAGTATTGTTTGAATTTTTCAGTCCGTTTTTAGTAATTTTATCTGTTTTTACCGCCATCATCTCATCTTATATAGCATTGGTCTTAACGCAAAAGATAAATGGCGCAAACCGCGTCCAGAAAAGAACATTGACCATCTTTGCGGCATGGGCGGTTGGAGTTGGGATATTTACGATGCATTTCACTGGAATGGCGGCTTCCAATCCCACTATCAGGATAAGTTATAACCCCCTCATATTGGGTGGGTCGCTTGCGGCTTCGATTCTTGGAGCTTACGGCGCTTTCTATTTTTTGTACTTTAAAAATGAGAGCAAATGGAAAAGTGTTTTCAGCAGCCTGCTCTTAGGTGCAGGCATTTTTTTAGGGCACTACATTGCTGTTCTTGCTGTCAGAGAGCAGATGGATTTCCAGATCAACCTATTGAATACAGCGTTGTCTCTGATAATGGCGTTCGTTTTTTCTTCATTGGCTACACGGCTTTTCATCCTTGCAGCTTATAGCAAAAAATCGATTGCCCGAAAATCGATCAGTGCAGTGGTTTTGGGCCTCTCGGTTGCAGTGATGCATTATAGTTCCACTAGTGGATCGATGATGGAGCTGCAGACTGAGGGAAGGGCGTTGAATTACGCGGATTATTCCCTCTTGCTGTTCGTGCTGACAATGATTTTATTCATGATCTTTTTAGCCGTGTTTTTTGCGGTGTTGGATTATCGGTCTCTTGCCAGTGAAAAACAATTACAAGAGACGTTGAAAGAAAGCGAGGAGCGATTCCGAAGATTGGTAGAACTATCGCCAGAACCGATTGTTGTCCAGAGTGACGGCGACATTACTTTTGTCAATCAGGCCTGCCTAAACTTAGTAAATGCGCAAACAGAGCTTGACCTGGTTGGGAAACGCGTTCTTGATTTTGTTCCGAAAGAAAACCGGGAAGCGATTAAACAGCGCATCAGCAGTATGATATCAGGCGAAGATGAGACTCCGATTGAACAGAAACTTGTCGTTCCTGGAGGCAAGGCGCTGGAAGTTGAAATACGAGGCGCGCGGATGGAATTTGAAGGGAACCCCTCCATTCAGCTGATTTTGCGCAATATCACAGAACAGCAAAGAGTGCGGCGCAAATTGGAAGAAAGCGAACAACGCTACCAGTCGCTTTTCCTGCATAATCCCGAGGGTGTTTATTCAATGGATGCACGAGGGAAGATGCTGAATGTCAATCAGGCGTTGGTGGACATGCTGGGCTACACGAGAGCGGAGTTTGGGAGCCTCACTTTCCATGAAATTGTGAAGCCGGAATTCCTGCCGGAGACAATTCGGAATTTCGAACTGGCTTTGAAGGGAACGCCGCGAAATTACGAACTCGTCGGGATTCACCGCACTGGAGATTCTGTACCATTCCATATTACAAACCTGCCGATAATCGTCGACAATGAAATCATCGGCGTTTTCGGCATCGCGAAAAACATTTCGAAAGAAAAGAAAGCAATCCGGCTCTTAGAAGAAAACGAAGAAAAATACCGTTCGCTGTTTGAACAGAATCTGGACGCCGTATTTGAGCTTGACATGGACGGGAATTTTACCAACGTCAACCACAATGCGGAAAAATTGACTGGCTACACTAAACAAGAATTGCATGCAATGGCTTTTCCTGCGCTCATTGCTGAAAACCTTCAAGAAGTACAACAAACGTTCACATTGACAAAAAACGGCAAGTCTCTCCGGTCGGAGCAAAAGCTGGTCGATAAATTCGGCAAGCAAATTGAAGTGGATGTCAATGTCGTGCCTATGACGCGCCAAGGCCGAGTCGAAGGGGCTTTTTCGATTGCCAGAGATGTCACGGAGAAAAAGCGCATTGAGAAAAAAGTGAACGATTTGGCATTTACCGATCAATTGACCGGGTTGCCGAACAGGCATTGGTTCTACGAAAACTTATCGAAAACAGCCGAGCGCGCACAGCAGCTTAACCGCTCACTTGCTGTAGTGATTATTGATTTTGATGATTTTAAAGGTGTCAATGATTTATTGGGCCATCACGGCGGCGACCTTTTTTTGCAGCACGTATCGGAGCGCATTAAAAATTGTCTGCGCCCTTCAGACCGCCTGTCACGGCATGGAGGCGACGAATTCATCGTCGTGCTTGAAGATGCGGATGAGAATTACTTAGAGCGCCTCAGCCGAAAAATCATTAAAGAAATGAACCGGCCGGTCATTCTCATGGATCACGACTTGGTCGTGACCATCAGCATCGGCATCAGCTTCCAGTCGAACTGTACTTGTGATGCCGGGATGCTGATTCGCCAAGCGGACTTTGCACTGTATTCGGCGAAAGAAAAAGGCAAGAACAACTATCAGTTCTACACAGACGATTTAAATGAAAAAGCGACAAGGAAATTCCAAATTGAAAATGCTTTGAGAAAAGCGATCGATAATGGAGAATTCCTATTGTATTACCAGCCGCAAATCGATCTTCAATCAAATCGCTTGGTCGGCCTGGAGGCGTTATTGCGCTGGCAATCGCCGTTCGGCATGGTTCAGCCGAATGAATTCATTCCGATAGCTGAAGAGACCGGGCTCATTTTGCCAATCGGCGAATGGGTCCTTGATGAAGCATGCAGACAGCTGAAAGAATGGGAGCGGCTCGGATTCCCCTTAATCAAAGTGTCTGTCAATGCATCCGCCCGCCAGTTCCGGGACCCGAACTTCAGCCGCAAAGTGGATGGCATTTTGAAAAAGCATCAGGTGGATACCCGCTTTTTCGAAATTGAAATCACGGAAAGCGTCATGTTTGACGTCGAAGAGGCATCACAATTAATGGAAGAGCTCAGAAAGCTGGGAATTAAGATAGCGATAGACGATTTTGGCGCCGGCTTCTCGTCGTTGACAGTCATCAAGAACATCAGCATTGATACACTTAAAATCGATAAATCGCTGATTGACGACATTATCGGCAACCACCGCAATTTAGCGATTCTCTCCGCCATCATCCAAGTAGGCAAAAACCTTCAAACCGAGGTTGTTGCGGAAGGAATCGAAACCAAAGAACAAATGGAATTGCTGAAGTCATTCAATGTCACTGGACAAGGCTATTATTTCAGCAAACCCGCTTTGCCGGAGCAATTCGAGAAAGAGTGGCAGCAAGAAAAAGTGTGGAGCCAGCAGCGGTAAAAAAAGGAAAAAGGTTTCGGCACTTCGCCGAAACCTTTTTCCTTTTTTATCTATAAATTCAGCTTGAAAGCTTTGACGATGATCCCATCATCAAGCGGCATAAAGTCCAATGACGGAACCCGCTCGAAGCCGAAGCTTGTGTATAATTTTATGGCGTTTGCCATAAAGTCTGCCGTATGCAGGCCGACAAATGGAGCGCCGTCCGCTTTCGCTTGCTGGATGCAATGGCTGACGAGCGCCTTGCCTGCTCCTTGGGAACGCTGGGCTGGTTCCACTGCCAGCATCCGGATTTCAGGATGCTGCAGCGCTCTTTCATCCCATTCATAAGCTTTCGATTCCGCTGGGAACAATACGATGCTGCCAACGATAGCGCCGTTGCTTTCCGCAATAAAAACGCGAACTCCTGGGCCTTTAAAAGTATCGGACAATAAGGTGTTTTTTAGCAACTCCCAATGCGGGGCAGGGATCAGCTGTTCAAAAGGGCTATAAGAAGCCAGCCTTTGCCATTTTATAAATTCGTATTCATCTTCATGCGCTTCCCGGATCTGCATCCAAACCATCTCCGATCCCAATAAATTATCCAGCCGCATTGCGGCGTTCTTGCCGACTCATCATCACTAAAATAAGGAAGAAAATTGATGTGCTTTCAGTATAGCATCCGGTCCTTAAAGAAAAAAATATTAAGCGATAAGCTAAGGAAAAATAGGGACGTTTTTTCGAATAATTAAAAAATATTAAATAAAATATTTAAAATTCATTGAATTGAGTAAATATTTCTCTATAATGATACAAAAGAAAGGAAAGATGTCTGATGAAAAAAGATTTGCGCATAAACAGTAAAGTATTCGACGGAGCGATGAAAGCGCCGAACCGGGCAATGCTCCGGGCAGTCGGTGTTACGGATGAAGATTTCAAGAAACCGATGATCGGGGTAGCCAGCACCTGGAGCGAAGTGACGCCCTGCAATATACATATCCACGACTTGGCGGTCAGCGCGAAAAGTGGTGCGAGAGAAGCAGGAGGAGTGCCGTTAGTATTTAATACAATTACGGTATCGGATGGTATTTCGATGGGCACGGAAGGCATGCGGTATTCATTGCCGAGCCGTGATTTGATCGCGGATTCTATTGAAACGGTTGTCGGGGCTGAAAGTCTGGATGGGCTGGTAGCAATCGGAGGCTGTGACAAAAATATACCCGGCTGCTTGATTGCGATTGCAAATTCTGGCGTGCCAGCTGTTTTCGCATACGGAGGAACGATTGCTCCGGGTAATTATAACGGCCAGGATATCGATATCGTTTCTGTATTTGAAGGCGTCGGCCAGCATAATAACGGCGATATCAACGATGATTCATTGCGCAAAATCGAATGCGGGGCATGTCCAGGAGCAGGTTCTTGCGGCGGCATGTACACAGCGAACACGATGGCATCTGCTGCAGAAGCAATGGGAATGAGTTTGCCGGGCAGTTCTTCGAATCCGGCAGAGTCAAGCGTCAAACAAGCGGATTGCAAAGCAGCAGGGGCAGCCGTATACAATCTGCTTGAAAAAGGCATTTATCCAAAAGACATCATGACAAAAGAATCGTTTGAAAACGCCATAACCGTCGTGCAGGCCCTTGGCGGCTCAACCAATGCGATTTTGCATTTGCTGGCAATCGCGCATGCAGCGGAAATCGACTTGACGATGGATGATTTTGACCGCATCCAGAAAACAGTTCCGCATATTGCGGACTTGAAGCCAAGCGGAAAATACGTCATGCAGGATCTGCACCGCGTAGGCGGCGTGCAGGCAGTGATGAAGGTTCTTTGGAAAGCGGGTTATCTTCACGGCGGCTGTATGACGGTCACTGGGAAAACCTTGGCAGAGAATTTGGCAGAGGCACCTGATTTACTGAAAGGGCAAGTGGTCATCATGCCTTTCGACAACCCGAAACGCAAAGACGGGCCATTGATCGTCCTGAAAGGGAATTTGTCGCCAAGCGGCGCAGTTGCGAAAATGTCTGGCGTCAAAGTCACGCGGCACAGCGGTCCTGCCCGAGTCTTTAACACGGAGAAAGAAGCGACAGCGGCTGTTATGGCCAATGAAATAAACGACGGTGATGTACTGGTCATCCGCTACGTAGGACCAAAAGGCGGACCGGGAATGCCGGAAATGCTGTCGATCTCGGCAATTCTCGTCGGAAAAGGAATGGATGAAAAAGTGGCATTGCTGACAGACGGCCGCTTCTCCGGAGGTACGCACGGTCTAGTGGTGGGTCATATTGCGCCTGAAGCACAAACTGGCGGACCGATTGCGCTTCTCAAAGAAGGCGACATCGTCACGATCGATTCTGTATTGCAGGAAATCTCGATGGATGTACCGGCAGAAGAACTGGCACAGCGCCGCAGGGAATGGACTGCGCCGCCGCTTTATAAAAAAGGGGTGCTCGGCAAATACGCACATAATGTTTCTTGCTCTTCAAAAGGAGCAGTAACGGATTATTTAAACCGTGAACAAACAGCACCGGAAGAAACACTCGTTTTAAAAAGCTGAAACAATTGGAAAAGGGCAGCCCTCAATGTGAGGGCTGCCCTTTGTTTGTTTAAGGTAACATCTATAAGTTTTGACTCAATTTTTCAACCCGTTAAAAACGGGGAATCATTTCCATTGAAAGGTTTAACTTTCTGTGCCGCGGTCATTGTTCCACTGGGGCTTTCTAACTTAAGCAACGTAAACCCTGCCTTCTTTTACGTCCTTGCGATCCTTTAATCGCGCCAGTGTGAATAAGTATTCTCAAAAACATTATCGTAGAATGCCAGATTATCAAAATTACCAGTTACCTATATGTTAACTTGACTATTATTGCATAGAGAACATTCCGTGTCAACTTATTTCTTTCCTGGGCATTTCGTTTTTGAATTGTTTTCTTTAGGGTATAATTAGAGAAATTATTTAATGTGGAAGAAGGAGATTTTTATGCGCAATACATATGCAGACGACAGCTTGGCCTTACATACGGATTTGTACCAGATTAATATGACGGAATCCTATTGGGCGGATGGAATGCATGAACGGAAAGCGGTATTCGAGTTGTTTTTTAGAAAACTGCCATTCGGCAATGGCTACGCAGTTTTCGCGGGATTGGAGCGAGTGCTCGATTATTTAAGGGAGTTCAAGTTTTCGGAAAGCGATTTGGCTTATTTAAAAGAAGAAGTCGGCTACAAAGATGATTTTCTTGACTACTTGAGAACGGTACGTTTTACTGGCGATGTCTATTCGGTTGTTGAAGGCGAAACCGTTTTTCAAAATGAACCATTGTTGCGGATCGAAGCACCATTGGTAGAAGCGCAGCTTATTGAAACAGCGCTTTTGAATATCGTAAATTATCAAACCTTGATTGCCACCAAAGCGAGCCGCATCAAGCAGATTGTGAAAAAGGAACGGGTCATGGAATTCGGAACACGGCGCGCCCAGGAAATGGATGCGGCGATCTGGGGGACCCGTGCAGCTTTTATTGGCGGTTTGGAAGCGACCAGCAATGTTCGGGCCGGCAAGAAATTCGGAATTCCGGTTGCCGGAACGCACGCGCATTCGATGGTACAAGCTTATAAAGATGAATACGAAGCGTTTCATTCCTATGCAAAACGCCATAAAGACTGTGTTTTCCTGGTTGATACTTATGACACGATTAAATCCGGCGTACCTACTGCCATCCGGGTTGCGAAAGAATTAGGCGATAAAATCAATTTCATCGGCATCCGCCTGGACAGCGGTGATATCGCATTCCTGTCGAAAGAAGCACGGAAAATGCTGGATGAGGCTGGATTTACGGATACTGAAATCGTTGTCTCAAACGATTTGGATGAATACACCATCCTTAATTTGAAAGCGCAGGGAGCGCGCGTGGATTCGTGGGGCATTGGCACAAAGCTGATCACCGCCTACGATCAGCCGGCTCTTGGCGCAGTCTATAAACTTGTGGCGATAGAAAACGACCATGGGACAATGGAAGACACGATCAAGATCTCTGGCAATGCTGAAAAAGTGACGACGCCGGGCTTGAAAAACGTTTACCGCATTATAGATAGGGAAAATGGGAAATCAGAAGGTGATTATATCACGATGCATGATGAAGAACCGGCCAAAGAAGACCATTTGAAAATGTTCCATCCGGTTCATACATATGTCTCGAAGTTCGTGTCGAATTTTGAGGCTGTCAATCTTCATCAACAAGTGATCAAGGCTGGTGAAGTGGTTTATGAAAATCCGCCTTTGCCTCAAATTCAGGCATACGCTTCCAGCAGCCTGAACCTCTTATGGGATGAATACAAACGGTCACTGAATCCGGAAGAATATCCGGTCGATTTGAGCCAGAAATGCTGGGACAATAAAATGCGCAATATCCAAGAAGTGAAAGATGCCATCCAGCAAATGGCTGGGAAATAATAAGGAGGAAGATTCATGCCGAATTTGCAGCAGCAGATCATTAAAGAATTGAAAGTGAAGCCCGCCATCGATACACAGGAAGAAATACGCCTGACGATTGATTTCTTAAAACAATACTTGATCAAGCATCCCTTCTTGACCGGATTTGTGCTGGGGATTTCCGGCGGGCAGGATTCAACGCTTGCGGGCAAGTTAGCCCAAATGGCGGTTGATGAGCTCAACGGGGAAACTGAAGCAGGCAAATACACGTTCTATGCATTGCGCTTGCCTTATGGCACGCAATTTGATGAACATGACGCGCAAGACGCAATCGACTTTATCAAACCGACAAAGATTTATACGGTGAACATCAAAGAAGCGGTAGATGCGAGCGATAAAGCGCTGGAAGAAGTCGGCGTTGAATTGACCGACTTCGTTAAAGGCAATGAGAAGGCGCGTGAACGGATGAAAGTGCAGTTTGCGATTGCAGGGTCCCATAAAGCGGTGGTGCTCGGCACCGACCATGCAGCTGAGGCGGTGACCGGATTCTATACGAAATTCGGAGATGGGGCAGCCGACCTCACGCCGTTGTTCCGATTGAACAAGCGCCAGGGCCGCGCAATGCTGAAAGAACTTGGCAGTCCGGAGCACCTCTATATGAAGATTCCTACTGCGGATCTCGAAGAAGACCGTCCGGCGATTCCGGATGAAGTGGCATTAGGCATCACCTACGACATGATTGACGACTACCTTGAAGGCAAGAAAATTCCAGCGGATGCGCAAGAAAAACTGGAAGGCTATTACTTGCGTTCGCAGCATAAACGCCATTTGCCAATTACGGTTTTTGATGATTTTTGGAAATAAACTGGACAGAGACAGGACAAGCTGCGGATTCCGCGCCTTGTCCTGTTTTTGATTTCAGCGAAAAGAGTCCGTAAGCAGCGGCTTGTCATGGGACGTTCATTTCTACGGATAAAAACAATGCTAAAGTTACGGAAAGTTGAGAAATTCCTGCGAATTCGTTATGCTTGAAATAAGTTTTGGACAATTTAAAAAATTTGACGCACTATATATTGGGGGAATCAGGATGAAGTCAAAAGATCGTTTAAATGCAGTTATTGATAATATCGAAAAAGTGATTATCGGAAAACGCGATATTGCTGAATTGAGCATGGTGGCAATGTTGTCCCATGGCCATGTTCTGCTGGAAGATGTGCCGGGCGTTGGCAAAACAATGCTGGTGAGAGCGCTCGCAAAATCAGTAGGCGCCGAATTCAAAAGAATCCAGTTTACTCCTGACTTGCTCCCGTCCGATGTGATTGGCGTATCCATCTACAACCCGAAGGATATGGAATTCCATTTTAGGCCAGGCCCGATTATGGGCAATATCATTTTGGCTGACGAGATTAACCGAACATCCCCAAAAACGCAATCCTCACTTCTTGAGGCGATGGAAGAAGCTTCTGTGACCATTGATGGCGTAACCATGCCTATTCCAAAACCTTTCTTTGTTATGGCCACCCAAAACCCGATAGAATACGAAGGCACTTATCCACTTCCGGAAGCGCAGCTTGACCGTTTCCTTTTAAAGGTTAAAATGGGCTACCCGTCGCCGAAAGAAGAAATGGAAGTGCTCAGCCGCGCGCAGCTTTCCTCGCCAATCGAAGATTTAGAAGAAGTCATTTCACTCCAAGAAGTTTTGGAGCTGCAAGAAGAAGTGAAAAAGATCAATGTTGATGAAACAATCAGAAGTTATATTGTGGAATTGACCAGGCAGACGCGGAATGACCCGTATGTCTATTTGGGCGTAAGCCCACGCGGTTCGATCGCTTTGATGAAAGCTTCGCAGGCCTATGCCATGTTAAAAGGCCGCGATTATGTAACTCCGGACGATGTACAATATTTGGCGAAATTCGTCTTCGGCCATCGCATCATGCTGCGCTCCGAAGCGCGTTATGACGGCATCACGACTGATGAAATCACGGACCGTATCTTAGCGAAAACACGAGTGCCAGTCCAAAGGCTTGTTGGCCAATGAAAAAAACGGCCTCATTCGTGAATCTATGGGGACGGCTCCTATTTGTGCTGTTTATCCTGATTTTCACTTTCGCTTTCGCCATGTTCCAAGGCGGCTTTGTCAGCTGGTTCATTTTTTATATGGCGCTGCCTTTTGCGCTTTACTCCTTGCTGCTCGCCGTTTATCCGCTCCAGGACATGGAGTTGAGCCGGGAAATCCATACGCCGCAGGTGCGCAAAGGTTCGCCGTTCTTAGCGACTATCAAAGTACAGCGGAATATGCGGTTTCCGCTGTTGTATACCGTATTGACAGAACAAACGCATTCCCCGGCACTGAATGCCCGAACTGCAGGCGGCACTCAGAAAATGCTGGTGCCCGGGTTTTCTACCGGCATGTCTTGGAGCTATGAAATTCAGGATATGCCCCGCGGCGAGCACGTGCTGGAAGGGGTGAAGGTGGAAGTTTCGGATTTCTTCGGATGGGTGCGAAAGTCGAAATTGATACCGCTTCAGCAGAAAGTACTGGTATATCCGAATACGACTGAAATCGTTTACCGCCCTATGGAATCGAGGTACGACCAAGGAGCCATGGCTGCGCCTTTCACGTTAGTGAAAGATACAACAATGGCGACAGGTGTCCGCGACTACCGGCCGGGCGACCGCGTTTCGTGGATCCACTGGAAATCATTCGCACGGACCCAAACAATGCAGACAAAAGAATTCGAAGATCGCCAGTCGCAAGATTTGTTTTTGTTGGATGACCGTCGGAAGACGGATAAATTCGAGCTTCAAGTAGAATTGGTGGCGTCTATACTTCAATCGATTGTAGAGTCGAAATCGAGCGTCGCCTATTTGTCTGTGGGCGCGACCCGCAATTCGTTTCCAGTCATCCAGACGGAAGAACATCTTCACCGGGTCATGTATTTCCTGGCGAAAGTGCAGCCAGACCTTGAAAATCCTGCAGAAGAAGCAGTTGGGCGCGATTTGCTGAAAATCCAGTCATCAAGTCTGCTGTATGTAACAAGCAAGCTGACGATGGATATGGTTAAAGTCATCCAACGCAATGTTAAAAATTTAAATGCCTGTATGTGCCTGGTGGTCATGAAAAAAGGGGAGAGGCCGTCGCGAGAAGATGAACAAGCATTCCAATTCGCACGCTCGAAAGGCTTTGCCGTCAAATGGGTGTCGCCTGAAAACTTCTCCTCGGTCTTTATGGAGGTGAAGGATAAATGACTTCCATCCGAAAAAACAAATGGTTCATGGCAGCCCTGTATATTTTGGTCTTTTTCCTGCTGGCGGAATGGCTGACTCCTGTGATTGCATTGACAGAAACAGGGCATAAAAACCTGTTCTTGATTTTTATCGGCATGTCGCTGATTATGGCCTTGCTGCAAGTGCCTTGGTGGATTTCCGGTACAGTCAAAACGCTTTATGTCCTATGGTTTGCGGTTTACGTCTATACCGATGAAGTTTTTTTCACAGGAGATGCAATTCGATTTTTATGGGATAATTTTACAAATGACTTTTCTGCATTGCTCTCTCAGGATTGGGCCGGCACCACCGATATTTTCAGGACCGTGCTATTTTTCGCCTTGTTATGGATGGCCGTCTACCTCATCCATTACTGGGTCAGCTACCGGCTCAGCATTTTCCTGTTCTATTTGCTGACGGTTGTCTTTATCGCGGTATTGGATACGTTTAGCCCTTACACAGGAAATACTGCCATCATCCGAATCATGGTCATTGGCCTTCTACTGGCTGGTCTGCTTCATTTGGCGAGATGGCTTGAGCGCCACCATATCGAACTTAGCGGCAATAAAATCGCGGCGTACATAATTCCGTTGGTGCTGATGGTTTCAGCGGCAGCCGCGTTTGCTCTTTATTTGCCGAAATCGGACCCGATTTGGCCGGATCCTGTGCCGTACATCACTTCTTTTTCTGATCAGGCCGGAAGTGGTCCAGGCGGAGAAGTCGGGCGCATCGGTTATGGGGTGGATGATTCCCAGCTTGGGGGGTCTTTTATAGGGGATGATACGCCTGTTTTCAAAGCAACAGTCGCGAACGGACAATACTGGAAAGTTGAATCCAAAGACATCTATACAACAAAAGGGTGGGAGTTGACCGAAAACGTCGGTGATTCCTTCTTATACGGCAATGGGGATTTTATTTCGACTGATTTCCAGCCGGGTGAACCCGCTTTGCGGGACAATGCTTTGGTATCGATGGAACAATCTTTCCCATTTGTACTTTATCCTTATGGCACCGAGTCGATTCTGATGGATCAAAATGTCGATTATCAATACGATTCAGCAGACCAGCGCATTGAAACATATATAGAAGGCGCTGAAATCGAACCTGATGTATATGAGGTTGCCTATAGTGAACCGTTATACAGCTTAACCGCGCTTCAGGCGGCTAGTGATGAAGATTTGGCGGAGCTGCCTGCAGAATTTGACCGCTTTAAACAGTTGCCGGCGGAATTGCCGCAGCGCGTCCGGGACCTTGCCGCTGAAATAACGGCGGACGCTGACAATATATATGCAAAAACCCGTGCTATTGAACGCTATTTCAGCACAGCGGGCTTTGAATACAGCCAAGAGGATATCCCGGTGCCTGAAGAAGATCAAGATTATGTTGACCAGTTTTTATTCGACACGAAGACGGGTTATTGCGATAATTTTTCAACATCAATGGTCGTCATGCTCCGTTCGCTTGATATACCCGCTCGCTGGGTCAAGGGTTTCAATGAAGGTGAATTAGTAGATCAGAATGGCGAAGAAGAAATTTATCAAATCACCAATAATAACGCCCATTCATGGGTTGAAGCATATATGCCTGGCGTCGGTTGGATGTTGTTTGAACCGACAATCGGCTTTACAGGCGCATCGGCAATCGATTTCGATGTTGAAACCGAAACGGATGAATTGGAAGATCCCGTCATGCCGGAGCGCCCGGACCCGCTGGCAGCTGAGGAAGAAGAAGCGGCAGCGGATGCTGCAGACAGCGGCCCATCCCTATGGAGCCGATTCGAACAGTATACGGAAGAACACCGGAAAGCGATCCTGTGGTCTTTGGCGGGGATTACGGCAGCAGCTTTGATTCTGTTTAAGATGCGGCAAAAATGGCTGCCTGCAGTGCTCATTCCGTATTACCGTACACGCGGGAATAACGCGTCAACTTTCGAAAAAGCATATTTGCGCTTGTTGAAGCAATTGGATTTGTACGGCATTAAAAGGCGCGAAGGGCAGACCTTGAAGTCATACGCTTCATATATCGATTCGTTCTTCGGAACCCATGATATGACGAAATTGACGCAGGCATATGAACGGTCTGTCTACGGCGGCAAAGATGAAACCGTCCAATGGCAAGAGCTGAAAGAAAGTTGGGAAAATTTAATCAAACAGACAAGCGGTTGATTTTGGGAGTGCTACCTTGTACAATTGAGAAAATTATAAGTTACAGGTGCCCTCATATATGTCTGGTGATATGGACCGGATGTCTCTACCAAGTCCCCGGAAATGACTTGACTATGAAGGCGGATGACGCATGCGTTCAGACATGTGCATTCGCCTTTTTGATGTAGAGCAGAAGAACGCGAGGACTAGTTTTCGCGTTCTTTTGCTATTTTGAGGCCTTGAATTGAATAGAAGAGGTGAAGAGTGTGCCAGTCAGCCCGATGTTGAAAGAACAGAAGAAAGTAGTGGTTTTGGATTTCGGAAGCCAGTACAACCAATTGATTACACGGCGTATTCGTGAAATCGGAGTTTATAGTGAGTTGCATCCGCATACGATTACAGCGGAAGAAATCAAAGAAATGAATGCTGCCGGCATCATTTTCTCAGGTGGACCGAATTCGGTCTATGATAAAAACGCGTTTTCAATCGATCCTGCTATTTTTGAAATGGGACTGCCGATTTTGGGGATTTGCTACGGCATGCAGCTGATGGCGCTGCATTTAAAAGGCAATGTTGAAAAAGCCCAAAACCGTGAATACGGCAAAGCTGAACTTCAACTTGTAAAAGAAAGCACGATTTTTAAAGATCTTCCAAAAGAACAGATTGTCTGGATGAGCCACGGTGACCTGGTAACTGCAGCTCCGCCTGGATTTGAAGTGACAGGCACAAGCGCAGGATGCCCGATTGCTGCAATGTCGGATGAGTCGCGCGGATTCTACGGCGTGCAATTCCACCCTGAAGTGCGCCATTCCATTTATGGAAATGAAGTTCTGCGCCAATTCGTCTATGACGTTTGCGGCATGGCGGATGAATGGTCAATGGAAAACTTTATCGACCTTGAAATCGAAAAAATCCGCGAAGAAGTCGGCGACAAGAAAGTGCTTTGCGCACTGAGCGGCGGCGTTGATTCGTCAGTAGTGGCAGTTTTGATCCACAGAGCGATCGGCGACCAGTTGACGTGTATGTTTGTCGATCATGGTTTGCTGCGCAAAGGTGAAGCGGAGAGCGTCATGAAGACTTTTGCGGACGGATTCAATATGAACGTCATCAAAATCGACGCGCAAGAACGCTTCATGAACAAACTCGCGGGCGTTTCAGATCCTGAAACGAAACGCAAAATTATCGGCAACGAGTTCATCTATGTCTTTGACGATGAAGCCTCTAAGCTCGAAGGCATGGATTTCCTTGCCCAAGGCACGCTTTACACAGACATTATCGAAAGCGGCACGACAACGGCACAAACCATTAAATCGCATCATAATGTAGGCGGATTGCCAGACGACATGCAGTTTAAACTGATTGAACCGTTGAATACATTGTTTAAAGACGAAGTCCGCGCACTAGGCACAGAGCTTGGCATGCCGGATGAAATCGTTTGGCGCCAACCGTTCCCGGGCCCGGCTTGGGAATTCGCATCATGGGTGCAGTTACAGAAGAAAAGCTTGAAATCGTCCGTGAGTCGGATTGGATTCTGCGCGACGAAATCAGCAAAGCGGGATTAGACCGGGACATCTGGCAATACTTCACAGTCCTTCCGGATATCCGCAGCGTAGGCGTGATGGGCGATGCCCGCACATACGATTACGCGATCGGCATCCGTGCCGTTACATCGATTGATGGCATGACATCCGACTGGGCGCGCATCCCTTGGGACGTACTGGAGAAAATCAGTGTCCGCCTCGTCAATGAAGTCGACCATATTAACCGAGTATTGTACGACATTACGAGCAAGCCACCTGCAACAATCGAGTGGGAATAAAACATAAGCTGGAGCACCTTTAAAGGTGTTTCAGCTTTTTGAATATTTCACGAACTATAAAATAAAAAAACCGATCAATGTTCGTGTTTGGTCTTGTTAATTAAAAAGAAACGTGTTATTCTACGATAGAAATTAAATAACGTTGTCGTATAATGTCGGGGATATGGCCCGAAAGTTTCTACCGAGTTACCGTAAATGACTCGACTACGATTTTTGTCCGGCTTCAGGAAGCCGGGCCCTCTCTGGATTTATTTGCTTTGGAGGGGTAAATCGAACGCATACGGCACACCGCTGTATGCGTTTTTCTGTTTTTCAGCATTATTGCGGCGACACGCGGAGGAAATTACATTGAAGAAGTATTTTCAGTTTGAAGAATTAGGCACGAATTATCGCCAGGAAATTATCGGCGGTTTAACGACATTTTTAGCGATGGCCTATATTTTAGTGGTAAACCCGCTGACGCTGACACTCAGCTCAGTAACAGATCTGCCAGATGCATTGCGCATGGATTATGGCGCGGTATTCATGGCGACCGCATTAGCTGCGGCAGTAGGAAGCTTGATGATGGGGTTTGTGGCTAGGTATCCGATTGCGCTTGCTCCGGGTATGGGGCTGAATGCGTTCTTCGCTTACACAGTCATCTTGACTTACGGCATTCCTTGGCAGACAGCTTTGACCGGTGTATTGTTTTCTGGATTATTCTTTATCATTCTTTCATTGTCCGGGTTGCGCGAGCGCATCATCAATGCGATTCCCGCTGAATTGAAATATGCGGTTGGAGCGGGGATCGGATTGTACATCACGTTCATCGGTCTTCAAAATGCCGGCATCATCGTCGGCGATCCGGATACGATGGTCGGGCTTGGCGATTTGACGAACTCATCGACGTTGCTGGCGATTTTCGGTTTGGTGGTCACAGTAATCTTCATGGTCCGTGGCATTAAAGGCGGAATCTTTTTCGGTATGTTGATTGCGGCAGTAGTCGGCATGATTTTTAGCATCGTCGAACTGCCGTCTGCAATCATCGGCCAGGTGCCAAGCATGGCGCCGACATTCGGTGTCGCGTTAGAGCCGATCTTTAACGATCCGGGCTCATTGATGACAATTCAATTCCTGGTAGTTGTTCTTACGTTCTTGTTCGTGGATTTCTTCGATACAGCCGGTACTTTGGTGGCAGTAGCCAACCAAGCGGGATTGATGACGAAAGACAATAAATTGCCGCGTGCAGGAAAAGCGCTTTTGGCTGATGCGGTTGCAACAGTTGCTGGAGCGATTTTCGGTACTTCTACAACGACTTCTTACATTGAATCCACTTCAGGGGTGGCTGCAGGCGCGCGTTCAGGATTCGCTTCTGTAGTAACAGGAATATTGTTCCTGGTTTCAATTTTGTTCTATCCTTTATTGGAAGTTATCACAAGCGCAGTAACTGCGCCGGCTTTGATCATTGTCGGTGTGCTGATGGTTTCTGCACTTGGCAAAATTGATTGGACGAAATTCGAAATTGCAGTCCCGGCATTTCTGACGATGATTGCCATGCCTCTTGGCTACAGCATCGCAACAGGAATCGCGATCGGCTTTATCTTTTACCCGATTACAATGATTGCTGCGGGCAAAGGAAAGCAAGTTCATCCAATCATGTACGGATTATTCGTGATCTTCATATTGTATTTTATCTTCCTGGTTTAAATAGAAAAATCCCGCCAATGGTTTTGGCGGGATTTTTTTGCCGTTTGGCGCATTCGGGGTTTCAATGTAGAAGGGGGGATCCCAGTTGGCTGTCGCACGCACCGGGAAGTTCGCCTTCCTGTGGCAGCATTCAACATGCGTGTTGGAAGGGGTGCGTTTTATATATAGAAGAAAGTCGATTCAGGAGATGTCTACTGGAGGTGCTGGGGGTGGATTGTCTAGAGGCTGAAAGGCAAGAGGGGATCCGGCAACCAGGTGTTAGAATGTAAAGGAAAAAAATCCTTTCAAAAATGTCACAAACTTTGCTATTGTTTTAATTGAAAATTCGGTTATAATAAAAATGTGGATAATTTAATAGTATTTTATTCAGTTCTATTTTTTTCTCCAAATGTGTTGACTTAAAACAAGTAACTTGATATATTAGTAACTGTCCTCAAAACAACCAGATAAAGCAGTTGAGAAAAATGTTGACATCTGAAATGCTATGAGGTATATTAATAAAGTTGCTGTTAAGAACGGCACACAATGAACCTTGAAAACTGAACAGCAAAACGTCAACAACACGCAACGGCCGCGCAAAACGGCCCGCGCAAAAACTACTGATCAGCATCATGCAGATCAAAAGCGAATCGTGCGTCTTCGGACGGCGATGCGCCAGCAGTATTGAGCAATCAACACTACTCTATAATGGAGAGTTTGATCCTGGCTCAGGACGAACGCTGGCGGCATGCCTAATACATGCAAGTCGAGCGGAACGTCGGGAGCTTGCTCCCTTCGTTTAGCGGCGGACGGGTGAGTAACACGTGGGCAACCTGCCCTGCAGATCGGGATAACTCCGGGAAACCGGTGCTAATACCGAATAGTTTTTTGCCCCTCCTGGGGCAAAACGGAAAGACGGTTTCGGCTGTCACTGCAGGATGGGCCCGCGGCGCATTAG
>NZ_RQII01000044.1 GCF_004761975.1 Planococcus koreensis | reverse complement strand
ATGATATCCTGGCAGTTACGGGAGATCCAACGAAAGTCGGGGATTTCCCGGGAGCGACAAGCGTCTATGACGTTTCCAGCCTGGAATTGATTCAACTGATCAAGAAACTCAACGAAGGCATTTCGTTTTCCGGCAAGCCGCTGCGCAAAAAAGCGAATTTCTCGGTAGCGGCGGCATTCAATCCGAATGTCCGCGTCGTCAGCCGGGCGGATCTTTCTATAATTCATTAGCCCAGATCTACGTTATGATACACCTGCTGGACATCTTCCAAATCCTCAATAGCATCAATCATTTTTTCAAATTGCGCTTGCGCATCTTCCGGCAATTCCAATTCGTTCTGCGCGAGCATCGTCAATTCAGCAACTGTGAATTCAGTAATGCCTGCGTTTTTGAATGCCTGCTGGACAACATGGAATTGGTCCGGCTCGGCATAGACGATGACCGAATCTTCTTCTTCCATGATATCGCGTACATCGACGTCTGCTTCCATCAGCAATTCCAATACGTCGTCAGCCGTTTTGCCTTCAATTCCGAAGACTGCGGTATGGTCGAACATATACGACACCGAACCGCTGACGCCCATATTGCCGCCGTTCTTGCCGAATGCTGCACGTACATCAGATGCTGTGCGGTTGACGTTATTTGTCAACGTGTCGACGATGACCATTGAACCGCTTGGGCCAAATCCTTCGTAGCGCAATTCGTCGAAGCTTTCCTCAGACCCGCCTTTAGCTTTGTCGACAGCACGGTCGATGATCACTCTTGGCACGCTATACGTTTTTGCGCGTTCAAGAACGACTTTCAATGCCTGATTCGATTCCGGATCCGGCTCTCCCTGTTTGGCAGCTACATAGATTTCACGTCCGAATTTCGCGTAGATGCGGCTTGTGTTTGCGTCTTTTGATGCTTTTTTCTCTTTGATGTTATTCCACTTGCGTCCCATTGTGTTTCCCACTTTCTTTCAACTTTGAATGTGAAGAACGTTCACTATCTTCCATTATATAATATAATCCCAAGTTTTTCAGAATTGCTGAGCTGAAAATATGCAAAAAGAAGAGCATAGCTTTTTCCAGCTGTGCTCGGTTGCAATGAAACTATCGTTTCCAAGCAGGGATTCCTGCCAAGCTATCGTAGATACGGCGGTTTTTGGTAAAAATAATTCGGCTTCACCACATCGTTTTTATACGGTTTATGGAAAATATGCGTTGTTGCCGGAGACATCGGCGGAATCAGCCACGCCCAGTTTCCGGTGACGTTCCGTTCTGCTGCTTCTTCTTTTTTCTCGAAGCTTTTGAATTGCTTGGCGGCGGTATGGTGATCGACGATCGTCACACCCGCTGCTTGAAACGATTCGAGAACAGCGATGTTCAATTCGACAAGCGCTTTGTCTTTCCATAAAGAACGGTTCGAGCTCGTGTCCAAGCCCATGGCTTCCGCCACTTTCGGAAGCAGATTATAGCGGTCTTCATCCGCCAAATTGCGCGCCCCGATTTCCGTTCCCATGTACCAGCCGTTGAATGGCGCGAGCGTGTAATGGATGCCGCCTATTTCAAGCTTCATTTCCGAAATGATCGGCACAGCGTACCATTTCACGCCCAGTTCTTTAAACGCCGGCAACTCAGGATGCTCAAGTTCTACTTCAAGCACCGCTTTTTGAGGCAATTCGAAAAAGCGCGGTTCTTCGTGCGCTGTCTCAATGACGATTGGCAGCACATCATAAGGCGTGCCCGCCCCGCGCCAGCCCAATTTTTCACATTCTCTGGTAAATTCAAGCGACGACGAGTCGCCGATAAGTTCTCCATTTTGTTCGTAGCCCGCGTAGCGGATCAGTTGGTGATTCCAAATCCGCGCTTTGTCCTGGCCATTTTGCTGCGGGGCAAAAATGGTGATGGCTGGCCGGATCTTCCCGCTGTTTGCGGCAAATTCGATGTGCCCCAGCAACGCTTGAAAAATATCTTCCGCAGATTCTCTCCCGCGCTCATCAAACACAGTCAATGTGTTCCAAAAAAGCCGGCCGATGCAGCGGTTATTATTGCGCCACGCCATCCGCGCGCCATGCTCCAGTTCATCAAATGTATGGGTGTAAGTTCCTTTATCGTCTATTTCTTTTTTGATTTCATTGATCCGGCTGTTCAGTTCCGATTCCGTCTTCCCTAATTCACTGCAATATCCCGATAAAAACTCCATGGCTTCCATAAGCAAGGCATTGGGCGTCCCAATAGCGTTCAAGATTATCACTCCTCGTCAACATTCTATCACCGACACTGTCTATTTTCATGCTGGAAATGCGCCGCCGCTGGGTTTTT
>NZ_RQII01000043.1 GCF_004761975.1 Planococcus koreensis | reverse complement strand
TGCGTTACCATATCGTACGTGGAGCACTTGATACTGCTGGAGTTAACGGCCGTATGCAAGGACGTTCTAAATACGGAACTAAAACGACCAAAAGTAAAAAAAATAAAAAAGTTAAAAATAACGAAGTGATTTACGTTGAAAGGAGGAACATACATAGCCTCGTAAAGGTCCTAGTAGCTAAAACGTGACGTGTTGCCAGATCTTTATACTAACTTTGAATAAGCATTCAAAATAACTGATAGTATTAATGTGAAAATGAAAGGGTTTCCATTTGGAAATACATTGCGAAATATTGGAGGAACTGCAAATGCTTAAAGAATTGTCGCCAAGAGCCCAAGAGTTGCAAAAGAGTTTACTGCAATTTATGGACGAATACGTTTATCCAAATGAATCGACAGTGGAAAAATACTTGCAGGAAGCGGAAGACCGCTGGACAATTCCGCCAATTATCGAAGAGCTGAAAGCGAAAGCCAAAGAACAGGGATTATGGAATCTGTTTTTGGACGACCCCCGTTACGGAGCGGGTCTATCCAATTACGATTACTCGCATCTCTGTGAAATTATGGGCCGTTCTTTGATTGCTCCCGAGATTTTCAATTGCAACGCGCCAGATACTGGCAATATGGAAGTGTTTGTGAAATACGGTACGGAAGAACAGAAAAAGCAATGGCTTGAGCCTCTGCTGCGCGGTGAAATCCGCTCATGTTTCTCGATGACAGAACCGGATGTGGCCTCTTCGGATGCGACGAATATCCAGAGCAGCATTGTTCGCGACGGAGATGAGTATGTCATTAACGCGAAAAAATGGTGGACGACCGGTGCCATGGACCCGCGCTGCAAAATTGCCATCGTCATGGGGAAAACCGATCCGACTGCAGCAAAGCATCAACAGCAATCAATGATTTTGGTGCCTTTTGATGCACCGGGAGTCGAAATCAAACGGCCATTAACGGTGTTCGGCTACGACGATGCGCCTCAAGGACATGCGGAAGTGCATTATACGAATGTCCGGGTGCCGGTTGGCAATATGCTGTTAGGCGAGGGCCGTGGTTTTGAAATCGCGCAAGGGCGATTGGGGCCAGGACGCATCCACCATTGCATGCGGGCGATCGGCGCAGCAGAGCGGGCACTTGAACTACTATGCAAGCGCGCAGAAAGCAGAGAAGCGTTCGGTTCCACGTTAGCGGAAAAGGACGTCATCAAAGAAATTATTGCCGAAAGCCGCATCGAAATTGAACAGGCGCGTCTGCTGACTTTGCATGCAGCGCATAAAATTGATACTGAAGGTGCAAAGGGAGCACGGAAAGAGATCGCGATGATAAAAATTGCAGCTCCGCGTGTATCTTTGAATGTTATTGATCGGGCAATTCAAGTATTTGGCGGAGCAGGCCTAACAGAAGATTTCCCGCTTGCCGCCCATTATGCATACGCGAGAACGCTTCGTTTGGTGGATGGACCAGATCAAGTCCACCTGCGCGATATCGGCAGGCTCGAATTGCGCGAACAGCTGAAAGAAACAGCCTCTGCAAAACACTGATGGACAATCGGTTTAGCAGAGCAATTCCTTTGGAAATGAGGTGGACGAGATGAGCTTACGCGAACGGAAAGCTGCTAAGAAAAAAGAGGATATCCTTCGTTCTGCCAGCTTAGTCATTTCACGCAAAGGGTACCATAACGCCACGATGGAAGATATTGCAGCGGAACTATTGATGACAAAAGGTTCGCTTTATTATTATTTTAAAAACAAGGAAGAATTGCTTTATCGCTGTCACGATTTGATCCTGTCTGAGGCCATGAAGAAGATGGAAGAGATTTTATCACAGGAAATTTCTTCAGCGAAGAAGATGGAGATGGCGATTAAATTTCATTTGGAAGTCGCGATCCGGGAAAAGGAAATCTTCAATCTGATCGTTAAGCCTGAACAGATTTTCTCCAAAGAGCATTTGGGTGAAATCGTTGAAAAGCGTGCGGAATATGCAGAGGTTTTTGACAGAATCATCGACGAAGGCGTGAGCAAAGGCGAGTTCTCGATTGAGCAGAAAAAAATGGCGCGTATGATTATCCTTGGTGCGACCAATTGGGTACAAGTCTGGCACTCTCCGGAAGGGGAATACAGCAATGAAAAAATCGAGGAAATCTACGCAGCTTACCTTTTAAAAATGCTGGTTTAAAAGAATAAAGGATTTTGCGATTGCCGCCTTGGAAATCCATGATCGCTTTGATATACGGTGGTGTGTTTATTGGAGCGTGCATGCTGATATTCTAAACAGAAACGGGGTTTTGATATGAAAGCGATAGTTGTTCACGAAGTGGGAGGGCCATCCGTTCTGAAATTGGAGGATGCGCCGATGCCGGAAATTGCACCGGCCCAGGTATTGATTAAAGTCGAAGCAATAAGCGTCAATTTTGCGGATATCAAGGCGCGCCAAGGCCAGTACCATGGAGTCGAGGCAGGTGCTTCCTTCACGCCGGGACTTGATTGTGCAGGGGTTATCACAGAAGTAGGAAGCAAAGTCACTCGTTTCCGTAAAGGGGACCGCGTCATGGCATTTCCGAAAGAGGGCTCGTATGCGGAATACGTCAAAACGGATGAAGCTTTGACGTTTGCAGTGCCGGATGAATTGCCGATTGAAACAGCAGCCGCTTCACTGACGGTCGGCATCACGGCCTATAACGTTATCCGGAAAATGGCGAGGCTTGAAAGGGGTGAAACCATTCTGATCCACGCAGCCGCTGGCGGAATCGGCTCGACGGCCATTCAATTAGCCCGGATTTTTGGGGCAGGCAAAATTATCGGGACAGCAGGCAGCAGCGAAAAGACGGCAATGGCTAAAGAATTCGGCGCCGATCACGCCATCAATTACCGGACCCAGGATTTCGGAGCCATTGTAAATGAACTGACAGATGGAAAAGGAGCAGATGTGATTCTGGATACTGTGGGTGGCGAAAACTTCGAGAAAAGCATGAATTGCTTGGCGCCTTTCGGCCGGATTGTTTCATTTGGCCACGCCAATGAAGGGTCGCTGCCAGGGCGCGTCAAAACGACTGAACTCCATTCCAGCTGCCGCTCTGTCATCGGCTATAGCACGGGCACCTACCGCAAGCAGCGTCCGGAATTTCTGCATGAAGCCGCACAGGAAATCACCAGGCTCATGCTAGAAGGAGATTTGAATATCGTCATTTCGAAACGCTACCCGCTCGCAGCTGCAGCGAAAGCGCATGCGCTTATTGAAAGCCGCAAAAGTATTGGGAAAGTATTGCTCATCCCGTAGCATGTGTTCCAGATTCGATATACTAAAGGCTTGAAAACTTCATGGGAAATCAAAAAA
>NZ_RQII01000042.1 GCF_004761975.1 Planococcus koreensis | reverse complement strand
GCCGCTCCGACAACCGATGTCACAGCCGCGGCCCACATCACCACGCCGAAAATCTTGTAGCCGATATTGCCGGCAGCCAATTGGAATACAGAAGCCGGCGGGTTGTCCGGATTCAGCTGCAAACCTTGCGAAACGACGCCAAGCACCGCCAGAAAAAGAAGGACGCGCATCAATGACGCAATCAGAATGGCGGCAATCGAGCTGCGCGTAACAGCAGGTACGTGTTCTTTGCCGGTCAAGCCGGCATCGATCAGCCGGTGGCCGCCGGCAAATGTGATATAGCCGCCAACGGTTCCGCCGACAAGCGTTACGATGGCAAAAATGTCGATGGTATCCGGTACAAAGGTTTTCACTACGGCTTCGCCGATCGGCGGCTGGGCCGAAATCATGACGTAAACTGTCAAGGCGATCATGACGAACCCGAGAACCTGGGCAAACCGGTCCATCGCTTTGCCTGCTTCTTTGACCACGAAGATGCCGACAGCCAGCAAGCCGCTTAAAATGGCGCCGGTTTTGGCATCGATGCCGAACAAAACGTTCATCCCGAGGCCAGCGCCGCCGACATTGCCGATGTTGAAGGCCAGGCCGCCCATGACAACAAGAAGGGCTAAAAAGTAACCGAGACCAGGCAGCACATCATTGGCAATATCCTGTGCCCGTTTTCCAGAGACGGCAATGATGCGCCAAATATTAGTCTGGGCTCCGATATCAATGATGATGGAAATGAGAATGACAAAGCCCATCGAAGCCATCAATTGGTCAGTAAAAACGGTCGTCTGGGTAAGGAACCCAGGCCCGATGGCGGAAGTCGCCATCAGGAAAGCGGCACCGAGCAGGACGCTGCGGTTCGCTTTTTTAATGATTTTCGCATCTTTGTCCATGGTATTGCCTCCTTTGGAATGGAATTACAGAAACTCTTCTACTTTGGTGATGTCGATTCCTGCACCGGCCAGTGAACTCGAGATGGCAGCTGCGAAATCGAGTGCCGTCGCGCCGTCGCCGTGGATGCAGATGGTGTCGGCTGTAATTTGGATTTCCTGCTGCTGGGTGCTCATGACTTTTTGTTCTTTGACCATACGTATGACTTGTTCGAGTGCCGTCCCGGTATCGGTGAGGAGTGCATCCGGCTGGGTGCGCGGTGTCAAACTGCCGTCGGCCTGGTAGGTGCGGTCCGAGAAAACTTCGTTGGCAGTGCGCAAACCGATCTTTTTCCCGGCTTTCACCAATTCGCTGCCGGACAAGCCGAATAAAATAAGTTCAGGATCGATTTTATACACGGCTTCCGCGATCGCTTCCGATAATCCGGCATTTTGCGCAGCCATATTGTAAAGGGCGCCGTGGGCTTTGACATGCTGCATCTTGCCGCCTTCAGCTTGGACGAAGCCTGATAAAGCGCCGATCTGGTAAACGACCAGGTCATAGGCTTCCTGCGGCGACAAGCTGATGTTGCGCCGGCCGAAGCCGACCAGGTCCTGAAGCCCGGGGTGGGCACCGATGCCGACGTTCTTCTCGAGCGCGAGCTGAACGGTTTTGCGCATCGTTGCCGGATCCCCTGCATGGAAGCCGCAGGCGATATTGGCTGATGTGATGTAGTCCAGGATGGCCTCGTCATTGCCCATTCGGTAAACGCCGAAGCTTTCTCCCATATCGCAGTTCAAATCCACTTTAAACGTCATTTCCATTCCTCCATTTTCAAGTCGATTCCAATTTTCATTTGGCGGATATGCTGTTCCTGCGCAATCAACCGCTTTTGCGCTTCATCGAGCGAAATTTCCTTGAAGCGGATTTTATCTCCCGGATTCAATTGGCTGATGAGCGGCAAGTCGATGCTTGCCACTTGGCCGATTTTCGGATAGCCGCCGGTCGTCTGGCGGTCTGCCATCAAGACGATGGGGTTGCCGTCCGGCGGCACTTGAATCGAACCGAATGCCACAGGCTCCGAAATCAATTCCTCAGCTTTGTTGAGTGAAAGCGGTGTGCCTTCAAGGCGGTAACCCATGCGGTCGGAATGGGCGCCAACAGTGAACTGGCTGCTAAAGACCCGCTCTTGGCTTTGTGCATCGAACAAGTCAAATTGGCGGCCTTTCATGATGCGGACTACGGGTTCATTGAAATAGCGGATGGCCGGAATCTGCCATTCCTGGCCGGAGTTCGCCGCTTTCAACAGCGCTGCCGCGCGTTTCGGGTCCACCGGATTCAATGGCACACGGTCGCCCGTTTTCAGCGCCCGCCCCTGAAATCCGCCGATCGCTGCGCGCAAATAGGTCGATTTGCTGTGCATGACTTCAGGCACATTGATGCCGCCAGCTGCGGCAAGATAGGTTCGGCATCCTTTCTTGGGTGCGCCGAATGACAAGGTGCATCCTTTTTTGACTGCAAGCGTGCGCCACATGCGGCATTCTTTGCCGTCGAGTTGAGGGGATAGGTCTCCGCCGCATAACGCGATGATTGCATCTTCTTCGAACTCAATGGAAGGGCCGGCAAGAGAAATTTCAAGCGTTGCTGCATTTTCGTGGTTCCCCACGAGCAAATTCGCGATGCGGTGCGCAAATGGATCCATTGCGCCGCTCGCGATGACGCCGTATTTCTGGAAGCCGTAGCGTCCAAGGTCCTGTACGGATGTCAGCATGCCGCCTTTAAGAATCTTCAGCATCATGATGTTCCTCCCATTCGTAGTATTCCTGTTCTGAAATCCGGCGGAATTTAATGGTGTCGCCGGCTTTCAGCAAGCTGGGCATTTCCTGCTCCGGCCGGAACAGGCGCAGCGGTGTACGGCCGATCAATTGCCAGCCGCCCGGTGTTTCAATCGGGTAGACGCCGGTCTGGATGCCGGCGATGCCGACGGTTCGTTCCGGTATTCGCAGCCGCGGGCTTTCCCGGCGTGGCGCTGCGATTTTCTCGGACATGCCGCTGATGAATGGGAAGCCGGGGGCAAAACCGATCATCGACACCGCATAGTCGCCCGCGCTGTGGATGGCAACCACTTCTTCAGCAGTCAATCCATTATGCTGTGCCACGAATTCCAGGTCGGGGCCGAACTCGCCCCCGTAGCATACGGGAATTTCCACAATGCGCGGTTCTGGTACAGGAACCTCGCTGGCATGCTGCAAGAGCTCTTCTAAAGCACTTTTCGCTTCATCGTATAAAACGGCAAGCGGGTTGTAGAAGACCGCGATCGTCGTGAACGCTGGTATCGATTCGACCATCCATACAGGAGGCCGGCCTTCGAGCAAGGCCGCCGCTTTCCGGATTTGCTGCTGCACTTCTTCGGTTATTTCGTTGCCGGCTTCGATCATGATCGCCTGGTCCCCAAGCGGGGTGAACGTAAAGCTCATGCTGCCACCTCATACTCTGATTATTCGAATTACTTATTTCAGTATACGGCTTTGATGCAGTGAACGAAAGGTTCTGCAAGAAGTAGTAATGAGAAATGATGAATCAGTGTATTGTGGCAGTTAATTCCGGAAAGTAGATATGACGTGTGCTTTCAATTAGGATAGCAGTATGGCTCAATCGGAAATGAGGCTAAAAAATGGCCGAAGGAACAATTTAAACTGACTGAAATACGGCATATCTATCAACAAAAAAGGGATATTCATCGTGCAATTTTATTTTTTATGTACGCCTCATTGTGATCGTCTTTATTTTTTATATAAATTGAACTGCTTCAAGCAAATAGAACCCTTTAAAACGAAGGAGCGATGATATGTATTTAATAAAAAAATCAGTGGAGTTAGTGAATAGGAATATGGTGATGATTGTGCCTTTCTTATTGCATTTTGTAATCGTGGGTGGGGTTTCTTTCATCGCTATTCTAGGAGGGAGTCTGTGGTTTTTTTCTCCTGGCGCGACAGATGATGAGTTTTATGTTCTTGATCGGCTAATTGGAATAGTAAGTGTGAGCTATCCATTGCTGAAGATAGTCGGCGTCTTTATCTTGGTTCTTTCTTTGCTGATTCAAGCGTTTGTTATAAGCGGTGGTATAGGAATGGGGAAAGAAGTGTTAAAAAGGGGATCGGCGAACCTTTCAGATTTCTACATATACGGCAAAAAGTATTTTTTAAAAGCTCTTCTTATCGAAATGATGGGTGTAGTGGCATCATTATTGGTGATGCTCCCATTTTTCATTTACCTGCTTGAAAATATAAGTGTTCTCCTAGCGGCTGGAAATCTTTCGATTGAGTTCCTTGCAATCTTTCTTGTATCGGGCATTGCAGCAGCGATTGCATATTTCATTGCTCACTTCAGTATGATCCCGTTGATTAAAGGTGAGTCAGGTTTCTGGAAAGCAATTAGAAGCAGTTTCTGCATATTGCTTAGAGGCTATAAAGACGCCATATTTTTCTTAGTTGTAGCGATAATGGCAATGACCGTAGCCATAATTTTTTCCTTGGTTTTATTCATCATTCCGATATTTGGGCAAGTGGTGGCAGCCATCACTCAATTTTATTTTTTGGGTGTTTTGTTAATGTGGTCCATGATGTTTTACGACAAATACAAAGATAGACAAGAAGAGTTCGAAGTTTAAGCTGGGAACTTAATTATAAGAAGGGATGGATGATTAGTCAGCACCGTACACTTTTTTTGTGAGTGTTGCTTAGCGGTGGCTTTCTTTTAATAAAAACTATTGGCCATGTCCATGTTCCCAACAAATAGCCTTATTTGGTGAATAAAGAAAAGCATCATGTAAGCAATGGAAGCTAAAAAAGATGGCTCCGGTGGAAAACCGAAGCCATCTTTTGGCAGATTTGCTGCAGGATGCTTTTTTATAGACTGTCCATTAAATAGGGCTCACTTAGCATTTGCGGACAGCTTCCTTCTTTATTCTTCGATATCGATTTTCTGTGTTGCGTCAGCGCCGTTGAAAAATTCTTTTGAAATCTCGGCGATCGTTCCATCTTCCAGCATTTCTTCGATAGCGCCGTTGACGTTTTCAACCAATTCTTCGTTGTCTTTGTTCATGACCATGCTCACTTCCGACGGGCTGTACTTGATGTCGGGGTGGATGGTGATGTTCAATTCCGGGAAAGCCGCCAAAGCCAATGTCTGCAAATAATAATCGTTCAAGATAACGTCCGTGCGTCCGATGGCGACGTCGCGCAAATACACTTCGTTCGTCGCGTTGTCGTAAACCACTTCTTCAGCGCCATAAGAACGGGCCGTTTCCATATAGACCGACGTGGAAGCGCCAGCCGCTTTTTTGCCTTTTAAATCTTCCAATGTCTTGATGCCCGACAAATCATCTTTGCGGACAATCGCTGTGCCGTAAGAAAATTTGAATGGCGTCGAGAAAGCGAATTTCTCTTTGCGGTCTTCAGTTGCTTCAATGTCGTTCGCTGCTAGGTCGACTTGGCCCGTTTGCACAGAAGTCAGCATTTCATCGAAGCCGAGCTCCGAGAATTCGACTTCAAGCTCGAGGCGTTCAGCGATTTCGCGCACGACTTCAACTTCGAAGCCGGTCAATTTGTCGGTGCCTTCTTCGCGGTAAGAAGTGGGGAACAATGTGCCGGAAGTGGCAACCGTCAATGTGCCTTCTTCTTTGATTTCGTCCCACGCCGTTTTGGCTTCTTCAGAACCGCTGTCGCTGCCAGAAGATCCGCAGCCTGCTAAAAGTGAAAGGGATAATGTGCCTGCGAGCAAGGCCCAACCCTGTTTTTTCAATAAATGCTTCATTGTGTGGTCCCTCCTTGAAATGTAATCCTTTAAAAACATAGCATTATAAACGAAAGGGGGCAAAGTATTCTTGCAACTTCCCGATAAGTTTAATTATTCTTTCAATTCAATTGCAGGGGATGGCTGGCAATGCATCGAATTAATTCCATAAGAGCAAAGGGCTGGAGTGAAGTGGCCAGAACGGAGTGGCGTACATGGCGATGTTGAAAACAACTGGTTTAACGAAGATGTTCGGAGATTTCAAGGCGCTTGACGGGGTTGATTTGGAAGTGGAGGCGGGCGAGGTTTTTGGTTTTATCGGTCCGAACGGCTCAGGGAAATCGACGACGCTGCGCGTGCTTCTCGGTATTCTCCAAGCAACCGAAGGGAAGGCGGAAATCTTCGGCCTGGATGCCTGGAAAGATGCAGTGGAAATCCATAAGCGGGTCGCCTATGTGCCTGGGGACGTCAATTTATGGCCAAACCTGACCGGCGGGGAAGTCATCGATTTGTTCATCAAATTGCGCGGCGGCAAACCGGACGGCAAGCGGGAAGAGCTGATCCGCCGGTTCGATCTGGACCCGCGCAAGAAATGCCGTGCCTATTCCAAAGGCAATCGGCAGAAAGTGGCGCTGGTCGCTGCGCTGTGCATGGATGCGGACCTTTATATTTTGGATGAGCCGACTTCCGGATTGGATCCGCTGATGGAACGGGTTTTCCAGGATTATATTATGGAAGTGAAAGCAAAAGGCAAAAGCGTGCTCTTGTCGAGCCACATCTTGTCAGAAGTGGAAAAGATCTGCGACAAGGTGGCAATCATCCAGCAAGGGAAAATCATCGAAACAGGAACATTGAAAGAGCTCCGGCACCTGACCGGCACCATCGTCCAAGTCGAGACGAAAGTGCCGATTGCCGGTTTGCGGGAGTTGAAAGGCGTCAGCGGCGTCACGGACGAAGACGGCGCGGTATCGTTTCAGGCGGACACGGAAGAGCTTGACGCCATCATGCGCCATATCAGCGCTTTTGGCATTACGCGGATGGACAGTTCCCCGCCGACATTGGAGGAGTTGTTCATTCGCCATTATGAAAAAGTCGATCATCCGGGGGGCGGGGGCTAATGGACAAAGGGTTAGTGCAAGGCACAAGCGCTTTGATGCGTTTTATCGTCCAGCGCGACCGCCTGCGGCTGCCTTTATGGCTGTTGTCATTCATCGCGATGACGTGCATCATCGCTTTTGCGTTCACCGGTTTGTACCAGAATGATGCGGAACGGCAGGCGATGGCGGAGACGATGCGCAATCCGGCGATGACGGCAATGGTCGGCCCGGGCTATGGTTTGGATAATTACACAATCGGGGCGATGCTGAGCCATGAAATGCTGCTGATGACGGCTGTGGTGGTCGGGCTCATGAATATCCTTCTGCTGTCCCGCCATACGCGCGCGGACGAAGAAGATGGCCGGCTGGAAATGATCCGGTCGCTGCCGGTCGGTCGGCTGTCGAATTTGCTGTCGGTGCTGCTCGTGCTATTCGGCGTGAATGTGCTGTTATCGGTATTGACCGCGCTGTCGCTGATGGCGCTGAACATTCGCAGCATCGATGCCGAAGGGTCTTTCGTCTATGGTTTTGCGCTGGGGTCGGCCGGCATGGCATTCGCTGCAATAGCGGCTGTTTTCGCCCAGCTCTCCCAGAGTTCGAGGGGCACGGTCGGCTTGTCGATTACGGCATTGCTGCTGGCCTATATCATACGGGCAATCGGCGATCTGTCAGACGGAACGCTGTCGCTGTTCTCACCGCTCGGCTGGATTCTCCGCACGGAAGCATATGTCACTAATTATTGGTGGCCCATTTTCTTGACGGCCGGCGCAGCGTTGGCGCTCGCGCTGCTGGCGCTGTATTTGAATTCGGCGCGTGACCTCGGCTCCGGCTTTTTGCCGGTGCGTGCAGGACGGGCGCACGCTTCCAAAGGGCTGGAGAATCCGTTCGGCCTGGCATTCCGGCTACAGCGGACGGGCCTCATCGCTTGGGCAGCAGGGTTGCTGCTGATTGGCGCCTCCTATGGTTCGGTGCTCGGCGACATGGAATCTTTCTTTGAAGACATCGATTTGATGCAGCAGCTGATCGTCCAGCAATCCGGGTTTTCCATTACCGAACAATTCATCCCGGTGCTGATGTCGGTTATGGCCATACTCGGGACGATTCCGGTACTGATGGCGGTGCTGAAAGTGAAAGGGGAAGAAACCAATGGGCGCTTGGAACACATCCTGAGCAAGGCCGTATCGAAAAATCGGCTGCTTGGCAGCTATGTGCTGCTTGCGGTGTTGGCAAGCTTCGTGATCTTGGGGCTCGCTGGCCTCGGCCTTGGCGGAGTCGGCATTTCGGTCATTGAGGAAGATCTTCAGCTCGCTATGTTCATGAAGGCTGCGCTGGCTTATTTGCCGGCGGCATGGGTGATGGTTGGCGTCGCGGTTTTATTGCTCGGCTGGGCGCCGAGGTTCACCGGTTTGATGTGGCTTTACATCGCATTTTCTTTTATTGCCATTTATTTTGGCGAGCTGTTTCAATTCCCGGATTGGGTGCAAAAGCTGACGCCTTACGGCTACGTCGCGCAAGTGCCGGTTGAAGCCGTGGATTGGGGCATTCTAAGCGCATTGGCCGCTGCCGCTGCCGTGCTTTTAATCATTGGATTTATGGGCTTCAATAAAAGAGACATCAGCCAATCGTAAAGGAGAGGATCGCATTGGAACGTCAACTCCCGAAAGTCACCACTTTTCTAATGTTTACTGGGCAAGCGGAGGAAGCGATGAAATATTATACGGCGGTGTTTGAGGATTCCGCTATCGACAATATTACGTATAACGAAGATGGTTCGGTGATGCTGGCCCAATTCAGGCTCGCCGACCAAGTCCTTTTGTGCATTGACAGCACGATCAAGCATGATTTCAGTTTTACGCCTGCCATTTCACTCTATGTAACATGCGACAGTGAGGCGGAAATTGACCGCGCCTTCAGCCAGCTGTCTGAAGGCGGTGAAGAATTGATGCCGCTCGGCGACTATCCGTTCAGCCGGAAATTCGGCTGGCTGATCGACCGTTTCGGCGTCTCCTGGCAATTGAATTTGCCATAAAAAACCCCCATGCGCCAGCTGCGCATGGGGGTTCTGTTGTTTACATAAACAATAGCCAGACAATCGCCGGGCCGACAAATGAACCGACGACTGCACTCAATGTCATCGCTACTGAGCTCATCGAGGCATCTTCGACGCCATATTCAAAAGCTTTTGCGGTGCCAAGCCCGTGGGCGGATGTGCCAAGGCCGATGCCGCGTCCGATGGCTGAATCGATGCGGAGCGTTTTCAAGAGCCAAGGACCCGTTAGGATGCCGGTGAATCCGGCAGCCATGACAAATACCGCCGCCAACGACGGGATTCCGCCAAGCGAATCTGCGAGCTGCATGGCAACTGGTGTAGTAATCGATTTTGGCAGAATCGTTAAAATCATTTCGGCGGAAAAGCCCATCACTTTTGCAAGCAGCGCACCGCTGAGCATGCCGACCAATGCGCCTGCTGATACACCAAGCATGATGGGCGCCAAGTTTTGCGCCAATAATTTCCGCTGCTTGTAAAGAGGGACTGCAAGTGCCACTACAGCGGGTCCGAGCAGTGCGCCAATCCACTGTCCGCCGAGCATATAGCGCTCGTAAGGGATGTCAAACAGCAATAGGATGACGATCAGCGCCGCGGTCGTCGTCAACACGGGCGTCAGCAGCGTCCAGCGGTATTTCAGGTAAAGAGTGTTCAAAAACAAGTAAGCTGCAATGGTCAATGCGGCGAACAGCAACGACAACAGAACAAGATTCATAAGCGTCACAAGCTCCTTTCGTCAGTACGCCGCCGGGAAGCCCATTGGCTGAGAACAGCGGATACGCCCATTGTCATCAATGTACTGAACATCGCAATGGCAATCAGCCATAGGCCTTTGCCTGTAAACAAATCGCCGTACTGCATAACACCGACCGTGGCCGGGATAAAATACAAGGATAAAAAAGCGAGAAGGAATTGAGCGCCGGATTCGATCCACCGCAGCGGATAAATTTTCAGGAGCAATGCGATAAAAAGCAGCAAGAAGCCGACGATGCTGCCAGGAAGTGGCAAATTGAAAAAATCCCGCAGCCATTCGCCAGCGACGTAAAATCCGTATAATACAATCAGCTGCGTAAAGGTTATCAAAAATTTCATTGAACATCGCGCCTTCCGGTAAAATTGGCAAAACAAAACGAGCTTCTTTCCATAATTAGTTATTCTACAACATTTTCACACGGAAGCGGGGCATAAGATTTGCGCAATCCGAGAAACACTGCAGATAGATTAATGAAACCTTCAAGATGCAGCATCCGTAGATAGATACTATAGACGGAAAGGGGAAATGGCACATGGCGAATTATACGATTGATGAATTTATCCGGCTGACCAAGCAAGACGAACGGGAAAACGATTATTTCGAGCTGGAAACACCACGCATCTTGGAAGTGAATTTAGCAGATATGGTGTGGGCAAAAGCAGGTTCGATGATTTCTTATACCGGACAAATCAAGTTCGAGCGTGAAGGTGTTCTTGAGCACGGCGTCGGCACGATGTTCAAAAAAGCATTGACCGGTGAAGGGACGTCGCTGATGAAAGCAGTCGGCCGCGGCCGGCTGTATCTGGCGGATAAAGGAAAGAAAATCACGATTTTCGAATTGAACGATGAAGCCATTACGGTCAATGGCAATGATTTGCTGGCTTTCGAACCGGGCATTCAGTGGGAAATCAAGATGATGCGGAAAATGGCTGGCGTCATGGCCGGCGGCTTGTTCAATGTGACATTGAAGGGCAAAGGGCGGGTGGCGATCACTTCCCATTATGAGCCATTGACGCTGCTTGTGCGTCCGGGCGAGCCGGTGCTGACCGATCCGAACGCTACTGTTGCCTGGTCAGGCAATTTGACGCCTGAGTTCCGCACCGATGTTTCGCTGCGGACATTTCTTGGGCGCGGAAGCGGGGAGTCGATTCAGATGGAATTTACAGGAGAAGGCTTTGTCATCGTTCAGCCATTCGAAGAAGTGTACCTTAGCGGCAATGTGACATGATTTGGCTAAGGTTTTTATAAGATGTGGACACCCGGGCATTTGCGCCCGGGTTTTTTTGCGGCGATTTCTAAATTCCTGCAAGATTTCCTTTTTTTGAGAAAAGCTATTCCGAAAAAATGAGTTCCATCAACAAGTTTACAAAATTAACTGTTTTTTTGAAAATTTAAAGTAAATTATGTTGCATTTTTCTTTAGATATTGTATTATGACTTTATGCGATATATTGCATACGAAGATTAGTGTGCCGAAATATTATTTTAAAATTCTTTTGTCATAGAAAAATGAAAAGCTTATTGCTTAGGAGGAAAAAGTGAAATGGATAAAAAGTTATCGTTTAGCGCGTATGCTGTAATTGGAATGATGTTGTTCGCATTGTTTTTTGGTGCAGGGAACTTGATTTTCCCGGCACAACTTGGACAAGCTGCAGGCTCTGAAGTCGCATGGGCCATTCTGGGCTTTCTGATTACAGGCGTAGGCTTGCCGCTTCTTGGAATTTTAGCTATCGGTTATTCGAAGAGCAGTGATTTGCAAGACCTTTCAAGCCGTGTACATCCCGTATTCGGCGTCATCTTTACAGCACTTTTGTATTTAACGATCGGACCTTTCTTTGCACTTCCGAGAACAGGCGCCGTATCGTATGAAATCGGCATTGCTCCTTTTGTGGGCGGAGACTTCGCATCGATCGGATTGCCGGTGTTTACAGTGGTTTTCTTTGGGCTTTCGCTGTTATTGTCCCTGAATCCTTCGAAATTGGTCGATAGCATCGGCAAATTCCTGTCGCCGGCAATTCTTATTACGCTGGCTGCGCTATTGATCATGGCAATTGTAAACCCAATGGGCAAAGCAGCGGCTCCACAGGAAGCGTACGCAAGCGGCGCTTTCCTAAAAGGATTCACGGAAGGCTATAACACGATGGATGCTTTGGCCTCTTTGGTATTCGGCATTATCGTCATCGCTACTGTCCGTAAATTGGGCGTTACTTCCCCAAAAGGGATTTTATCCGCAACGCTGAAGAGCGGTGTGGTCGCTGCTGGTCTTCTGGCAGTTGTTTATGCTGGAATCGCCTATCTGGGTTCAACCAGCACAAACACTTTAGGGCTTTTTGAAACAGGCGGCCCCGTATTAAGCGGAGCATCATCCCATTATTTTGGAACATTCGGTACGCTTTTGCTTGCGGTCATCATTACGCTTGCCTGTCTGACGACTGCTATCGGCTTGACCGTTGCCAATGCGGAATACTTCCATAAATTGATGCCGAGAATCAGCTATAAAGCTTATGTGGTCATTTTCTCTGTCTTCTCTTTAGTAGTGGCAAACGCAGGCCTTTCGAATATCATCGCCTATTCGATCCCTGTATTGATGTTCTTGTATCCATTGGCGATTGTCTTGATCATCTTGGCGTTCCTATCGCCGGTGTTCAAGCATGACCGGATCGTCTACGTTGGCGCTATGGCAGTAACATTCTTTATCGCAATCATTGATGGATTGAAGACGCTGACTGCGTCACTTGGCATTGCCAATCCTGATTGGCTGCAATCAATCATCGATTTCTATGCTGCATCGCTGCCACTCTACAATGATGGGCTTGGTTGGCTCATTCCAGCACTGGCAGCCATTGCTGTATTCTCTGTCATCGCGCGCAGCCGGAAAGGCGTCAATGTCCAAACGGCACGCAACGAAGCATAATTGCCCGGATATAGGCTGATCCGAAAAATCGGGCCGGCTTCCATATCAAAAAAGCTGTCTCCAGCGCTTAGCGCGCAGGGGACAGCTTTTTTCAATGGCATCGGTAACTTATAACGACAGCTCATCGACTGTGCGGTTCCAATTGGCTTTCATCAGCAGGCACACTTTTTCAGCGTCCTGTTCTTTTAATGCCGCGATGATTTCGCTGTGTTCTTCGACCGATTGCTGGGTCAAAATCAATGAATGATGGAAAAATTGTCTGCGGACATGAGCTTGCAGACGGCCAAGGATGGTGTCGACATACGGATTGCCAGCAGCATTGACGATGTGTTGATGGAATTCCTGGTCGATTTTCAATGCCGAGAAATTATCCCGGGCTTTTATGGCATCAGCAAAACGCTGATTTGTCTCAGTGAGCAGATCGATTAATTCGCTGTCTAGGCGGGGGATTGCTAATTCGGCAGCCAAGGCCTGTAATGCAGAGAGCGGCGGAAGCAAGGTTTTAAGATCTTCCTTTTCCACCCGTGTCACACGGGTAGCCTTACCAGGGAACATTTCCACGAATCCCTGAACCTCCAATAATTGCAGCGCTTCGCGGATAGGGGTCCTGCTTAAATTCAGCGCTTGTGCAAGTTCCGTATCAACCAACTTTTCATCAGGCTGTAATGTGCCATCTATAATCCATTGCTGTAATTGGTTATACGCGTTTTCTTTCGCGGTCATACGGACCGGTTTTGCGTGATTTACTGGAATCGGCATTGCAGGTGCACCCTTTCTCTTGCTGTTAATACTAAAAGTATACACCAATTTGTGGAAATGTTAAATATTCTTTATGCAATATATCGCTAGTTGTCAGAGGCGTTGTGTAAGGGCATTCCATGCGGAGGTATGATTAGCCGCGCTATTGTAATACACTGAGGATAAGACAATCAGATTTTAAGAGATAGGATGAGTGACGATGAGACAAGAAGTTACGGTAAGAGTGAACGATAAAGCGAAAGCGGAATTCCAAAGAGGCTATCCGTTGATTGCAAAAGAAGCGCTTGAAAATGCGGATGTGCTTGAAACAGAAGGCACCATCGTCAATTTGACGGATAAGCACGATAAATTCCTGGCAAAAGGCTATTACGGCAAGCAGAACAAAGGCTATGGATGGGTATTGACGCGCAATAAGGACGAAGCGATCGGCCAAGGGTTTATTGAACGGACGCTGGCCGCGGCAATCGCGGAACGCAAAACTTTTTACGATGACCCCAACACGACAGCTTTCCGCGTATTCAACGGCGAAGGCGATGGCTTCGGCGGGTTATCGATTGACTATTATGGCGGATTTTACCTTGTGAGCTGGTACAGTGAAGGCGTTTATTCGTTCAAAGACGAAGTGATTGCAGCGCTGCAGAACGTAGCAGACTGCAAAGGGGTTTACCAGAAAAAACGCTTTGATGCGAAAGGGCAATACATCGAAGAAGATGATTTCGTAGCAGGCGAACGCGGCGAATTCCCGCTGATCGTCAAAGAAAACGGCATTAATTTCGCTATCTATTTGAACGATGGCGCGATGACCGGCATCTTCCTGGACCAGCGCGATGTCCGCAACGCCATCAAAGAACGCTACGCCAAAGGCAAGACGGTGCTGAATACGTTCTCTTACACAGGTGCATTCTCGGTAGCAGCTGCACTCGGCGGTGCCATGAAGACGACGAGCGTCGATTTGGCGAAGCGCAGCAACAGCAAAACCATTGAGCAATTCAGCGTCAACGGCATCGATTACGAAAGCCAGGACATCCTGGTGATGGACGTCTTCAATTACTTTAAATACGCCAAACGCAAAGAAATGAAATTCGACTTGGTTGTCCTGGACCCGCCAAGCTTTGCGCGTTCGAAAAAATACACGTTCAGCACATCGAAAGACTATACGCACCTGATGCGGGAAGCCATCGCCATCACTGAAGACAAGGGTGTCATCGTGGCGTCGACGAATAGCGCGTCGTTCGGCATGCAGAAATTCAAAGGCTTTATCGAAAAAGCATTCAAAGAAGAAGACATGTCTTATAAGATCGTTGAAGAATTCACCTTGCCGAAAGACTTCCGGGTCCGCAAAGAATTCAAAGAAGGCGATTACTTGAAAGTCTTATTCGTAAAACTGGGCAAACGGAAAAATGTGGCGGAATCTTGAAGGGCTAATGGCTAAAAAGCGCCATTTATTGTTCTCTTGCTTGTTTCCACCCCTCCATCCCTTCTATAATGAAAAAATAGATAGCGAGGGGAAAAGATGATTAAAAATGCATTGGGCAAATTCCGCTTCATGGGTTTGCTTGAAGGAAGTTCGTTGTTGATTTTATTGTTCCTGGCCATGCCGTTAAAATATTTCTTCGGGTTTCCGGAGGCTGTCAGTGTGGTCGGGGCGGTCCATGGTGGGTTGTTCACGATTTACTGCGTGATGATCGCCTATATGACGTTTATCTTCAAATGGCCGTTCCGTTTTTCCGTGGCTGCAGTGGCAGTCGCTTTCATCCCGTTCGGAAATTTCATGCTGGACAGACGCCTTGAAAACTGGCAGCAAGCAAAGGCTGTTTAAAACACCTGCAGACACGAGTCTGCGGGTGTTTTTTTCGATTGAGTCAAGAAAGCCCATTGCTGGAAATGTCTTGGGGCGGGGAAATATTCTATAATGGAAGTGATTAGGATTTCGGAGAGGAGGCAGGCTGATGGCTAAAATAGCGACATCCCCCGTGATGGGGAATCCGGTATACCCTGTCATGTTCGCGATGGGGGCGTGCCATCTTTTAAATGATTCGCTGCAGGCGGTCATTCCGGCGATGTTTCCGATTCTGGAGGCGGACCTTGGCCTGACCTTCACGCAGCTTGGGCTGATTGCGTTTGCGCTCAATATGGTCGCGTCCGTGCTGCAGCCGGTCGTCGGGTTTATCAGCGATAAAAAACCGATGCCTTTCGCGCTGCCGTTCGGTATGGCAAGTTCGTTCCTGGGCATGGCGGGGCTGGCGTTCGCGCCGGAATATTGGATGATTGTGGTGTCCGTGATGTTCCTCGGCTTAGGGTCTGCAGTGTTTCACCCGGAAGGATCCCGCGTGTCGTTCATGGCGGCGGGGCATCGCCGCGGCTTGTCGCAATCGATTTACCAGGTAGGCGGCAACTCGGGGCAGGCGCTGGCACCGTTAATCAGTGCATTTATCCTGGTACCGCTTGGCCAGCAAGGAGCGGCGTTGTTCCTTTTTGTGGCGGCGCTCGGGATTTTCATTCTGTCGCGCATTTCGATATGGTACAAAGCGGAACTGGCGCGTCAACGGGCAGGCAATGGCAGGAAAGCGCTGTTGTCGTCATTGCCAGAGCTGTCAAAAAAGCAGGTTGGCGTTGCATTGGCGCTACTGCTTATCATCATTTTCGCGCGTTCGTTCTATGTCACAAACATCACAAGCTTTTATATTTTCCATTTGATAGAAGAATACGGATTGACGATTCAGAAGGGCCAACTTTACATATTTCTGTTCCTGGCATTGGGAGCGGCAGGGACCTTTTTTGGAGGGCCATTGGCGGACCGTATCGGGCGCAAGAATGTCATTGTCTTATCGCTGTTAGTGCCGATCCCGCTTGCACTTGTTTTGCCTTATGTATCGGTAGGGTTCGTTGTTGTGCTGCTGGCATTTATCGGGTTTTTCATTATGCTGAGCTTCTCGGTAACAGTCGTTTACGCGCAAGAATTGGTGCCCAGCAAGATCGGGACAATGTCTGGGCTGACGGTCGGACTGGCTTTCGGCATGGGAGCGATCGGCGGCGTAGCGATTGGCGTCTTGATGGATGCCATCGGGATTTATGAAACGATGGTCGTTGTGTCCTTTTTGCCGATTATGGGCTTGGCGGGAATGGCGTTGCCGAAAGACCGGAAAATCACAGTTGCTTAATAAGGAAGAATTAGTGAGGATTAAAAGGATGGAATGGAGTTTTAATTGATGAAAGAAAAAGAGAAAACAATCGGCTTAAAGCCGTTTTTATCCTTGTTGCTGTCGCTGAAGATTCCGAAAGGGGCGTTGGCGTTTGGGCTGGCCGCCAGTTTGGTGACGACGCTGGTCGGCTTGGCCGTACCGTTATTGACCAGAGATTTGGTGGACGGTTTCTCGCTCGATTCACTGAGTGTGCCGCTGATGATCGGCATCGGGGCGGCATTTATCCTGCAGGCCATTATTAACGGCGTCTCGATTTATTTATTGAGCAAAGTGGGCCAGCGCATCGTTGCCGGATTGCGGGAGCGCATGTGGGTCCATTTGATCCGTTTGCGCGTCAGCTATTTTGACCAGCAATCGAGCGGCGAGACAGTGAGCCGTGTGGTCAATGATACCGGCATTGTGCGAAATCTGATTACCGACCATTTTCCGCAATTTGTCACGGGCATCATTTCCATTATCGGCGCAGTCGTTATCTTAGCCGTACTGGACTGGAAAATGACGTTATTGATGATGGTATCAGTGCCGATGACAGTGGCGATCATGATTCCACTTGGCCGGCGCATGGCGAAGATTTCACGCAGCCTGCAAGATGAAACGGCGCAATTCACCGGCCATGTCCAGCAAACTTTAAGTGAAATCCGGTTAATGAAATCATCGACCGCTGAACAAGTTGAAGAAAAGAGAGGCTTGCAGGGGATTGCCGCCTTGTACGCAATCGGCATGAAAGAAGCGAAAATATATGCATGGATTGCGCCGCTCATGTACTTGGCAGTCATGCTGGTCATTGTCATGATTTTGGGCTACGGCGGAATCCGTGTAGCAGAAGGGTCCATGTCGACGGGATCGCTTGTCGCGTTCCTGCTGTATTTGTTCCAAATCATTGTGCCGCTTGCGACGTTCGCGCGGTTCTTTACGGAATTGCAAAAAGCGAAAGGTGCGACAGAACGCATCATCGGCATCTTGGAAGTGCCGCTAGAAGAAGCGCAGGAAGGCAGCAATATGGACATCGCCGGAAAAACCTTGCGTGCCGAAAACATCAGTTTTTCTTATGAAACAGGAGAAGCGGTGCTCGCGGATATTTCTTTTGAAGCGCAGCCGGGCGAGATGATCGCTTTTGCAGGGCCAAGCGGAGGCGGCAAAACGACGGTGTTCAGTTTGCTTGAACGCTATTATGAACCGGCTGCCGGTGAAATCACCATCGGCGGTGTTGGAATCAGCAGCATTTCGCTGGCATCGTGGCGCAGCCAAATCGGCTACGTTTCGCAGGAAAGCGCCATGATGGGTGGCACGATAAGGGCGAACCTGACTTACGGCCTGCCTGAAGCGGAAAAGATTCCTGATGAAGAGTTATGGCGTGTTTCCCGCATGGCTTATGCGGAAGGCTTTATCATGGAATTCCCGGATGGACTCGACACAGAAGTCGGCGAAAGAGGGGTTAAATTATCAGGCGGCCAGCGCCAACGGGTCGCCATCGCGCGCGCCTTTTTACGGGATCCTAAAATCCTCATGATGGATGAAGCTACAGCGAGCCTTGACAGCCAGTCAGAAGGCATTGTCCAGCAAGCGCTCAGCCGTTTGATGGAAGGGCGCACGACATTTGTCATTGCCCATCGATTGTCGACGATTGTCGACGCTGACAAGATTGTCTTTATTGAAAAAGGGCGTGTTACCGGAACGGGCACACACGAGGAATTGGCTGCATCGCATGCGCTCTATAAAGAATTTGCAGAACAGCAATTAACTTGAACTTGCGGCTTGACCTTGCCGTTGCGTCAAGGTGTAAAGTTGATCCATCAGGAGGTGGGCAGATGGAGTACACAATCCAAAAACTTGCGCATATAGCGGGTGTCAGTACGAGGACATTGCGGTATTACGATGAAATCGGATTGCTTGAGCCTGCGCGGAAAAACTCCGCGGGCTACCGGATCTATGGCGGCAGGGAAGTGGATAAGCTTCAGCAAATCCTTTTTTACCGTGCACTCGGGATGGATCTCGGAAGCATCAAAGAAATCGTCAACAATCCGTCATTCGATGGGACCGCAGCTTTGCAGGCGCACCGCTGCCAGCTCCTTGAGCGGCGCGCGCAGCTCGACCGCCTGATCCATACTGTGGAGGGGACAATATCCGCAAAGGAAGGGACGATTAGCATGAGCGACAGCGAAAAATTCGAAGGCTTCAAGAAAGAACTGATTGAGGACAATGAGCAGCGCTACGGCAAGGAAGTGCGGGAGGCTTACGGCGATGATATCGTTGACCAGTCGAATGCCAAAATGTTCAATATGAGTGAGGCGCAGTACGAAGAATTCATGGCGACGGAAAAGAGGCTGCTGGCCAAACTCGAGGAAGCCATGGAAGCAGGCAATGCTTCAGGGCCAGCAGCGCAAGAAGCGGCTGCATTGCATAAAGAATGGCTGGACTTCACTTGGCCCTCTTACAGCAAAGAAGCACATGCCGGACTTGCGCAGATGTACGTCGATGATCCGCGTTTTTCAGCCTATTACGAGAAGGTCCGCTCGGGAGCAGCCAAATTTCTGCGCGATGCCATTCATGTATACGTCGGATTTCACCAATAACCAAACGCAAAAGGCAGTTCCGGTTTTTCCCGGAGCTGCCTTTTACACTTTCTTTACAATCCTTAACATGTGCGATATTAATACGCAACAATCACCTGCTACAATAACTTTAACTCGGGTGCTTGCCGGTGAATTGCCTGATTCTAAAGGAGATGTTTGTATGCACGCAGGAAGAATGGAAGCGAATATTTCGGTGAAAGTCATGTCCTTCAATATTGCTCATGGCTTGGGTATGGACGGCATTGTGGATTTGGAAAAAACAGCTTCGGTCATAGAAGACTCATGCGCCCACGTTATTGGATTGCAGGAAGTGGACCGGTTCTTCTCGGACCGCAGTTCGTTTATGGACCAAGTGGACTGGCTCAGCGAAAGGCTTGGGATGCATGCTGCATTCGGAGCAAACTTGGACATCGAACCGGCAGCCGCCGACCAGCCGCGCCGCCAATACGGCAATGCCATTCTTAGCAAATACCCGATCAAATACGCGGAAAATCATTCCCTGACACCTGTCAAAAGTGATTTTGGCACAAACGAGCAGCGCGGAATCCTGGAAGCGGTCGTGGAAGTGAAAGGCAAGCATATCCATGTCTTTAATACGCACCTCGCTTTAAAAGAAGAAGAACTTAAAGTCAATATTGGGGAGTTGCTGAATATTTCGGGCAGGCGCCAATTGCCGCGCATTGTACTTGGCGATTTTAATGCGCCGCCGCAGCATCCCCATATCCAAAAACTTCACAGCCATTATTCGGACGCTTTTTTGAAGATGAAGAGAGGGGATGCGTATACGTATCCCGCCCCTTATACAAATGAAGAAACCGGGGAAATCTTTAAACCGGCGACGCGAATCGATTATATTTTCTCTTGTTCCCAGCTTGAAGTGATTCAAAGCGCGATCATGCATACCGATGTATCGGATCATTTGCCGATTGTGGCTGACTTTCTCTTGGTGCCTGCAAAAGTCGGCACCAAAAAGCCGGCAAAAAAGACTCCACAAAAAATTTGATGAAAAGCGGAGTAACCTTTAATTGGATATATACACAAAAAATCGCCAGCATGGAGCCCATGCTGGCGATTTTTATTATCTATTGGTGATTGTTTCCGGATTCATGTCGTGGTTCATCATGCGGTAGGAAGCCATTTCTTCGTATTTCGTTCCCGGTTTTCCGTAATTCGTATAAGGATCGATCGACAAGCCGCCGCGCGGTGTGAACTTGCCCCAAACTTCAATATAGCGTGGATCGAGCAGTTTGATCAAGTCGTTCATGATGATGTTGACGACATCTTCATGGAAGTCGCCATGGTTGCGGAAGCTGAATAAATACAGTTTCAGCGATTTGCTCTCCACCAATTTTTTATCAGGGATAAAGCTCAAGTAAATGGTCGCAAAATCAGGCTGTCCGGTCTGTGGGCATAGCGATGTGAATTCCGGGCAATTGAATTTCACGAAATAATCGCGGGTATGCAGATTATCGATTGCTTCAAGGATGTTCGGGTCATACTCGAATTTGTATTTCGTGTTTTGATTGCCGAGAAGTGCTAGGTGATCCAATGTCTCTTCGTTGCGTCCTGCCATGTGAAAAGGCCTCCTTCAAGTGTGTGGGCTTGAGAGAGGCCTATAAAATAAGGAACAAGAAAAAGCCGGTTGCGTCTGTAGACGGCTGAATTCGTCGATCCATAGTTTTTTATAGAGGGTGAAATGCTATGAACCTCTCCCGTTGCCGGCTTATGAATTTTCAATAGCTTCACTCATAGTAAAAGACTTTCAGAATGCTGTCAAATCCATTTTTCAGCCGGCAGCTTGAAATCATGAATTGTCGGTGCGAAAACCTCCGCCAGGTTTGATTTTGCTGAAAAAGGCAATATACAGAACAAGCAGCTTTTTGAGGAGGAATAATGATGACAGACGAACAGTTAAAACAAATGCAGGCCATATTGATAGAACAAAAAAATAAACTTGAGGGGCGCATCGAACATAAAGAAGAATTCGAGCGCACCGAGCTTTCCAATTACGATAACCACCCGGCAGACAATGCAACGGACTTGTTCGACCAGGAACGCGGAATGGCGATCAATCAGTTCAAGCAAGAAGAACTGGACGAAACATACGACGCACTTGCTGCAATACAAACAGGTACTTACGGAAAATGCGCTGTATGCGGAAAGGACATTCCGTTTGAGCGGCTTGAAGCTTTGCCGACGGCATTGACGTGCATCGACCATGCCCAGCATAATTTGGATATGACGACACGGCCGCCAGAAGAAGATGCAATAGGCAGTTCAACTTCCCGGCCAGCAAAAAAAGACGACAGCCGGCTGCGCGATTACGATGACAGCTTCGAGGATGTTGAAGATTTCGGTTCTTCCGACGGCCCGCAAGACCAGCCGGGCAAGCACATGGACGAATTCTACGACGACGAGAAAAAACAATAAACCGATCCCCGCTTGCAGAAGCGGGGATGTTCTTTTTAGCGTCTTCTTGACTGGCGGCAGGCAGTTGCCTAAAGTTAAGGAAATGCCGTTAAAGGGAGTGTCCAAATGGAAGAATTAAAACAGCAGATTTACCGTCTTGAATGCAGCCACCTGAAGCCTGAAGTGCGAAGTTCCAAAGAGAAAATCGGGGCGGTGCTGGATGAAGAATTTTTTGAAATCGGCAGTTCCGGATACATGATCTACCGGGCCGATATCGAGGGTGACCATGCATTGTCTATGGATCCATTGACAATCTCCGATTTCCAGCTGCATGAGCTCGGACCGGAGGCAGTGTTGACGACGTATAAGATTGTCAACGAACGGAGTGGGCGAGAAACACTGCGCAGTTCGGTCTGGAAAAAGAGGGCGTCAGGCTGGAGACTATTCTTCAATCAAGGGACTGTGGCAAGGGAATAGTGTTTGAGCAGGGGCAAAAGAGGTTATTTAATAGCTATATAGGCTGGAATCGGAAAAAACGTTCCGGCCATGTATGTGGGTTTTTAATGAAGGAGGAAAAATAATGGAACATGCGATTATTTTATTCGATGGAGATTGCAATTTCTGCGACTCCAGCGTTCAATTCATCATAAATCATGATCCTGCAGGCTATTATCAATTCGCCTCATTGCAGAGCGATATCGGCAAAGAGCTGAGCAGAAAGCATGAAGTACCAGCTGATGTAGATAGCTTGGTGCTCATTAAAGACGGACAGGCTTATGTGAAATCGGAAGGCGCATTAATGATTTCCAATCATTTGACGGGCCTGTGGAAACTCGCTTATTACTTGAAGCCGTTCCCGCGTTTCATTGGAGACGCAGCGTACGATGTGATTGCCAAAAACCGTTATAAAGTATTCGGCAAGCTTGACAGCTGCATGCTGCCGCCGCCGCATATCCGCAAACGATTCTTGGATAAATGACAAAGAGCCGAGGCGCATTGCGCTTCGGCTCTTTTTTTATGCCATATACAATTAGGTTCAATGAAAATTCAATATGCGCCAATACTGGCTGGCAATAGTGTCGGACATCCATGCAAGGCCTTTGCTTTCCGCCTGATGAATTTCCTTCCAGTTGCTATCGCCGCTATTGCGCAGATAAACTTCGTGGTTCGGCGCCTGATCGTGCATCCCGGCAATGTCGTAATGGCCATCGCGGTAAAACCTTGCCGCAACGTCATAGTCAATATTGGGGGATGGAGTCAGCGGGTTGCCGACACTATGGTGCAATTGCAATGTGACGTTGCGTTCGTCTTCTTCCACTGTCTCCAAATAGACATCCTCAGCAGAAGCCACATCTGCTTTCCGGAATTTCTTGCGCCAATCATAGGCGATGCTGATGCCGACATCTTTCGTGAATTTGAGCGCAACGTCGCTTTCTTTCAAGTCGATGTTGAAATTCACTTGCGTCCGGTAATGGGAAGAGTCGGCATCAAATCCCCGATCGTCGCCTGAAAAATAGCGGTTGAATGACAGGAGGTTGGGGTTTAGCAAATAATCATCTGGCAAAAAGGTGCTATAGCGGAAATCCCATTTCAGGTTCTGGTCTTCCACATCGGTTGTCGGTGAACCTGATAAGAGATAGTCGGCAGAAGTTAACTCAAAGGTTATTCCGAACTTTTCCATAGCTGCTTCCTCTTGCGAAGACTTAATATTGAGCAAGCCGAAAACGCGGGCAGCCAGCGATTTTTCGCCGCTGAATGTGGATTCCGATTTTTCAAGAGGGCGTTTGGCGTTTACTTGATACGTGTGCCCAATGTCTTTCGAAGCACTGTAATCGGAGAATTGGCTTTTTTCGACAGTGCCAATCAATTCCCCATCCCGATAAATTTCGAATTCCTGAAGCCCTTCGATAGCGCTCCAGGCCAATGAAATTTTTGCTTTGGAAACAATGGCGGTAACTGCGGCCCGCTCGAGGAGGTTGTTGCAGTCCTCAGAGCGATTTTCGGTAGAAGTCCGCATTTTAATCCGTTCTTTGGCGGTTCCAGCAGCATCGAGCCGTTCGATTGTGTATGTGTAAAGTTCCCCCGGCTCCAAGCCGGTGTCCTGAAAAGAATTTCCCGTGCCCGTGTAGATGGTTTCGGCATCTCTTTTCACTTTGCATGTGTCGCCGGTATGGGTCCATTTAAACTCGATGATTGTATCTGTCTGGTGCAGCAAGTCGATTTCCAAGCTATCTTCTTTCGCATTCATTCGCTTCAGCTCCTTTAAAAGGGTATGTTAGGCTATACCCGCTTGTGGAAACTCCTGAACCTTTTCTTTGGCCGCCTGAAGCATCCTGCATCAATTTGCAAATCCCAGAAACAAATAGTATGTTTAAAAAAGAATCTAAAACGGTATATGCATGCCGGCCTCATGAAGGAGGAAGAAAAAATGTCTTTGAAAGATATGAGAAAGCTGAGGAGCTTCCAAAATTTTGACGAGGCTGCTGAACACATCTTGCATATGCTCAGCAAGCAGATGAACATCAATACCTTATTCATTGCGAAAAACGACGGCGTTACCAATAAAATCATCAAGGCGGTCAACACCAGGGAAGAATTGGTGCAAGAAGGAAGCTCTACGCCTTTTGAACAGACTTTTTGCAGTCTGAGTGTCAATTATGGCGATGAGCCATTGAAGATTGGCGATATCTCGAAAAGCGAAGTTGCTGGAAAGCTCAAGATCGCCTCGCAATTCAATAACGGTTCTTTCATGGGGATTCCGGTTTATTATGAAAATGGCGACATCTATGGCACGATTTGCGGATTAGATAACCAGCCCTTCGACTTTACAGAAGAACATCAACAATCTTTTGAAATGATGTCAGCACTTTTGACGTATGTATTGGAGCTCGAAAAAGCAAATGAACAAATCCAGTCGCTTTCTTCTCCGCTTGTGCCTGTGGCGAAAGGCGTTTCCATCCTGCCAATAATCGGCCATATCACGCCACGGCGTGCGCAGGCGATCATTGAGGATGTGCTGGAGAAATGCGGCGCAGAAATGGATTATTTGATCATCGATGTTTCTGGCGTCACACAACTCAATTCGGAAGTGGGCAAGTATTTACTGATGCTTGTCAGTGCGTTGAAAATCATTGGCGTCGCTCCGGTTATTACGGGCATCCAGCCATTTATGGCGTTAAAAGTGCCACATTTTGCTGCAGCTTTAAAAGGGGAAATGATTGAAGCGAACCTCGAAATGGCTTTAAGCAAACTCGGTTTTGTGCTGAAAAGAGAAAGCAAATAAGAAAAGTGGATTGGGCGAAGCCCAGTCCACTTTTCTTATTGCTCTTTATCAAAAAATACATGGCGAAGCTGCCAGGAGTCGCCGATTTCCAGCAGGCCGAACGAGTATTGGGGCTGGTGCCGCTTATCCGTAGGGGAACCAGGATTGAAAAGCGTCACGCCGCCTGCATCGCGCATAACTGGGATATGGGAATGGCCGAAGACGATGATGTCGACATTGTCGTCAGCAAATGCCTCAAACGCCCGCTGTTCCGTCGTATTGCGGATGCCGTCGCCGTGGATGACACCGATTTTTAAACCATCAATCTCGAAAATCTTCTTCTTGCCGAAGCGGTCAAGGATGTCCCAGGGGTCAACGTTGCCCGTGACGCCGTCTGTGTTGGCATAAGCCGACAATTCATGAAAAACATCCATCGTCTGCCAATCGCCGGCATGAATGATGAAATCCGCTGTTTCACATTCAGCGACCAGTGCCTGCGGCAGCTTTTTGGCACGGACGGGAATGTGCGTATCCGATAAAATGACAATCTTTTTCATGTGAGAGCCTCCTCCGAGTGGATTTCTTACACTTTACCAAAAGACCAGGGTGGAAGCCATTGATTATAAAAAGGGAAAGCGTCAAAATAGAAGCAAGCGATTGAGATTGAAAAAAATAAGGAGGCAACGGGATGACAAGCAAACGGAAAGTCAGCTGTTACATTGCGGCAAGCCTGGACGGTTATATTGCGACAAAAAGTGATTCGCTGGACTGGCTGTTCAAAGTGGAAATGGATGGGGACGCTGGGTATGGAGAGTATATGGAAACAATCGATACTGTTGTTATGGGGCGCCGTACGTATGAGTGGGTGATGGAGCATGAGAACGGAAACTATCCATACACCGATAAAAAATCATATGTATTTTCCAAATCGGCTCCTGATTCTGATGAGCATGCCACTTTTACCGATGAAGCGATTCCAGCCTTTGTGGAGCGTCTTCGGAAAGAACCTGGAAAAGGCATCTGGGTCATTGGCGGAAGCCAATTGCTGCACGCTTTTCTGAAAGAGCGGCTCATCGATGAACTGATCATCTCGTATGCCCCAGTGCTGATCGGCGACGGCATTCCGCTGTTCCGGCCGATGGACATGGAGACGGAGTTCACGTTGTTGAGCGCCAAACAAATCGGCCAGTTCGCCCAACTGCACCTTGTCAGGAAATGATGCATGATTTTCAGACTGTCGAGAAACTTAGATAGTTGTTTTGCATTTCGCTTCAGGCGGACGCTTTCCGCGGGCCTGGCTTCAGCCTCCTCGTCGCTAGCGCTCCTGTGGGGTCTTCAGCTCAGGCTTTGCCCGCTGGAGTCGCCGCCTTCCGCTTCATTCAAAGATATTTCTTAATAACGAATTATTTCTTTTACTGAAGCACATGAAAGATACACTTTCTGCATTTTCTTTCGTGTTATTCAGATATGGAGCAAAACAGCGGAGACGCCTGCGGGAAAGCGAGACAGCCGAGACCCCGCAAGGAGTGAAGCGACTGAGGAGGCTTGGCGCTCGCCCGCGGCAAGCGTAGCTGTTTTTCGGAATATCGGTTCCATCAGAAAAAGGATTTACCTTTCTCAATAAGCTGAAAATCCGAAAGCATCGTGCTTTCGGATTTTTTTAATGATTGAACAAAATCGCTTTCGCTTTGGCAATCACTTGATCGTGCTCGTCGTGGATGATGCAGTCCGCGTGGGTGAGATTCGCGCCTTCTTTTACGGCAAATGCACGTGCAATCAGCGTCGTGGATTTCGATTTCTTTAAAAACGTTACATTCACATCGACGGCAGCGACTTTCGGACGGCCGTGTTCATCGGGCGAAATAGCGTTGCGGAGCGCGGCGTCGGCGAGCGTAGAAATAATGCCGCCGCGTATGAATCCGGAACTGGCAGTAAAAATCGGCTTTATGGGCAACGTCACTTTAACGCTCGTGTCGGTGATCCGTTCGTATCTCACTTCAAGAAATTCATCAAAAGGCTGTGAAATGAACATGGCATTACCTCCTTGGAACATTTGTGTGTCATAAGGTATTCGCTTTAAAGCAAAGCGATTCCTTTTTAATAAAGCTGGACTTAAGGCTTTTCTCATATAAATATTGCGAAAATGGTAGAAAATTGTCCCTCAACAAGAAATCATACGACTTTAGAACGTTCCATATGTTTGAAATCAAGTAGGTCTGTCGGGTTTCTTCCTTTACTGTCAATCTTTATACTGAATGGAAGGGATTGTCTAACTATTCCCTAAATGGAAGGGAGAGAAAACATGAAGATCTTCAAGAAGCTTGTATTTGGACTATTGACCGTATTCTTTTTAAGTTTTTCTCAAACAGAAGCAGAAGCACATGCACCGGATTTGCATACGGGAGTGAGCGGCAAGGAAGTATCTGCCTTGCAAAGCCAGCTCAAGAAACTTGGGTATTTCAATACGAATCCGACCGGGTACTACGGTTCTATTACTAAAGACGCGGTTATTCGTTTTCAACGTGATTTTGGCGTTCCGGCAACCGGCTTTACCGGTCCGATGACACGCAGTGAGTTGAAAGAAGTGGAAATGTTGGCGCGTACAGTCTACGGGGAAGCACGTGGGGAAAGCTATAACGGCCAAGTGGCTGTGGCAGCTGTTATTTTGAACCGGGTGTCTTCAAGCAAGTTCCCGAACTCTACATACAATGTCATTTTTCAGCGCAACGCGTTTACGGCAGTAAGCGATGGTCAATACCGGATGAACCCGAACTCAACGGCTTATAAAGCGGCGCGGGCTGCGATGTTGGGATCCGATCCGTCTGGCGGCGCGACATATTATTACAATCCTGCGGGTGTTACAGATTCGTGGATTTATTCACGTCCGACCATCAAAAGAATTGGCAAGCATATTTTTGCCTATTAAAAAAAGTGAAAGGGCTGGAAGTTCCAGCTGGCAAGCTGCCGGGGAAACCGGCGGCTTTTTTATTGCTTTTGCATTTTGCAGTTTGAAATATGGGATGTTTTGTGTGGTAATGACTGTTGCTGGGCTAGAACGTATATAATGAAAACAGAACGAATGGAAGGTGGATTAAAAGATGTCTGATCATACAAAAGGCGGGTTGCCGCCAAAAACCTGCAGCATTGAACGCTTGGTAACAAATGAAAAAGATGTGCAAAAAGTGCTGGCGGGCTCCAAAACAGCTACGCGGCGCAATGGCCGCTACGCCGATATCGGAGAAGTGATGGTGCTCAAAGGGCGCGAATTCACCGTGGAACGGGTTTATGCGGAAACGCTGGGCGATTTGAACGAGGAGAAAGCGCGCCAGGAAGGTTTTGATAGCGTTGAAGATTACAAGCAATCGATTTTGAAATTTCATCCGGGGATGCCATGGCTTCCTGAAATGGGCGTATGGGTCCATGAATTTAGAGAGCTGCAGAAATAGATAATATGTATACCGTAGTTTTATATCTCCACATATTCAGTGCGATTTTGTCGATTGGCCCGTTCTTTGTGCTGCTTCCGCTGGTGAAGCGGATGGACGGCGCGGAAGAGCTTGTCCTAAGCTCGCAGATTGCTACTTTCAGATCAGCTGTCCGCCTCGTCAAACATGCCGGGCATGTGCTGGTGGCTACCGGCGCCTTGCTCATCTGGCAAAGCAGTTGGGCATGGACAGATTCCTGGATTGCTTTGACGCTCGCTGTGATGGCCGGTTCCATTTTCTTTCTGGCACGGGCATTTAAACCGGTGCTGCGGAAATTCGAGGAGCCAGGCGCTGACCGCGGGGTATTGCTGCGCGAGTTGAACCGCTCCATTTGGCTTTACGTTCTTTTGCTGGGATTGATGCTGTGGCTGATGGTGGCGAAACCTGCTTTCTGGTAAGAAGCGAAAAAAAAGACAATGCCTGGTGCGAATTTGCACCAGGCATTGTCTTTTTCTATTCTCATCTTGGATTAGCCTTTTACTGCTCCAGCTGTCATGCCGGCAACGAAGAAACGCTGCAGGAAGACGTAGGCGATGACCATCGGTGCAGAGGCGATGATGACGCCGGTGAACAGCATCGGGTAGTTTGTCGAATACTGGCCTTGGAACTCAAGCAATGCAAGAGGCAAGGTTTTATACGCATTGTCCGTAATGAACAGCAAGGGATACAACAGGTCGTTCCAATGCATCACGAACAGGAAGATGGCTGTGGCTGACAAAGACGGCAGCGATAGCGGAATGGCGACTTTCGCGAACATCTGCCAATTGCCGGCGCCGTCGATGGTGGCAGCTTCAAATAATTCCTTCGGCAAAGTTTTCATGAAGCCGGTGAGGATGAATACCGCTATCGGCAGCGTGGATGAGATGTTGACTAAAATCAACCCCACCAGGCTGTTCGTCAATCCGAAATCGAGCATCAGTGAATACAGCGGCACCATGATGACTTGCGCAGGCACCATCATGCCCAGCGTGAACAAGACGAATAAGGCGTTGCCGATCCAGCTATTGAGCCGGGTGATGCCATAAGCGATCATCGAAGCGAAAAGCAAGGTCAGCGTGACAGAGAAAAGTGTCACAATCGTGCTGTTCAGGAAATAGCCTGCCATCGTCTGTTCTTGGAAAATCGCAATGTAATTATCAAACTTGATGCCGCCTTCAGGAAAGGCGAGCGGGTTGGCGAATGTTTCCTGAAGTGTTTTGACTGACGTCAGCATTACGACCAACAACGGTATCAAAATTAACAAAGCATAGACAATGAGGGAAAACCTTCGGAAAAGCACACTGTTTTCCTCCTTTCATTAATAAGAGACCCGATCCGATCGCAATGCTTTGAATTGCAGAAACGTGATAAAGGCGATGATGATCATGAAAATAACGGAAATGGCGCTGGCGTAGCCAAATTGATAGCCTTCAAATGCAACGCTGTAGATATAAGTCGCGATAATTTCCGTCGAATAATTCGGTCCGCCGCCGGTCATCGCAAACACCAAGTCAAACGCTTTGAATGATTGGATGGTCGTATAGGCAACGACGATGGTTGCGGAAGGCGCCAGCAGCGGCCAAGTGACTTTGCGGAACGTCTGCCATTTGCTGGCTCCCTCGATTTTTGCCACTTCATACATTTCCTGTGGGATTGCCTGCAAGCCGGCAACGAAAATGATCAGCATCTGGCCCGCGTGGAACCAGACCTGTGTAATTGCCAGCGAGTAGATGGCGATATTGGCATTCCCGAGCCAGTTTTGCGCCAGAAAATCGAGGCCGATCACCGACAGGCCACGGTTTAGGATTCCAAGGGAAGGGTCGTAGATGAACGCCCAGATGAATGCCACGGACACCGATGACAAGATCGTCGGGAAAAAATACAACGCCCGCAGGAAAATGGTGGTCTTTGTATTTTTCAACATGATTAAGGCGAACGCCAATGCAACGAGTGTCTGGAAAATAACGACGACAAACATGAATTTCAAGTTATTGCCGATGGTTTTCCGGAAAATCGAATCCGCTGTGAACGCGCGCTGATAATTGTCGATGCCGACAAACTGGAAGGCATCGCTGAAGCCGTCCCAATTGGTGAAAGAATAGAATAACGCGCTGACCGTCGGATACAGGAAAAAGACGCTGTATAAGAGGAGGCCAGGCAAGAAAAATAGATAGATGGATTTAGGTGTTCTCATAATCTCATTCCCTGTTTTCGTCTACGATTTTTGGGCAGCTTCGGCTGCAGCTGCAGGTTCTTCTCCGCCCAGGACATTTTCAATCGAGCTGAGTACAGCTGCTTCGATTTGCGCGTTGGTGATCAAAAAGCGCGGCTGGAATCGTGTTTTCTTTTCGTCGATCCAATAAGCGGTATTTTTCAAAGCTTCTGATTCGTACGTGACGTCAGTAACCGTCAAATGCTGGCCAGTTTCGTTTGCGTATTTAGAGGCAATCTCAGGCTGGCTCAGGAACTCGATGAATTTCTTCGCTTGTTCTTTTTTCTCAGACTTGCTGTTGACTGCAAGCATGAAAGTCGCAGTGTTGATGCCTTCGTAGACCATTTCGCTTTCTTCTACTGTAATAGGCGCTAGCAAATCCAATTGCAAGTCAGGGTTCAGTTTTAAGAGGGAAGCCATATGGTAAGAGCCGGTCGCAATCATGGCAGCTTCTTCATTGGCTACCATCGACATGGCAGCATCCGCGTTGGTGCCTAAGGCATTTTCCTGGATATAGCCTTTGTCAGCCAATAATTTGAAGTCTTCCAGCGTTTTGACCCACCATTCATTGGTCAGTGACTCTTCGCCGCTTTGCAATTTGGCGAAAATCTCTTCATCAGGGGCATTGTTCATCATCATGCTGTTCATGAACTGGTTCGGACCGATGTCCGCACCGGGGAAAGCAATCGGCGTGATGCCGTTTTCAAGCAAGGTATCAGCCATCTCCTGGAACTCAGTCCAGCTTTTCGGAGCTTCCAAGCCGAGCTCATCGAACATGCCTTTGTTATAGACCGGCATATTGAAAACGAGCTGGTAAGGGACCGCGTATTGCTTGCCGTCTTTTTGTCCGACTGAAATAAGGTTTTCGTCAAAGTTAGCAATGAACTCTTCGCCGCTTAAATCTTCAAACAGGCCGGCGCTTTGAATCGATTCGAACTGGGCTCCAGGGAATGATGTGAAGACATCTCCTGTGGCGCCGTCCGCCAGCATCCGCTGGGCAGTGCCTTGGTATTGATCGGATGGATAAATGTTCATTTCCACCGTGATATCCGGATTAGCGCTTTCAAATTCAGTAATGATTTCATCAAGGACCGCTTTATCTTCGCCGCGCCAATGAATAAAGCTGATTTTCGTCTTATCGCCAGAGTCTCCGCCGCTTTCGGCCCCATCCCCGCCGCTTTCTCCGGCACATCCGGATAGGATCAGCAGTAAAGTTAAAAATGCGGTTGCTAAAAACCAATGTTTTTTCATCTTCTTGTTGCCCCCTCATTTAGTTAATGGACTCGCTTATTATTAGATTACCTTAAAACGGCTTGCAGAAACAGAATTATCATATTATTTTGCTTTCAGTTGACAAAAGCGGCTGGATTTCATAAGATGAGGTCAACCTTTTTGTACGGATTAAGGCAGAAGGTGCCGGAAGCGGCATCGCCGGAGTACAGCTGAGTTGAGCATAGTTGAGTAAATCGCCGAATAAGAAGAGTAGCATGTGAAAGCCTCTCAAAGAGAGCCAGTGTCAGGTGGAAACTGGCGGGGCGCGCATGTGAATGGACTTATGAGTGGCCCCTTGAAGTTGGAGTAGGGAGGCCCGTTTCCCCCGCGTTACTGGGGGCAGAGGAAAAGCTGGTTCAGCTTTGACATGAGGTGGCACCGCGGTTAATCCGCCCTCAGAAGGGATATCCCTTGCTGAGGGCTTTTTTGTTTTAGCCGCGAAGAAGATTGACAAGCAGAGGAGATGAGCAGAGATGAAAATGAAAAAGATCGAAGGAGATTCATTGACGCCGATTGCGGTGTTCAACCGTTTAGAAGGGCCGCGCAAATGCCTGCTGGAAAGTTCGCTGAAAACAACGGCTACAGGCCGATATTCATTTATTGGGGCAAACCCTTCCAAAGCTTATATTGGGGAAGGGGAGACATTGAGGGAAGTAGATTTCAGGTCTGGCAAGGAAACCTTGCACGCCGGGAAGCCGCTGGAACTGTTGAAAAGCCTGATGCCGGTGCGGGAAGCCGCTGTCGAGGGGCTGCCGTTTACGGGAGGCGCGCTCGGCTATATCGGCTACGACGCAATCGGCGTCTACGAACCGGTCGAGGCGGCTGTCGAGAATAGCTTGCAGATGCCCGATATCCATCTCCAGCTTTATGAAACGATCATCGTTTTCGACCATGTAAAGCATGATGCCACGATCATTTCATTTGAAGGTAAAGTCGAAGAGATTGAAGCGCAGCTGCGCGAGCCGGAAACGGAAGAAGCGGAAATGCATCAGCCGCCGTTGGCTTTCAGTTCGAAAATTAGTGCCGAAGCATTTCGTAAGCAGGTAGAGCAGGCGAAGATGCATATCCGCAAAGGGGATATCTTTCAAGTGGTGCTGTCGCAGCGCTTGTCTGCGGCGTATGCGGGAAATGCCTTCCAGCTATACCGCAAGCTGCGCAAGCAGAACCCGTCTCCTTACCAATTCTTTATTGATTTCGACGGCTATGCAGTCGTCGGTGCCTCGCCGGAAAGCTTGCTGACGGTCCGAGGCGGCCATATGATTACGAACCCGATTGCAGGGACGCGCAAACGCGGCCGTACGGAAGTGGAAGACGCAGCGCTTGCTGACGAGCTGGCCAATGACGAAAAAGAGCAGGCAGAGCACCGGATGCTTGTCGACCTCAGCCGCAATGATGTGGGCAAAGTGGCGGCAGTCGGCTCGGTGAAGATTCCGAAATACATGGCAATTGAGCGATATCAGCACGTCATGCACCTTGTTTCAGAAGTCACCGGGGAGCTGAACAACGCAATGCATCCGCTTGATGCACTCGTCTCCTGCCTGCCTGCGGGCACGGTATCGGGAGCTCCGAAAGTCCGGGCGATGCAATTGATCCAGCAATTTGAAAAGGAACGCAGAGGCGTTTACGGCGGAGCGGTCGGCTACATCGGCTTCAACGGAAATTTGGATGTCGCGCTCGCAATCCGCACATTCGTCGTCAAGGATGAAAACGTCCATGTCCAGGCGGGCGCCGGCATTGTCCATGATTCCGATCCGCAATCGGAATACGAAGAAACGCTTCATAAAGCGCGATCCTTGACGGAGGTGTTCGGATGATTCTGTTGATCGATCATTTTGACTCATTTACCTATAACATTTACCAGGCGGTCGCTGAAGCGGGCCAAGCGGTCGAGGTTATACGCTACGGCGTGCTCAGCACCGAAGAAATCATCGCCAAACAACCGGACGCGATTATCTTGTCACCTGGGCCGGGACACCCGGACGCACTGCCGGAATCGATCCAGCTTATCCGGGAAGCCTATAAATCGATTCCGATTCTCGGAGTATGCCTGGGGCATCAGCTGATCGGAGCCGCTTTTGGCGGGGAAGTCGCTGAGGCTCCAGCAATCAGGCACGGAAAAGTGTCCGACATTGAACATAACGGAAGAGGCCTCTTCAGCGGTCTTCCGGAGCCTCTCCCTGTGATGCGCTATCATTCGCTGGCTTTGCAGGCAGAGACAGTGCCGGACTGCCTCGAGGTCCAAGCAGCCGCGCTTGATGATGGCTGTATCATGGCCATCAAGCATAGGAGCCATCCGGTTTACGGATTTCAATTTCATCCGGAGTCAATCGGCACACCAGCTGGTGCAGACTTAGTAAAAGCGTTTTTGGCAAAGATTGCAGAAAAAACCGCTATCCAATAAAACAAAAAGGCGATCCGGGAATTTTCTTCCCGGATCACCTTTTATTTATTTTCGGATGACAGGCATGGTACAGCAGCGAAACGCACCGCCAGATTTGATGATTTCGGAAAAATCATTTTCGATAACGTGGAAGCCGTGCTGCCGCAATTGGGCGTTTACTTCGCGGTTCTGCGGCTGGCTGAAAACACGCCGGCTGCCAATCGACAAAACATTCGTGCCAAGCGCAAATTGTTCTTCGCGGTTGACAGGGATCAAGGTGTATCGTTCGGCAAGCATGGAAACGGTCTCGCTGCTCAGCGCTTCCGGAAAAATCAACGCCTCAGTCGGCGACAAGATATTGAAGACACAATCCAAATGCAAATAACGTTCGTCGAAATGGACAGGAATGACTTGGAACGAAGGAAGCTTTTGTTCAAGCTCCTGAATCGTCTTTTCTGACGTGCGGCTGCTGATGCCGACAAAAATCGTATCTTGGTCGATGAGAACATCGCCGCCTTCTACCCGGTGGCTGCCGAGAGATTGGAAACGGATCTGGCGCTTGGCCAGCCATTTCTGCAATTCTTCTTCTTCGCCTTGGCGGATAGACGCGGCCATGTCGCCGATGAACACAGTATCTTCTATCGTAAACCCGATGTCGCGTGTGAAAACTTGTTCGGGAAAATGGTCGGAAGGCTCGAGCATCACAGTTTCCACTCCATTTTTCTGCAGCGCCGCAACAAACTGGCGGTGCTGGAGCATCGCTGTTGCGACATCTATGTTCTCCTGCTGGTAGCGCTTTTGAACATCGTTGATGATTTCCTTGATTTCCATGTATTTAGGCGGGCAAAGCAGCACGAGGCGCAGCGGATCATATTCGCTTCTGCACCAGGCAGAAGGGGTTTCTTTTGCATGAGATGACATAACGGGTTCCTCCCAAAAAGCTCTTTGATAAGTTACCATTCCCTAATGAAATAAAGCTTAAAACATTAATCAGCGATATAATGGAAGGGAATCTATAAACGGCTTTCAGGGGGAATTGAAAATGGAAATCATCCAGTCGAATGGGCAAGAGGAACGGGACTTTATCCGCTCGAAAGTAATTGAGCATAATATGCAGAAGCTGGGCGAAAATGCGCGTGCACTTGGCGGGCCAATCGGGTTTGTTGTCCGCGGAAGCGGGGGTGAGATCCTGGGAGGCGTCACGGGGACGGCGTATTGGGGCCATATGCACATCGATTTCTTGTGGGTGGACCCGCAATGCCGCGGCCAGCGGATTGCCGAACAATTGATGCGGGCAATCGAGCAATATTCCCGTGAGCGCCAGTACCGGCTATTGGTAGTCGATACGTTCAGTTTTCAGGCGCCTGAATTCTATATAAAACAAGGATTCCGGGAGTTCGGTGTGCTGCATGACCATCCGGAAGGGCACAGCCAGCATTATTTCGAGAAGCGGCTGGCGGACTGAAAAAGGTTTGGCCTATAAAAAAAACAAACCCCAGCATCAAATCGATGCTGGGGTTTGAAACAGGCTATTGTTCTTGATAAAACACTTTATCAACGTTGTATTTCGCTTTTTGCGTGTTGATCAAATATGTTTCGTAGATGTCGCGCTCCATTGGGTCTTCAACGATGGATACCGTGATGCGGTAAACTTCATCGCGATGGTTTTTCAATGGTGACACGCTGTCTTCAAAATGCTTTTTAACACGTTGGCGAAGTTTGCGGGCTTTGCCGACAAACAATAAATCGCCGCTGTGGTTAAAGAACTGGATGATGCCGCCTTTGTCGCGCGGAATCTCATGCAGGTCGATAAACCCGTAAAGCGGTTTGACGACAGCCTCGTCGCCGATGATTTCCTGTTTGCGTTGTGTGATTGTCACATCCGCTTTTGGTGGTTGAATATTAATCATATTTATCACGTCCTCTATTATCGTAATGCCTATAATACCACAAAAAGGCGCAGAAATCCATTGGCTGTTTTCTGCGCCTGTGCCGGCTGATGTTTAGAGGGAATCGAGTTCTGCGCCAGCTTCGTTGCTGCCTTGGAGCACTTCAAATGTTTTGCGGTAGGTGTTTGGGCGATCCAGTACTTCCACAAGGATGTGCGCGACGTCGGCACGCGGAATCGAGCGATCGCCGATTGACGTGAATCCGTCAGCGGACACTTCAATGTGCGCTGTTTTATTTTCATCGGATAACGCGCCTGGGCGGACGATCGTGTAATCCAGGCTGGTTGCCTGAAGAAGGTCGTCTGCGGTGCGTTTAGCCACCAGATAGGGCTTCATTTCCTCGCCGCCTGAATCCGGATCTGCCGAACCCATTGAGCCGAGCTGAACAAAGCGCTTCACGCCTTTATCTTCTGCGTATTTTGCTGCTTTGGCAGCGCCCCATAAATCGATTGTGAGGGTTTTATCCGCACCTGTCGAAGGGCCGGACCCTGCTGCAAAAATGACTGCGTCCGCGTTGTCGAATGCCGAGCTGAAATCTTTTTCCAGGTCGCCGATGACTACATCCGCAGCTCCCAGTTCTTTAAGATGCGCAGCTTGCTCTTCTTTTCGGACAAGCGCAATGGCGTCATGCGAAGAATCAGATAATTCTTTTACAATGTGGCGGCCTACTTGGCCATTTGCTCCAATTACCAATACTTTCATGTTTATTTCCACTCCTTCTGTAAACTATGTCTTTTATGAGTATTCCCTTGAGAACTTAAGGTAAACGGACATTTTGTGAGGGAATGGTGAAAAGCGGCATCCCGTTTTTTCGGCTTATGCTATCCAAAAAACTGCAGACAGGCTAAAATAAGGAAATGGAGGTGTTTAGAATGGAATTTTCAAATTTTAGTTTTCATGCAATACAAGATCCGACCGGCATTATGGTGGGAAACCGGTATGAATTTTTGGTAGATGTTGAAGTGGATGAAGACGACGAACTGTATACGGCTGGCGGCCTTGAGCTGCGTGTAATCTTAGCGGTTGACGACAATGGCGCGCGTATTGCACATTATAATTTTGTGGATAAACTTTCCAAAGAAATTTTGGAATTCGCTCTTGAAGAAGACGAAGAGCAAGAAGTTCTTGCGTTCTGCCAAGAAAAACTATAAAAACACAATGAAAAGCCCCCCGGCCAATTTGGCCGGGGGGCTTGATCATTAGATTTTCACATCAATTTTTGCATCTTTTTTCAATTCATCAATGCGTTTAGCAACAGCTTCCTGAGATTTTTCCTGTTCAAGCGACTGGCGAATCATTGGCTCCATTTCTTCGAAAGGCGGAGCTTCCTGTTCTGATGTCGATTTGAATTGGTCGTAGGCCGCTTTCAATTCCTCATCCGTGATTTCTTCAGTTTTCAATTCTTCGGCAACATATGCTTCATACGTAATCTGTTCGCTGAGCTGTTGTTCGATATCTTCCATCGAATAGCCGCTTTCTTTAAGTGCCTCATTCATGGCGTCTTCGCTTTCAAATTGTCCCTTAAGCTCTTCAAGGCGTTCTTTGACTACGGCATCATCTGCTTTATGCCCTTTATCTGCAGCATCCTGCAAAATCAGTTTATTGCCGACAATGACATCGATGGCTTGATCTTTCACCATTTTGGCATTTTCTTCTTCTTTCACGTCAGTGCCTTGCGTCGCCATTGAAGTTTCTAGCTGGCGCGCCACGCTATTATAGACATTGCCCAACACTTCTTCGTCGTTGACCACAACCACAACATCTTCTTCTGCTGGCAGGTCAAGCTTTGTCTCTTCTCCCGCAGCTGCCTGCTCTTCTGATGCTTTTGCTGTATCTTCTTTCGGTGCAGCTTCTTCATTATCTGAACATGCGCCAAGCACGGCTGCTAGCAGCAGGGGCGCAAATACGAATTTCATTTTCTTGATCATATAGGAAAAACTCCTCTTCACTTTGTCTCGTTACAGTTAACCATATTTCACAGCAGGTTACAAATAGTTCGGCATTGCCGCCAAGAGGGACGGCACATTCTGTATAATGGAAACAGCGTTAGAAATCAGTTGATTGGAGATAGTGAAGTGAGCAGATATTTCAACCGCGCCACCTTTTTATTGGTTTTTCTGGTGCTCATTTGGGGTGTCAGCTGGTCGATCTACAAAATGGCGCTCGACTACACCCCACCGATTTTATTTGCTGGAGCACGCTCGTTTTTAGGCGGACTGCTTTTGGCTATTGTCTTGCTGCCTGCATGGAAACGCATTAAGTGGCGGGAAAATTGGCCGGCCTATTGCATTTCCGCTTTGTTCAATGCGGTGCTCTTCTACGGATTGCAAACCGCAGGGCTGGAATACTTGCCGGGAGGACTGTTTTCGGTCGTGGTCTACTGCCAGCCAGTCCTGATCGGTATTTTTGCTTGGCTCTGGCTGGGGGAAAACATGACCATCTTGAAATTTTCTGGACTTCTGGTCGGCTTTTTCGGCATATTGGCAATTAGCGCGGACAGCTTAACTGGCGCTATATCAATGATCGGCATCATCATGGCGCTGGCGGCGGCGCTCAGTTGGGCGCTCGGCGTCATCTATGTGAAAAAGGTGGGCACACGGGTTGATTCGATGTGGATGGTGTCCATGCAATTTCTGATTGGCGGTGCAGTGCTGCTCGCTATAGGAAGCTTTTTTGAGGATGGTTCGGAAATCATGTGGAACCTGCCTTATTTCATCGGCCTCGGGTTCGGTGCGACATTGGGTGTGCCGATTGCCTTTGTCATCTATTTTCACTTGATGAATAATGGAGAGGCCAGCAAGGTGGCGGCCTTCACATTTTTGGTGCCGCTTATTGCCGTCCTGGCTGGTGCTGTATTTATGGATGAAGAAGTTACCAATACACTCGCAGTGGGGCTATGTTTAATCATTCTCAGCATCTACTTAGTCAATAAGCGCCCTCGCAGGCAAGTGCTGCCGTAGCTTCTTGAATGGCATGGAAGTAATTTCAGGTGCCGCAAAAGCCCAATGACTGGTATAGTTATAATTGTATTTAAATAAACATTCAAACAATGGAAACCATCATCGGGAGGCGCTCATATGGAAATCAGAAAAAACATCTTACCGCGTAAAACTTTGGATACAATCCAGCCTTATTCGCCGGGCAAACCAATTTGGGAAGTACAGAAAGAATTGGGCTTGGACCGCGTCATTAAATTGGCATCAAATGAAAATCCGCTTGGCCCTTCTCCGAAGGCAGTAGAAGCGATCAAAAAGAGCTTGTCGGAATTGAACCGTTACCCCGATGCTGATGCGACGGCTTTAAAAACAGCCATTGCCGAACAATACGGTGTAACAACGTCGCAAATCATTCCGACAAACGGTGCAGACGAATTGATCACGCTCGTTTCGGAAGCGTTTTTGGAACAAGGGGACGAAATCATCGTGCCGTCGCCTTCATTCAGTGAGTACGATTTTGGGGCGCACATCATGGGGGCAAAAGTGGTGCCGGTGCCATTCGCAGAGAACTTTGAGTTTGACGTGGATGCCATTTTAGCTGCTGTTACGAATAAAACCAAAATCATTTATATCTGTACGCCGAACAATCCGACGGGCACAATCATGGCCAAAGCGGATATCGAAAAAGTGCTCAACTCGGTGAATGATATCCTGGTTGTTATTGACGGGGCTTACAGCCACTTCGCTGATGTGCCGGAATACACAGAAGGTGTTGAATTCGCCAAAGCCGGATACCCGGTCATCGTGCTGCAGACGTTCTCGAAAATTTACGGCATTGCGGGACTGCGCGTGGGCTTCGGCATCGCACCGGAAGAAATCATCCAATCGGTGCTGAAAGTGAAAGAGCCATTTAACGTCAATGCATTAGCGCAAACAGCCGCTACAGCTGCAATCACGGATACGGAACACGTAAAAGCATCTCGTGAAGCCAATAAAGCAGGGCGCGAGCTCTTCTATAAAACGTTTAAAGAACTGGGTTTGAAGTATACGGAAAGCGAAGCGAACTTCGTTTTGGTGGAAGTCGGCCCGAACGGCGAGGAAATCTATAAAGCCCTCATGGCGCAAGGCGTCATTGTCCGCTACGGCAAAACATGGGGCTTGCCGGAATTTATCCGCGTTTCGGTCGGCACGCCGGAAGAAAACGAATTCTTCATTGAAGTATTGAATGGCTTATTGGCCAAACAGGCATAAATCGGCAGCGCTGAATCCATTTGGGTTCAGCGCTGTTTTTCGGCTGGACGACGTTTACGGGCCCTCCATAGCGGGAAAATTTATGGGATAAAGCAAGTTATGGAGGATGGCTGACATGCGATACGATTGTGTAATAATCGGCGGCGGGCCCGCGGGCTTGAACGCTGCTTTGGTGCTGGGAAGATCGCGGAGGAAGACATTGATTTTCGATGACAATCATGGCCGGAACCTGGTGACCCGTGCATCCCACGGCTTTATCACCCGGGACGGCATCCAGCCATCGGAATTCAAGCGGCTGGCGTATGAAGAAGTCGCCAAATACGATTGTGTCGAGTTGAAGAAAGACCGGATTGCCGATATCGAACATGTGACCGATACCCATTATGTATTGAAGACGGCAAAAGGGGAAGTTTACCACAGCATCAAAGTCCTGCTCGCAACGGGACTGAAAGAAGAGCTGCCCAATATACCGGATATTGAAAATTATTATGGCACCAGCTTGTTCAGCTGCCCGTATTGCGACGGCTGGGAACTTCGGGATCAGCCGCTTGCGGTCATCGCGGATAAGAATGTATTTGAACTGGCGAAAAAAGTCTTTACATGGAGCAGGGACTTGGTGGTGTTTACAGACGGGGAAGGGCGCTTGGAGCTGGAAGACCGCGACAAGCTGGAGGCGAAAGGGATCGTCGTCTACGAAGACGTGATCGATGGCCTTGAAGGTGAAGAAGGGCAATTGCGCAGCGTGCGGCTTGAAGACGGCACCTTGATTGACCGGCGCGGCGGATTTGTCACGCCGCGCTGGAGCCATGCTACGCCTTTTGCCAAAAAGCTCGGCTGCCGCTTGAATGCCCACGGCGGCATCCTGACGGACGGCTATGGCCGCACTAACGTCTGGAACGTCTATTCCGCGGGCGACGCGTCTCTGATCGTCCCTTCGCAGCTCATCATTGCGGCCGGTGAAGGAAGCGCCGCTGCCATCGGCATAAATGGCGACTTGACCAATGAATATTTCGACACTGAGTTCCATGAAGAGGATGACGTCTGATTCGCACGGATGACCCGATTTGATTGCATGGCGCAGGACAGGTGCGTTAAAATTTATAAAACGAACACCCGAGGAGGCGGATCGGCATGCCGGGGTTATTGTCATCAATCGTTTACATCGATACGGAACGGTTTATCGAAGCGGGGGAGATGCGGATCATCCAGCGGGAATACCATCTTCAATTGTTTGAAGATGAAGTGGTCGCTTCGGCGTCGGTCTTCAAATTGCCGAACGTCTGGGATGTTTCCTATAAATCCTTTTCGCAAGATGCGAATCTGCTGTATCTGCATACCCATAGAGGGGTCATCACATATAGAGTCCACGAAGATCCGGGCCATTTTGTGAAAACCTTTAAAAAATTGAAGAATACGCATTATTAGAGCCTGGAGAAATCTGCGGCTTTTTCTTTTTGCTCATTAATTTACTGCTGAAAACACGAATTTATGTTAAAATTCAGAAAATAGTGCGAAAAAACGGGATGGAGGAGACAAGGCATGCAGAACATCATTGAGACGGCTGACAAGTGGGTCGAACGGGTAAATGCCAAGGATGTCGATGGCGTATTGGCGGTTTCTGACCACAATATCGAAATGATCGGTCCGGCAGGCAGTGCGGTAGGGCACGACACATTGAAGCAATGGGTGGAAAACTCGCATATCCACTTGGTCACCCGAAACCGTTACGCAAAAAGGGATAAAGTGATTTATGAGCAGGTAGGCACGTGGGATGACGAACGCGGCGAAGTGGTCATCTATACGTATATGGAGATAAAAAATAACAAAGTATGTGAAATTGCGCGCTACGATACGCTGGACGATGCTTTCGGCAGCAGCGGCTTAAGCGAGGAAGATAAAATTTGAAAATCCCTCGCCTGGAAGAAATCAGGCGAGGGATTTTTGTTTTCAGTTTCGGTTTTTTGACAGGAGAGGCTCCAGCTCATCCCAATGCGCAATGCGGGGATGTGCCAAGTGGCGATTATAGGATTGATCTTTCATCACTACGGTCAGCGAGCCGCGTGTTAAATGTTCCACAACCGCAGGCTTGTCGTCAAAATAATAATCGAGTTCGAGCTTTTCGATGATGTGGACTTTCTCAGCATCTTTCATGCCGCAATAAAAACGGCTGTCTGCAACCGGAAAGCCCTGCTGCTTCATCCACGTTTTTGTGCGTTCTGCATGTTTTCCAGGGCGGGCGGTCAAGTAATAGATTTCGTGCCCTTGGCGTTCCAGTTTTTGAAGCAATTCAACTGCTCCCGGGTAAATCGGGCATTCCGTATAATACAATTCCTCCAGCACACTATTCCACATATGATGGCCTTCTTCATCGGTCATGCCGAAGAGCGTATGGATTTCCACACGGTCAAGTTCGTGGAAATGGGATGCGTCGACTTTCCGGCCAAGCTTTTCCTGGTAAAGCCCAAATGCGTATTCCCGCAAATTGATCAATGTATCGTCGATATCAAATCCGAATTTCATGAGTTTTGCTCCTTTTTGACAGGGTAGCCTGTGAACTTAAAGTCTTTGCCGATTTTAACAAATTCACCGCGTTCCAACTCGACGGCGTCTTTCATCAAGTCATAACCCATGCCCTCGATGAAAGTAGGCGCCTGTTTGCCGCCGATCAGTTTCGGTGCAAAGTAAAAGACCGTTTTGTCCACCAAGCCTGCTTCAAGAAAAGCCGCATTGACCGTGCCGCCGCCTTCAATGAACAACGAAGAAATGGATTTTTCTCCTAAGATGCGGACAACATCGCGGACATCGACTTGTTTCAAGCCGCTCGTTTCGAAGACGGAAATTCCAAGCTGTTCCAATGCAGCTTTTTTCTCGGAATCCACTTTTTGGGCAGTAAAAATCCAGGTCTCAGCAAGGCCGTCTGCCACAATTTTCGAGTCGAGGGAAATCCTCAGCGACGAATCCAGGACAATCCGGAGCGGGTTGCGGCCATCCGGTATGCGTGCCGTCAGTTCAGGATCATCTTCGACGACAGTTCCGACACCGACAAGGATCGCTTGGTTTTCGCTCCGCAGCTGATGGACATCCAGGCGCGCTTCTTCTGAAGTGATCCATTTTGAATCGAGCGAGCGGGTAGCGATTTTGCCATCTAAAGTCGAAGCCGCCTTTAATGTGATAAAGGGCCGTTTTTCGGTGATGAAAAGATTGAACACTTCATTCATTTGGCGCGCTTCTTCTTCGCATACGCCGACCTTAACGTCGATTCCTGCTCGTTCGAGTATCGCCACACCGTTGCCCGAAACCAAAGGATTCGGATCCAGCGTGGCAATCACCACTTTTTTCAATCCGGCGTTTACGATCGCTTCCGCACATGGTCCGGTGCGGCCGTGATGCGAACAAGGTTCCAATGTGACATAGATGGTGCCGCCGCGTGCGGCATCGCCGGCCATGCGCAGGGCGTGGATTTCGGCATGCGGTTCCCCTGCTTTTAAGTGGGCGCCGATGCCGACAACGCGGCCGCCGTTGACGATGACCGATCCGACGAGCGGATTCGGCTCTGTCTGGCCTTTCATCGATTTGGCATTATTGATGGCAAGCGCCATGTAAAAATCATCTTGCGGCATGTGCTTCGTCCTCCAATTCTTCCAAATGGCCGGATCGGCTGATTTTTGTCTGCAGGTACTTTTCGTTGTATTCCGATTTGTCGCCCCAAAGAGCCACTCTTCCGGCAATCGCCAGATCGGAGTTTTCAAGTGCCGTCAGTTTTTTCGGGTTATTGGTCATCAACGTAACCGGTTTTGTGCGCAATTGCTTTAATACGGCAATGGCGTCTTCGTAATTCCGGGAATCGTCGACAAAGCCCAAGCTTTCATTCGCTTCGACTGTGTCATAGCCATTCTCCTGCAGGACATACGCCATCGCCTTGCTGAATAGGCCGATGCCGCGCCCTTCATGGTTCGCCAGGTAAAACAAGGCGCCTGAACCGTGGTCGGTGATCTGCTGCATCGACTGCTTCAGCTGGAAGCCGCAGTCGCAGCGCTTGCTGCCGAAAATATCGCCGGTGTGGCAAATCGAATGCATGCGGATCAACGCATCTTCGCTGTTTTTAAAATCACCGTAAACAAGCACGCTCGACTGCTGGTATTCAGCCAAGTTGGAAGAAGATAATTTTTCAATGATGCTGCCATAATCCTCTGTCACTTCATCGTGCTTCAGCCAGCTGTACCACTGGAATTCAACGGTGGCGCCATTGAGGCTGACCGGCAAGCGGATCGGGCCTACCAAGTAAATCGCTTCTTCGTCCATTTTGATCAATTGGATTTTATCTTTTAATACCGACAATACTGCCGGTTCGAGTTTCATTGACGTCATCGGATTTCCCCCTTAAAATACGCTTCTATACATCTAATGGTTATTATACTCTAACTACTTACTAAAAGTAAGTTATAAGCTCCTTTTTTATTCCGTTTTTCTACAAATGATAATTATTATCGTTAATAATTCAAATAAATAACTGTTTAAATGATTTTCATTCTCAATTAAATTAATAAATTCTCAATTACTTGGCAGGCACGAAAGCGATGTGTTATATTATCTATATTAGAATGATTATAAATAAGAAAGAGGAGGAATACACATGTTACCAGCAAAATTGACTTTGGCGTTAAACGATCAATTCAATAATGAATTACAGGCCGCTCACGCATATACGGCCATGGCTGCTTACTTTTCGAAAAAAGGGTACCACGGATTCGCCAATTTCTATTTAGTTCAATCACAGGAAGAGCATCAACATGCGATGAAGTTCTACCATTACTTAGCGGCGATGGACGAAAAGCCGGTGCTTCAAGCATTGAATGAACCTAAGAATCATTTCGAAAGAGCACTGGACGTATTGGAAAGTTCCTTAGCGCAGGAAAAAGACGTGACGAGCAATATTTATGCGCTTGTGACATTGGCAGGCGAACTTCAGGAACACGCAACGTTATCGTTTTTGGATTGGTTCATCGAAGAGCAGACGGAGGAAGAAAAAACCTTCCGGGATCTCATCACCCGCATGAAGCAAATTGAAGAAGGCGGCGAATACTTCCTGAAAATGGACGATGAATTCGCTGAACGAAAATTGTAGGCACAACGCGGCGGTACACATCAATTTGTGTGCCGCTTCATTTTGAAAAGGAAGTGATTTGCATGACAATCGATTACCAGCCGGCTATCCATTTTAACCATGTCGGCTTCAGTATTGGGGATTTCCGCATTTTGAAAGGCATAACCGGTTCATTTCCTGAAGGGAAAATAACGACGCTGGTCGGGCCTTCCGGTGCCGGAAAGACGACTTTGCTGAAATTATGCAATGGCCTACTGTCACCTGATGAAGGAGAATTGTACATCAAAGGTGAAGCGGTCAACCAGTTCAATCCGGTGGATTTGCGGCGCATGGTGGGCATTGCGCTGCAAAGTGCGCCGATGGTCAGCGGTACTGTTTACGATAATTTGAATCTGCCATTGGAATTGCAGAACCAGAAATTGCCCGTTGGAGAAGCGGAAGCGTTGCTCGAAGATGTCGGCCTGGCAAAAGATTTGCTGAACCGCAATGTGAAAGACCTGTCTGGCGGACAACGCCAGAAAGTATCGATTGCGCGAACGCTTGTCAACAAACCTAAAGTGCTGTTGCTGGATGAAATCACCTCCTCATTGGACCGTACCTCGTTAAAGGAAATAGAGGAATTGATCGTGAAAATAAATGAAAAATACGGCACCACCATCATCTGGATTACGCATAACCTCCAACAAGCACTCGAGATCGGCGATTATACTTGGGTGATGATGGATGGCGAGGTCATTGAAACCGGGGAAAGTGAATTGCTGAACGACCCGCATAATGACGAAGTTAGGCGTTTTGTGAAGGGGGAAGCGAAATGAGTTATTTCACCTTATCTTTAACGCTGATTTTCGTGCTGATTCCGCTCATTTTGTCAAAAACCTTTAAACTGGGTTTGGAAAAAGATACGGTAGTCGCCACGGTGCGTTCAATTATCCAATTGCTGGCCGTCGGCTATGTCTTGAAATTCGTCTTCGATTCCAGCAGCTTGATCTATGTTTTTCTGATGGTCACGCTAATGGTCGTTGCAGCCACCCATAACGCGCAGAAAAAAGGGGCATCAATCCAAGGCATTACACTTAAGGTTGCCGTTACGTTAGTGTTTGTGGAAGTGTTGACGCAAGGGATCCTTATCGGCTTTAACATCACCCCGCCTACGGCGCAATACATCATCCCGATCAGCGGCATGGTCATCGGGAACTCAATGGTACTGTCGATTCTTTTCCTTAACCGCTTTACAGCGGAAGTGGAATCGCACCAAGACCAGACCGAATTGATCCTGTCGCTTGGCGGAACGCCGAAACAGGCGATCCATAGGCAGCTGATCCGGTCGATCAAAGCCAGCATGATCCCGACGATTGAAAGCCAAAAGACTGTCGGGCTTGTTCAGCTGCCCGGGATGATGAGCGGACAAATCATTGCAGGGGCAGACCCGATCCAAGCGGTCCAATTCCAGCTGTTGATCATGTTCTTATTGTTGACGACTGCATCCGTGACAAGCATCATGCTTGGTTTCCTGTCTTATCCGACTTTATTCAATAAAAGAATGCAGATTTTAAAAAGCTGATCAGACAAAGACGAACAGACCATAGGCGTGCCCATAAACTTGGGCATGCTTAGGGTCTGTTTTTTGTGCACATCAGCTTTTATTGGTGGAAGAAGGATAGAACGTGTCAATCTCAAATTTCCCGGAACCGGGAAGAGCTTCTATCAGCTGTGAGCCGAATAGGCGGGCCGGCGTCGAGCTGCCAGCAGGAAAGCTGCCATTCAATAGGCGTCCCACCGTTTCCAAAGCGCAGTAGACGGTCAGGTCGTAAACATTCGCTACTTGGATGCGCACGGATTTCCGGAGGCCGTCTGCATTCGATGCTTCGCCCCATATGAAGGCGGGCGAATTTTTGCGCAGCGTTTCGTCGGGGCCGCTGACGTTTTGCTCCACCCAAGTGCTGAGTTTTTGCTGCACCGGATCTGAAGCAAGTACTGGGCGCAAGGCATTTGACAGGCGTGCGCCGAAAACGGCTGCCCGCGGCATCGGAATCCATGTCGAAATATCCGGGATTCCGGTTGTATAAAAGGCGGTGGCGACATCGCCCCACGGAATCCCGATGGCAGACTTGGTGCCCCTTCCGAAGTCGATCCGGCGATGCTGGCTGCCGAGTGGCACTGTCGTAAGCCTTCCGTTCCGGCGCACAGCGCTGCCAGAGCCAAGACCCCGGACCGCGGTTTTATAGGTGCCTGGAGATATGCCGGAATCCGAGTCGAAGCCCAGTGCCAGCTGCGTGGCGTCCGGCAGGATTTCTTTCAATTTCAAGGCGGTGCAGTCTGTCGGGATGACATCGAAGCCAACCCCGGAACAAAGGACGACGCCAGCAGCAATTGCCCGTTCGTGTTGTGCGTGTGTATGTTCAAAGACGGGGATTTCCCCGGTAATATCCAAGTAATGAGCGCCTGAGGCCAGACAAGCTTCAATCATCGGTTTGCTCGTTTCGCTGAAAGGCCCTGCGCAATGCAGCACGAGATCGATGTTCTGCAAATGTTCATGCGCCCGGCCATCCAAAGGGAAGGTTCGTGTTTCCAATTGGAATTGTGCAGCCAATACTGCCAGTTTCTCAGCATTGCGCCCGGCAATTACCGGATGCAGCCCCCGGCGCACCGCTTCCTGTACAATCAGCTCGCCTGTATAGCCATATGCCCCGTAAATCAGCCAATTTCCATTCATTTTAAAACCTCCTCTTCCTATACAATTCTTGCAGCGTGTCTAAAAAACCTCTTCTGCAGCTTATTTATGCATCGTGCAAAAGACTGAAGAAATGTTTCCCGGGAAATAAAAAGGGAATTTCAAGGGAAAATAGAACAGAACTAATAGCAGGAGAAAGGCCAATTAGCAGCAGCGGACAGCAGACGGAATTAGAATGAATGATAAGGAGGCGCTTTTATGCATGATATTCATTTAATCCCTTTTCGGGTGGAAGCAATCGAGGCAGCAGCCCCGCAAATTCCGGAAGGTGTGCGGATGATCCAAGCACCTGCGGTCTGGGAACAGGCTCAGCACGGCAAAGGCACGGTTGTAGCGATATTGGACACTGGATGCCAACCGGATCATCCGGATCTTCAGGGCAGAATCATCAGCGGACGGAACTTCACTGCTGACTTCAATAGCGATGCCAATGACTTTTCTGATAATAATGGCCACGGCACACATGTAGCTGGAACAGTGGCGGCCTCGTTGCGCCCGAATGGGAAAATCGTGGGTGTTGCCCCGGGAACACAGTTGCTGATCCTTAAAGTGCTGAACGGGGAAGGGTCCGGTGATTATGAGGGCATTATTAACGGTATCCATTACGCGATTGATTGGCGCGGGCCGAATGGCGAAAAAACGACGGTTATCTCGATGTCGCTAGGCGGCCCTGATAATGTGGCTGAACTACACGATGCCGTGAAGAGAGCGGTCGACAATGGCATTCCCATTGTTTGTGCTGCCGGCAATGAAGGGGACGACAGCCACTCGACCGATGAATTCGCTTATCCGGGCGCATATGGCGAAGTCATTCAAGTGGGGGCAGTCGACTTTAGCCGGAAAATAGCACCGTTCAGCAATACGAACAACGAAATCGACATTGTTGCACCGGGCATCAATATCTACTCTGCTTATCCCGGCAGCCAATATGCGACATTGTCCGGGACTTCGATGGCAACACCCCATATTTCTGGCGCTTTGGTCTTGATCAAGAACATTGCAGAAATGGAATTTGCGCGTGAGCTGACGGAAGCGGAATTATACGCGCAGCTCGTGCGCCGCACAGTGCCGCTCGGCTATCCGAAGACAGCGGAAGGAAACGGTCTGCTGGCACTGGATATCCTGAGCAAATTTGAACAATTGTTCAAGCTGTTCAATTCCTCGTTCGGCCAAGAAAACCAGCGTGGAAATTGAGGAGAAGCAAAAGCATGAATCAGAGCCCGGTTGCTGGCCACAACAGCCGGGCTTTTTTGCATATTATATTCCATTAATTGGAATGGTATTTAATGCCATCTATACCATTTAACGCATTGACTTGGTAAAAGTTAAGTGCTTTAATAGTTTGTATGTTCAGAAAATATAAATAAAAAGGGGTGTTGAGTATGGCGAAAACGGCAACGGGAAATAATGTTTCGGTTCCTGCAACGGGCCAGGACAAGGCGAAAATAGCAACGAATAAACGAGAAGCGGGCCATATCCCGGATTTTGAAGCAATCGAAGCATCGGCCAGTTTCCGGGAATTGATGAAGAAGAAAAAGGCGTTTTTGATTTCGACCACAGTCTTATTTTTAGGCTTGTATCTATTATTCAACCTCGTCATTTCCTATACCGACTGGCTAAGCGCGCCTTTCATCGGCGATATTTCATGGGTGTGGGTATTCGCCTTCGGCCTTTTCGCAATGACGTGGATTCTCGTAACCGTTTACATGAAACGCGCATCGAAATTTGATGAAATGGCGCATGATACATTAAAAGAATTCAATTATGACGAGGAGGAAAACCGATGAACGCAACTGTCATTATCATTTTTTTAGTCATCGTTGCGATGACTCTCGTCATAACGTATTATGCAGCGAAACGCACCAATTCAGCGAGTGATTTCTACACCGCTGGAGGCGGATTGACCGGTTGGCAAAACGGTCTGGCAATTGCCGGGGATTATCTGTCTGCGGCGTCATTCTTAGGAATCGCCGGATCGATTGCATTATTCGGCTTTGATGGATTCCTGTTTTCGATCGGTTATTTAGTGGCCTACCTCGTGGTTTTGTTCGTCGTAGCGGAACCCCTGCGCAATTTGGGGAAATACACACTGGCGGACATGATCAACGCGCGTTTTAACGCGAAGAAAGTGCGTGGTGCTGCGGCGCTCAGCTCTATCACGATTGTCATCTTCTATATGATTGCCCAGCTCGTCGGTGCCGGTGCGTTGATCCAATTATTATTCGGCATCGATTATTTATGGGCTGTCTTGCTGGTCGGCTTTATGATGACGATCTACGTCCTGTTTGGCGGCATGACCGCGACAAGCTGGGTGCAGATCATTAAAGCGGTGCTGCTGATGATCGGTACTGTCATCTTGTCGTTCCTGGTTTTGCAGCGTTTCGACTTCAGCATCCTGGAAATGTTCGCACAAGTGAAAACGGCGACACCGCATGGAGAAGCGTTCCTTAATCCCGGTGTGAAATACAAAATTCCGTTGGATACCATTTCGCTCATGCTGGCACTTGTCCTTGGTACAGCTGGACTGCCTCACATCCTCATGCGCTTCTTCACAGTGCGTGATGCAAAAACGGCACGAAGCTCTGTTATGTGGGCAACGTGGATAGTCGGCATTTTCTATGTTATGACCATTTTCCTTGGTTTTGGCGCTGCGGCATTTGTCGGCTCTGAAACGATCATCAGTACCAACCCTGCCGGCAATATGGCGGCACCGCTTCTTGCACAAGCTTTAGGCGGCGATATCCTAATGTCGTTCATTTCGGCAGTAGCCTTTGCCACAATCCTTGCCGTTGTGGCAGGCCTGGTGCTGACCGGGGCATCAGCATTCGCCCATGATATTTACGGCCAGATCATCAAAAAAGGCCAAGCAACAGAACGGCAGCAGATGCTTGCAGCTCGCTACGCGTCGGTCGGAGTATCCGTATTCTCCATCATTCTGGCAATTTTTGCCCAAAGCCTGAACGTGGCATTCCTTGTGTCGCTGGCATTCTGTATCGCAGCCAGCGCCAATTTACCGGTTATCGTTTACACGATTTTCTGGAAGAAATTCAATACGACTGGAGCGATTTCAGCGATTCTTACTGGACTGGTATCTGCGCTTGTTCTGGTGTCAATCGGCCCGAGCGTCATGAACCCGGAAGCTGGGGTTGCCATTATTACTGGCACACCGCTCTTCCCGCTGACCAATCCCGCCATCGTTTCCATCCCGCTTGGATTCCTGGGTGGAGTCGTCGGCACATTGTTGTCGAAAGAAGCCAACGAGAAGAAATTCTCCGAAGTCAATGTCCGCGCAAACACAGGCGGCTTCAGACAGCTATAATCATTCCCATCTAAAGACGCCGCTTGTCCTTCAATGGACAGGCGGTTTTGTTGTGTATAAGTGCCCACTTTCTTTCGAACGCGCGTCTTCCATCGTTTTCCGGCAAAAAAATTTCGCGAATACCATTATTGTGGTAAAATTTCTTGAGATATAACTCATATTAGCTGGAATTTCCAGAAGGAGCAGGTGCAATAATGATAGTTGGAATTGATGCAGGCGGGACGTTGATCAAAGTGGCTTACGCAGAAGCGGGGGAAATTCACTTTGCAAAATACCCGATTGCGGAAATGGAACAGGTAGCTGATTGGATAAATGGGCTGGACCAAGCGGCTATTTGCGTAACTGGCGGAAAATCCGGTGTTCTCCGTTCTTTCTTAACAAAAGAAACGGCCGAAATGGTTGAATTCGAAGCGACGCATTTAGGGGTGCAGTATCTTCTTGAAAAGATGGGGCGCAGTGATGACGCTTATTTGGTGACCAATGTAGGCACCGGGACTTCTATCCATTGCATTCAGAACAATACCCAGGAACGGCTGGGCGGGACAGGCATCGGCGGCGGTACATTGATCGGTCTGAGCCATTTGCTGACAGGCTTGACTGATTTCGATGAAATTGTGAGACTGGCAAGCAATGGGTCCAGAGAGCGCATCGATTTAAAAGTGAAGCATATTTACGAAGGCAAAGAGCCGCCGATATCAGGCGAATTGACAGCGAGCAATTTCGGCCAGGACCTTTTTTCGATATCCAGTGAATTGTCTGTTGAAGAATTGCTGGCAACTGTCATTGGACTTGTCGGAGAAACCGTCAGCACGGTCAGTGTCCAGGCAGCGCGCCAATGCAGCAGTTCAACTATTATTTATATCGGTTCTTCATTTATTGAAAATGCGCTGCTCAAACAAGTGGTGGAAAGCTACACGATTTTAAGGGGCTCGATTCCGCTATTTCTGGAGAATGGTGAATTTTCCGGAGCAGTCGGGGCAATGAAGAGTTTGGAATGAACCAAAGACCATCAGCCATTGCTGACGGTCTTTTTGTTTTTTATGATAAGTAAGGAGGTGTCAAAAAACAAAAAAAGCCAAAGACTATTTAAATGTTCTGAAATATAAATTAAGATAGAATAAATGCGATTCCATCATCTTAATAAGGAGCTGAAAAAATGATCAGTAAAGTTGGCCAGGTTATGTTATACGTCAACAATCAAGATGAAGCGGTGGATTTTTGGTCAAAAAAATTAGGGTTTGCGGTAGTCGCCGATGAGAAAAGCCAAGGAATGAGATGGATTGAAATTGCTCCATCTGAGGGTGCTGAAACGAGCATCGTTCTGCATGACAAAGAAACAGTCGAAAAAATGTCGCAGGGATTAAACTTAGGTACGCCTTCTTTGATGTTTTTCACGGAAGATGTAGAAAAGCTGTTCAAAGAGTTTACAGAGAAGAACATTACAGTCGGGGGAATTGTAGATATGCCTTCAGGCAAAGTGTTCAACTTTGCGGACAATGAAGATAATTATTTTGCGGTTATGGAAAAGTGAATTCAACGCAAAAAGGACTCGTAGAGCTCTTTCAGGCTGTAGACAAACTCAATCGATGCGAGGCGGCTACAGCCTTTTTTATATGGAAAAAGAGGCATCGGAAAATGCATTCCAAAACCTCTTTAGTCTCTAATCTGAGAAGGCGTCTGAACGCCTTCTTTTATTTGTCTATAATCGTCAGTTTGTTGCGGATGTCGGTGCGTTGGCCTTGTTCCGGCACGTGCTGCGGGTAGCCGATCATCATCGTGGCGACTATTTTTTCAGCTGGCGCAATCCCGATTGCGTTGCGGAAGACCGGATTGTAGATCCAGTCGTTCGAGCGCCAAATCATGCCGATCCCGCGTTCCCACGCCGCAAGCTGAAAATTTTGCAGCAATGAAGAAATTGCGCCGAAATCTTCATCCCAGCGGCGCTGCCGGGGATCTACTGGCATGATGGCCACGACGTGCACCGGAATCGAGCGGAAATACTGTGCTTTGTTGAGTGCTGTCTGCGGAATGGTGCCATCCTTTTGGGTCATGGCATCCAAGAAAGCCTGAACGAATTTCTCTTTGCCCGCTCCAGTGTATAATTGAAAACGCCAAGGTTCATTGAGCGTATGGTTCGGGGCCCATCTGGCGACATTCAGCAAATCAATGATTTCTTCGGTATCAATCGGATCCGGCTTGAATTTCTTTATTGACCGGCGTCCGATAATGTTTTGATCTATAGGGTTCATCATGCGCGCGTCCTCCTCTGTCGACTTAAATGTTTCTATCTTAATCAAACCAGTGTGCAGGAGGAAACGCAATAAAAGCGTGTCAAAAAAGACAAATTATGTTCTGCGGCAAAAGAGATTTGTTGATAGAATAGTAACCATAGCAGGGAGTGGATTGGATATGGCGACAGTGGCAATCATCGGAGGCGGCATTACAGGATTATCAGCCGCGCATTATTTGGAAAAGCTGAAGCAAGACCAGAACCTTGAATTGGATCTTGTGCTGATTGAAGGGGAGGCGCAGCTGGGCGGGAAAATCCGCACAGTGGACAATGGCGAGTTCATCATGGAAACCGGAGCGGATTCAATCGTCGCCCGCCATGCAAGCGTTCTGGAGCTTGTAGGAGAATTGGGGCTGCAGGAAAGAGTCGTTTACAATGGCACCGGCATTTCATACCTATACGCCAATAACAAATTACACGCAATTCCAGCAGACAGTGTCTTCGGGATTCCGATGGACAAAGAAGCGTTGTTCAGCTCGACGCTTGTGTCGGAACAAGGGAAGCTGGAAGCGCTGAAAGACTTTGAAAGCACAAACGAAACGTTCACACGCAATAGTTCACTCGGGGAATTTCTAAAGGCGTTTCTAGGCGAGGAACTGGTGGAGAAGCAGATCGGGCCTGTGTTGTCTGGCGTTTATTCCGGCAGCCTGGACGATTTGACGCTGGCCACGACTTTGCCTTATCTGGTGGATTACAAAAATGATTACGGCAGCATCATCAAGGGCTTCGAGGCCAATAAAGCCCATTTCCAAGGGGCGGCAAACAAGAAATTCATTTCATTTGATAAAGGAATGGCCGTGTTGATCGACCGGCTTGAAGAAACGCTTCATACTACGACAATCGTGAAAGAGGATCCGGTCTCTACTATTGTCAAACAAGGCGACGGCTACGTCATCGAGCTGGCGGGTGGACACGTCATTGGGGCCAATTTTGTCGTCTTCGCAACACCGCATCAAGTGGCGCAGCAAGTGTTGGGCCTCGAGGAGCTGGATGAGGAATTCCAGAAATTGACGAATTCCTCGCTGATCAGCGTCTACCTGGGATTTGATATTGCGGATGAAAACTTGCCGAAAGACGGCACCGGTTTTATCGTATCGGAAGGCAGCGATGTTTTATGCAATGCCTGCACGTGGACCAGCCGGAAATGGAGTCATACTTCACGCGGCCAATTGCTTGTGAGGCTCTTTTATAAGAGTTCGAATCCGGCTTACGAGGGTTTGACAGCCTTGTCTGAAGAGGAATTGGTGAAAGTGGCCTTGTCCGATATTCGAAAAAGCTTGCAGATCGAAGCGCAGCCGACAACGGTCGAAGTGACCGACTGGAAAGGGCTTATGCCCAATTACCATATGGCGCATAAAGCAGCGGTCGATGCATTGGAAATGAAGATGGCCGCTGTGGTGCCGAATGTTCATTTGGCGGGCTCCTCTTATTATGGGGTCGGCATCGGCGCATGCATTCAAAACGGCAAAGAAGTGGCGCAAGCTATTGCAACTGAATTAAAACAGCATGATTGAAAAAGGAAGTGGCCTATAAAGAGCCGCTTCCTTTTTGCATAGAAAAACTGCCGCTTCTGAGAGAAGCGGCAGCTAATTGAGAATGGTTCAGCTAATTGATTATAGCGTTTCAGAAAAAGCCGGGACTTCGAGGCCCAATCCCTCAGCGACGCGTTTGCCGAATTCAGCATCCGCTTTGTAAAGGTGGCTAATTTGGCGGATTTTGATTTCCTCTAACGTGACTGCGCTTAGATTGCCGACGAACGTCGCAACCAACCGGTCTTGTTCTTCCGGGCTTTGCAGGCGGTAAAGATCGCCAGGTTGTGTATAGAAATCGTCTTGCAGGTAAGCAACGGAATCCGTGAATCCTTCAACAGCAAGCGGAGCAGGTTTAGCAGCAGCTGTTTCCTGGGGGCCGCTAAAGCTGTTCGGCTCGTAATAGACAGAAGCTCCGCCATTTTTGCCGAAGTTCATCTGGCCATCGCGCTGATAATTATTGACTTGGTTTTTCGGTGCGTTGATCGGCAGCATCTGGTGGTTTGCGCCTACACGGTAGCGGTGCGCATCGTGGTAAGCGAACAAACGGCCTTGCAGCATTTTATCAGGCGAGACATCGATTCCGGGAACCAATGTACCAGGTGAGAATGTCGCCTGTTCCACTTCCGCAAAATAGTTTTCCGGGTTGCGGTCCAAGACCATGCGGCCGACTTCGATCAACGGATAATCTTTATGCGACCACGTTTTCGTGACATCGAACGGATCGAAGCGGTATGTATCCGCTTCTTCCAATGGCATGATTTGAACATACATCTTCCAAGCCGGGAAGTCGCCTTGATCGATTGCGTTGAACAAGTCTTCCGTATGATAGTCCGGATTTTCGCCGGCAATTTTGTCTGCTACGTCTTGCGTGATGTTTTGAATACCTTGTTCCGTCAGCATATGGTATTTCACCCATACCGATTCGCCTTCAGCGTTTGTCCATTTGAACGTGTGGCTGCCGAATCCGTGCATATGGCGGAGCGTCGCAGGAATGCCGCGGTCGCCCATCAAATACGTGACTTGGTGCAGCGATTCCGGTGATAGCGACCAGAAGTCCCACACTGCGTCCGGGTTTTTAAGATGGGTTTGTGGATGGCGTTTTTGCGTGTGGATGAAATCCGGGAATTTAATGGCATCGCGAATGAAGAAAATCGGCGTGTTGTTTCCGACTAGATCGTAGTTTCCTTCCTCCGTATAGAACTTCAATGAGAATCCACGCGGATCGCGCACTGTGTCAGCAGAACCGGTTTCGCCGGCAACTGTGGAAAAGCGTGCGAACATGTCCGTCTTTTTGCCGACTTCCGACAAGAAAGCGGCTTTCGTATATTTCGTTACGTCATTTGTCACTTCAAAATAACCGTGGGCGCCTGCACCTTTAGCATGGACGACACGCTCAGGAACACGCTCGCGGTTAAAATGGGCTAATTTTTCAAGAAGATGGACATCTTGCAATAGGACAGGCCCGCGTTGTCCGGCCGTCTGCGAGTTTTGGTTGTCTCCGACTGGGGCTCCCCAGTTAGTGGTTAGACCTTGTTTGTCTTGACTCATGAATCGAACACCTCGTTCTCTGTATTTGTATAAAACACTACCTTACCAATGATAACAGTTTCCACATTAAAATCAATTCTTAATGATAATCATTATAAATAAAGAAGGGGTATGCGAAAGATTAAAACAATATTTTAAACTGAGGTTTGAATTTTAAACTCGAAGACAATCAATCCATTGCAATCCAAAATAAAAGCCGATAAGATAAAGGATAGAAAGAGTTTTCTGAAAACTGTATTTTGTAAGCACTTACAGCCGGTTTACCCGCCATCAAAAAGCCAGGCGGCCATTCGATTCCAAAGGGGATGTCGCGCATGTTTATGACAGAAAGCATTGCTGAATACGCAAAAACGCAGCCGGATAAAGTCTATACCTCTTTTCAAGGCAGAGAAATGACGTATCGTGAGTTTTACAGGAAAGCCAAGAGCGTGGCCGCTTATTTCCAGCAAAAAGGCTACGGAAAAGATGACATCATCGCTTTGTATGCGCTGAATTCCGATTTGTTCCTGGTATGCTATTTCGGCATTCAGCTGGGAGGGTTTACCGCCATGCCGATCAACACAAAACTGGCTGCACCCGAAGTGGAGTATATCTTTTCGAACTCGCAGGCAAAAGCGCTGATCTACGAAGAGAAAATAGAAGAAGTGATCAAAAAGACAGAACACAAATTTCAAGATGTGCTGAAAATCGGTACAGACGGAGCGTTCGAACGTTTAATGGCGGAAGGGCAGCCGGAATTCAAACCTGTCAAACTGGCTGGCGATGATACAGCGGTGGTCATGTACACATCGGGCACTACCGGGAAACCGAAAGGCGTCATGCTGACCAATGCCAATCTTGGCGCAACAGCAGACATCTGGGCGGAGGCGCTGTCCGTCACCGTTAATGACCGCATGCTGATTTCAACGCCTTTGTTCCACTGCGCGGCAAGCCACGTGTTCGCAGCACCGGTTACGGCAAAAGGCGGCTCGCTCGTCATCGAAGAAGCATTTTCGCCGGATCAAACTTTGCAGACATTGGAGTCGGAGCAGCCGACCATGTTCTTCGGGGTGCCGGCGATGTACAGCATTCTTTTGAACCGTCCGGATATTAAAAGCAGAGACTTGTCTTCGCTGCGCTTGTTCTGTTATGGCGCAGCACCGATGCCTTATGAGCTGGTGAAGCAGCTGAAAGAGGCGTTTCCGAAAGTGGCTGTACAGAATTGCTACGGACAAACAGAAAATGCGCCCGCCGCTTCATCGCTGAAAGATCATTTGGCATTGGAAAAAATCGGTTCGGTGGGTGAAGCGCTGCCACTGACAGAAATACGGGTGGTGGACGAGTTCGGAGAATCACTGCCAGCGGGGCAAGTGGGTGAAATAACGGTGAAAGGCCCGCAAGTGATGAAAGGCTATCTGCGCAACGAAGAAGCGACGCGCCAAGCCATAAAAAATGGCTGGCTTTACAGCGGGGATTTAGGGAAATTCGATGAAGAGGGTTTATTGTATATAGTGGACCGCAAGAAAGACATGATCATCCGCGGCGGGGAGAACGTGTATCCCGTGGAAGTGGAAGAAGTGCTTTACCAGATTCCGCAGCTGCTGGAGGCGGCGGTTGTCGGCGTGCCGCATGAAGTTTATGGCGAAGTGCCGAAAGCGTATGCCGTCGTAAAGGCGGGACAGGTCATCAGCGAAGAAGAAGTCAAAGCCTATTGCGGCACCCAGTTGGCGAAATACAAAGTGCCGCTGGAAGTGGAATTCATGGATGAATTGCCAAGAAACGCTTCAGGAAAAGTACTGAAACATACGCTGCGCAAACCGGCGGAACAAGCAAAATAAGTGTATTCGGAAGGGGAAATGAAAAAATGGAAAATGTATATTTGGTAAATGGGGCGCGAACAGCATTCGGAGGGTTTGGCGGATCATTCGCCAATGTCGGCGCCACGGAACTGGGAACCGCGACAGCAGTGGAAGCGTTGAAGCGCTCGAATGTAAGAGCGGAAGATATCGACCACGTCGTATATGGCAATGTCATCCATTCAAGCGTCAACGCCGCTTACTTGGCGCGCCATATCGGCTTAAAAGCAGGGGTTCCGAAAGAAGTTCCGGCATTGACGCTCAACCGCCTATGCGGTTCAGGTGCACAAGCTGTCGTAACAGCGGCTCAAAATATTCTGCTCGGCGAGGCTGATATGGTCCTGGCCGGAGGCGCAGAAAATATGTCGATGTCGCCTTATGCGAACTTCAACCAGCGATTTAATGGTCCGAAAATGGGCAATATGCAATTCGAAGATATGCTGACGGCCACGCTGACAGACCAATATACCGGCGCAGGCATGGGAATGACGGCCGAAAAATTGGCAGAGCAATACTCGATTTCCCGCGAAGAACAAGATGCTTTCGCCGTTGAATCACACCAGCGGGCTGCACGTGCAACGGAGAATGGTGTATTTGCAAAAGAAATCGTCGGAGTCGAAGTGAAGACCCGCAAAGGAACTGTTGTGGTTGATAAAGATGAACACATCAAGCCGGAAGCGAGCACAGAGGTGCTTGGGAAGCTGCGTCCGGCATTTAAAAAAGACGGCACCGTGACAGCCGGCAATGCCTCAGGCATCAACGATGGAGCAGCTTCAGTCGTTATTGCCGGACAAGCAGCTGTCGACCGCCACGGTTTGGAGCCGATTGCGCGCATCGTTTCGTGGGGGGTAGCGGGAGTCGATCCGACGATCATGGGCATCGGTCCGGTTCCAGCCATCAAGCAAGCGCTTGAACGTGCCGCCTTGTCTCTTGAGGACATCGATTTGTTCGAAATCAACGAAGCCTTTGCCGCCCAATATTTGGCGGTCGAAAAAGAGCTTGGACTTTCCCGTGATAAAGTCAATGTCAACGGAGGCGCGGTGGCACTCGGGCATCCGGTGGGCACAAGCGGTACCCGCATCCTGCTGTCGGCTGCCTACGAACTCAAGCGCCGCGGAGCGAAATACGCGGTAGCGAGCTTGTGCATTGGCGGCGGCCAAGGCATTGCTGTCGTAATTGAAAGTACCTGATCCACATTATAGCGGGAATGCCTTCTCGATAAACCGAAAAAATCCGGTACTGCTTCAGCGAAGCAGTACCGGATTTTTAATGCAGTTTAATAGAAACGTTTGAAGCCGTCGAATTTTTTGCCCCAATAGGAATCGCTCAGGCTGGTGATTTGGACGCGGTCCCCGCCAGCGTGGATAAAGTTGTTATTGCCAAGGTATATGCCCATATGCGAAATTCCCGGCTTATACGTATTTGCAAAGAATACCAAATCACCGACTTGTGGGTTGCTGACGTCATATGACCGTGCATCGTAGCCAGTGGTGTTGGTGCGCGGAATTTTAATGCCCGCTTGGTTGAATACGTAATAGATATAGCCGCTGCAATCAAAACCGCCAACTGCGGCGCCGCCCCATACATAAGGCGTGCCTAATTGGGAAGTCGCGATTGAAATCAGGTTCCCAGCAGTGCCTGAAGGAGCCGGTGCAGGGTTTGAAACCGGTTTTGGTGTTGGTTGGGTAGCGACTACTGTATTTTGGACTTTCAGCTTTTGGCCGACACGGATGGTGCTCGAAGTCAAGCTGTTCCAGTTCATGATCTGTGTTACGGAAATACCGTGGCGAATCGCAATGCCTGTCAATGTGTCGCCTTTAACGACTGTGTATGTTCCGGCTGATGCAGACGGAGCCGCTACAGGTGCAGAAACTGCAGGTGCAGATGGTGTCGGCTTGACTGCAGCAGCAGCCGTTTGGAGTTTAAGCACTTGGCCGATCCGGATTGTGTTTGAAGAAAGGCTGTTCCAGCTCTTCAGCTGTGCGACTGAAACTTTATGGCGGCTTGCAATGCCTGACAACGTATCACCTTTAACAACTTTATAAGTTGATGAAGAAGCAACTGGAGCTGGTGCAATTGCAAGAGCCGGAGCTGCAGGTTTAGCAGACGTTGCAGCTGCGCCAGCTACTTTCAGTTTTTGTCCCGGGAAAATCAAATGTGTAGTAAGGCCATTTAATTTCTGGATGTCGCTGACTTTCGTTTTATGTAGAGTTGCGATTCGGGAAAGTGTGTCCCCGGATTTCACTATGTATTCGGAACTCGATGCTGTTTGGGGCTTCTGGGCTGTGGCCGGGCTTTTTGAAACAGTAGCCGTTGTTGCAGGCGCTAATTTCAACACTTGATTAGCGTAGATGGCATCAGAACTTAAGCCGTTCCATTTTTTCAAATCCGCTACGGATACCTTGTTGGAAGATGCGATTTTCCAAAGGCTGTCTCCAGGTTTAATTGTGTAAGAGCTGGCATCTGCATCTGTAACACCTAAAAATAAGGCTAAAGAACCTGTAGCAAGCACTGAAAAAGCGATTTTCTTCATTAATTCTCCCCATTCCATCATCTTAGTTTCAGAAAATAGTAAAATATACGAGTGTCTGATAGTTTAGTTAATTGTATATTTATAAGAAAGAATAGGCAATATGATTTAATATTACAATTGTGTTACAAATAGATAATAGGGGTTTAGAGTAAAAAAAATACAAATTTAGCTGTCTTTGAGTTTAATTTTTAAATATAGTAGAAAATAAATCAGAAATCTTCAAAATGGTCATCTAGGTGGACTGATTAAATATGCATAAAGAAATAAAAAATGATTAAAAAGTCCTTATTTTTATCATATTATTAAAAAATGGATTTTTAATTGGCCGTAATCATTTCTGCAAAAAGGATCAACGGTATGGTATTTTAAAAATAACCAAAAAAAGGAAGGGTGTTAAGGATGGAATTGAAACCTTATGAACAGACGATCATCGGCACACTGGGAATAGAATTCACAGAGACTTCTGCAGAACGCGTCATTGCCACAATGCCGGTAAATGCGTCAACGCATCAACCATTCGGCCTGCTTCATGGCGGCGCATCTGTCGTACTGGCGGAATCAGTAGCAAGTGTCGGTACGTGGAATTTAATCGATCAAGAAAGTGAAATTGCTGTAGGGCTGGAAATAAACGCCAACCACATTCGGGGGAAAGCTTCTGGAATCGTAACAGCAATAGGGACCCCGCTCCATAAAGGGCGGAGTACAATGGTATGGGACATTAAAATCGTAGACGAAGAAGAAAAATTGATTTGCGTTTCCCGTTGCACAGTTGCTATTATGCAAAAAAATCGTTAAGGAATTTTCATTTTGCCGAATTCGCTGAGTTTTTTTGGAACTTTTCTGGAAGTCGCACGTATAGTTAAAGTAAGAGAGTGGGCGACAGGGGGGGGCGGGAAATGCAATGGGCGAAAGGGGCAGCGATACTTGCGTTATTCATGCTGACAGCGTGTTCAGCTGAAGCTGGAACTGAAATTACCACAATTGAAACGGTGAATGAGAATGAGTTGGCGGAATTAAGCGCAACTTATGTAGGGGATAACTCAAGGGTCTTGGGCATTGTTCAGGAATTGCCGGGTGCTGAAACGCTAAAGGAATTGAATTTGGAAGGTGAGAAGGTCCGGATTACATATGGCACTAAAAAAGGTTCGCTGTCGCAAGGTGACATCTTGGCGTATTGGTTTGATGACAATAAGGCCATGGAGAAAAACTTTTTGTACAATGCAGTCTACCTGGCGCTTCTTGTGCCAAATTCCAGTTCATACGCATTCCGGATCGACGATTTTTCTTTCGCCATCGAAAGAGAAGAAATGATAGAGATCCTGTCCGAAGAGTTTGTGGATTTCCCATCAGGCGACGAGGCCTGGGATCAGGAAGCGGTGGAAGTTTTCATAGATGATAATCGCAGAGAAATTGAAGAATGGGTCGAGTCCGCCGCAGTGCGCAAAAAATTTTTCGCTAAGCATCCAGTCATTTATATTTCAAACTGAAATCGCCTGATTGCAGGCGGTTTTTTTATTGCCTAATAGGGTACCACGATAGGTAATGGGATGAAATTCGGCAGGATTCGGAGAAAGGCGGCGTGGTGTGATGAAAGCGGAACTGATTCAGGCAAGTATCGGCCTCTTTGTGGAAAAAGGGTTCAGTGCAACGTCTATCCAGGACATTGTAGATAGGGTCGGAGTGACAAAGGGGTCATTCTATTATCATTTTAAAAGCAAAGAAGAACTGTTGATGCATATCCAGGCATCTTATATCGACGATTTGCTGACAAGGCAGAATCAGATTCTGGAAAGCGGGCAAAATGCGAAAGACAAATTGGTGAAGATTGTGGAATTGCTTATCCGGGATATCGAGGAGCAAGGTGAAATAGGGAAAGTCTATTACCGTGAAATCCGGCATTTGACTCCAGAGAATGCAGCTGTAATCAGGCACAAACGCGCCGAGTTCCGCGACAAGATCGAGACGGTAGTCAAAGACGGGGTTCAAAGCGGTGAATTCCGCGCAGGGCTGGAGCCAAGAATCGCGACTTTCGCAATACTCGGTGTCACCAATTGGAGCTATCAATGGTTCAATCCTTCAGGTACGCTATCGGTTGCAGAGCTTGCATGTATGCATACCGACTTTATCTTGAATGGCATGCTCGCTGAGAAGAAATGATCTGGTTTGCCTCCAATGGAAACCCCTCAAATCAAAGGATTTGAGGGGTTTTTTCCGGCTTCAAGTTCAAGCAAAAATCGTTTTAGTTCTAAACCTCCGCGGTATCCTGAAATGGCGCCGTTTTTGCCGATGACCCGGTGGCATGGTACGGCAATGAGCACGGGATTCGCGCCGATTGCTGTACCGACAGCCCGTATGGCAGTTGGTCTGCCCACGAGCGCGGCGATTTCGGAATATGGAACGGTCCGTCCGAACGGGATTTGCTGCAATGCCTGCCAGACGTCGCGCTGAAAAGGTGTGCCTTTGGCATCAATTGGCAAGGTGAAGGAAGATTCGGCGCCGCTTAGGCAGTCGAGCAATTGCTTGCGGTAGGGTTCCAATGCTTGTCTGTTCTCTTCTAAGCGGCTGCCGGCGAAGCGTTTTTTTAAATAGGCGCTGAAATGTTCAAAAGATTCACCTGGCGACCCGACGTAGCAAAGCCCGTAGAGAGTTTTGGCGATATAAAGTGTCCAGTGGCGGTTTTCAAGCACTGACCATTCAATCAGCTTGTCCATTGGGCATGCCCCTTCCTGTTAAGTGAAATGATTTTCGGTACCGGGCAGGTGTCAGCCCCGTACTGTTCTTGAAAAAGGTAATGAAGTAAGCGGTGCTGCCGAATCCAGCAGAGCCAGCGATTTCTGCAATCGGCAAATCGCTGGCCTGCAAAAGCTGAAGTGCTTTCTCAAGCCGTTTCTGCTGGGCGTAAGCCAAAGGCGATTGGCCCTTGAACTGTGTAAACAGCCGCTGCAAATGATACGGGCTGCCGTGGAACGTTTCCGCTAAAGTTTCCAAAGCGACCGTCTCGGTGAAATGGACGTCAATCCACCCGGCTACTTGATTGATCCATTCTTCAGCAGGAAGATTCAAGCCATCCGGCCGGCAGCGTTTGCAGGGACGGAAATTTTCATCGAGCGCAACATAAGCATTTTTAAAAATGCGGACATTTTCTCTTTTAGGGAGGCGTGATTTGCATGAAGGGCGGCAAAAGATGCCTGTTGTTTGGACGCCATAGAAAAATTGGTCGTCAAAACAAACATCATTGTCCACAATCGCATTCCAGAAAGTGTCTGGGACCAGAGTCGGTTTCAGTTTGGCCATGATGTCTTCACCTCTTCTTCAGTATATACCTTTTACCTGGTGCTATGCGTTTTGTTGGATGGAAAAGCAAGATTGCGAAACTCGATAAAATTAAAAAAGATTTTCCAGTTTTATCAGCAGTGATTAGGGAATAAAAAGACTAACACCAAAGAGGAGGGATTACATGGCTAGAGACAAGAACAAAGATGAATTGAAAGACAATGTGCTCGAACATGAATTCAGAGAACAAGCCCAGGAGTCGATGGAAGAAGTTCGTTTCTCTCAAGGTAAAAAACAAGAAACCGAAACAGACGAAAAAGATCAAAAATAATTCCTTAGACGATGCAATCCCGCATGCCGATTCCGGTGTGCGGGATTTTTGCTTCTGAAAATAGTGCGAAAGCAGGATTTATTGGCAGAACTGCGCAAGGCATTCGCTTTTGCTGGGCAGTTGATTTTATTTTTCAGGTTGTCAGGTTATACTAAAAAGAAAAATTGAAAGTTGGGACATGGATGCCATTTACGGATTTGTCGATAGCTGCTGGCGCTAAAATGCTGCCGATTCAGGAGATTGCAGAACGTGCAGGAATTTCAAAGGATGCTCTGGAACTTTACGGGAACTTTAAAGCGAAGATTAATGTCAATTCATTGCCTCCGGCGGGAGCTCTTGGGAAGGTCGTTCTTGTGACGGCGATCAGCCCAACCCCTGCTGGTGAAGGGAAATCGACTGTGACGGTCGGTTTGGCAGATGCGTTCAAACAGCTGGAAGAATCGGTTGTCGTGGCGCTGCGCGAACCATCGCTCGGGCCGGTTATGGGCGTCAAAGGCGGTGCTACTGGCGGAGGTTTTGCACAGGTGCTGCCGATGGAAGACATCAATCTTCATTTTACAGGAGATATCCACGCCATTACGTCAGCCAATAATGCATTGGCGGCATTTATCGACAACCATTTGCACCAAGGGAACGAATTGTCCATCGACCCGAGGCGCATTACGTGGAAACGTGCGCTTGACATGAATGACCGGGCGCTGCGCCATGTGACAATCGGTCTCGGTGGGCCGGCTCAAGGCGTACCGCGTGAAGACGGCTTTGACATCACCGTGGCTTCTGAGATTATGGCTGTGCTGTGCCTGGCCACTTCAATGGACGACTTGAAAGAGCGGCTCGCGCAGATGGTCATTGGCTATACGTATGGGCGGGAGCCGGTGACAGTGCGCGATCTTCAAGTGGAAGGCGCATTGGCATTGTTGCTGAAGGACGCCTTTAAGCCGAACTTGGTGCAGACGATCGAAGGTACGCCGGCATTGATCCACGGCGGGCCGTTCGCGAACATTGCCCACGGCTGCAATTCCTTGATGGCCACGAACACGGCACGCCAGTTGGCGGATATCGTGGTCACGGAAGCTGGTTTCGGAGCAGATTTGGGTGCAGAGAAGTTCATGCACATCAAATCCAGAAAAGGCGGTTTCCATCCGGATGCCGTGGTCATCGTAGCCACTGTGCGTGCGTTGAAAATGCATGGCGGCATTGCAAAAGGCGACTTGGCGAAACCGAATCCGGACGCGGTGCGACGTGGCATGGTCAATTTGGCCAAGCACATTGATACCATCCGGCAGTTCGGCATCGAACCGGTGGTGGCGTTAAATCGCTTCGTCGGCGATTCAGAAGAGGAATTGGCAGAGATTACGGGATGGGCAGAAGCCCAGAACGTCGCGATTGCCATGACCAATGTCTGGGCCGAAGGCGGAAAAGGCGGAATTGAACTGGCGAAATTGGTGAAACAAGAGCTGGAGCGCCCAACGGACTTTAAATTCCTTTACAACGAAAGCGATGAAGTGGAAGAAAAGCTGCGTGCCATTGTCCAGAAAGTCTACGGCGGCACAGATGTCCAATTATCGGATAAAGCACAAAAACAATTGCTGGAACTGAAGAAATACGGTTGGGACGAGCTGCCGATCTGCATGGCGAAAACGCAGTATTCGCTGTCTGACCAGCCGAAGCTTTTGGGCCGCCCGGAAGGGTTCACCATCACGATCCGGGAAATCATCCCGAAACTGGGCGCTGGATTCCTCGTTTGCCTGACGGGCGATATCATGACGATGCCGGGCTTGCCGAAACTGCCGGCCGCCTTGAATATGGATGTCGATTCAGACGGCAAAGCAGTCGGGCTGTTTTAATAGAAGCATGGCCAACGAACATATGGTTTCATTGATTGACTTTGTCGCCCGCGGATCCTCGCTTTACATTCAATTATCGGTGTATGACGCCGAAACCGGGCGCGAATTTCGTGAAGAGGTGCGGTTTTTGGGCGATCTGCTGTACGGCGAACTCGTCCATCCCGAACGCTCCCCATTATCGGACGGCTGCCGGCAATACACCATCACCTATTTAAAAGACCGCTTCAATCGCTGAAGCGGTCTTTTTGTACGCTCTTTATTCGCTCCAGGAGAAAACTGTAAACCGTATTCAGAATAATGTGATAGAAAATCCGGATATATGCTACTATATGGAAAATAGGAAGTGCGGTTTCAAAGGACTTAAATTGCTGAGAGGATGTGTTTTTATGAAAATACAGTCAACGCAAGAAGAACGAAAATCACTTCGCCTAACGGTATACAATGGCGGTTTCGGGCTGGTGAAAGAAGTGCGGCTGCTGGAATCATCCGGACCGGTATCAGAAATCCAGTTCATGGATATCGCGGAGCATATCGAGGCGGATTCGGTCATGGTCCGGGGCCTTCAAGTGCTTGAGCAAAATTATGATTATGACTTGGCTGATGGGCAAAAGCTGCTTGGAAAGTACATTGGGCAGGTCGTGACGGTCCGCAACCAGGAAGCGGGAGAAGAAATGGCGATGCGCCTGTTGAGTACGTCGGACGGCATCGTTGGTGAACGCACCTATAATGGCGAGATTCTCATCAATCCGCCAGGCGGCTTAGTCTTGCCGGCATTGCCGGATGGGCTTTTCCTGAGGCCTTCGTTGATTTTCCAGATCGCTCCGATGCCTTTGCAGCAAGAAGTCCAAGTCTCTTATATGACGAAAGGCATTGAGTGGGAGGCATCTTATGTTGCTGAAATCGCCGGCAAAACGGTCAGCCTCTCGGGTTGGATCAAGCTGCGCAATGAAACCGGGACCAGCTTTCCGGACGCGGCGCTCAAATTCATTTCCGGTGAAGTGAACCGTTATGAAACGCCCCATCTGTTCCGTGCATCGGGTTTCATGCAGCAAAAGAATATGGGCGCTGACCTGCCAGTCGAAGAACATGGCTTTGCTGACTACCATGCCTATACACTGGAACGGCCGGTCACGCTGCTGAATGGCCAATTAAAACAGATCAATTTCATGCGGATGGAAGGTGCGAGTTACAAAAAAGCGTATGTGGTTGAACGGAATAGCAGACAGGCGGCCGTGAAGCTGCAGTTTAAGAACAGCAGCGCCAACGGATTGGGCATTCCGCTGCCGAAGGGGCTCATGAAAGTTTTTGAGCAGGACGTGGACGGAGAACTGGAATTTGCGGGAGAAGATTTTTTGGAGCACACGCCGAATGGAGAAACCGTATCGCTGAAAATCGGGCAAGCAGCCGATATTTTGTCGGAAAGCCGAGAAGCGCTGCGCGAGCGCCGCGGCAAGTTGGAAGTTGTGACGTGCATCTACGAAGTGAAGAACAAAAAACAAGAAGGCGTGAAGATCGATATCGACCATGAAATTTTTGAACCTTTGTGGAAAATGGAATCTTCATCGCACGATTACGAGGTGAAAAGTTCGCGAATCGTTGAATTCCGCGTGTGGGTGGGCGCAGAAAAGTCGGTAGCAGTGGAGTTCACCTATGTCGTGGACAAAGGCGGCGAAGAAAATCCCAGGCCCCTGTAAAGAGCCAGATGAAAACTGAAGGAGGAAATAGCATGGAATTCCTGAAAGTGAATGGCAAGATCAACCCTGGAAAACTGGCAATGAGCATAATGGTGCCGGTCGTCGGCGGCTCATTAGCCGGAGCGTTTGCAAACCGCAATACCCAAGAAGAGTATGCTGAATTGGAAAAGCCTTCTTTTTCCCCGCCGCCTTGGATTTTTCCGTTGGCATGGACTGCTTTGTACACTTCCATGGGAGTTGCAAAATACCGGGCGGCGGAAAAAGCCATATTGAAAAACGAAACGCAGAAAGTATTGGCTCCTTATAATCTGCAATTGGGCCTGAACTTCCTGTGGTCATTCCTGTTCTTCAAATGGGGGCTGCGCGGCACCGCGCTTGCGGAAACGGTTTTGATGCTTGCAGCAATAACGTGGACGACATATGAGTTTTACCGATACGATCAAACGGCCGGCAATCTCATGATCCCTTACATCGCGTGGGTAACATTCGCAATGGGCTTGAACGCTTCGATTTGGAAGCTAAATAAATGATCGATAAGGAAAGGGGCCGCCGGGAAACTTCCCGCGGCTTTTTATTGTTCCGCATCTTGCCAGCATTTGATAAAATGGAGAAAATTGTATACAGTTTCTTACAGAAGGATTATTAATTTTCATGAAAAGGGGAATGGAAACATGTTCAAGAAAATGGCTGCAGACGCATTAGGATTATCGGATGTCGGGAAAATCATCGACCCGCAGGATTATGACAAGACGGACGCTGACGATTATGTCATGCATGAAGACCAGGAAAAAATCTTTTTCCTGATTAAAACCAGAGCGGATGAATACTGCTTTACAAACCTCGCGTTGATCCATGTTGACGGCGAAAGCGCGATGTCTTCAAAACGCACCTTGAGGCGCTACCCGTATTCCCAGCATTTTATTTCGGATGTCTTTATGGAAACGGCAGGGAAAATTGATTTGGATGTTGAAATCGGCTTTAAACTTGGCGAAATTCCATTCAAGATCGACGTTCAAAAAAATCAGATCGAGAAATTGACGGACCTGTATAAATCGTTGCTGCGCATTGCGGAAATCACGTATGAAAATAAGATACTGATCTCCATGGCCAATGAAAGCTTGGACAAGGCTGTCGTCGTGCTGCAGAATTCACGTCCGAACGATGTCGCTTTGGATGTGCAGTATTCCAAACTCACCGACTTCGGATTCACGTGGATGTCATCAGTCCGCAATCAATACCATGTCAAAGATTTTGGCGATGTGTTCGAGAAATACATCAATAATTGATTTTTTAAAGAGGCTTCCGCCCAATAATGGGCGGCAAGGCTCTTTTTTAGTTCAAGCGATGAATAGCCGAGGCGGCCGGCCGCATGATACACTGTGCGATATCATGGAACGTTGTCGAAATTTGATGAAATTATGGCGATGCTATAGCTCTTTTCGAGATAAACGGTATTTTTTTGATGCAGGTTCCAAGAAAAAAGATTACAATTAAATTTGATTAGAGCGAACAGTAAATAAAGTGGAAATCATTCCCGATGCCACTGGATAGAAAGCGCTTTTGGGTGAATTGGATCAGGAGGGAAAATTATGTTAAAAGACGTATTTATCGGTTTGTCAAAAAACCAATTTCTAACCAGTGCGGCTAAGAAATATGGCCTTAAATTAGGTGCGCAAACTGTTGTAGCGGGAGTGGATATCGGAGAGACGATCAAAAGCATCCGCGAATTGAATGCAAAAGGCATCAGCTGCACAGTTGATAACTTAGGCGAATTTGTTTTTGAAAAAGAAGAAGCGCTCAAAGCGAAAAACAGCATTTTAGAAGTTATTGAAAGCATCCATTCAAATGGAGTAGATGCACATGTTTCCTTAAAACCTACCCAAATCGGCTTAGATATCGATTATGATTTCTGCTATGAAAATTTACGTGAAATCGTCGATGCGGCAAGCAAATACGATATGCATATCAATTTGGACATGGAAGATTATGGCCATTTACAGCCTTCATACGATTTGCTGGATACTCTTCTGAAAGATTACGACAATGTCGGAACAGTAATCCAAGCTTACTTCTACCGGGCAATGGACGATATTGAAAAGCATAAGGACCTTCGCCTGCGCATCGTCAAAGGCGCTTACAAAGAGCCGGCTGAATATGCTTACCAGACTGCAGAGGAAATCGACGCGAATTTCATCAAGCTGATCGAATATCATTTGCTCAATGGAAAGTTCACATCTATTGCGACGCACGATCACAACATCATCAACCACGTTATCGACTTCGTGGAAAAGAACAGCATTTCGCGCGATAAATTCGAATTCCAGATGCTTTATGGATTCCGTAAAGACATGCAATTGGACTTGGCGAATAAAGGCTATCACTTCTGTGTTTATGTGCCATTCGGCGACGACTGGTACGGCTATTTCATGCGCCGCCTGGCAGAGCGCCCACAAAACTTGAATCTTGTTGTCAAACAAGTGTTCAACAAACGCACCAACAAAGCGATCGGACTTGCTGCGGGAGCATTCCTGCTCGGCCGTATGACGAAGAAAAGCAAAAAAAGAAGATAACGAAAAGGATGGCCATAACCGGGCCATCCTTTTTTGTTATTCCTGGAGTTTTCGTTTGCCGAAAATGAAATAAAAATAGCTGGCGGAAATCAGGTAGAGACCGGAAGTGATGGTGAATGCGTAGGCATATCCCCAATAAGATCCAAATGCGATCACCAAGCCAGCAGCGATCGGCCCCATTGTAGCCCAGCCGATATTGAATACTACTTGATTGACGGAGTTGGCGAGCCCTTTGTATTTATCATGGACGACTTCCATTGCAATGGCGCTTTGGATAGGATTCCCGGCATTCATCAATGCTTGGCGCAGCAAAAAGCCGAGGGACGCCAGCAGCAGCGAAGTTGTATAGGCAGTTAAAATGAGAAAAGGGATAGACAGCAGCTGAAAGAGGAGCATCGCTTTTACTTTCCCCACTTTCGCAACCAGCAGAGGACCAATCAGCATCGCCACGACGGTCATCGCAGAGCCGAAAGCCAGGATAAGGCCGATATACGAATTTGAAGCATCGAAACGGTTTGCAAAGTAGAGGTTCAAATAAGGGACAACCAAACCGGAGCCCAGCCCGATTAACAGGCTGGCAAATGAGAAGTGGAAAATGGCTGTCAAATTTATCTTCAAACCGGCATCGTCCGTGTCGATGTCGATGCGCGTATTCACCTTCTCCTGCGGGGCGGGCGGCTTGTTGTCCAGCTTCAGCAGCGGTATCAGCCCGGCTGTGTAAAGGACAGCGCCGACAAAAAGCGACCAGCGAATGGCACCGACTGCGTCCATCGACAAAAGCCATTGGAACACATCCGACACAGCGCCTCCGAGCAGGCTGCCTGCCACATTGGCCAAGGTCATCAAGGCGAAATAGACGCTGAACAGATGGACGCGCTCGGAGGATTTGGAATGCTCGGCGAGGAATGGAATTCCGGATACCTGCACGAAGGCCATGAATAAGCCTGTGAAGAAAGCAGCAGCCACCAATTGTGTTTCATCGACTGCAAAGCTGCGGTAGAACAATGTTGCAGCACCGGCTGCGCCGCCGCCGAGAAGCATCCATTTGCGGCCGAATTTATCGCTGAGGAAGCCTGCTGGAATCAGCATGATTGCCGCGGCTGCGGCAGTCATGGATATGACGTTGCCGTTCACCGTTTCGGGCATGCCCAGCTCTTTTATGTAGAGGTTATACATGACCATGAAGACACCCAAGCCGCTTTGCAGCAGGACATTCGCCAGCATGAATAATTTAACGTTGCGGTTGAAGGACAAGATTTTCATTTTCCATTCGTTTGCCCAAAGAATCATTAAGTTTCACCCATTTCGATACGTAAATATTTCGCTTCTCTAAATATATGGCTTTCCATCCTGTAAATCAATGCCTGATTTCAACGCAGGCAGGCCAAAGCGAAAAATGCAGACTTGAAATTTGAAGAAAGTACGCAGCCATCGAAAAGCGATTGGGGTCTGCTAATGGTAGACTAGAAGCATAATCAGCTAAAAGGAGGATGTTCATGTATCGCACAATTTTGACGCCGCGGGTTTCAGAAACAGATGCGGTGGGCCATATCAACAACACAACTCTCCCGGTCTGGTTCGAGGCCGCGAGAAATCCACTATTCAGCCTGTTCACACCAGATCACGATTTTGCCAAATGGAAACTCGTCATTGTCAAAACGACTTTGGAATTCATTGGGCAAATATACTTCGGAGAAAATGTGGAAATCAGAACCTGGATTAAAAATATCGGCAACAGCAGCCTGGAACTTTACGAAGAGCTGTATCAAAAGAACGAATTATGCGCAAAAAATACAGTGGTCTATGTAAATTATAATTTGGAAGAGCAACAGTCTGAAAGCATTCCTGATAGCATTCGCAAGGAATTGGAAAACCATCGGTACGAAGAACAGCATTAATGCAGTCTTGGATCATCTCTAAAAAAGGAATCCCTGAAAGCCGGTTTACACGCTCTCGGGGATTCCTTTTCCTTTGGTATTTACTTAGGCTCAGACTGTGCGGACAGGAATGCCAGCGTCTTCTCGAAAGTCGCCTGTGCCTCTTCGGTGTGTAATGTGAATTGGTATTGGTGGCCAAGCCCTTTGCCGCTGCCCTCGAAAAATACCTCATCAACGGCAATGCCTTTTGCCTTCAAAGTATCGGCAAGCTCAACCGACTGGGAAGCCAGGAGGTCAGCATCACCAGCGCTGATAAATGCAGGCGGGTAAGCGGCGGTGACATGGCCGACCGTCGATAACTCATTGATGCGGCCGAAGTCTTCAAAGCGTTCGGTTCCCGTATAAGTATTCAAAAACAGATCAATGCGCGGGTAAGCGGTGGCCCTGACTGTTTCCATATTGTATAAGCCACAGAAAAGTATGGTGCCGCGCAGGGCGCCGGGATCAATCGCAGGATTTATGCTGACGGCAGAGGCCAAGGCAGGGTTGGTTATGGTTGCCGCCAGTTGGCTGGAAATCTGAGCACCAGCGGAATCGCCGCCGATAAAAATGCGGGACATGTCGCCGCCGTACTGGGCTGCATTCACTTGCAGATATTCAAGAGCTTCGTTCGCTTGAATGATAGGTCCAGGATACAATTGCTTAGGGGCAAGCGCGTAATCGATATTGGCCACTACATAGCCAGCATTAGCCAATGCCATGCCGTAATTCTTGCGCATGTCTTTCGTGCCGCCGATATATCCGCCTCCGTGAATCCACAGGATGACAGGAAGCGCTTTATCAATTGTTTTCGGATAATAGATGTCCAGGACACTATCTTCCAGGTCGCTATAAACCAGGTTTTCTGCTGCCAAAACATTTTCTTCAATAGCTGCAAGATTTGGCGGAGCGGTGTAGACAGAAGAGCTGATTGGTTTTTTTGAAGCAGATGCGTCAAAAGAAGTCATGAATAATTCTGAAATGACCATTGCCAGCATCAACGCAATAAAAGAGAAAGAGATAATCCGTTTATGTGGGCTTAAATTTTTATGCAGGCGGGCCATAGTCCACATCCTTTTTGAAGTGATATTGCTTTTAAATATTTATCCTATCTTATCTAGGAGTATAGGAGGAAAGATAGGGTCGATTGTACTAACTTAGCTGATATAGATGATTAATTTGATAATTTGGATAAGATTCGATTCTGCAGATGCCGGGTATTAAGAATTGAACGCAAAAAGAGGAAGTGAGAAAAATGTTCGGATTAACCGATTTGATAGCCTTGGTCATATCAGCATTCATTATTTTACCGATAGTCGTTTTTATAAGAGAAATTGGATATTTGGTCATCAGCCCCATTGTCGGTGTACAGAATCCGCGCCTCACAATCGGCTCAGGCCCGCGAATTATGAAGTTTTGGATATTCGACATTAGAAAGTACTATCACTTATATAGCTGGTACTCCTACGATTCGCTGAAAAGGACAAGCCGCTTTTCCTATGTCGCCTTATACGCCAGCCCGATACTGGTCAACGTTGCCGTAGCCGTTACCATTAACGCCATGCTCGCAAATGGTATGCTGCAAGATTATGCGACGTTTTGGAACCGGTTCGTCTTCTATGTCTTCTATTTTGTGCTATTTGATGCAGTGCCGATGAAGACCGCCAACGGCAAGCCCAATAATGGCATGATCATCTACGAGATGCTGCGCTACGGAAGGCGCACCGATTACAACGATGAGCCTTTCCTGCCGTCGACAACGGAAGTGGAAGAAGAATACCAGCAGGAAATGGAGAAAGTGGAAGAGATTAAAGAACGTGAAGTGGAAGAAAAGGAAGAAAAGGAAGAAGAAATCAAAGAGCTGAAAGAAGAGTTAAAGAAAGAAGGAAAGAATGTGTAGGAAAGTGGCCCTCCGCCTTGCTGGCTGCTTCGGCACATGCGGCGGGCAGTAAGTGTCTTGAATTCGAGATATTTGGATGGTAAAATAAATCCATAGCAAAAGTAAGGGAGCTGGTTGTTCATGGCAAAACAGACGGAAGGCATTCACCATATCACCGCGATTGTAGGAGAGGCACAGGAAAATGCTGATTTCTATGCAGGTGTGTTGGGGCTGCGTTTGGTTAAGAAGACCATTAATTTTGATGACCCGGGAACGTATCATCTTTATTTCGGGAATTCTGCAGGCGAGCCGGGGACCATCATTACATTTTTCCCTTGGGGAAATGCCTATAAAGGGAAAATCGGCGACGGGCAAGTCGGCGTGACGACTTACGCTGTTCCACCGAATGCTTTGGAATTTTGGGAAAAGAGATTGGCTAAGTTCGGCGTAGCGGTTGAAAAAGTTGAGCGTTTTGGCGAGCAATATTTGGCTTTCAATGATCCGCACGGTTTGCAGTTGGAACTGGTCGAACGCGCGGGAGGCAAGGCGAACGATTGGCGATTCGGTGAAGTGACGCCGGAAACAGCGGTCAAAGGTTTCGCTGGGGCTGTTTTGTATACGTCCAATGCTGAAAAAACTGCTGAGCTGCTCCAAACGGTGATGGGCCTTCAAAAAATTGGTGAAGACGGCAGCATGCTGCGTTTCCGCTCCCCGGCCGAACTCGGGAATACCGTCGATGTGAAATTGGCGCCTGTGGGAATCGGGCAAATTGGCATCGGAACGGTCCATCACATTGCTTGGCGTGCGAAAGATGACAAAGACCAATTAGACTGGAAGCATCAAATTGAAGCGTATGGCCTTGGTGTAACGCCTGTACAAGACCGGAATTATTTCAATGCCATCTATTTCCGTGAATACGGCGACCTGTTATTTGAAATCGCCACTGACCCACCAGGTTTTACGGTGGATGAAACGCAGGAAGCAATGGGGCAGGAGCTGATGCTGCCTAAACAATACGAACAATACCGCAATCGGCTGAAGCAGGATCTGGCTCCGCTGGAAATCCGCGAAGTGGATTGAAAATAGAAAAGCGCGTTTCGGAAGCCGAACTTCCGAAGCGCGCTCTTTGTTTTATTTGGAGACAAAACTTTTCAGTGCAAGGTTGATGTTCTGTGGACGCTCTGCCAGACGGCGCATATAGTAGCCGTACCAATCTTCGCCGAACGGCACATAGACGGTGAATGTGTAGCCTTCCTGTGCCAATTGCTTTTGAAGTTCCGTACGGAAACCGTAAAGCATTTGGAACTCGAAACGGTCGAGTGGGATGTTGTGTTCTTTGACAAAACGTTTTACTTCATCGATGATCACGTGGTCGTGGGTTGCAATCGACGTGAAGCCTGGCTGCTGCAAGCGGATCTTGATCAGCTTCAAATAATTGCTGTCAATGTCCTGCGCGCTTTGGTAGGACACTTCTGAGATTTCTTTATAAGCGCCTTTGACTAAGCGCAAGCGAACCGTTTTCAGAAGCTCTAAATCTTTTTCAGAACGATACAGATAAGCTTGGATGACCGTGCCGACGTTATCAAATTCCTTCACCAGTGTGTGGAGGATATCGAGTGTCGGCTGGAGATGGCTGTAATCTTCCATGTCAATATTGATGAAAATGGCGTAACGTGCAGCCGCTTCAGCGATTTCACGCATATTTTCCAAGCAAAATCCAGGGTCGACGTCCAAGCCGATTTGCGTCAGCTTGACGGACATATGGGCGGAAACGCCGTGCTGTTGTATCGCTTCCAACGTTGCGAGGATATTTTTTTTCGCTTCCAGCGCTTCTTCCCGGCTGTATACGAACTCGCCCAAATTATCGATTGTGGCGCTGATTCCGTCGGCATTCAATTCTTTGACCGATTTCAGCATGCTGTCGATGTCTGTGCCTGCGACTACTTTGCTGGCGCCCAATTTGAGCCCCCATTTTTTCGCCCCGCTATTCAGAACCTGGTTCTTTGACAAAGCAATAAAAAAGTCTTTAGTTAACCCCACTTTTTTTCCTCCTATACTTTTCGGATGCCTGAAGCCTTCCGAAATAAAAGACGCAGCTGCCGCCATGATTTCTTATTTAAAACATGAGTTTGGTAATCCGCTGTTTTGTTCTTCGCCGATTAGGCGAAGCATCGTTTTACAGCATTGCCGGAATGGGAAAACGTTTACAGAATCCCACTTCTTATTATAGTCGATGGGCGCCCTTCTTCCTAACTTTAAATCGCCTGGAGGAAATTGAAAGATGCGGGCAGTTCCCGTATACTTGAAAAGACGGAATATTCTAAAATGATATACAGTTTGAGGGGGCGGATAGATGCAGTATTTTTTGACAGGTTCATATTCCAGGGCCGATGAGCCGGGCATCAAGCTGTGGCAGTTCAATCCGGCGGACGGGAGTTTGATGGAAAAGACAGGGGCACGGGGAGTGGAACGCCCTTCGTACTTGGCGTTCCACCCGGCGGGAGAGCTATTCATTGCCTGCAGCGAAACGGACGATGGGGAACTTGTGTCGTGGCGCTTCGGACTAGTAGCGGAAACGTTGACGGAAATCAGCCGGCAGCCGTCTAACGGTGCCCATCCGGCGCATGCGGTTGTTGATGAATCAGGCAAATGGCTGCTGTCGGTTAATTATTCCGGAGGCAATGTAAATGTCTTTCCGTTGGATGAGGATGGAGTAATCGGCGCTTTGGCAGATTCAGCCGCACATGAAGGGACAGGGCCCGATGAACACCGGCAGGATGCAGCCCATCCGCATTCCGTTTCCCAAATTCCAGGGACACAGCTGTTTCTGGTACCTGATCTCGGCATCGACAAGATTCACATTTATAAAATGGACCTTCAAAACGGCAAGCTCGAATACCAGCGCGTGATTGAATCGGCGCCTGGTGCAGGGCCTCGCCATGTAGCTTTCCACCCATCTCTGAAGGTTTTTTACTTGTTGGAAGAACTGAGCTCGACACTGGCTGTTTATGGAATAAGTGAAGGGGCAGGCATTGACAAGCTGCAGATCCTGTCGCTCGTGCCCGAAGGCTGGCACGGACAAAATACAAGCGCTGAAGTGGCGGTCTCGGAAAATGGCAAGTTCCTGTATGCTTCAAACCGTGGGCATGACAGCATTGCCGCTTTCTCGATCAAAGATGATGGAACATTGAATGCATTGGGATTTGCAGAAACCGGCGGTCAAGGGCCGCGCCATTTCGCCTTGGCACCTGGAGCTGAATGGCTTATTGCAGCAAATGAAAAATCCGGGTCTCTGACGGTGCTGAAGATCGACAATGCGGGAATGCCGAAATTTGATGGGAAAGCGGTCCGGACGAAAGTGCCGGTTTGCGTAAAGTATGCAGGAACACGCTAAAAAAAGTGCGGGCACCGTTGAATTAAGAGGATTCGCTGCTGGCTGACAGCAGAAAAAAGCGGACAGCCGTTTTGCTGTCCGCTTTTGTTCTTACCAATCAGGCGTGTCATTTTCCAAAATTTCCAGCTCTTTCAGGAAATCGATGAAGAAGCTGTCACGATTTCCCTGAAACGCCTTTTCAGTACATACGGTATCAGGCGGGTAGCCGAGTTTACGTGCTTGCTGGAGTGTACTGTCTTCGATGAAATTAGTCGGATTTGATTCTTCAAAGCATGAAGGTGCGATGTATGTGCGGTATGTGTGTTCCAATACCACACGCTCATCAGGCGATGGATTATTTTCCCGCGGCAAGAAAAGCAAAGCGATCAAGGCTGCGGATACCAGGAAAATAGCGGCAACCCCTACAGTTTTCTTGTTCAAGGCCTATTCCTCCGCCAGCAGGATTTTTGCATCAGAGATGATATCTTCAACAACAGGATTGACGCCGTTATAGCTTTTCATGACAACTCCGTTTTTATCCACGAGATAGAATTCCGTGCCGTGGAGCACTTGATCGGAATCTTCCGGTTTTCTGGCGATAGTGCGAAAATTTTCCATGGCGAATTTGTCGATGGACTGCGGAGTATAGCCGGTCAGCAAATTCCACGATGCAAAATCGGCACCATAATTTTCAGCGTAGGATTTCAATACTTCCGGTTTGTCGACAAGCGGATCTACGCTGAAAGAAACGATCTTAATGTCGAGGCCCTCTTCTTTGAATTGCTTTTGCAGCTCTACCATATTCGAAGTCATGGGCAAACAAACAGTCGTGCAATTCGTGAAGATGAAATCGGCCAGCCAAACTTCGCCTTCTAAATCTGCAAGGCCGAATTCTTCGTTTTCCTGATTTGTATAAGTGAAATCTTCTATTTCCCAATCAAGTGGGTCTTCAATGCCATTGCCGCAACCGGCAAGCATAAGAGGCAGCAGCAAGAACGCAATAATCCAGAATTTTTTACTCAAATGATCCAGATCCTTTCTATATTAAACACGCATGCCTTAAGGGTAGAACAATAACCGCATTCGGACAAGACCTTGAAATGCTTTTTATGTGTAAATATTAAGAACGAAAAGTGAAAGGGAATCTGCTCCTTGCCTCCTGTATTTTCAAACCTTTTTTTAAATTCCGATTTTTTACAAGGAATTATAGCCTATTGTGCAGAATACTATTATCTATATATTTGCTGTATTCCGGAGTGCATTTAAAGTGCGATGGGTATAGACGTGTATACCCCGCAGTAGACAGGAGAGGGGCTGCTGCGGTTAAAAATGAAAAACGCAAGTGAATGGAAATAGTCCTGTATGGGATGGAAACGAAGGATAATATGCCCCAGTTTTGGGAGGTGTTTTTTTGGTCAATGGCAAAACAGAGCTGACGGATGAAAAATTAGCAGATTTCCACAATGGGCATATGATGGACGCTTATTTGTATTTTGGGTCGCATGCTGATCGGGATGAAACGGTTTTCACTGTCTGGGTACCGGACGTAAAGCGTGTTTCGGTTCTTTGCAGCATTGTTGCGGGGGAGACGGACGGGCGATATCCGATGGAACCTCATCCAAGAGACGCCAGCATTTGGCAGGTTCGGATAAACCGGAGAATGGCAGATGCCGTTTACGTATATGAAATCGAAACCCTTCAAGGGGAAATCTTGACGAAATCAGATCCTTTTGCCCGCGCCGGGGAAGTCAGGCCGGCTAATCGCTCCGTAGTTGCTGGAAGTTCCAAGCACGAATGGTCCAAATCAGCGCTGAATTATAAGGCGATCCAGTCCAAAGGGCATTTTGAAAAACCGATGGCGATTTATGAGCTGCACATTGGTACGTGGAAAAAAGCAAAAGACGGTAAATTTCTGACGTATCGTGAATTGGCCGGGGAATTGATTCCTTATATCAAAAGGCAGGGTTTCACCCACATTGAAATCTTGCCGATTACCGAGCATCCGCTCGATGAATCGTGGGGCTATCAGACAACCGGCTATTTTGCGCCGACAAGCCGGTATGGATCAGCGGATGACTTGAAATTTTTCGTTTCCAAATGTGCGGAAAATGGAGTTGGTCTTTTTCTGGACTGGGTGCCAGGGCATTTTTGCCAGGATATTCATGGACTCGCATTGTTCAATGGCACTGTTCTCTATGAGGATTCCCGAGAGGAACGGCGGTTCAACCCGGAATGGGGTACATTGAACTTCGATGTTCGGCGGGGGGAAGTCGTAAGCTTCCTGTTATCAAGCGCACATTATTGGCTGGAAGAATTCAAGTTCGACGGGTTCAGGATGGATGCGCTGATGAAGCTCTTGTATGTGCCGAATGACGAAAGCCGGGTCCCGAACGAAGAAGGGGCGTCATTTTTGAAGAGGTTGACGACCCGCTTGCGGGAGCGGCATCCAGCAGCGCTTCTCATTGCCGAAGATGCCTGGCATTATCCGAAAGTAACTGGCGAAGTGGAAGATGGCGGCATCGGCTTTCACTATAAATGGAATTTCGGGTGGATGCACGATACGCTGGGCTATATGCAGACCCCGCCCGCTGAACGTGGGGATATCCACCATATGCTGAGTTTTGCGTTGACTTATTACTATGAGGAACGCTATATCTCCATCTTTTCGCACGACCAAGTGGTGGATGGACAAAAATCTTTGCTCCATAAATTTCCAGGGAACCTGGAAGAGAAATTCCAGCAATTGCGCTTGCTGCTCGGTTTTTGGGCAGTCCATCCCGGAAAGAAATTGCTGTTCATGGGTCAAGAGTTCGGACATGGCGAAGAATGGGCATTTCAGCCGGAGTTGGATTGGTATTTATTCGATTACAAAGCCCATCGCCAGATAGCGCTGTTCACCAAGGAGTTGCTGGTGTTCTACCGGACTGAAAAAGCAATGCATGAGCTTGATGATGATCGGGATGGATTCTTGTGGCTGGATCCGCATAACCATGAGCAAAGCGTTCTTGCATTTATCCGCAGGGGGCGGAATCCGGAAGACGAATGCATCATCGTCTGCAATTTCTCGGACCGCAGCTACAGTAAATTTGAAGTGGGAGTTCCTGTTGATTCCCCGTACGAACAAGTTTTTACGACGAATGACAGCGCTTATGGCGGCCAGGAGCCACGGCTCGGAACGGTCCACAATACCCGCGAAAAACCATGGGATGGACAGGATTATTCCATCGCCATCGACTTGCCCGCTTATACAATGAGTGTCTGGAAAACAAAAAAAGATGGGAGTGGATGAATTTGAAAAACAAAGTAGTTGCGATGCTGCTGGCTGGCGGCCAGGGAAGCCGTTTGAAATCATTGACCTATAATATCGCGAAGCCGGCGATTCCATTTGGCGGAAAATACCGGATTATCGATTTTCCTTTATCGAATTGCGTCAACTCGGAGATCCACACAGTCGGCGTCCTTACCCAGTACCAGCCGCATATGCTGCACCGCTATATCGGCCTTGGCACACCATGGGATTTGGATAGAAGAAATGGCGGTGTGACGATGTTGACGCCGTACGCAGAAATGGATGGCATCAAATGGTATAACGGCACCGCCAATGCCATCTACCAAAATCTCACGTATTTGATGGAGCAAGATCCGGAATACGTCCTCATCCTGTCCGGTGACCATATTTACAAGATGGATTACCAAAAAATGCTGGAATTCCATAAATCACATAAAGCGGATGCCACCATCTCAGTCATTGAAGTGCCTTGGGGGGAAGCGAGCCGCTTTGGCATCATGAACACGGATGAAGATATGAACGTCACAGAATTTGTTGAAAAACCGAAAGAGCCGGAAAGCAATTTGGCGTCGATGGGTGTCTATATTTTCAATTGGCAAAAGCTGAAGAAATATTTGACCATTGATGATGGCAATGAAAACTCTTCCCATGATTTCGGGAAAAATATCATTCCGTTGATGCTCGAAGCGGGCGAGAAATTGGTCGCATATCCATTTAAAGGCTATTGGAAAGATGTCGGGACTGTTGAAAGCCTGTGGGAGGCGAATATGGATTTGCTGGACGCCCATTCAGGTTTGAATTTGCATGATCCGGGCTGGCGAATCTTTTCCTCCAATCGGCAATTGCCGCCTCAAGTGGTGACGGAAACAGGGGAATTGCAGGAAGTCTTTGTCAACGAAGGCTGTGTTATTGAAGGCAAAGCCGAAAAGTCGATCATTTTCCAGGAAGTCCACATTGAACAAGGTGCATCCCTTTACGAATGCGTCGTCATGAACTGTGTGGTAATCGGCGCTGGCGCCAAACTGGCTAGAACGATCATCCCGCCTGACCTGGTAATCCCGAAAAACTTTGAAATGGGCGATCCTGAAGGAGAAATCATCCTTTTGACGCAAGAAATGATCGATGAATGGAAGGAGAGTGCTGAAGTATGAAATTAGTAGCAATTATTGATGCCACTGTAAAATTGCCGGGTCTGGAAGACTTGACCTTGTACCGTTCAGCTGCATCCATCCCGTTCGCTGGCCGGTACCGGCTCATCGATTTCACGTTATCCAACATCGTCAATTCAGGCATCACATCCGTAGGCGTTTTCCCTTCCTATCCATTTGTTTCGCTGATGGACCATATCGGAAGAGGGAAAAGCTGGGATCTTGACCGCCGGAAAGATGGTTTGTTCTTCTTGCCTGTGTCCACTAAAGACAGCGGACAAATGAGCGTCGGCGGATTTGCCGCACTGGAAGAGCATATGGTCTTTTTTGAAAGAAGCCGCCAGGAATACGCAGTAATCACGAACTGTTTTACGGTTTCCCAAATCGATTACGAAGACATGCTGGAATCGCATATCGAGTCCGGCGCGGATGTGACGGAAGCGGTGAGCAACGGCCAGCCGCTTAGAAGCTATATCCTGAAGAGAAGCCTGCTTATTGAGTTTTTGAAGAACTACCGCCAAAATCAGGTCTTCAGCGTGGAAGATTGTGTCAGAAGGAAGAAGAGCAGCTATAAATTCGGTGTTTACGAATACGAGGGCTATTGCGCCGTCATTGATTCTATTGACAGCTATTTCAAAGCATCCATGGATTTGCTGGAGCCGGAAAAACGCAATGCATTATTTCTGCCGGAACGTCCGATTTACACCAAAGTGAAAGATGAGCCGCCTACGCGTTATATGAAAGGTTCTTCGGTAAAGCGTGCGCTAGTGGCGAATGGATCCACAATCAGAGGGACTGTTGTCGACAGCATCATCAGCCGGGCAGTCGTTATTAAGGAAAACACGAAGGCGGATCATTGCATCATCATGCAGAAATGCACGATTGAAGAAAATTGCGATTTGGCCTATGTCATCGCTGATAAAAATGTCTTTATAGAAGCTGGTACAGTACTTAAAGGCACAGCAGAAGAGCCGATTGTGCTGCGCAAAGGGGAACGGATTTTGAAGGAGGAAGTCAGATGAAAATTGTAATGGCGGCCGCAGAATGTGCGCCTTTTGTAAAAGCGGGGGGCTTGGCAGATGTAATGGGTGCCTTGCCGAAAGCGCTGGTGGAAATTGGCTGTGAAGTGACGGTCGTCTTGCCGAAATACAGTTTGATCCCACAGGAATACCAAAAGGAATTCACGTTGGGAGAAGAAGTGGAAGTGCCCTTTAAAGGACAGAATCACCGTTGCCGGACCTTCAGCTATGAGCTGAAGGGAGTCGATTACATCTTCGTTGAAAACGACGCCTATTATGACAGGGATCTGATTTACCGCCAACCGGACGACCATACGCGTTTTGCGTTCTTCAGCCGGGCAGTACTTGCAGTCGTAGAAAACCAGCGAGCGCAAACGGACATTTTGCACTTGCATGATTGGCACACGGCTCTTATCCCATTCTTGATGAAAAAAGATCCGCGCTACGCGGCGATGAATAGCAGCATAAAAACCATATTGACCATCCACAACCTTCAATTCCAAGGGAATTCGCCAAAAAGCGTATTGACTGAGGAGTATGAGATGGATGGGGCATATTATGAGGACGGGACGGCCGAGTGGAAAGGCTATTTCAATATCCTGAAGACGGGGATTTTGTTTGCAGATCAAGTGACGACAGTCAGCCCGACTTACCGAGAAGAGATTTTGACCGCCCGCTACGGCGAAGGGCTGGAAACTTTGCTGCAGCAGAAGGGCGAAAGCCTCGTCGGCATTTTGAATGGGCTGGACACCGAGTTCTACAATCCGGCTACCGATTTGGTGATTGAAATGGAATACGACGAAACTTCGATGGAAGGGAAAGCGGTCAATAAGCGCGCCGTCCAAAAACGGTTCAATCTTCCGGTGAGGGGGGATATCCCGTTATTGGCGATCGTTTCCCGTCTCACAAAACAAAAAGGGATGGACGTTCTGCAGGAGCTGCTGCCGAAGCTGTTGAAGGAAAGAGATGTACAATTCATCTTACTGGGATCCGGTGATGAAGAAGTTGCCCAGCTTTTCAAAAACCTAGCTGCCGAGTTTCCTGAAAAAGCCGCTGTATACATCGGCTTTGACGAAGACCTTGCCCATCTTCTTTACGCCGGAGCCGACCTGTTCCTAATGCCTTCTCATTTCGAGCCATGCGGGCTGAGCCAGCTCATTTCGATGCGCTACGGCACTGTCCCTGTAGCCAATAAAACAGGTGGATTAAAAGACACGGTAGTCGAATACGACACCGCAGCAAAAACCGGCAACGGATTTTTAAGTGATTTTTCTGCAAATGAAAGCTTTGAAGCTGCTTTGGAACGGGCGTTGGCATTGTATCAGAATCCGGAACATTGGGAAATCATCAAAAGAAATGGCATGCAGCGCGATTCCTCATGGAAGCGTGCTGCCGAAATCTATGCGGAAGCCTATAATGCGATTGCCGAAAGGTGAGGATGGGGATGTTCAGTTCAAAAGAGCGGTTCAAAGAGAATTTTGTGGCGCGCCTGGAACAACGGGAAGACAAAGAGTCCCTGCAAACCGTTTATTCGGTTTTGACGGCTATGGTGAAAGAGTGGACGTACGACGACTGGGAGCAGACGAATCAACAGTATAAAGAACAGAAGCGCAAGCAATTATACTATTTTTCCATTGAATTTTTAATGGGCCGGATTTTGGGGCAGAATCTGATGAATTTGGATGTCCATGGATTCGTGGAAGAAGGGCTGAAAGAGCTTGGTTTCGATTTGCATGCCATCGAAGAGCTGGAGCCTGAACCTGGTTTGGGCAATGGCGGGCTTGGCCGCCTGGCCGCTTGCTTTATGGATTCACTGGCCTCTCTGCAACTTCCCGGGCATGGCTGTGGCCTGCGCTATAAAGGCGGCTTGTTCACGCAAGTTTTCCAGGATGGGTTTCAAACAGAACAGCCCACAGTGTGGATTGATGAAAAAGAAGGTTGGGGCATCAGAAGAGAAGAATTGTCGCTGGACATTCCTTTTTTCGGTTCCATTGAACCGGGCATTGAAAGCAATCGGTTAAAACCGGTTCTAAAGGACGCAGAATGGATCAAAGCGGTGCCGTATGATTATCCGATTGTCGGAGCTGCGGGAAAGACTGTAAATACCTTGCGCCTGTGGCAAGCGGAAGTGTCCAGCCGCCCTTTGCCTAAAGGCAAACCGCGAACACTGTACGAGCAGGAAACTGCCGAGGTGACCGACCGGCTGTATCCCGATGCTTCCTTGGATGCAGGGAAGATACTGCGCCTCAAGCAGCAATATTTTCTATGCAGCGCCTCACTCCAGACAATCGTGAAAAACCGCGATTGTCCGTTAAGTGATTTAGCGCGGCATGTCGCGATTCAAATCAATGACACGCATCCGGCACTGGCGATCCCGGAGTTGATGCGGATCTTAATGGATGAGGAAGGCATGCAATGGGAAGAAGCATGGGGAATTGTGAATCATACGATCTCCTATACGAACCATACGATTCTCGAAGAGGCTTTGGAGAAGTGGAGCAGCTCTTTGCTGGAACGGCTATTGCCGAGAATATATATGATTATCCAGGAAATAGACCGCCGCTTCAAGGAAAAAACCCAGCAGGAACCGCTGGATGAGTGGCAGCGCAAAAAACTTGCCATCATTGAAAATGGAGTCGTCCATATGGCGACGCTCGCTGTGGTAGGCAGCTATAAAGTAAATGGCGTTGCTAAACTGCATACCGAAATTCTGAAAGTGCGTGAAATGAAAGAACTGAACGATCATTTTCCTCATAAATTCCATAATATCACGAATGGCGTTGCCCATCGCCGCTGGCTCTTGAAAGCGAATCCCGAGTTGTCCAGCTTAATCACATCGGCTGTCGGGGATGAATGGATCCGTGAGCCGATCAAATTGCATAAACTCCATCGTTTCAGCAAGGATCCCGCATTTCTCCAGGATCTTCAAGCGGTAAAAATAGCCAAAAAGCGGCAGCTGGCAGATTACATTAAAACGCATCAGGATATTATTGTGGATCCTGAATCGGTATTTGATGCCCAGATCAAGCGGATCCATGGCTATAAACGGCAATTGATGAACATCCTCCATATACAAATGCTGTATAACCGCATCTTGTCTGACCGGTCTTTCCGGCCTTACCCTCGGACATTCATTTTTGGGGGCAAAGCGGCACCCAGCTACCGGTATGCTAAAGAGGTTATAAAACTCATCAACACTGTTGCGGATCAAGTCAATAACGATCCGTTGGCGAAAAAGCACCTCCACATCGTATTTATTGAAGACTATAGCGTCAGCAAGGCAGAAAAAATCTTTCCGGCATCAGATGTCAGTGAACAGATATCGACGGCTTCGAAAGAGGCGTCAGGCACCGGCAATATGAAGTTTATGATGAATGGCGCCATAACATTAGGGACCTTCGATGGCGCCAATTTGGAGATTGTCGAGCAAGTCGGGGAAGATAATGCATTCATTTTCGGATTGACTGCCCGGCAAGTGATGCAATTTGAAAAAGAACAAAGCTATTATCCGCCGGATATCATTCAGCACGAGCCGGATTTGCAGCTAGTCATGGCGCAATTATTGGAGGGCAGCCTTTCGGACGGTGAGGGAAATATATCCGCTATCCGAAACCAGCTGGTCGACTGCAATGATCCGTTCTTTGTATTGAAAGATATCCAGCAGTACGGAAAAGCCCATGAGCGATTGCTTAGCGCTTTTGAAAACAGTCTGGCTTGGCAGGAGATGTCTGTAGTCAATATCGCACAATCGGGTATTTTTTCAAGCGACCGTACGATACAGGAATACTCGGACGAAGTATGGCAGCTCGGCAGGGTGCCGAGCAACCTTTTATAGCGTAGAGGAGGGTGAGTATGGCGGATGTAGAATTCGATAACACCGATTTAAGAGATTACAAGGCTGGCGGTATTCTTGAAGGCAAGGTAGCGATTGTTACGGGAGGCAGTAGCGGCATCGGCCAAGCGGCTGCTATCGCCTTTGCCAAAGAAGGCGCAAAAGTGGTCATCGGCTTTTTGGGCGATGAAGAAGGCGCGCTGAAAACGATTCAGCTCATAGAAAGTTACGGAGGCAAAGCGGTGGCGCAAAGCGGCGACTTGCGGGAAGCGGAAAACAGCAGCCGGCTGGTCCAGTTTGCGCTGGACTCATTTGGACAAATTGATATCCTGGTCAATAATGCCGGATACCAATACCCCGAAACGTCACCGCTTGATTTGAAAGACGAAAACATCCTGAAAACCTTTGAAATTAAAGCGTTCGCCATGCTCTATCTCACAAGAGCTGTGCTCCCCCATATGAAAAAAGGGTCGCGCATCATCAATACCGCATCCATCAATGCGTACCGGGGGCATTCGGATTTGATCGACTACTCGGGTGCAAACGGCGCGATTGTGTCGATGACCCGTTCACTTGCACGTCGGCTCGTACGCGAGGAAATTGCGGTGAACGGCATTGCGCCGGGCCCTATTTGGACACCGTTGATCCCGGAAACGTTCGGAGCTTTATACGACAACATCGGGGAAGGCTTCGGGAAGGATGTTCCTGCCGGACGTCCAGGGCAGCCTTATGAACTTGCAAAAGCATTCGTATTCTTGGCGGATCCGCAAAATTCCTATATGACCGGACAATTTTTGCACATCAACGGCGGAGATTATATGTCATCTTAAAAGAAGGGAGGACGGTTTTGGAGAAATCCAGAACCGCCTCCTTTTTGCTGTGCCTCCTTTTCTTTCTGCCATAAAAGTGTTTGTGCGAGAATGCAAAAGGGCTGATATGGTAAAATTTCCACAAGGAAAGAGGAGAGCGACTGTGAAGAAAAAATGGTTATTTTTAGTCGGTATACTTGTCATGGCGCTTTTTTTAGCGGGATGCCTTGAACGTGTAAAGACGCCCGCCGATAACGATACGGAAAAGCCGGCACCCCCGGAAAGGAATGCCGGCGAATTGACTGCGCATTTCATTGATGTCGGTCAAGGAGATGCAACCTTGTTCGAAACGGAAGATTACGCGATATTGATCGATACAGGAAATTGGAATGATACCGATGCTGTCGAATACCTGGAAAAGCTGGGTGTGTCCAAAATCGATATTGTTGTCGGCACGCATCCCGATTCAGATCATATTGGGCAGCTGGATAAGGTGATCGAACAATTCGAAGTCAGCGAAGTGTGGCTGTCGGGCAATGTCAGCACGTCAGATACGTTTATCCGTGCATTGGAAGCCATCGAGGCGAATAGCACCGATTATTATGAACCGCGCACCGGCGAAACGTTCGATGTCGGAGGCATGGAAATCGAAGTGCTGCATCCTGCTGAAGTGACCGGCAAAGGCAATGAGGAATCCATTTCCATGAAGATTACCTATAAAGACGTAAGTTTTATCATGACAGGCGATGCCGGCGTCAAAGAAGAGCAGGAAATGATTGATAGCGGTGCAGAACTGGACGCGGAAATTTTGCATTTGGGCCATCACGGGTCGAACACATCGAGCGGAACTGCTTTTTTGAAAGCTGTCAGCCCGGAAGTGGCTATTTATAGTGCAGGCATCGACAACTCATATGGCCATCCACATGCCGAAGTGATTGCGGCCGCTGAAAATGCTGGAGCCAAAGTGTACGGTACGGATGTCAATGGGACTGTCCGTGTCGAAACGGATGGCATTTCCTATGAAGTATTGATTGAAAAAGACGGCATTGCTGTGGAAGGGAAAAACCGCTGCATTGATATCAACATCGCTTCGTCTGCTGAGCTTCAGGAAATCGAAGGAATCGGCCCTGCACTGGCAGAAGCCATCATAGAAGCGCGTCCGTTTGACGCGATTGAAGAGTTGGACAGCATCAAAGGCATTGGACAAGGAAAGATTGACGCGATAAAAGAACAAGGATTGGCATGCATAGGGGGATGATGGGATGAAAGGGATGCTCGATCGGATTGAAGACGGCTGCTTGGCAGTCATTTTGATAGAAGAGCTGCAGAAGGAAATCGTCCTTCCCGCTGCCTGGCTGCCTGAGGGCAGTGAGGTCCATTCCTGGTTCGACATTGAACTGGACGGCCACCAAATCAGATCGATTGCGCTGGATGCGAAAACCGCAGCGGCAAAAGAGGACAAGGCGGAAGCATTAATGAGAAGGTTGAAAGCGAAACGCGGTAAAAGCCGCTTTAAAAGAGGCGAATGAAAAAAGACAGGTAAGCAGCATGTGAAATATGCCTGCTTCCTGTCTTTTTACCGTTTTTCCAAGGGCCATTTGGTGGGCTATGGCTTTTCAATCAATTCCAAATGATAGTCGGCCACTTGGCCATCCAAGTAAAGGTTCGTCACCGATGTGGAATAATTTGAGATGGATGCTTGGAAATCCAAGTCTTTTTCCGGTATGCGCACATGAAACTCCATTTCATAAAGCAGCACAGCAACATCATGGTAATTTTCACTGGTAACCTTGAAATCAAAAATGATTTTCCGGCGCAATTCTTGGCTGGCTGAATCAGTGGTCGACTCCTCTGAAAAGCTCAGCGCATCGAAAATCTGATCGTTCAATTGGATCTGTAAGCCCATAATTGTTCACTCCTTGTCTGTTTGGGGAAAAGCGGCTAGCGCTTTTTGTGCCAGCTGTGCTTTGACCATATCTTCCATTGGCGGATTGTAGAGGCCTGCACGAACGTTCAAATAATAACGGTGCATGGGACTGGATTCGGAAAGGGCGCGGGAGCCGACAATCTTCATGGCTTTGTCGACTACGCCGATGGCAGCCTGAGTCACGGCTATTTTCGTCGCATCAAGTGCGCCTTGCATGGCAGCCTTGTCTTTTGCATGCTCATAGCGCTCAACTGTGCCGTATAGAAGGTGCCTGGCTGTTGCGAGCTCCAGTTCCATTTCTCCGATAAGGCTTTGGATGCTCGGTGTTTCGGAAATCGGTTTGCCCAGTGAGGCCGGTATATAAGATGCAGCAAATCCAAGCGCGTAATTCCGTGCGGCAGCGCTATCCCGATATAGCAGGCTGGAATATGAAGAAGCCAGCCTTTGGCAGGGGCTTTCGCGGCAGCAGTTTTTAAAACATAGGAAGCGGGAATCCGGACGTTTTCGAGCACCAAAGTCTGGCTTGCCGTTCCACGCATGGCCAGCATATCCCAGCTTTGTTCAATTGAGACGCCCGCAGCGCTCTTAGGTATGACTAGCGTCAGCATCTCGTCCTGTTCATTGGCAGCCGTAACGAATATATAATCGAGTGCAGGAGCCATTGAAGTATTGATTTTTTCGCCGTTGACGATAAAGTCATCGCCGTCGCGAAGCGCTGTGGTTTTCGGCAATGCGCCGCGGGTGGGGCTTCCGGCATTGCTTTCAGTAGCGGCCGTGTTAATCAGGGCGCCTTCTTTTATTGCATCCATTAGCCAGTGGGCTGGCTCTGGCTGCCAATGGCGGTTCTCGGCAAATTCCAGAACGATGCCAGTATGCCAGCCGATGGCGAGGCCGGTGGAGCCGGAAGCTTGGGAAATCGCCTCCTGGGCCAATATGTATTCGTACAAGCCGAAGCCCTGTCCACCGTATTCAGCAGGCAGCGTCAGCGTATGATAACCGATTTTCTTCAAGTCATTGATATTTTGGTGAGGAAACGAACCGATGGCATCCAGTTCGGGTTCCCGTTGCTCGAACGATTGTTGAAGTGAACGGATTTCTTCAATTATTTTTTGCTGCTGGGGTGTTTTTATAAATGAGTCCATAAAAAGCTCCTTCCGGCAAGTGTTTCTAAAACCATAACATGAAAAGCCGCCAAAGCATGTACAGCATGCTTTGGCGGCTTATTTTCATTTATTCTGTTACTAATGCAGGTTTGCCTGTTTTTTTGATGTCTGCCCAGATCAAGGCAGCAACCAGGAAAAATCCTAGATAACCCACAATCGGGTAGAACATATTGACGAGTTCGGTAAAGCCAACAAAGCTTAAACCGAATGCGGCCAAGCAGATGACGATGACGAAAATCTTGAACTTCGATGTGCCTGATTGAAAGAATCGGGCGGCAAAAGCATATAGCATGCTGACTCCGGTATTGAAAATCATGCCGAATAAAATGACAGACATGAAGATTCCGAGAACCGGGGAAATGTCGTTGGCGATTTGCAGCATCGGCATTTCGGAATTGCCGACAACATCGATTTTTGAGAAGATGGCCAAATGGCTAAGGATGATCAGGATTCCAAGGCCGAGCCCACCGAACAGTCCGCCTCTCGCCGCCACTTTTTCATCTTTCTCCGTACTGCCCATGACGATGGACATCGAAGCTCCGACAGCGATATTGAATGACGCGTAATTGATGGCAGAAAGGAACCAGTTTGGAAGAGCTGACAGCTGTTCTTTTGCGATTGGATCCAATGCTGTGAACGACTGGTCCATTGTCAAAAGGCTGTAGATTGTCAACCCGACAACCATCAGTATAAGGAATGGTGTAATGCTGCCGATGATGGCAATGACTTTATCGACATTCAACATGATTGTCATGAGGATGAGCGCTGTCATGATTGTGCTGCCCAGCACAGGCGACCAATCGAATTGTTGCGAAAAGATGGAGCCGGCTCCAGCGATCATGACAACGCCTACACCAAATAGCGTTAAAATGATGATGTAGTCGACGATGCGGCCAATGATGTTGCCGCTGATGCCATAAACCACTTCTTTATGGGATGATTTCTGCATCCGGCTGCCTAGCCGCGTCAAATTCATGCCCAGGTAAGCGAATAGCGCAGTCGAGATAAGTGCTGCTACAATTCCAAGGATGCCGAAACTGGTAAAATACTGCATAATTTCCTGTCCTGATGCGAAGCCAGCTCCAACGATAATGCCGATAAAAGCGCTTCCCATTTTTAAACTCTTCTTCATCGAATGTCCCCTTATGAAATAATTTGGAAAATTAACCTTATTCAAATATAGCAAAAATGATCACTAGGCACAATGAAGAGGATGGCATAAATCGTTGATATGTCTATATTACTAGTTTGTTTTCTTTAAATATTTTATCTGAAAATCAGTTGAATAGTTTGAATTGAATAATAATTAGGCGTTAAAAAAAGGAAAGGACATAAAAAAACCGTCCCCGAAGGAACGGCTGGTGAAGCGATTAGTCTTTTTTGGCGACAATGACAAGTTTGCCTTTGTCCAATTCTTCTTCATACTGGTCGGCTTCCTGTTCAGTCAAACCGACAGATTGCATTTCAGAACGCAATTGGTCGCCGCGTGAGGTAGTCAGGTTTTTTAATTTGTTCAAGAAACCTGAATCCGGATCTTCCGCATCCAACGCATCAGCGATGTCGTGCTGGCGCTTAGGATCATGTGCAAAAAGGTAGATATGGTCTTCGTGGTAGCCTTGGCTTTCCAATTTCTCAATTTCCTTTTTTGCTTGCAATGCGTTTTCAACTGTTAGTTTTACGATCACATTAATCCCTCCAATGGGTTTTAATTACATCATTTATATACCCGATGCCCAAAAGCGTAAACAGGTAGGGACTGGCTGAATCCGTTATAATGGAAAAAATGCTTTTAAAGAAAGGTGCTGTTTTTTGTGAAAATAACCACGATTGGCATATGGGGCGGCTACCCCAATAAAAATGAAGCAACTTCCTCATTTCTAATAGAACAGGATGGTTTCCGCTGTTTAGTTGATTGCGGCAGTGGGGTGCTTGCGGCTGTCCAGAACTATACAGAACTGAAAGACATCGACGCAGCAGTTATCAGCCATTATCATCCGGATCACGTAGCAGACATCGGCGTGCTTCAGCATGCAGCAATGGTCGGCATGCAGTTGAAAGAATGGCGAACGCCTTTCCCAATTTTCGCGCACGACCGGGATAAAGCCATGTTCGATAGCTTGTCTTATAAAGGCGTTACGGAAGGGGTGGCGCTTCAGGCCGACCAGCCAATCGAAATCGGGCCATGGCAAGTGTCGTTCTGCGAAACGATCCATCCGGTTTATTGCCTGGCTTTGAAATTTACGGCTGGAGGGAAATCGGTCGTTTTTACAGCAGATACGGAGTGGAAAGAGGAATTGGTGGCGTTTTCGGAAGGCGCCGATCTCCTGGTGTCCGAAGCGAACCTGTATGAAAAATATGTCGGCATCATCAAAGGACACCTGAGCGGGAAACAGGCTGGTGAGCTTGCTGAACGCGCAGGTGCACGCGAATTGTGGCTGACGCACCTGCCGCAATACGACGACCCAACCGAAATTTTGGAAGCGGCGCGTGCTTCGTTTGGCGGTCCTGCACAATTTGCCGCAATCGGCGAAAGCAAAAACCTGTAACGCTTTTCGCCAGAAGCAAGGCAAGCAGATAGTTTGTCTTCGAGATATATTAGTCTTATTGTTAAACTAGATTTCGTTGAAAGGAAGTTTAATGATGGACCAAAATAGTAAAACACTGCCAGTATCCGTTTTGGATCTGGTTGCCATTTCACAAGGACAAACAGCAAAAGAGGCAATTGACAGCATGATCAGCTTAGCACAGCATGTCGAACAACTCGGTTTCCGCCGTTTTTGGCTGTCCGAGCACCACAACACGCCGACACTTGCCAGTTCAGCTACATCGATCTTGATTTCCAAAGTATTGGACAGCACGGACTCGATTGAAGCCGGCTCAGGCGGTATCATGCTGCCAAACCATACGCCACTCGTCGTAGCGGAACAATTCGGCACTTTGGAAACGATGCATCCAGGCCGCGTTAACTTAGGGTTAGGCCGTGCACCAGGCACTGATATGCAGACTGCCCGCGCACTGCGCCGCACTTCGCAGGAGACAGCGTACGCATTTCCGCAGGACGTAGTGGAATTGCAGAATTACTTGAAACCGCTTGAACACCAAGGCATGGTCCACGCCTATCCGGGCGTGGGAACGGAAGTGCCGATTTTCATTTTAGGCTCTAGCACTTCGAGCGCGGAGCTTGCCGCACGCCTCGGCTTGCCGTATGTTTTTGCAGCGCATTTCGCGCCGCAGCAGCTGAAGCAGGCGCTGCAGATTTACCGCAGCCAGTTCCAGCCTTCTGAATACCTGGCAAACCCTTACGTAATGGTTTGCGTTAATGTTGTAGGTGCTGAAACCGATGAAGAAGCAGCTGTACTTGGAACTTCCAGTAAAATGTTTTACTTGAATGTCATCCGCGGCACCAAGAATCCCCTGCAGCCGCCAGTCGAAACGATGGATGGCAGATGGACCTTCCCTGAAGAAAATATGGTGCGCGGTATGGCACAATATACGTTCAGCGGAAGCAAAGAAACGATTGCACGCCAGTTAGCACCGTTTATTGAAGAATTGCAGATTGATGAATTGATGGCAGTATCGTATATCTATGACCAAGACAAGAGAAAGCGTTCGTTTGAAATCTTGAAAGAAGCTGTAGATCAACTCTAATTAATGGAGGCGGTAGACATGAAAATCGGGATTATCGGAGCAACTGGAAAAGCAGGCGGTTTTATTATGAAAGAAGCGCTCCTGCGGGGGCATGACGTCACAGCGATAGTGCGTGACGCCTCGAAGCTTGTTGAAAAAAGAGCGGCCGTCATGGAGAAAAACATCGATGAATTGACTGCCGAAGATTTACGGGAGTTTGATGTGGTTGTCAATGCGTTCGGCGTTCCGCCGGAAAAAGCCGAGCTGCATGCCGTGGCAGGGAAAAGCTTGATTGATGCGATGAAAGGGGCTCCTGGTACACGCTTGATCGTCGTTGGCGGCGCCGGCAGTTTGTTTGTCGATGAAGCCCGGATGACGCGGCTGATCGATACACCGGAGTTCCCGGAAGCCTTTAAAGCGATTGCCGTTGGGCAGTCCCAGAACCTTTCTGATTTGGAAGCTTCTGAAGGCATCAAATGGACGTTTCTTAGCCCGGCGGCTTTCTTCGACCCAACAGGAGGCCGGACAGGGCATTATCAGATTGGCGAAGACAGCATCACGTTCAATTCGAAAGGCAAGAGCTATGTCAGCTATCCGGATTATGCAGTTGCGTTAATTGATGAAATCGACCATCCGCGCCACTTGAACAAACGGTTTACGGTCGTGTCGGAAGGGCATTGAGTAGGCTTGCCACTAAATGTTCACGTTCAACGCCCAGCTGGAAAATCCAATCCTGTATAATGAAAAGAAATTCACTCATTAAAGGCGGGAAACGAAAACATGGAATTTCTATATTTTCCTGAAGATAAGTCAGAGTACATTCCGGGGATCATTTCAATTTTGGTGATTTTCCTATTGTCCATATTCATTGTCCGGCTGCTGATCCGAGCGTCGAGAAAACAAGTGAAGGAATTGGAAGAACAGGGCTATCCAGCGTTTTATAACGAAGCTGAGGCACCTGCCAAGAAACAGCAAGCCGAAGATGCGGCAACCCAACAGCATAAAGCGGATGCCGGCGATGCCGAAAACCGCCCAGACAAAAAGCCCTGATTGCTCAGGGCTTTTTTGCTTGCATTGTCTTATGCTTGATCAATTTCTTCTGTCAGTGAAACGAGTTCATCGATCAACTCACCAATGTAGGCGATGGTGTCGCGCAACGGCTTTTCGGTGGTGATGTCCACCCCAGCCATTTGGGCGAGTTCGGCCGGGGTTTTCGTGCCGCCAGCTTTCAGTACGTCCAGCCATTCGTCGACAGCCGGCTGGCCTTCGCTCAGAATGCGTTTGGAAACCTGGGTTGAAATCGTCAGCCCCGCGCTGTAGGTATACGGGTACAAGCCCATGTAATAATGGGGCTGGCGCATCCATGTCAGTTCGGCGCCGCTTGTGATTTCGACCGCGTCGCCCCAGAATTCTTCCAGGACGCCGCGTTTGATTGTGTTGAGAATCCCGGCATTGACGCTTTCGCCAGCATCAATGCGTTCGTATACTTTCCGTTGGTAGGCTGCTTCAAGCAAATGCGTGACGAAGTTATGGTAATAAGTCCGGGCGACAATTGTGGAAATGACCCAGCGTTTGAATTTCGGGTCGTCCGAGTTGGCGAGCAGGTGGTTCGCCACCAGCATTTCGTTCATGGTTGAAGGCGCTTCGATAAAGTAAAGCGAAGGGCGCGCGTTGAAGATGTTCTGCTCCCGGTTGGCGTTATGGAAATGGCCGGCATGGCCAAGCTCATGCGCCAGCACGAAAACTTCATTCATGCGCCCGGTCCAGGAAATCAGGATGTAAGGGTGGCTTCCATACGGGCTCGAGCAGAAGGCGCCTGTCGATTTGCCTTTGTTCTGAGCAAAATCAATCCAGCGTTCCGAGTAGGAGCGCTCGACCATTTCCAAGTAATCCGGACCCATGACAGCCAACGCTTTGTTAATGTATTTTTTTGATTCTTCAACCGTGATTTCAGGTTCATAGGAAGCGTCGAGCGAAATCTTCAAATCGGCGAAAGTCATTTTGTCGAGTCCGTGCACTTGCTGCAGCAATTTAGCGTATTTGCGCATATGGGGCGCCAATTCCTTCATGATCAAATCGATTTGGCGATTGTAAAGCGAACGGTCGACTTCCTGGTCGAACAATAAATAGTCGAAGATGGAGCCGTAACCGCGCAAATCGGACGTTGTCTTCTCGGTTTGAAGCTCCATATCGTAGGTCTTGGCGGCCGTGTGCTGATATTCCTCAAGTTTGTCCGAAAAGGCGGTGAATGCCGCACGGCGAAGATCGGTGCGGGTTTCGGCCTCCCAATCGCCTTCAAAAGATACGTAGCTTAGCGGGTATTTCTGGCCTCCTACTTCAAAATTATCAAATGACATGTCGAGCATCTTGGTTGTATTGTAAAGCCCATAAGGCGCATTGAACGTGGCGGAATAAGCAGCCAAGGCTTTTTCTGCTTCCGGATGCAATTGATGCGGTTTCCGCCGCAGTAATTTTTTCAAGTAGTTTTCAAAAGGTGGTGCTTGTACAATAGCCGCTTCAAGTGTGGCTTCCGGAAGTTCCAATAGTTCACTTGCGACGAAAGAAAGATTGCTGCCGATTTTCGCAGCTGCCGAACCGAAACGGCTCGCGCGCATCTGGGCTTCATCGTTCGATTGGTCGGTGCTCAGCGATAGGCTTGCATAGGCGCCTGCTTGAGTAATCTTTTCATATAAAGCAGTATAGGCTTCCAGCATTTCAACGATTGAAGCCGGCTCTGCCAACGTCCCTTTGAATTGTGCGCTGAAAGCTTCAGCTTCTTTTTCAAGCGCTTCAGGTACTGGCTCAAAGTCTTCACTGGATGCAAACAAACTAGTTAAATCCCATTTTTCTTCTGTTGGTACCTCTGAGCGCAGGGGCAAACTTTTAACCATTTCATCTCTCCTCTGTATATTACGGATATCGAACTATCTATCAGTATATAGAGCGCAAAGGCGATTGTAAAAATATTTTTAGAATCTATTAAAAAATTCTAAAAATAGGTTTAAGAAAATGTTTACGTGGAATACATTAAGTACAAGGCGGAATAACGTAGGGAAACGCGTATAAACGAAGTAAGTTTATGAACGCATCCAGACGATGACTTGCACAGCCTTGGCGGAAAATTTTGCTTTACTGGCGATATGCAACTCTTGTCAGGGACCAATTGCAACACAAGGTTTCTATCCAGACAGTGTCAAATCAGTAAACAGTAAGTTTTTTGTGGAAGTGCATCTAGTACGTCTAACTGCAGAAACACCAATTTCGCTGAGAGGTACATGCGAAGCAAAAGCCTTAATGGCAAATGACAGTTAGCGCAACACAATGCATTGGCGAGGGTTACCAAATTTCGTCAGGCATCAACATTGTAGAAGAATTGAACGAGAATTTTCCGCGTGCGATCCCCTCCAGGGAACATTCGAGGGGCGGTAAAAGGAAAGGCATGGCCTGATGAAAAGGGTCATGCTTTTTCCTTTGCCTTAAATTAACGGAAATTAGTCAGAGTAATCAGATGATTGGAGGCTGCTGTGGTAAAATGTTGAAATAAGCGGAACAACATGTATACATAAACGGATTCCGCAGAAATGAGGGAGACCGATGGTGGAAGAAATCGTACATGCTATTCAAGACGACTATCCGGAAGATTTTGCCTGGTGCTACGGCTGTGGCCGGCTGAATACGGAAGGGCATCATTTCCGCACGGGATGGGACGGCAGCGAGACAGTGACCTACTATAAACCCGGTCCGCAACATAAGGCTATTCCCGGATTCGTCTACGGCGGCCTGATTGCATCATTGATCGATTGCCACGGCACGGGTTCCGCGTCACTTGCGCTGCACCGAAAAAATGGCTTTGAACCCGGAAGCTTCGAAGAGCCTCCACGTTTTGTGACTGCGTCGCTGCATGTGGATTTCTTGAAGCCGACCCCTGATGGGCAAGTGCTGAAAGCGGTTGGGACCGTAGAAGAAATCCATCCGAAGAAATTCAAAGTGGCTGTCGACGTGTTTGCGGGAGATGTGCTCTGTGCGAAGGGGGAAGTGGTGGCAGTAGTTATGCCAGCTTCTTTTGCGAATAAATGAGTTTGATTGGCTGATTTTAACAGCGTTGAAAGTCCACCTTGGCCAAGGTAGGCTTTTTTTCCGTTTATAACCTAGTTTACTAGTAAGAATAGTGGGTTTGCTATATAATCAATTTATTCTGTTGAATAAAGTGAATGTTTTCACGATTTTGATAGTAAGATGCGGAAGGATGCGATCATAGATGAAATATGGGTTTTGGTTACCGATTTTTGGCGGATGGCTGCGCAATGTGGAAGATGAAAACATGCCAGCAACTTTTGAGTATGCGAAACAAGTCGTGCAAAGCGCTGAACAATGGGGCTACGACACAACATTGATCGCTGAATTGAATTTGAACGATATAAAAGGAATGGAAGCTGATTCCCTTGAAGCTTGGTCGACTGCTGCCGCTTTGGCGTCGGTAACGGAGAAAATCGAAATCATGGCTGCAATTCGGCCGGCTTTCCATAATCCGGCCATTGCAGCGAAAATGGCTGCCAATATTGATCGCATCTCCAATGGGCGTTTTACTTTGAATGTGGTTTCCGCTTGGTGGGCAGAAGAAGCGCGCCAATACGGCGGCGACTTTACCGAACATGATGAACGCTACGATCGCACCGATGAATTCCTGCAAGTCGTCAAAGGCATGTGGAGCGAAAAAGAGTTTTCCTTCAAAGGGAAATACTACGACATCCAGAATGCGCGCCTTGAGCCGAAACCGGTTCAACGGCCCAATCCGATTTTGTATGCAGGAGGCGAAAGCCCCCGCGGCAAAAAATCGATTGTCGAGTCTTGCGACGCCTATGTGATGCATGGCGGCACGGTGGACGAAATCGAAGCGAAAATCCAAGACATGAAAAATCTGCGCCAAGCGGCAGGGAAAGAGCCGATGCAATCATTTGGCATGGCAGCTTATGTGGTATGCCGTGATACCGAAGAAGAAGTTCAAGAAGAATATGCCCGCATCGTCGACATGAAAGATGCCAGCGGTTATGTAGGGTATAATGATTTTGTCTCAAAATCCCAATTGGAACAGCAAGTGAAGCTGGAAGACTATTCGGTTTCCAACCGCGGGCTGCGGCCGAACTTGATCGGCACACCCGACGAGATTGCGGACCGTATTCTTGCGTACGAAAGAGCAGGGCTTGGTTTATTGCTGCTGCAATTCTCTCCGCAATTGGAAGAGATGGAGCGCTTCTCACAAAAAGTGATGCCGCTGGTGGAAGAAAAACGCAAAGCGCTTCAAACGCTTTCGAATTAGGAGGAAGACGATGACTGAAAAAATATACGTAATTCACGAAAATGAGGAATGGACAACGCATTTATTCAAACGGCTTGATGAATTGGAATTGCCTTATGAGAACTGGTTTATTGATGAAGGCTTGGTGGATTTGAACGAAGCGCCGCCTGAAGGCGTATTTTACAGCCGTATGAGTGCCTCATCGCATACACGCGGCCACCGCTACGCACCCGAATTGACAGAATCCGTGCTTGTCTGGCTCGAACACCACGGACGTAAAGTGTTCAACGGAAGCCGTGCGCTGCGCCTGGAAGTGAGCAAAGTGAACCAGTACATGGCGCTCAACGCTGCAGGCATCGATACGCCAAAAACAATCGCGGCAAACGGCAAGGCACAAATCGTCAAAGCGGCGGAAAAACTGGGTGAAGCGTCTTTCATCATCAAACACAACCGTGCCGGAAAAGGTCTTGGTGTGCAATTATTCCACTCGATGGAAGCTTTGCATGAACACCTGAACGGCGACGGTTTCGAGCCGTCGATTGACGGCATTACACTGGTCCAGCAATATATCCAGGCGCCTGAGCCGTTTATCACCCGCTGTGAATTTGTCGGCGGCAAGTTTGTCTATGCGGTACAAGTGGATACATCAGAAGGCTTCGAACTCTGTCCAGCAGACGCATGCCGAATTGATGACCTGTTCTGCCCAGTCGGAGAAGAAGCAGAAGAAAAACCGAAATTCCAAGTGGTTGAAGGATTCAATGACCCAATCATCGCGAAATATGAAGAGTTTCTGCGCCAAAATAATATTGCGGTAGCGGGAATCGAATTTATTCGCAATAGCGTGGGGGATATTTTCACATATGACGTGAACACCAATACAAATTACAATGCAGATGCTGAAGCTGCATACGGCAAGTACGGCATGCTGGAATTGGCTAATTTTCTTGGTAAGGAATTAAAAGGCGCAAAGGCTTTTGTTTAATAGGGGAGGCACCGTTTCTTTGAGGCGGAGCCTTCCCGTTTTTGTTTAAGGCCTGCTTTATCCGGGAAAAACTCAGTAAAAGAGTAAGAACAAGAAAGGGCGTTGAAAATGGATAAGAAGCGAGAGGAAGAAGAAACGGTTGAACCGGTAGGAACAGAAGGGATAGAGGAAGTAGAAGAAGAAACAGAAGAAGAAACTAAAAACGATGATTCGTATTTCGATAAAATCTATAGCAATGTAGCGTCAAATCGCTACGAGAACCTGCGGACAAGCTATATTGAAAACAAAGCGAAGGCATTGCGAAAAAAACATAAATAAAGATCAAATGCGAAGCGCATTCGATCTTTATTTTTTGCGTGGCGCTTTGCTGATTTCTTCGGAAACAGCGAAGGCCAGATCGTCGTTGCCGAACATCTGAAGGATTTCCAGCATCGTGTCGTCGCCCACTTCGATTTCTTCCGGTTCGGCAGCGTTTTCTTCTATAGCGAGAAGCAATGCCGGGTTCTTTTCCTGATGGGGATAGGCTTGCTGGTAAAGTGCAACAGGGTCCAATTGGCGGGCCGCGCACCAGTGGACAAACAGCTGGATCATCGTGTTTTCATCTTGCTGGTATTTCTTGATGATGTATTCTTCGCGGTTTTCGAATTCCATTTTCAGCACATCCTTTGCAAATTGTTTTCTTGTCCTACTATAGCAAAACAGCCAATTCGAGTACATGCATGGACTTCTATGTTCATTTACTCTAGAATAAACGCGAGAGCAAAGCTAAGATCGGAGGGCATAACATGAAATTATTGCAAGTAAGGAAGGGACAATTCGTCTACTTCAACAACGAGCTGCATAAAGTGTATTCGGTAAAACCATTGGCTAAAAAGTCGGTGCTGATGTACCGGATCAAAGACATGGAGCAGTTTGAGAGCAAGGCGGAAGATGTAACCTTCTATAAGCCGAAACACATGGATTCGTTCATGCTGATGGGGACGCGCTATACATTGCGTGAAGACCTTGAAGCAGAGCAGGGCGGCTATATTTTCATCTCGAAGCCGGACCCGGATTATACGGACCACTATGCATTGAACGAATTTGAGAGAGTTGAATTGGTGGAAGGCAGAGACGTTATCACAACTCGCCAGAACACGGTAAAAGCGAAAGAGTTTTTCGTCATGGCGCCAGGCCAAGAGCCGGGAAGCAACGATATCGCTTATTACGACAAATCCAAAGTGCCAGCAGAGCAGCTTGAAAAAGATGCGGGGCTGGAAGAGGAATTGAAAGAAAAGAATGCCATCAAACCTTCTATCGGAGATGTCTACCTGAATCTTGAAAATGGCGCAACCACTATGGTCGTGGCGATTGAACAAGATGTGGCCACAATGGGTACAGGCGATAAGATGACATTCAGCCAATTATACAAAGCGGATAATTGGAGTTTCCTTTATTCCCTCAACTCAGGAGCGGATGAGTTAGTATAATGAAAAATGCGGACCAAAGCGGTCCGCATTTTTTTATGCCTTCATCCGGAAATGGAAAGAGTGCCGCGTAAGCTATTCCGCCATTATTCAGGCGCAATCGCCATGAATTCCTGGGCCATCGAGTAGAATCGGGCACCGTGGCCTTCGGCAGCTTCCAGGAAATATTTTTCACTCAAGGTAAAGCTGCCTTGCTGCCCATCACTGACAACGTAAGCGTTGATGACTGGGTCATCCCATTCCTGGCCGCCATTCGCGATGCCGTGAAGCAGAAATCCTTCAACAGGTTCCTCGACTTTTTCCGTCTCTTTCAAGTCTGGAAAGACAGCTTTTAAGTGTTCGGCAAGCTCCACGGCCCGATCAGCTGGTGCAATGTCAGGGGTATGCAGGATTGCCATCGATACTTCAGGATAGCCTTCCGGCAACGCTTCTTTTGGAACAATCATGTCCGGATCCGCTTCTTGTCCGGACACCATTTTATAGCGTTCTTCATCGATGTATATGATATACGATTCATTTTTGCCGATATGAAGGCGGCCGGTGATTTTTTCTTCGGTGCCTTCAATTTGGACCACCAGTTCCTTTTCAGCAGGGAAGCGCTCTTCGATTGGAAGGGCGGGTTCCTCTACAGGTTTGGAAACTTCCCCTGTAGCAGGCGGCTCGGGTCCTTTCGCAGGTGCGTTGGAGCCTTCGAGCCGGTCAAGGAAGCCAGTTCCGGTAATAAACATAAGCAGCAAAGCTAGAGCAATCATCAGGACGGTAGCTGTAATCAGCATAAGACTTCGTTTTTTGTCCATCGTATTCTCCCCCCAAAGAGAAACTTGTCATAGAATCGGTTTTTCAATCGGAATCGGAGTCAACGCTGTCGTTTCATTGATGAAAATGAAGGCATCGTAGCGCTGGGATATTTTCGAAGGCACGTAATTGCCACGGGCTTCATATTCAGGATGGTAGACGACGCCGATTGCACGGTGTCCGACCCAGCGATTGAAGAGAGCATGATTGTCCTCGCCGAAAAGCAGCAACTTGTCGTGGGCACCGGTGCGGTTCAGCAATTCTTCCCACGAATTGAGGCGCGCGGGAGGGACGGTCATCTTCTGGAAAGGCGCTCCCCAAGATCTTGCTGCAATGACTGAACCCATATAAGTGCCGAAGCCGACCGCGAAAACGCCCTCGGCATGCAATTGTTCGCGCATCAGCTGCCCCACATTGACCATGCCTTCTCTGTGCATATCGGTGGCGCGGGCGTCTCCAATATGGGTATTGTGTTCCCAGATGATGATTTTCGCATCCCTGCCATGGGAATCCCTGATTTCGTTTATGGCCTCAGCCATATGCCCATCCCGGACATTCCACGACAAGGTGTCGTCCCGCACCATCGCGCTGTAATAATCTTCTGCATTTCTGGCGACGAGTGCATTGATTTTCAAGCTGAGTGCGGTTTCCCATTCATCTTTATAAAGTGCTTCGTCTTGCCGCAGCGCTGACAGCAACTTGTCGACTTCTTCGATGCACCGGTTGAATGGGTGGATGGCAGACATCGCATACTTTTCCGGATCTCGGCTGAACGGCTCAAAGCAGGCGAGTGCTTTTTTCGCCAGTTCCAGATGGCTTCCGGAAAGGTCCGCTGCGGAGAGATGCCGGATAATCTCCTCCATCGATTCCCATAAACTATAAAGGTCGATTCCGTAAAACCCCGTCTTCTGTGCGCTTTGATCATTGTGCAGCCGCAGCCATCCAACGAAATCGGCGACTTCTTCATTGGCCCACATCCAGGTCGGCCAGCGGTTGAAAGCCTGCAGCACTTCACGGCTTTCTTGTTCAGCATCAGTATAAGCTTTGGCGTGGCGGTTGACAGCATGCGAAGGCGGCCAATCGCCTTCAACGGCAATGATGGTAAACCCCCGTTCCTGGATGAGCCTTTTGGATAATTCGGCACGGATTGTATAAAACTCGGAAGTGCCATGGGTCGCTTCTCCGAGCAAAACGATTTTGGAACTGCCGATGGCATCGACAATCCTGTTCAAGTCTTCGGAAGACCGGTAAGGCAGGGCGTGTTTCTTTATGGCTTCTTCAAGCGATATATCCACAACTAAAACCCCTTTCTATTCCGCTATTACTCTTGGTTTTCCCGTATAGCCGCAATTGAAACGAGGTCCGTTAAAGGGCATAAAAAAACATCCGCTCTTGGCGGATGTCCGATGATTTACTGCAAGACGTCCTGAAATTCCGGAGTCTTTTCGATAACGCCATTGGCGAACGGGCATTGCGGATCAATGCATTTGCCTTCTTGGCGCGCATAATTTACAACATGTTCGACCAGCTTTTTGCCCATTCCCTGGCCTTCAAGCTGAGGCGAAACTTCCGTGTGGTCAACCGTCAGAACATTGCCGCTTGGAACGTATGACAACACGCCGAGTTCTTCGCCGTCTTTTACAATCGTAAATTTGTTTTCACTGTGTTTGATATCCATGTGATTTCCTCCTCTAAAAATATGCCTTCTTTAGTATTCCCGAAATACTTAAAATTATTCACGAGCGGGTATATCTTTTAATAAAGAGGTGATCGCATGGAGAAAAAGCAATTGGCTGGGATGGCCATCGACCGCATTGAGAAAGTTTTCGGCAAGCATAACGGATATCGCCGGGCGCATGCCCGGGGCGTCATTTATGAAGCGGTGTTCACAGCTACGGGAAATGCGGCGCATCTGCAAGCGGGCGAAACAAGAGCAGCCGTACGTTTCTCGCACAGCTCGCCCAATCCGGTGTGGACCGACGCGATGTCGCCTGTCAAAGGGATGGCTGTGCAGTTCCAACTGCCTGGCGGGAGGCTGACGAATATCGTCGGCGTAAATGCGCCGGTTTTTTTCGCCAAGACACCGGAAACCTTCACTGAAATGCTGGGCCTTGCGAAGTCGCTTAAAAATGGCAGGCTGCCGTTGCGGACATTGGTGAAATTGCTGGTCAAATATCCGGACAGCCGTGCAGCCATCAAAGTATTGCGGAAAATGCATGCCCCCGCAAGCTTTGTGAAAGGGCGCTATTATGCTATGCACGCGTTTTATTTCATCGATCATAAAGGCAACCGCACACCCGTTAAATACGAATGGGAACCAGATGCCGGAGTTGCGGCATTATCGCCAAAAGATGCAAAAGCGATGGAATTCGGGCATTTTGAACAAGAGCTTGAAAGCCGCCTGAAAAAAGGGCCGGCTGGCTTCCGTCTGAACATCATCATCGGAGAGCCGGGCGACCCAACCGATGATCCGACAAAAGAATGGCCGAAAGAGCGGCGGAAAATCGTCGCGGGGCATCTGGAAATCCGCGGCAGCCAGCTGCAAGATAATGGCATCCTTTTTGATCCGACGGCAATGGTTCCAGGTATAGCGTGTTCGGAAGACCGGATTCTTGCATTCCGTTCATTGGCCTATTCTATTTCCCATGCAAGAAGGACGGAAGGAACGTAAAAAAGAGCTGTCGAGGATTTCTCGACAGCTCTTTTTATTTACGGGTCCTGTTGGTTTTCATCTCCGTATTCAAAGCTTTAAACAGGGACACAATCATTAAGATCATGACCAGTGAGAACGGCAGAGCTGCTGCGATGATGGTGTTTTGCACAGCGGCTAATCCGCCGACTGCCAGTAAAATGGCTGCGACCGCGGATTGTGCAATGCCCCAAAGGATTTTGATCTGGTTGCTTGGGTGCAGCGAGCCTTTTGTCGACTGCATGCCAAGAACAAATGTCGCAGAGTCAGCCGACGTGATGAAGAACGTGCTGACCAGCAAGATAGCGACGATCGACATAGCGAATCCGAGAGGCATTTCGTTGAACATCGCAAACAAGGTCTGTTCAGGAGGGAATCCTGCCAAATCGGTCCCGTTCTTCTGCAAATCGATGGCCGTTGTGCCGAATGCCGCAAACCATAACGCTCCGAAAATGGTCGGCGTCAAGACGACGCCAATCAGGAATTCGCGGATGGTACGGCCTTTTGAAACGCGTGCGATGAACATGCTGACAAATGGTGCCCAGGAAATCCACCAAGCCCAGTAGAAAATCGTCCAGTCATTGAGCCATTGGCGATTTTCTGCATCAAGCGGAGCTGACTGGAAACTGAGGCTGATCAAATTCTGTGCATAATTGCCGAAGGTTTCGGTGAACATATTCAAAATGAGCAAAGTCGGTCCGAGGACAAGCACTAAAATCAGCAGGATAACAGCCAATACCATATTCGTATTGGACAGGTACTTGATGCCTTTATTAAGCCCGGACCATGCGGAACTGATGAACAATACCGTTACGACAGCGATGATAAGGAATTGCACGGTTGAACTTTGCGGCACTCCGAAAAGGTATGCAAGCCCGCCGTTAATTTGAGCAGCGCCAAAGCCGAGTGAAGTGGCAACTCCGAAGACGGTTGCGAAAACGGCGAGCACGTCGACGAGTGTGCCGAGCGGACCTTCCATTTTCTTTCCGAAAATCGGCTTCAGTGTTGATGAAATTAACGCAGGCTCTCCTTTGCGGAATTGGAAGAATGCGAGTGCCAATGCTACGATGCCGTACATGGCCCATACATGAATTCCCCAATGGTAATAAGTGCGCTGCAAGGATTCCTTGAATGCGGCGTCAGTGCCTGGTTCGGCAGTGGCCGGCTGTACAGCGAAATGGCTAAGCGGTTCGGATGCTCCGTAGAAGACGAGGCCGATCCCCATTCCCGCCGAGAATAGCATGGAAATCCAGGAAATGGTCGAGAATTCCGGGCGGTCTGAATCTTTGCCCAACCGGATTTTGCCGTAAGGGCTGATGATGATGATGAATGTGAAGACTAAAATCAACGCCATAAGCATTAAATAATACCAGCCGAATCCTGTATCGATGAAAGACCGGATATTGCCTGTGATTTTTTCAAAGGCTTGTGGTGCGATGACGCCAAAGGCGACGGTCAAGATGACTAAAGCGAATGTGATGTAAAATACTTTCGAAGCTTTTTTCATAGTTTCTCCTTTTGTGGATATTTTCTAGATGACATTTAAATTTATCGAAAAACCATCTTCAGGTCAAACGATATGGCCGAGTAGTTCAGTCCCACTCATTCATTTGTTCTTCCTCAGCCGCAATGCGCAAGTCGTCCGCCGTTATCGTGAACACTTTGTAATCGTGGGTTTCTGCGTATGCTTCGGCATCCCGTTTCGTGAATTTAGGGGAACCATCCGTTTCCTCGTCATAGACAATGAGCATGGCGTCTGAGTTGCGTAGGAAAAATTTGCTTTTTTCAATGAACTGCCATGGCGCCTCATATGGCCGGTTGGTGAGGCTGCGGTGAAAATCCGCCAGCTCCAAGATCATTTGGTATTTTTCTTGCTTGGATTCATTCCATTTCTTTTCCTGATCGACAAAAGGGGTGAGGATGGCGTATTGCAATTGAGGAAACTCGTCTTTCAAATCAAGCACCACTTCCGCTGCCCATGTTTCTACGCCGAGCTGGCCGCTTAAAATCACCCATTCAAGACCTTCGTCCAGAAACACCCGAAGCCGGTCTTCGAGGGTTTTTTTGATGATGCGGATGCCGGGGTTTTTGTCGTCAAAAATGCCAAGTTCATGCTGCTTGTAACCGGTCACCACTAAACGTTTAATCATTGTAAGCTTCCTTTCTATCTTTTCTTTCAGTATATACTACCCGCTGGATATCAAGAATAAAGCTAAATTGCGAAACAACTTAGGTTCACCATCCAACGATTATTGTTTTTCAGAATTGTGTTAAAATGAGGGCATAATAAGGAGGCGTTAGCTATGGTGGACCTCGAAAGCGTAAAAAGGGCTCAAATGAACATTGCGGATATTATCCACCGCACACCGATTTTAAGTTCTGAACAATTCGATCTGGCAAGCGGCAACAAGGTTTATTTTAAAGCGGAGCATTTGCAGAAAACAGGTTCTTTTAAAATCAGGGGAGCTGCTAACGCCGTCAAAAATGCGGTGCGGGATGGAGTAGCATCGATTACAGCTGCCTCTTCAGGCAACCATGGCCAAGCGGTAGCCTATGTGGCAAAACAGCTCGGCGTCCAGGCTGTCATCGTAGTGCCGGAAACTGCCAGCCGGGTGAAAGTGGCAGCCATTGAATCGTATGGCGCGGAAGTGGTCTATTGCGGCACGACTTCCGCTCACCGGATCCCGAAAGCGCAGCAATTGGCCGCGGAAAACAACGGCGTCTATATTCCGCCTTACGACCATGAAGACATCATGTCGGGACAAGGCACCATCGGGCTCGAACTGCTTGAGCAAGTGGAAGGTCTCGATGTCATCCTCGTGCCAGTCGGAGGAGGCGGATTGATCAGCGGCATCCTCGCGGCTGTGAAAAACGTGAATCCCGGCATCAAGGTAATCGGCGTAGAACCTGAAGAGGCGAATGATACGTGGCTGTCGCTCCAAAACGGCCGCATCACATCGATCCCGGAAAGCTTTACCATTGCCGATGGGCTGCGGACATCTCAACCCGGAGCCATGACCTTTCCGGTTTTACAGCAATACCTGGACGGCCTTCTATTAGTGTCGGAAGCCGACATTAAAAAAACGTTTCAATTTTTAGCGGAAAGAACCAAGCAGCTCGTGGAGCCGTCCAGTGCAATGGCGGCAGCCCCGCTCTTGTTCGGGGAATTGAAAGATGCGAATCTGAAAGCTGCGGTGGTGCTGTCTGGAGGCAATGTTGATTTAAAAGAGCTGCAAGCAATTTTGCCAGAATAGGTGGCTGGAGAGTTCTGCTCTCCAGCCATTTTTTATAGGGGCGTTAAAATTCCCTTGGTCTTGCATTCGTCAAATGAAAACGTTAACATTAATTTAAGTATTCTGAACATACCAACTAGTTAGTATGTGAGGAACGGTTAATTTGGATGGGGGAATGGCAGATGAACGTTATGGACCTTTTTAAATTGGACGGCAAGACGGCTATTGTGACGGGAGGCGGACGAGGGCTGGGCGCGCAAATTGCCGAAGGCTTTGCCGAAGCTGGAGCAAATGTGGTGCTGTGCTCAAGGAAAGTGGAAGCCTGTGAAGAAATGGCGGAAAAATTGAAAGCAAAAGGGGGAAGGGCGCTGGCGTTGGAATGCGACGTCACCAAACCGGAAGATGTTGAGAATGTCGTCAAGAAAACGCTGGAAGAGTTTGGGGCGATTGATATTCTCGTCAATAATTCAGGCGCGACATGGGGAGCGCCGGTGCTGGAGATGCCGCTCGATGCTTGGCGCAAAGTCATCGATGTCAATATCACCGGGACATTTCTGATGAGCCAGGCAGCGGGTGAAGCAATGGTCAAGCAGGGCAGCGGGAAAATCATCAATATCGCATCAGTTGCAGGGCTTGGCGGGATTGATCCGCGGTTAATGGACACTATCGGCTACAACACCAGCAAAGGAGCAGTCATTACGTTTACGAAAGACTTGGCTGCTAAATGGGGCCAGCACAACATCAACGTCAATGCGATTGCGCCTGGATTTTTCCCGACAAAGATGTCGAAAGGACTTATTGAAAGGGGAGGCAGCGGATTATTGGACCTAACACCGCTCAATCGTTTCGGTACAGAAGAAGATTTGAAAGGGGCTGCACTATTTTTGGCATCTAAAGCTTCAGATTACGTGACGGGTGATGTCATCATTGTCGACGGCGGCATGCACGCCATCTAGAATGCGGGGGCTGGAGATGAAAACGAAACTGAAAGAGGGAAGCATCCGGTTGTTTGAAGAAAAAGGGTTCAGTGCGACATCGGTGCAAGACATTGTCGAAGCTGCTGGCGTGACGAAAGGGACGTTCTATTATTATTTTCAAAGCAAAGAGCAATTGCTGATGGACATCCATTCGGATTATATCGGCGACTTGCTTATGCGGCAGGAGGCTATTCGGCAGTCAGAGGCAAGCAGCCGCGAAAAGATTACTTCCATCATTGGCTTGCTGATTGTCGACATTGAGCAGCACGGCCCAAGCGGACGTGTGTTTTTCCGGGAAATGCGCCACCTGAAACAAGCCAATGCAGAGGCTGTGAAAAGAAAGCGGGAACAATTCCGCATGAATATTGAAGAGCTGCTGCGTGATGGGGTGGCATCCGGAGAATTCAGGCGCCAAATCCAGCCGGACATGGCAGCATTCGCGATTCTGGGCGTCACCAATTGGAGCTATCAATGGTTCAATCCAGCCGGCAGCATCCCAGCCGAAAAGCTCGCTGAAATTTTCAGCGATATGCTATTGAATGGCATTATGAGCGAAGGAGGAAAAGAACATGTCGGAATTTCAAATCACTAAAATATGCGTCGTCGGAGCAGGGCAGATGGGACAGCAGATCGCAATGCTTTGTGCGTTGGGCGGCTTCCAAACAACATTGAACGACGTCAATGCTGAAGCATTGCGCAAAGCGGAAGGTGCGCTCCGAAAGGTAATGGATCAATGGGTCGCCAAAAAGAAATTGACGGAAGAAGAAAAAAACACAGCATTCAGCAATTTGTCATTTACGGAAAGTCTGGAGGCAGCAGCTGGCGACGCAGATTATGCCATCGAAGCAGTTGTAGAGAAATTGGATGTAAAGCGTGGGATTTTCGAACGTTTAGACCAGCTTGCACCGCCTCATGCCATTTTGGCATCCAATAGTTCGACCATCGTCAATTCGCTCCTTGCTGAAGCGACGGGCCGGCCGGATAGGGTCTGCAATATGCATTTCTTTTTCCCGCCGCTTGTCATGGACTGTGTGGAAGTCGTCATGAGCGATGAAACATCGGAAGCGACAGCCCAAGTTTCGATGGAGCTCTGCAAACGCATAAACAGGACCGGTGTTTTGCTGCGCAAAGAAATTTCGGGTTTTGTGGCGAACCGTTTGCTGGGTGCGCTGCAAAAAGAAGCGCTCCATTTATACAAAGAAGGCATAGCGGATTTCAAGGAAATCGATTTGATTGTGAAAAAAGCGCTGCGCCATCCTATCGGCCCGTTTGAATTGATGGACTTGTCGGGCATCGATATCGTCTACGACGTCATGCAGCAGCAATACGCAGAAACAGGCGATCCGGCAGACAAACCGGCGGACTTCATCAAAGAAAAAGTGGAAAATGGCGAGCTGGGCCGGAAAACAGGCAAAGGGTTTTACGATTATCAGAAAGTGGAGGTGTAAGCGGAATGGCGCAACTTGTACATATAGAAAAAGCTCAGGGCTATGCGGTGGTCACAATCGTGAATCCGCCGATGAACGTCATCAGCAGCCAAGTGTTCAAAGAGCTGGATAAAGCGTTCGGCGAGTTGGGAGAAGACGTGGGCGTCAATGCGGTTATTCTTACTGGCCAAGGTGAAAACGTATTCGCTGCAGGTGCGGATATCAAAGAGTTCCCGAACTTGATCGGACAGCCTGCACTGAAGGGCAAGTTCATGGAAACGCATGAGATTTTAAATCGGATCGAGTGCTTTGAAAAGCCGGTGATTGCCATGCTGAACGGACTGACATTCGGCGGGGGATGCGAATTGGCGCTGTGCTGCGATATTCGGATTGCCGAGGACCACGCACAAATCGGACTTCCAGAAATAACGCTCGGGCTGTTTCCAGGCGGAGGCGGGACACAACGGCTGCCGCGCCTTGTTGGAGAGGCGAAAGCCAAGGAATTGATGTTTACGGGACAAGCTGTTTCTGCAGCGGAGGCGGAAAAAATCGGCCTTGTCAATAAAGTCGTCCCGAAAGGTCAGGGCATGGAAACGGCCAGGAAAATGGCGCAGCGCATCGGGGGCTTTTCGCTTCCTGCTTTGTCCCGCATCAAAAAGGCGGTTGGCGAAGGAATGGAACTGACGGTCGGGCAAGGGGTGGAACTTGAAGCTGGGTTGTTCGAAGAAGTGTTCCAGACGGCCGATGTCCGGGAAGGCGTCCAGGCTTTTATCGATAAAAGAACACCGCAATTCCAAAACAAGTGAAGGGGTGCAGCAAAGATGGCAGCGCATGAAATCACGGTGAAAGTCCGCTTCAGTGAAACGGATGCCCTCGGGCATGTCAGCAATATCAGTTATTTCATCTATTTGGAAGAAGCCCGGATTGAATTGTTCAGGGCGCTGGGGTTTGAGATGGAACTTGAAAAGTGGAACGTCATCTTGTTGTCGGCAACCTGTAATTTCACCAATCAGGCATTTTTTGACCAGAAGTTGAAAATCAGTTCATTTATCACCAAAATCGGCAATTCGAGTTTCATGATCGGCCACCGGATTGAGGATGCTGAAACCGGCCAATTGATTGCGGAAGGCGAGGCGGGCGCTGTGTGTTTTGATTTTAAAAAGCAGAAAAGTGAACGCTTGCCGGACAATATCCGCAGCCAGCTTGAGAAGTATGTGGAAGAGGTGTAAGAGATGGCAAAAACTCTGAACGGAACGATAGCGGTACGGCCAGGAGAAGAACTGGACAGCGCCAAGCTGCATCAATTTCTGAAAAGCACGATTAGCGGGTTGTCTGAAGGTGAATTGGAAATCCGCCAATTTGGTGCCGGGCATTCGAATCTGACTTACGCATTGGCCATCGGCGGATGGGAAGGGGTATTGAGGCGTCCGCCGCTTGGGCCCGTAGCGCCGAGGGCTCATGACATGGAACGCGAATTCACCATTCTTTCCGCATTGCATCCACTTTTTCCAGCTGCACCGAAGCCATACGTTTTTTCGCATGATACGAAAATCGTCGGCAGTCCGTTTTTTGTCATGGAAAGGCGGCATGGCGTCGTGCTCGACACGGAATTTCCGCAAGGCGTTGAGCCGTCTGCGGAATTAGGGCGCCGGATTTCCGAGTTGATGGTGGACCAGTTGGTAGAGCTGCATGCCATCGATTATAAAGGGACAGCGCTCGCTGAACTGGCGAAGCCGGAGGGGTTCATGGAGCGCCAAGTGACAGGATGGATCAGCCGCTACGAACGCGCAAAAACGGACGATATACCGGAAGCGGAAGAATTGGCCGCTTGGCTGCTTGCGCATATTCCGAAATCGCCGGAACCTGCTATCATCCATTACGACTTCAAATTGAACAACACGATGTTTTCCGAAGACTTCAGTGAGATCACCGGCTTGTTCGACTGGGAAATGACGACAGTTGGCGATCCGCTGGCCGATCTTGGCGCAGCAATGAGTTATTGGATGGAAAAGGATGATCCGGAAGCGCTGAAGAAAGGTTTTGGGAAAGCGCCCGTGACAGTTACGGAAGGGTTTTATACGAGGCAGGAATTTATCGAGCGTTATGCGGAAAAAAGCGGGCGTGACGTGTCGAATATCGATTTCTACGTGACGTTCGCAAGCTTTAAATTGGCGGTTATCTGCCAGCAAATTTATTACCGGTACAAAAAGGGGCAAACCGCTGACAAACGGTTTGCGCAGCTTGCCCCGTTCGTGGAAATCCTCATTAACCACGCCCTTAAGACGGCGAAGAAAAAGGAGGCAGGCGGAAATGGTCAGTGATAAAACTTTGGCATACCGGGGCGGCAGCTTTTTATATAGAGCGCCGTCTGCAGAAGGGGTGTTCACGCCCGAAGACTTTACAGAAGAACACCTAATGATTTACAAAACGGCGAAACGTTTTTTGGAAAACGAAGTACGGCCGCATAACGAGAAAATCGAGCAGCAGGATTTCACGCTGGTCAAGACGTTATTGGATAAAGCAGGGGTACTTGGTTTGCTGGGACATAGTGTGCCGGAGCAATACGGAGGACTCGGATTGGATAAAATCAGCAAAGGCATCGTCGGGGAAGCGCTCGGACCGGCTGGCGGCTATGGCGTCGCGCATTCGAATCACACGTGCATCGCCACATTGCCGATCACGTATTTTGGTACGGCTGACCAGAAGGCCCGTTATTTGCCGAAGTTGGCATCCGGTGAATTTATCGGTGCATACTGCCTGACAGAGCCGAATGCAGGATCGGATGCCTTGGCAGCCCAGACGACGGCAACATTAAATAGCGAGGGAACCCATTACTTGCTGAACGGCACGAAGATGTTCATCACGAATGCGGCGTTTTCCGATACGTTCATCGTTTACGCAAAAGTGGACAATCACGCTTTTACGGCTTTTATCGTCGAAAAGGATTTTCCGGGATTGGCGCTGGGGGCTGAGGAACAGAAAATGGGCATCAAAGGCTCATCTACCCGTTCAGTGATTTTCGAAGATTGCCAAGTGCCGGTTGAAAATCTGCTGGGTGAAGTCGGAAAAGGCCATGTCATTGCGTTGAATGTCCTGAATCTGGGCCGTTTCAACTTGGGCTCGGCGACGATGGGGGCAGCCAAATACGCGTTGGAGCTGACTGTGAAATACACGAAAGAACGCCGGCAATTCGGTAAAGCGATTGCGGATTTCACTGCAACGCAAGAAAAAATCGCGGGCATGGCGATGCGGATTTATGCGGCGGAATCGCTGCAATACCGGACAGCAGGGCATCTCGAAGATGCATTGGAAGGGCTGTATGATGCAGAGGACCATGGACTGATCGCCAAGCGAATGATGGAATACGCAACGGAATGCGCCATCTGCAAGGTATACGGTTCAGAAACTTTGGATTTTGTGGCGGACGAAGCGCTCCAATTGCACGGAGGCTATGGCTATATTAAAGAATACAAAATCGAACAGATTTACCGCGATTCACGCATCAACCGGATATTCGAAGGCACCAATGAAGTGAATAGGCTGCTCATCCCAGGGAATCTTCTGAAAGCGGCTGGAAAAGGGCAAATACCGCTTGAAGCCGCTGCCGCGCAGGCTATGGAAGAAATGCAGACTCCCAAAGTCGGTTCAATCAGCGTTATTTCCCGGGAAATAGAAGCGGTGCAAGCGATTCGCCGCGTCTTTCTGTTGTGTGCAGGCATCGCCTACCGGACATACGGATCCAAATTAGCGGATGAACAGGAAACATTGATGAACTTGGCCGATATCGCTATTGGTTTATTCGCTGTTGAATCGGCTGTCTTGAGAACAGCGAAAGCGATAGACGTTAATGGCGAACTGCAGGCGGCTTTGAAAATCGAGATGGCAAATGCACTGGTAGATGAAGCATTGCTGGAAACTGAATTCAACGCCCGGAAGCTTCTTCAAGGCACAGCTTCTGAAAGGGAGCTGCATGATTCTGTTCCTGCCATTACGAAAGAGTTGAGCAGGCTTCAGCGGTCAGGAGCCAAAGCAGCGAAACGCAGCATTGCACAGAAAATACTGGCGGCGGAACAATTCACGTCATAAGGAGGAACAAAATGAAAGTCATCAAATTTGAAGAATTCGGCGGACCCGAAGTCCTGAAATGGAGCGACGCGGAAAAACCGCAGCCAAGAAGCAGCGAAGTATTGATTGAAGTGAAGTCGAGCGGCGTCAATTACGCGGATACGGCCAGGCGCGAAGGGCAGTATGTCGTGCCGACTGCGCTTCCGTATGTGCCGGGTTCGGAAGTGGCTGGCGTTATTGTGGAAACAGGGAACGATGTCCGGAATTTCAGCAAAGGACAGCGCGTGGTGGCATTGATCGAATCCGGCGGCTATTCGCAATACGTGGCAGTTGACGAGCGGGTGTTGACGCCGGTTCCGGATAATGTCGATTTCGACCAAGCGGTAGCATTGCCGCTGCAAGGGTTGAGTGCTTATCATATCCTCAAGACAATGGGACGCCTCGCACCGGGCGAAACCGTGTTGATCCACGCGGCGGCAGGCGGAGTTGGCGCAATCGCTGTGCAATTGGCAAAAATCTTCGGTGCCAGCAAAATCATCGCCACGGCAAGCACCGATGAAAAGTTGGCGCACGCGAAAAAGATGGGTGCGACGCACGTCGTGAATTATTCGGAAGACGGCTGGGTGGAGAAAGTAAAAGAGATCACCGAAGGAAAAGGCGTTGATGTTGCCTTGGAAATGGTTGGCGGAGATGTCTTCAACCAAACGGTGAAATGCCTCGCCTCATTCGGCCGACTTGTGATATTTGGAGCGGCGAGCGGCCAGCAAGCCACGTTCAATCCTGGCCAATTGATGCGCAAGAACCAATCCGTCATCGGATTTTTCCTGCCACAGATCATGCGCAACCCGGTGCTGTTCCAACAAAGCTTCAAAGAGTTGCTCGGCTATATGGCGAGCGGGCAGTTGACGCTGACGATAGGTGGGAGTTACCCGCTTGAAGAAGCGGCGCAGGCCCATCAAATGCTGCAGGGCCGGAAGACAATCGGCAAACTCGTGCTCAAGCCTTGAGTGTGGAAATGTGCATATACGGAAAAGGCAGGCGCAGCAGCGCTCTGCCTTTTTTTATGGACCGCAGTAAAAATCCTTGGGGTATTTGCAAGAATAATGAGACAATATAAAGAAGGGAGAGGGTTAATATGAAAATTTTAATAGTTGGAGCCGGAGGAATCGGCGGTTATTTTGGTGCGAGGCTGATGGAGACTGGACAGGATGTCACTTTCTTAGTCCGCAGCCGCAGGAAAGCGCAGCTTGAGCAAACCGGCTTGAATATCAAAAGTGTTAACGGTGACGTCAAACTGGTCCCGAAACTGATTACCGCTCAGCAGCAAGAAGAACAGTTTGATCTGGTCATTTTAACGGTAAAATCCTATCAGCTGGAAGACGCAATCGAAGACATTCGTCCGTACGTAGGCGTAGACGGAATGATTCTTCCGTTATTGAACGGGATTTCACATGTCGATGACTTGGTGGCGGCGTTCGGAGAAGAGCGGGTGCTTGGCGGGCTTTGTTTCATCGAAACCACGCTCGACGAAAACGGCACAATCGTCCAGACGAGCCCGATGAATCAGTTGGTCTTTGGTGAGCGATCAGGAAAAGAGACCGGCCGCATCCTCGAAGTGCAAAGAGCGTTCGAGGGCACAAAAGCCGATTTTTCCCTGAGTGCGAATATTGAACAGGATATGTGGCATAAATATTTGTTCATCACAGCGATGTCAGGCATTACTGCGGCAATGGAGTCGCCGATCGGCCCCATTCGCGATTTGGAATCCGGCCAGCGCACCATTGCAGCACTCTTGCAGGAACTTGTGTCAGTCATGAAAGCGATCGGCGCCCCTGTAAAAGAAACGATTGCGGAAAATCAGCTGGCCAAGATCAATTCGCTTCAGCCTGGCATGAAATCATCGATGCAGCGCGACATGGAGAAGGGGCAGGCAATCGAAGCCGACCACCTGCAGGGATATCTTTTGGAGAAAGCAGCAGCTGAAAAAATTGCCGTCCCGGTTCTTGACGCGATTTATACGAAATTAAAACTTTACGAAATAAATTAACGGAATAATTGAACAATTCCTCTGAAAACGTTTACATTCTTCTGGAAGTTATTTATGCTTGAAGAACAAGCGTGTACGTGGCTTGAAAAAATGACGAGGAGTTGAGGTGCTTGAATGCAATCGCGTTAGCGGCAATCGGAATTTTTGTATTCATTTTAGGTTACCGGTTTTATTCGAAATTCGTCGCGGAGAAGATTTTTAGATTGGATCCGAATTACGTCACACCTGCTCACAAATACAAAGATGGTGTGGATTTCGTCCCGACAAACAAATTTGTTTTGTGGGGCCACCATTTTACGTCTGTAGCGGGAGCTGCGCCGATCCTTGGTCCGGCGATCGCGGTTTATTGGGGCTGGCTGCCTGCGGTTCTATGGGTTGTGCTGGGAACGGTTTTTGCAGCGGGGGTCCATGATTTTGGAACTTTGGTGCTGTCTGTCCGCAATAAAGGGCAGTCGGTCGGGACCTTGGCGCACCGATTGATCGGCCAGCGCGGGAAAGTATTGTTTCTCTTTATCATCCTCATCCTGGTGCTTATGGTCAACGCTGTATTCGCTTGGGTAATCGCGAACTTATTCATCTCATTCCCGGCCAGTGTGCTGCCGGTCTTCATCCAAATTCCGTTGGCGGTGTGGATTGGCCATGCAGTTTATAAGAAAAACAAGAAAATGCTGGTGCCTTCACTTGTAGCGCTGGCGGTCATGTATTTTACAGCCGTCATCTCAAGCCAAGTGGATTTCCTGCAAATCGATTTGGTCCGCTATATGGGTGGAGAAGAAGGTGCAGGATTATTCGGCCTTGGTGCCATTTCGACGGCGTTCTTCATTTGGATCATCGTCTTGATGATCTACGTTTATATCGCGTCTACATTGCCGGTTTGGCAATTGCTTCAGCCGCGCGACTTTATCAACTCACATCAATTGATCGTCGGATTGGGCATCTTGTACCTTGGGCTATTGTTTACGAATCCGGACATCACAGCGCCAATTTCAAACCCTGACGCAGATGTTTCCTGGTTCCCGCTGTTATTCATTACCATTGCCTGCGGCGCGATTTCCGGCTTCCACGGGCTTGTGTCATCCGGGACTTCATCAAAACAGCTCGATAAAGAAACCGATGCCCGTTTTGTCGGCTATTTAGGAGCTGTAGGCGAAGGGGTTCTGGCCTTAATTTCGATCATTGCGGTTATCACGTTCTTCCCGGACCGTGAAGCATTTTTTGCAACCTACAGCAGCTTCCAGGCGTCGAGCGGAGCGGGCCTTGGCGCATTTATCCAAGGGGCCTCGAAATTGGCTGAAGGGTTGTTGATCCCTGGAGAAGTCGCTGCGACCATCGTATCCATCATTGTCGTATCGTTCGCTGCAACGACGCTCGATACTTCTGTCCGCTTGATGCGCTACATCATCTCGGAGCTGGGAGTCGAGTACAACATTCCTTCATTGGAGAAAAAACACGTCGCGACAACAATCGCAGTCGTGGCAAGTGCGGCACTTGTGTTGATTCCGGAAGGGCCTAACGGCTTCGGCTCAGGCGGATACTTGCTGTGGCCGTTATTTGGTACATCGAATCAGCTATTGGCCGGCATCAGCTTATTGTTGATCTCGATTTGGCTGAGAAAACTCGGGCGAAATTACATGATCACCATCATACCGATGATTTTCCTTATGTTCATGACGCTATGGGCGATGTTCCAGCAGGTATTCCTGCAATGGGCTTGGTACGCAGATTCGCCTAATACATTGCTCTTCGTTTTCGGTGCTATCATTTTCGTCTTTACGCTGTGGATCATCTTGACAGCGGCACAAGCGCTGCTCAGCAAAAAAGATCCTGGATTTGAAGAGATTGAATAGACGGGTTTGGCTGCCGGAAGGGATCATGTACGCTGTGATCCCTTCTCTTTATACATATGAAGGGGGTGTGCAGACATGCTTGATAAGCTGAAAAAACTGATCGCTTATTACGAAGAAGTCTTGGAATTGCCGCACCGCACCGAAATCGCGCGCGAATTGCGTGCTGAGGATGACATGTTCCTGTTGATGCTGTATTCGGAAATGCTCGGGATCCCGAACCCCGTCTATTATTATACGCTTGAATTGTACCCGTATATGATTGAAGAATTTCACGATTGGCATTTGCGGATGGGGATGGAAAAATCTCCTTTAAGCGGCATCCGCTGCTGTTGAACATTGAGGAAGTGAGGGGTACTAATGGATGTCTTAACAAAAAGCATCATCTTTGTCGGCGGCAAAGGTGGGGTCGGGAAATCAACTTCGGCAGCCGCAATCGCTTGGAAATCGGCTAAGGAAGGCCATAAAACCTTATTGGTTTCCACCGATCCGGCGCATAATGTCGGCGACATCTTTAACCGTGAAATCGGCGGCAAGACCATCGAAATCGCCGACAATCTCTTTGCTCTTGAAATCGATCCGGAAATCGAAACGGATAATTACATCAAAGGGGTAAAGGCGAACATCAAAGGGACGGTCCATACGAGCATGATGGAGGAAGTGAACCGCCAGCTCGATACGGCGAAAGCTTCTCCTGGCGCGGATGAAGCGGCGTTGTTCGACAAACTGATCCATATCATTTTGGAAGAGCGCAAAAATTTTGATAAGCTGGTCTTTGATACAGCGCCGACCGGGCACACCATCCGTTTGCTGACGCTGCCTGAATTGATGGGCGTGTGGATCGAAGGGCTGCTCGAAAAAAGGCGGAAAACAAATGCAAACTACACGGCGCTCTTGAATGACGGCCAGCCGAGGGAGGATCCCATTTATGAAGTGCTGCGCGAACGCCAGGAACGGTTTTCGAAAGCACGCGACATCCTGTTGAACGAAAAGGAAACCGGCTTCATCTTTGTGCTGAATCCGGAGCGCCTGCCGATTCTGGAAACGAAAAAAGCCTTGGAGCTCTTGCATAAATACCATCTGCACGTAAAGACGCTGATCATAAACAAGGTGCTGCCTGAAGAGGCGGATGGCGAATTTTTGATGGAACGGAAAAAGCACGAACAGAAGTATCTGGAGCTGATCAAAGAAACATTTCCGAAGCAGGAATTGATTTTTATTCCGTTGTTCTCGCAAGATATCATCAGCATGGAGCAATTGGAACTGTTCAGTGCACAATTTACGGAAGGGTGACGCAATTGAAAGCATTTGTTATGGAAGCAGGGCAATTTAAATTGAAAGACATGCAAGAGCCGGAGGCGAAAAGCGGCGAAGTTGTCGTCCGTTTGAAAACAGCGGGCATCAACCGCCGCGACCTTGGGTTGCTGAAACGTTATGGCGACAATCCTGAGGCATTGGTGGTCGGTTCTGACGGAGCGGGCATTATTGAGTCGGTGGGTGAAGGGGTGATGGTTTTTTCCGAAGGGGACGAAGTCATCATCAACCCGGCATTGCGCTGGTTTGCCAATAGCGACGCACCGCCGGCGGAATTTGATATTCTCGGCATGCCGGACCACGGGACGTTCGCTGAGAAAATCGCGATTTCTGCCGAGCAGATCGAGCGCAAACCGGCCCATATGAGCTGGGAAGAAGCGGGTGGCCTCGTGCTGCCGGCGCTGACAGGATACCGTGCACTTTTCACAAAAGGGCAATTGGAAAAAGGGCAGACTTTGTTCATCCCGGGAGCGGGCAGCGGAGTGGCGACATTCCTCATTCAGTACGCGAAAAATACCGGAGCCCGCGTCATCGTGACATCGCGCAGCGAAGAAAAGCGCCAACATGCGCTGCGCATCGGAGCAGACCGCGCCATCGCAACAGACAGCAACTGGGTTGAAGAATTAGCAGACGAAACCGTTGACCTGGTCATTGACAGCGTCGGCGGCGCCACATTCAACCGGTCGTTGGAAGCGCTGAAAAAAGGCGGGCGCATCGTCATTTTCGGTGCGACCACTGCAGACAACGTCGATTTCAATTTGCGCAGCTTTTTCTACGGCCAATACCAATTATTCGGCTCAACGATGGGTTGCCGCGAAGAACTGCGCGACTTGATTGCCCATATGGAACAATACACTACGCATCCAATAGTCGATAAAACTTTTGCTTTGGATGAAGCCCAGGAAGCTTTTGATTACCTGGCTGCCGGCAAGCAATTCGGCAAAGTCGTTTTGCGCATCAGCGAATAAATTCTTGAAACTTTTCAGCCGCTCCTCCGTATAATAGGTAAGAAGCAAGAAAATTGACTGGAGGTCAAGAGGATGGAAAACACAGGGTTGAAAGTGCTCGTCCACGCCAGCGCGTTCTTTGCGCCATTTTTAGTGCCGTTTATCGTGTTCCTGATTACGAGCGACCAAGAAGTGAAGAAATTGTCGATTCAGGCATTGCTGTTCCAGCTTGCGATGGGCGTGTTGATCTTCATTTCAAGTTTGCTGATATTTGTCATCATCGGCATTCCGATGATCATCATTTTCGGTTTGATGACGATCATCGTGCCGGTTATGGGCATCATCAAAGCATTGAACAACGAAAAATTCGATTATCCGATTGTCGGAGCATGGTATCAATGAAAAAAGCCCCTCGAGGGCTTTTTTTATTGGAATAAAATCGGGTGAGAAGCGTATTTTGCTGGTTATGGGGCGTATTTTAAGGTTTGTAGAGCGTATTTCGCCCGTTGCAGAGCG
>NZ_RQII01000041.1 GCF_004761975.1 Planococcus koreensis | reverse complement strand
TTTTGGTTTTTAAAATTGTCCAATGAATATTTTTCTTTGTCGTAGCCGAGCCATACGCTCATCGTTACGTTCGGGTTGTATCCGACAAGCCAGACATCGCGCGTTTCTTGGGTGGTACCAGTTTTACCGGCAAAATCGCTGCCGAAATCGAGCAATCCGTTTGCCCGGTTAGCAGTGCCGCGGTCGGTTTTAAAGACGTCGCGGAGCATATCGGTCAAAACATAGGCTGCTTGAGGTGTATAAATTTCTTTTTCTTCGACTTTATGTTCAAAGATGATATTGCCGTCTGCGTCTTCGATGCGGGAAATCATATGGGTTCCTACTCGTTTTCCGCCATTGGCAACTGTCGCATAGCCGCTGGTCACTTCTTCAACAGAACCTTCGATCCCGCCGCCCAGAGCAGCAGATGCGTTATAGTTTTCATTTTCCACTACTGTAGAAAAGCCGTTATTCATCAAGTACTGGATCGGCAAATCTTCTTTGATCTGTGCGAACAAGCGGAGCGCCGGCAAGTTTTGGGACTCGGCAAGCGCATTGCGTGCAGGCATGATGCCCTGTTCGCTGGTCGCGGTGAAGTTGGCCGGTTCGTAGCTGTTTCCGTTGTCGTTCATTGTGAACTTCACATCGACAACCGGGCTGCCTGCGCCGATTGCACCTAATTCAAGTGCAGGTCCATATACCAATAAAGGCTTAACGGTCGACCCAATGGAGCGGAAGGCTTGGGTTGCGTGATTCAGCGCCTCGACTTTGTGGTCGCGGCCGCCGACAAAGCTCAGGATGCGTCCTGTGCTGTTTTCGACGGTCATACTGCCGACCTGGACCGGCAATTGCTTGGTGATTTCTTTGCCGTCTTCATCCGTAGCTTGGATGCTTAACGTCGTGCCGTAACCGTTATAGGCATCTTTCGCTTTTTCCTGTGCATCGTACAAATCTTTGTTGATCGTCGAATGGATGCGGTAACCGTTTGAACGCACGGCGCGATCCGCTAAAATAGCGTACTCTTCGTATAGTTTATCGTTCTCTGTCAGTTCGACAGGATCAATGCCGTCTTGTTCCGCGAGCACATCCATGATGATGCGGTTTGCGCGGCTTTGCAATTCAGCAGTGATATAAGGGTATCTTTCAAAGGAGCTGGATTCGCCTGTGCGGAAATCTTTCGTGATGTCGTAGGCGACAGCTTCTTTGTATTCCGCGTCAGTGATGTAATTCGTTTCGTTCATACGGAACAAGACTGTTTTCATCCGGTTGATGCCGTGCTGCAATAGCTCTTCGCTTTTCAGCTTGCCGCCATCCGAAGAATAAGGCGTATAGCGGTAAGGCGCTTTCGGGATACCCGCAATGAATGCTGCCTGAGGCAGGTTCAATTCACTTGCCGACACATTGAATAAGGCGTTTGCCGCTGTTTCAATGCCGGCAATATTTGCGCCCGATGAACTTCTTCCATAAGGAATGATGTTCAAGTAAGCTTCGAGAATCTCATCTTTTTCCATGAATTTCTCCAAGCGCATCGCAAGCAAAATTTCTTTCGCTTTGCGTTCATAGGAAACTTCGTTGGTGAGAATTTGGTTTTTAATCAGCTGTTGCGTCAGCGTCGAGCCGCCTGTCTGGCTGTCCGAGTTTGATACATCCTGGAACAAGCCGCGGAAAATGGCTTTCGGGACAATGCCTTCGTGCTCCGAGAAATATTCATCCTCTGTTGCCAGGACAGCATCGATTGCGTAATCTGACACTTTATCGAGCGTTGTTTCTTTGCGCTCGAGATCTGTCTGGATGTTGCCGATATATACTTCGTTGTCGAAGTACATTTCGGATGTTTCGTTGTAGCTGTAAATCTGTTGCTTCATTTCGTCCGGTGTGCGGAGCTTTTCCTCGTCGACTAACGATGCGAAATACCCGGCACCGACCGAAGCAGCAAAAACACCGCCCGTAATGAGAATAATGAATAGCAGAATCGCTAAATTCCAAAAGACGCCGGTGGTGATATTAAGCCTTCTATACCATTTGGTGGCGGTCCATTTATTGTAAGTTTCTTCAGATCGACTGAGAACTTTCCTGAATTTTTCTTGCACAATATTCCCCCCCTAAAATCTCGTTCCATTATAGCATATTCTCGTATTTTCAACTAAAAAGATTGACAATATCAGAGAATAAAGTAAACTTATTTTTATATAATTTATATGAAAACGAAGAAGGGTCCGAAGTAGGGCGTGCGAACTTTGTCTAGAGAGCCGGTGGATGGTGCAAACCGGTCAAAGCGCAGCGGCTGAATTACAGGCTTGGAGTTTGCGGCTGTGCCCCGTTCGGCACATATTGAGTCGGGAGAATCGGATTCTCCAAGCTGGGTGGTACCGCGCAAATGCGCCCCTGCATGAACTATCATGCAGGGGCGTTTTTATTTTGCCCAACTCTTCTTCAGTTTCATCAAGGTTGTTTTCATTGAATGGCAAGGCACAGAAGTGGAAGCTCAAGAGGAGGAATTGGAATGGTTAACGAATTATTGGATGATTTAAAATGGAGAGGCCTGATTTACCAGCAGACCGATGAAGAGGGATTAGCGGCATTGCTGGAAGCACAGAAAATTTCATTGTACTGCGGTGTCGACCCGACTGCAGACAGCATGCACATTGGACACATTGTTCCGTTGTTGACGCTAAGACGTTTCCAGCTGCACGGCCACCAACCGATTTTGTTGGTAGGCGGCGCGACTGGGACGATCGGCGATCCATCAGGAAGAAATGAAGAGCGCCAGCTGCAGACGATGGAGCAGATTGACCGGAATGTACAGGGCATCAAAGTCCAGATGGAGCAGATTTTTGATTTTTCATCGGACAACGGAGCGGTGATGGTCAACAACAACGACTGGATCGGCAAGATGAGCATAATTGAGTTTTTGCGGGATTACGGCAAATTGATTTCCGTCAATTACATGCTGGCAAAAGATTCGGTGGCATCGCGGCTGGAAACGGGGATCTCGTTCACCGAGTTTTCCTACACATTGATTCAAGCGATCGACTTCAACCATTTATACGACAATTTCAATTGCCGTGTGCAAGTCGGCGGTTCGGACCAGTGGGGCAATATCACCTCCGGCCTGGAAGTGATCCGTAAAACACATGATGCGGAAGACACCAAAGCGTTCGGTATAACGATTCCGCTGGTGACAAAAGCGGATGGCACGAAATTTGGAAAATCCGCTGGCGGTTCCGTGTGGCTTGATCCGAAAAAGACGTCGCCATACGAATTCTACCAGTTCTGGATCAACACGGCGGATTCGGATGTCATCAAATACTTGAAAATCTTCACGTTTATCAGCCGTGAAGAAATCGAAGAACTTGAAAAATCCGTAGAAGCGGAAGCGCATCTGCGCAAAGCCCAAATCGTGTTAGCAGAAGAAATGACCAAGCTGATCCACGGCGAAGGGGCTCTTGAGGATGCACAGCGCATCACAAAAGCATTGTTCAGCGGTGATTTGAAAGCTTTGTCAGCCAATGAAATGCGCGCTGCATTCAAAGACGTCCCTTCAGTTGAACTTTCCAAAGAACCGAAATCAATCGTCGATTTGATTGTCGAAGCAGGAATTTCCCCGTCAAAACGCCAAGCACGTGAGGACGTAACCAATGGTGCGATTTCCGTCAACGGCGAGAAAGTGACAGACCTGGAATACGTCATCGATGAAAAAGACCGCCTCGAAGATGCCTTCGCGATTTTGCGCAGAGGCAAGAAGAAATACCATATGGTTCAATTCAATTAAATGAAAAGATTGTAGAACGAGGACAGGCCTAATCTCCTGTCCTTTTTCTTGTTTTTTGGGAACTGTGTGTTTTAAAAAATAAAGCGGCGGGTAACCAATCACTAGAAACAATTTTTAGACATAAATTAATAAATCCAAATTCACAGGAGGCGTTAACACGATGTCAAGAATGGTAGGTTCGTACAATTCAGAAAACGAAGCGATTCGAGCAATTGAGGATTTAAAAACACAGGGGTATCGTTCAGAAGATATTTCGGTGCTCAGCAAAGATAAAGGAGAAACCAAACACGTTACTGAAAAAACAGGTACACATGCAGGAGAAGGTGCTGCTACTGGCGCGTTGACAGGCGGTGCGCTTGGCGGCCTTGGCGGTGTACTTGCCGGCATCGGAGCATTAGCCATCCCAGGTATAGGCCCGATCGTAGCGGCAGGCCCGATAGTCGCCGGCCTCACAGGAGCAGCAGCGGGTGCAGGTGTTGGAGGTTTGGCAGGCGCATTGATTGGCGCCGGCATACCGGAAGACGAAGCGAAAGAATATGAAGGCCATTTCAACGATGGAGCTATCTTGGTCATGGTTAATGACTCAAAATCGGCGATTCCAGACAGCAGCGACCGAGATCGCTTTGCAGATAGCGATCGGAATTCGACACTTTCAGGAGACAGAACAGTCATTGGCAGCGACGGCGATGTCCGGCATGAACGCGGGCAAGCATCGGAGACCCATGCCGGGCACAGAAGCACTGGGCGCAACGACCATGATTTATTTGATGATGAAGCGCGGACCGCTGGATTGGGAAGCAACCGTGACTTGCTGGATGGCAATAAGCGGAGCAGCGGTTTAGGGAGCGATGAAGGTTTATTGCATGATACCGGGCGGCGCTCAGGTTCAGACAATAGCTATGACCGCGATCCCCTGATTGGCGGCGAAAACGATACCACCATCAGAGGAGACCGCGATTCACATTTTGATGACAGCGATGATCCAAGTAAACGAGGACGTGCAGGATTGTAGGTAAAAAGAAAGCCAACCTTTGCTGGTTGGCTTTTTTTATAATTGCTTTTTCTTGATAAACTGCGGCAGTTCCATATCTTCGAAAAGAAGCGGGTGAATGAGTTTGCCTAAGCGGATAGCACCTTCGATCAAACGGGGGGAAGGCCGGCAATATAACTCCTCTTCCATAATGTGGATTTCTTCGTAAGCCTTCATATTTTCCCAGCCTGGCCGCTTGCGGACCAATTCAGGTTTAACTTTAGAAGTCATGATGCCGACCCAGGCCAGGAGAATATAATCGGGATCCCGTTTTTCAACATCGGCCCAATCAGTCTGGATATTTGCTGATTCAATATCGGAAAAGGTATTTCTGGCACCTGTAATTTCACTGATTTCGCTAAGCCAGTTGATATTTCCAGGAGTGAAAACGGGCTTCGGCCACCATTCCCAATAAAGGGAAGGGCGTGTCTCAGCCGCGGCCGACCGTTTTTTGATTTCTTCAATCACTTGTTGATAAGCATTATATACAGGCAAAGCATCAATGCCGCAGGCTTCACCGACCGCAAGCAAATCGCTGCCAATTTCAGCGAGCGATTGCGGATTCAAAATTAAGTGGGGGATTTTTCGCTTTTTGAGTTCCTCAATATTCTTTTCCATGCCGGGTACGCTGAGCGAAGCCAAAACCAAATCTGGTTTTAACGCTTGCAATTCGTCCATCCGAATGGCGAGGTCAGGTCCGAGCCTCGGCAAAGAATCAATCGGTTTCGGCCAATCCGAGTAATCGTCGACGCCTACCAGCAGATGTTCTGCGTCTAAAAAAGCGAGAAGTTCCGTGTTGCTCGGGCATATTGATATGATCCGCATTGAGATGCACCTCCGGTTTGGTCCAGTTTATCATATTCCGGTTTTTGCGTGAAATGCTGTAGGCTGGAGAATGAAAATTTTAGGTATTCAAATATAACTGGAAAAATTCGGTCCATTAATGCACGTTTAACATTAATGTATTATTATAGAGAAAAGTGGTTTGGATTGAACAGAAGGAGAGACGGCATGATTAAGAATCAGGCATTGCATGATTACATAGGTGAACGGACTTGGGATTTAACTGAAAAGTGGTATGAAACGCTTGATAAAAGCAAAGGCGGGGTATACGGCACAAACGACCCTGAAAAAATAGCGATTCTCAAAAACCAGAATCATGAATTTCACAAACGGTTTTGTTCAATGTTTTTAAAAGAAGAAAACGAATTTCATGAAAACTTCCACGAATGGATCAAGGAAATCGCGGAAGATGAGGCACATTTGGAGACGCCTCTTGTTGCCGTAATTGAAGAATTTTTTAGAACACAATTGCAGTATTTAGAAATGATCGGCGATTATACAGCGAAGAATCAGGATGAAGTCAGCCTGGAGCAATTGAACGAATGGAATTTAGCGATTGTCAATACAATATCCAAAGTGATTGTTGAATTCAGTTCACAGAATACGAAAGCGGCACAGGACCGGCTGGACAAACAGCAGCAGATGATTGTAGAAATGAGTGCGCCTGTCATCTTGCTGACGAAGAATGCAGGCTTGCTGCCGTTGATCGGAGAAGTCACTTCCCACCGGGCAGCAATCATTTTTGAAAAAACCTTGGCGCAGAGCTCGAAGCACAATCTGGAAAGGCTGTTCATCGATTTATCGGGTGTGCCGGTTATCGATACGATGGTTGCCCAGCAGATTTTCCAGCTGATCAGTGGTTTGGAAATAATCGGCGTTAAAGCGGCATTGTCAGGCATCAGCCCGGTAATTGCACAGACAGCTGTCCATTTGGGCATCAAGTTCATAGACATCGAAGTCTATAACACGCTGGCTCAAGCATTGAAACAAAACGAAATCCATTTTTATAAATAAATGCTTTGCACCCAAACCTCAGCTGTTCCAGCGGAGGTTTTTTTTTTGCATAGAAAAACCCCTTGAAACGCTTTGCCGTTTCAAGGGGTTTAAAAGCAGTTATTAACGTGAGTAGTACTCAACGATCAATTGCTCGCTGATTTCAGCTGACAATTCGCTGCGTTCTGGGTAGCGTACAAACGTGCCTGTTTTGCTGTCGGCATCGAAAGTTACGTATTCAGGAACGAAGTTGCTTACTTCAATCGCTTCGTTTACTACATCAAGGTTGTTTGATTTTTCACGGAAAGCGATCGTTTGTCCTGGTTTCACGCTGAATGACGGAATGTCAACGCGTTTGCCATCAACAAGGATGTGGCCGTGGTTTACAATTTGACGAGCTTGGCGGCGAGTGCGCGCAAGACCTAAACGGTAGACAACGTTATCAAGGCGAGCTTCAAGCAAGATCATGAAGTTTTCACCGTGTTTACCAGGCATTTTGCCGGCTTTGTTGAATAGTGTTTTGAATTGGCGTTCGTTTACACCAAACATGAAACGAAGTTTTTGTTTTTCTTGAAGTTGCAAACCGTACTCAGAAACTTTTCTGCGTTGGTTAGCACCGTGTTGACCTGGTGCGTAAGGGCGTTTTTCTAATTCTTTACCTGTTCCGCTAAGAGATACTCCTAGACGGCGTGACAGTTTCCATGCTGGACCTGTATAACGAGACATATATGTCTCCTCCTCTGTTTTTGGTTTTTGAAGTAAAATAAAAACCAGATGCATTCATGCTGTAAGCCATTTTATATTCATGTACCTTCGCTCGGCAGCCAAGAGTTACGCGATACACCTTTTAATTGTCTAGACTCCAGCGCCAAGATCTAACAGGCGCTTTCGCTTTTCTCATAAGGAATAAAATGGACAGACGCGCACATACAACTGCTGCGATTATTTTACACAAATTCTAGTATAACCGGACTACGCTCTATAAGTCAATGGCTAAGGAGGGCTTTCTTCAAGAGGGCTGCAATTAAGGTATTTGCCAGGCTGTCCAGACCAGTTCTACAAGGAAAAAGGTGAGCTTTTCTTTTTTTGCAATTTACGGTAAAATGAAAATAAGACAGAATGTAAGCGCTTTCTATTTAAACTAAGGGGTGTATGAACATGAAACAATCTTCTGGGAATATGGAAACCGCTATTATCCATAGCGGTTATGAGAGCCAGCTCCACCACGATAGTTTGGCAACGCCTCTTTATCAGACATCGACGTTTTCTTTTGCGACAGCGGAAGAAGGCGAACAACGCTTTGCCGGAACGTGCGGCGGCAATATTTATTCGCGTTTAGGCAACCCGACAGTGCGGGTGCTTGAAGAACGCATGGCCGCCATTGAGTTCGGAGGAGGAGCGCTGGCATTCGGTTCAGGGATGGCCGCTGTCAGTGCGATTCTGATTCACCTGACGAAAGCCGGGGATCATGTTCTTTGTTCGAGAGGCATCTATGGCTGCACGTTCGGGCTTTTGGAGATGCTGGAGGAAAAATACGCCATCGGCCATAATCTGGTCAGTATGACGACAGAAGAAGAAATCGAAAAAGCATTGCGCCCGGAAACCGTCTGCATCTATGTAGAGACGCCGATCAACCCGACGATGGAAATCGTCAATCTTGATGCGGTTATTGCTGTAGCCAAAAAGCACGGATTGCGGGTCGTTGTGGACAATACGTTCAGTTCGCCATATCTTCAAAATCCGTTGAAGATGGGGGCGGATTTTGTGCTGCACAGCGCGACTAAATACTTGAACGGCCATGGGGATGTGGTCGGTGGTGTTTTAGTCGGCCAAGATGCAGAAGAAATGCAAACAATCCGTTTTACAGTCCAAAAGGATATCGGCGCCATCATGTCGCCTTTCGATGCATGGCTCCTTCTCCGCGGCATGAAAACTTTGCATGTGCGCATGGACCGGCATATCTCGAATGCCAAGAAAGTGCTTGAGTTCTTGAAGCAGGAACCCCTGGTAACGAAAATACTTTATCCGCATGATGAGAATCACCCACAATTCGATATTGCGAAACGCCAGATGCGCGATGGAGGCGGCTTAATATCCTTTGAGATTGAAGGCGGCAAAAAAGAAGCGCAGACGTTCATGAATGCGCTGTCGATGATCAAAATCGCAGTAAGCCTTGGAGATCCGGAAACGTTGATCCAGCACCCGGCTTCCATGACGCATCAAATTGTACCCGAAGCAAATCGCCAAGCGATGGGCATTTCCGAATCCTTGATGAGGTTGTCCATCGGATTGGAACATACCGACGACTTGATAATGGATCTGGCTGCAGCTTTCGAAGCGGTCAAGCCGCATTTGCAGGAAGCTTAGAAAGCAAAAGAGCCCCCAAATCAATTTCTGATTCGGGGGCCCTTTCACTTGTTAGGATTAAAGATGCTTAATCAGTGTTTCAGCAAACTTCTCGAGTCCTGCCTGGTCGTCTTGTGTAAAGCGGCTGAGTTCTGGGCTGTCGATATCAAGGACGCCGATCACTTCACCGTTTTTGATTAATGGTACAACGATTTCTGAACGTGAAGCTGCGTCGCAGGCAATGTGTCCAGGGAAAGCATGGACATCTTCGACAAGCATTGTTTTCTTTTCAGAAACAGCAGTGCCGCATACGCCTCGGCCGACCTTGATGCGCACACATGCCGGCAAGCCTTGGAATGGCCCAAGCACAAGTTCGCCTTCTTCCATTAAATAAAACCCGACCCAATTGATGCGGTCTAAAAATTGGTTTAGTAATGCAGATGCATTGCTTAAGTTGGCGATGGCGTTCGATTCGCCTTCAAGCAGGGCATCCAATTGTTTTCCGAGCATCGCGTATTGGCTTGCACGCGTGCCGCTATAATCTGTTTGAGTGAACATGAAAGACCCTCATTTCGTTTGTGGATTTATCCATTATAGATTCTGTCATAGCCTTGATGCAAGCCTTTGGCGCTGTGTGCATCGGAACCGAACACCAGTGGAATGCCGAGTGATTCGGCATAGCGGATCCATTTTTTCGAAGGATAGGGCTCCAAGCAATCCGGTTTGAAATAGCCGGCACTGTTGACATCAAGCTCTCCACCAGCGTCAGCGATTTTGTCGATGATCGCTTTGATGCGCAATTCGTCATCAATGTTTGCGCCATGGGCCAATTGGAATTTGTGTGCCAGCGTCGGATGGCCGATGCGCTTCGGTTTGAATTTCCCGAGGTCAGCCGCAATCGATGCTTCAACGGTATCGTAATAAATGCCGTATGCTGCTTCGACAGAACCTGCCGCCGCCGCAAGCTCCATAAAAACTTCTGGAGAATAATCGAGGCAGAAATAACGCGGTCCTGCTTTGACAAAATGCACGGACAAAATTGAATCATCCAGACGTGGTCCGATTTCATTTAAAAAAATGCGTGTTTCCTCTTCAAAGCCTTGGATAAAATCGACTTCCAGCCCAACCCGGATCCGGATATCATTTTTGTATGCATCTTTTGCAGCTTCAACGGCGTCTAGATAACGGTGCAGCACGTCAAAGCTCATCCCGCTGTCTTTCATCGGAGTCGTATCGGTGAAAGAGGGGGGGAGTGGAGCGTGTTCAGTGAATGAGATATCCAGGAAACCTGAAGCTATCGCTTTTTCAATATAGGATTCCAATGCATCAGCAGTGCCATGCGGACAAAAGGGGGTATGGATATGGCCGTCTCTTTTCATAGGGAACACCAACTTTCTTTAGAGAATAAAAATATTTTATCATTTCTTCTAAATTCGCAAACAAAACAATAGAATACATGTTAAAATAATAGAATCATGAAATGCATTTATATAGAAGAGGAAATGGATTTTGGAACAGGGGGCTATTTGGCTTATGATGAAGTATATCATCATTGCGGTCATCATTCTAATAGCGGTAATTATCGTCGGATTCATGTTTCGAAAGAAGCACAACGCGGAAATTGAACGCTTGGAACAGTTAAAACTGCAAATACAAAACAAACCGATACTCGAAGAACTGACGAAAGTGAAACAATTGAACATGAACGGCCAGACGGAAGAAATGTTCGAACGCTGGCGCGCTGTCTGGACGGAAATCATGGACTTACATATTCCGAAAATCGACGCATCGCTGTTCGACGCAGAAGATGCGATTGACCGCTTCAATTTCGGAAAAGCTTCGAAGATTGAACAGGAAATCGAAGTCCGCATTGAAAAAGTGGATCAGCAGATGAACGCGATCCTTTCGGAATTGAGCGACTTGATCGGCAGTGAAGAAAAGAACCGCAGCGAAATGGACTTGATGAAAGACCACTACCGCCAAGCGCGTAAAACCTTATTGGCGCACCAGCATTCATATGGAGCAGCAGCCGGACCTTTAGAGAAGAAGCTTGAATCGTTCACGCCATTGTTCAGTGAATACGACAAGCTGACGGAAGAAGGGAATTACTTGGAAGCCCGCGAAACGGTTATGGGCTTATCAGATGAAGGGGATTACGTATTTTCGCTTATCGACAACATCCCGCCATTGCTGGCAGATGTCCAGTCGAAAATACCGGCTTCGATCCAGGAATTGCGCAGCGGCCAGCGTGAAATGGAGTCTCAATCGTATTATTTGAACCACCTCGAATTGACGGGGCAATTGGATGCGATGGAGCAGGAATTGGCCCATATGAAAGAAGAAATTGCCGAGTTGAAAATCGCCGAAACGACTGTCAAAGCGGAAGCGATGAAAGACCGCATCGATTCATTCTACGAGCTTCTTGAAAAAGAAGTAGAAGCGAAGCATTTCGTTGACCAATACAAAGTACAAACCGGCAGACAATTGGATACAGTGTCAAGTGAGACACGCGATACGTATGATGAATGTGCAGTCGTGCAGCAGAGCTATAAGATTTCCGAGAGCGATGCAGCGATTCCGCGTGCATGCCTGGATAAATTGGAAGAACTTCAACGCCGATTCGACTTGCTCGAGTCCCGCACGCAAGAAGAGCAGGCAGCCTACTCAAGCCTGGAAGAAGAATTGGTCAACATCCGCAAAGAGCTTGCTGAGGTCGATGTAGCTCAAAGCGGCTTGGCTGGATCATTGAAAAACCTGCGGATCGACGAAAACGAAGCCCGCAAAAAACTGGAACACCTCAAGCGCCAATTACAGGAAACGGACCGCATGCTGCATAAAGCGAACACTCCTGGGATTCCGGAAGAGATGGACGTTCGCCTAGAAGAAGCGGAAGAGCATTTATTCGTCGCAATGCAAGGCTTGCAGGAAGTGCCGCTTAATATGAAACTGGTCGACAGCTACTTGACGAAAGCCGAGAAATGCATCGATGAAGTCGAAGAAAAAGCGAAAGAAATGATTGAAAATGTGCTGCTGGTTGAGCGCATTATCCAATACGGCAACCGTTACAGAAAAACGAATCCGCAGATGAACGCCAAGCTGATGGAAGCGGAAGAGTCTTTCCGCCAGCTCCGGTATTCAAAAGCGTTGGAAGAAGCGGCTACAGCAGTTGAAAATTTTGAACCAGGCTCGATGAAACGAATCGAAGTACTGGTGAAAGAAGATGCTTGGCGCGTATAAAATGAGAAAACCACCAGCCGACGCGCTGGTGGTTTTCTTTTGGGAGGAGTATAAAAATGATATACCTGGACAATAGCGCAACAACTAAACCGAAAACCGAAATCCTCGAGGCATTCGTGAAAGTGAATGAATGCTATTACGCGAATCCGGCTTCGATCCATTTGATGGGCAACCAAGCGGAAGATTTGCTGGAAGGCGCAAGGGCTCAGATTGCGGAGCTATTGGGGATGGAAAAGATCATCTTCACGTCTGGCGGTACGGAAGCCAATAACTTGGCGCTGCAGGGCGTTGCTGAAGCTTCGAAAACGCGCGGGATGCACATGATCACCGCAGCTACGGAGCATTCCTCTGTTTTGAAAACGATGGAGGAACTGGAGAAGCGCGGGTTCGAAATTACCCGCCTGCCGGTCGGAAAAATGGGCGAGATCGATTTATCCGAATTGCAAAAAGCGCTGCGGCACGATACGGTGTTGGTGAGCTTGATGCATGTCAATAACGAAATCGGTGCGGTACATCCCATCGCGGAAGTGAAAAAGCTATTAGCGGGTACCCGGACCTTATTGCATTGCGACGCCGTCCAGAGCGTCGGGAAAGTGGCGCTCGACCGTCAAAACATGCCAGACTTGTTGACGGTATCGGGGCATAAGATCCATGGCCTGAAAGGCAGTGGGGTTTTAGCCTATAATAAAGGAGTGGAATTGTTGCCTGTCCAGCACGGCGGGGGCCATGAATCAGGTTTGCGGAGCGGCACCGTTTCTGTCGCAGATGCCGTGGCTCTTGCCAAGGCGCTGCGGCTTGCAGAGCCACGGCCGGAGTTCACCATATGGAATCAACAATTGCGCGATTTCCTCTCCAGCTTTAATGGCGTGAGAGTCGTCAGCCCCAAAGGCGCCGCGCCGCATGTCCTTGCGATTGCTGTCAAGGGCATCAAAGGCGAAGTACTGGTCTCCGGATTGCAGCAGCAATCCGTCATCGTTTCGACATCGAGCGCATGCTCTTCAAAAAGCACAGCTGCAAGCCACGTCATCGATGCAATCGGATTGCCGAGAGAATTCAAAGACGGCGTCATCCGCATCAGCTTTGGTGCATTCACGACAGCTGAAGACCTATCATCATTCCAAAAAGCGTTTGCACATGTCTACGCGATCATCAAAGGAGCTTAATCCATGAAAACAAATCAAATCCTCGTACGTTACGGCGAGTTGTCCACCAAAGGTAAAAACAGAAGTTCATTTATCGGACGCCTGCGTGACAACGTCAGACAGACATTTTCGGATCTACCAGGCGTACGCGTCAAAGCGGAGCGCGACCGGATGTTCATTTATTCGGACAGCGAAGCGGAAATTGCACAAGTCCAGTCCCGCCTTCAGAAAGTATTCGGAATCCAATCGTTCAGCCCAGTGACCGAATGCGAACTGGATCTCGAGTCCATGAAACGTGCGGCCATGACCGTGATGGAAAAAACGGACCATGCGGGAAAAAGTTTTAAAGTGTCGGTAAAACGTCCATATAAAGCATTTCCACATGAAAAACCTGAAATTGTGCAGACCATCGGTTCCCAGGTACTGCGGAATTTCCCGGACCTGACGGTGCAGATGAAAAATCCCGACATTGAGTTGAAGATTGAAGTGCGCGAAGAAGGTGCATTCATGATGGCGGAAACATTTGCCGGAGCAGGCGGATTGCCAGTTGGTGCTTCCGGAAAAGCCTTGCTGCTGCTGTCCGGCGGCATCGACAGCCCGGTGGCAGGCTACTATATGCTGAAGCGCGGCGTGCGTTTGGAACTGATCCATTTTTTCAGCCCGCCATTTACAAATGAGCGCGCCAAACAGAAAGTGTTTGACTTGGCAGAGAAGCTGAGCCAGTTCGGTTCTTCTGTCAGATTGCACGTCATTCCGTTTACGGCGCTCCAGCAGGAAGTCCATAAGCAAGTGCCGGACAACATCACAATGACTTCAACACGCCGCATGATGATGCGCATTGCCGATCTCGTGCGTGAAGACACGGGTTGCCAAGCGATTGTTACGGGCGAAAGCTTAGGCCAAGTTGCAAGCCAGACGCTTGAGTCGCTTGCAGCCATCAATGCCGTGACGCATACGCCTGTGCTGCGTCCGCTCATTGCGGCAGACAAGCTTGATATCATCGAAACGGCGCAGAAAATCGATACCTACGAGATTTCCATCCGCCCGTTTGAAGATTGCTGTACAATTTTCACCCCGGCCAATCCGAAAACAAAGCCGAAGCTCGAAAAAGTCGAGTATTACGAAAAATTCGTGTCGTTTGACGGCCTTATCCAAGAAGCGGTGGAAAACCGGGAAATCATTAAATTCCCGCGTCCCAAAAAAGCCGTTTACGATGATTTATTGTAAAGTTGAGTGTTGAAAATTAAATGAAAATTACAAAGCGAAAAGCAGATTGCCTAATTAGGCAGTCTGCTTTTTTTATAGAGTATTTTGAATACTGGGAATTTTAAGGTATACTTTAATGGAAGCAGTTACTATAAGCCAAGGGGGAATCATAAGATGGATCGCAATGAACTCGTAGCACCTGACTCTTATAATTTAACAGAGGAAATCGAAAAGTTCGCGACAGGCGATGGCAAGATGGCTATTTTTTGGGAGAACGACAAAGGGGAAACACAGGAACTTACATATGACGAACTGATTGCGCGCGCCAATAAAGCAGCAAACAGTTTTGAAAAAGCAGGACTGAAAAAAGGGGATATCGTGCTGGTCATGGTACCACGCTTGATCGAAGCATACGTCGCCTATATCGGAGCATTAAAAGCCGGTTTGGCTGTGATTCCGAGTTCGGAGATGCTGCGCGCCAAAGACATTTCCTACCGATTAAACCACAGCGACGCCAAAGCGGTGATTGCATATGAACCATTCATGGATCAGTTTGCAGATGTAGCGGAAATGGACCGAGTCACGAAATTCGTTATCGGCAAGTCGGACAATACATGGATTTCGTTGACGGAGGAAATGGAAAGCGCTTCCAGTGAGTATAATGCTGCTGACACGCGCAAAGATGATATGGCGTTCCTATCGTACACTTCGGGAACGACCGGAAATCCCAAAGGCGCAGTCCACAGCCACGGCTGGGCATATGCCCACTTGCGGACATCAGCTGAGCACTGGCTCGGCGCTAGAGAAGGCGATCTCGTCTGGGCAACAGCAAGCCCAGGTTGGCAAAAATGGATTTGGAGCCCGTTCCTTGCCACGCTTGGAAGCGGAGCAACCGGGTATGTCTACAACGGCAAATTCGATCCCGAAGTCTACTTGCAGATTTTAGAGCGCAGCAAAATCAATGTTCTTTGCTGCACGCCAACCGAATACCGTTTGATGGCCAAACAGAAAAACTTGGCGTCATTCGATCTATCATCGCTACATAGCGCTGTTTCCGCCGGCGAACCGCTAAATGCAGAAGTCATCAACGTCTTCAAGAATCATTTCAACCTGGAAGTGCGCGATGGCTACGGGCAAACTGAAAACACCTTGCTTGTGGGCGTCATGAAAGGCATGGAAACTAGAATCGGTTCAATGGGCAAACCGACACCTGGCAACCGCGTTGAAATCATCAATGAATTCGGCGAACCTGCAGGGGCAGGAGAAGTGGGCGATATCGCTGTACATGTCGACACGCCAGCCCTGTTCAAAGGCTATTTCAAAGACGATGAGCGCACGAAAATGCAATTCCGCGGCGATTATTACGTCACGGGCGACAAAGCATCCAAAGACGACGACGGCTATTTCTGGTTCGAAGGGCGCGGCGATGACATCATCATCTCCTCCGGCTATACAATCGGACCGTTCGAAGTGGAAGACGCGCTCGTCAAACATCCGGCAGTACAGGAATGTGCAGTCGTCGGTGCGCCGGACGAAATCCGCGGCACCATCGTAAAAGCATTCGTCGTGCTCGTTGGAGACAGCGAACCTTCCGACGAACTGATCAAGGATCTGCAGAACCACGTAAAAGAGCTGACGGCACCGTACAAATACCCGCGTGCCATCGAGTTCATGTCCGAACTGCCAAAAACAGCATCCGGCAAAATCCGCCGCGTTGAACTACGGCAGAAAGAAATGAATAAATAAGAAGTGGAAGGGCTGTCGAGAAAGTTTCGATAGTCCTTTTCATTTCGCTTCAACGCACTTTCATGTCCCGAAACTAACGCAGCGATGCATGGACAAGCGGACGCGTTCTGTTGAGCATGGATTCAACCGCTTCACTCAATGGTATTTCTCAATAGCGGATCATGTTTTTTATCATGAAATATGGAAGCTATACTTGCTGTACTTTCTTTAGATTCTCCAGATATGGAGCAAAACAGCGGAGACGCCTGCGGGATAGCGAGACAGCCGAGACCCCGCAAGGCGCGAAGCGACTGAGGAGGCTTGGCGCTCGCCCGCGGCAAGCGTAGCTTTTTTGCGGAATATCGTCAATTGAACAGAATCTAAGCGATCTCTCGTAACATATTAAACAGCCGATCCCGTCGGCTGTTTTTTCTTTTGTTTACTTTGCCCATGGGCAGGCATATAATTAGGCTGATATTTCGAGAAGCAAAATAATAGAAAGACTGGTGAATTTTCAATGATGGCAGATGAGAAAAAAGGAATCCTTTATACAATGCTGACGTACACGATTTGGGGCTTTCTGCCGATTTATTGGAAGCTGCTGGACCATGTGTCGAGTGATGAAATTCTGGCTTCACGCATCGTTTGGTCGCTGATTCTGACTGTGGCGTTCATCGTCCTGCTGCAGGGCCGGAAAATGCTGCTTGGCGATTTAAAAGAGTTATGGAAATCAAAGAAGAAGTTCTTTACCTTGATGCTCGCATCTTACCTGATCACGTTAAACTGGTTCCTGTATATTTTCGCAGTGACCAATGACCGGATCGTGGAAACAAGCTTGGGCTATTACATCAATCCGCTGGTGTCGATGCTGCTTGGTGTGATTTTCCTGAAAGAGAAATTGTCGCCGGCAATAAAATTCGCTTTTGTGCTGGCTGCTGCCGGGGTGGCCATTTTAACGGTTTCCTATGGCACCTTGCCATGGCTGGCGTTCGGGATGGCATTCAGTTTCGCGTTTTATGGACTGATCAAAAAAACGATCAAGTTGAATGCATTGCGCGGACTTGCACTTGAAACGCTATTCGTTATGCCGGCAGCGTTGGCGTATTACGTTTACCTCTTTGCTGCAGGGAAAGCATCTTTTCTCCATAGCGGTTCATCAACGGACATTTTGCTGGTGATCAGCGGTGCTGCTACTGCACTGCCGCTATTCCTCTTTGCAACAGGCGCTCCGCTGATTCCGCTTTACATGGTCGGCTTCCTGCAATACATCGCCCCGACGCTGATGTTGATTCTTGGAGTGTTGGTCTACGGCGAAGAATTCAACCGCATCAATGTCATTTCATTCTCATTCGTTTGGGTGGCACTGGCAATTTTCACGGCTTCAAAAGTGATCGAAGCGAGAAGTGTCCGAAAAGGGCGATTGAATTCACAGCATTGAGCCCAAGCTGACACTTTAAATGAAACATTTCATAGGGTTCAACCGTATAATAGAAGAGACATCCAAGGGAGGGAATGAGCAATTATGAATACAAAAAGATGGATAGCTATTGTCGCGGCCGTTGCGTTACTGGGAATTTCGATTGTCATCAATTCGGCATTCGCACTTTTCCAAAACAGTTTCGGTACCGGGGTCGACGAGCTGATGGGGGCAACCGAGACTGGATTTTCCGAGAACGTGATCGAGGCAGGCGATTTCAATAAACGCATCGCAGTCATGAACGTCGACGGCGTCATCCAGGATACGGGGGAAGCGGCGTCGCTGTTCGGGGCTGCCGGCTATAACCACCAAGCATTTATGGAGCAATTGGAACTAGTGGGTGAAGACGATTCGGTCAAAGCAGTCGTCTTGAAAGTGAATTCCCCTGGAGGCGGCGTAGTTGAGTCCGCAGAGATCTACGACAAGATCAAAGAAATCCAGAAAAACACCGAAAAACCGATTTACGTTTCTATGGGTGCAACAGCCGCATCTGGCGGCTATTACATTTCAGCGCCTGCAGACAAGATTTTTGTCAGCCCGGAAACCTTGACGGGTTCATTGGGTGTTATTATGCAAAGCGTCAATTATGGTGAATTAGCAGAGCGTTACGGCGTTGATTTCGTAACCATCAAATCGGGGCCTTATAAAGATATTATGAGCCCGACACGCGATATGACGCCTGAAGAAGAAGCAATTCTTCAGGAAATGCTCAATGATTCTTATGAGAGTTTTGTCGACGTAATTGCGGAAGGCCGTGACATGACAGAAGAGCAAGTGAAGCAAGTGGCAGATGGCCGAATCATGAACGGGCGTCAGGCTGTAGAAGCCGATTTAGCAGATGATTTCGGCTACGACGAAGATGTCATTGCCGCACTCCAGAAAGATTTTGACCTGGCAGGAGCGGAAGTCTTTGAATACGGTGCCAATCAAGGATTGGGATCACTCTTTTCAATGAAAGTGAATTCGCTGTTCGGAGCGGACATGGAATCGCAAATGATTGCGAAATTGCTGACAGAGCATAGTGCACCACGCATGATGTATCTATACGGTGAAAAATAAGGAGGGACGATGAATATGGCGGACCAAGTTAACGGGACAATTGCTGCAGCCGGACCGGCGCCGCGTCCCGAACGACAGTATGAAGAAGTTCTGTATTATGAACACATGCCAGCTGGTTTCTGGGTCCGATTTTGGGCATACCTGATCGATTTGATCGTGGTGGCTTCCGCATCCTCGATTCTGGTGAAACCCATATTTCTGCTCGTCGGTGCTGAAACGGCATCTTCTGCATGGTATGCGCCTTATGCCATACTGACCGCTGTCATTTTTTACGGCTATTTTGTGCTGATGACGAAGTTTTTCAATCAGACAATCGGCAAAATGATCATGGGGCTGCGGGTAATATCCTTGGCAGACGATAAACTGACATGGGGTACTCTGTTATTCCGGGAATGGATCGGCCGTTTTATTTCAGCGACCATCCTGCCGCTTTATTGGATAGTCGGTTTTACGAGGCTTAAGCAAGGCGTGCATGACTTTATCGCGGATACGACGGTGATCCACGAAAGCTCGTACCGCAAACAAAAAACGATTCAAAAAGCTTCAGCTGAACGGTCTGAGTTGCAAGACGCCTAAGCGTTCTAGTAAGATAGAGTTACACTGAAAGGGAGGCGTTTTGATGGTACAAATTACGTTTAAGAACAATCCGGTCACTTTACCGGGAAATGAAGTCAAAGTCGGAGATCAAGCTCCAAACTTTACGGTTCTTGGAAATGACCTGAGCCCTGTTGAATTGAAGGACACTGCTGGGAAAGTAAGATTAATCAGCGTTGTGCCGTCGCTTGATACAGGAGTCTGCTCAGACCAGACAAAACGGTTTAGCGAAGAAGCTGCTTCACTTGGCGAAAACGTGGAAGTATTGACGATTTCGGCTGATTTGCCGTTCGCCCAAAAACGCTGGACTGAAATCAATGGCGTCGATTCGATCACAACATTGTCAGACCATCGCGACTTGGATTTCGGACAAGCATACGGCACTTCGATGAAAGAACTTCGCTTGCTGGCGCGTTCAATTTTCGTTATCGATGAAAACGATAAAGTGGCTTATGTGGAATATGTCGCGGAAGGCACAGACCATCCGGATTACGACAAAGCGCTTGAAGCAGTCAAAACCCTTACAAACTAAAACAGAAACCCACTCTTAATCGAGTGGGTTTCCTTATTGAGGACGGAGAACCAAATGAATTCATCTATGGAACAAGTGTTTAATTTTATCGATCAGCACGCGACAGCATATCAAAAAGAAAAAGACCTTCCTTATCTAGAAAGCTTGCTGGAAACAACAGAGAGCTGGCTCGACGGCCATATTCAGCCGGCAGCAGAAGTAGGCAAGGAAGATATCCGCAAAGCGATCCAATTGGCTGTGTTGAAAGGCATGAAAGAGCATGTGCAACCGCATCACCAAATGACGCCGGACGCGCTTGGCCTACTGGTCGGCTATTTGGTCGAATTGTTTGTGAAGCAAGAAAAGTTCACACTGATGGACCCGGCGCTCGGCACCGGGAATTTGATGCTGACAATCATGAATTACCTCGATGGCCGCATCACAGGGACAGGCGTTGAAATTGATGACTTGCTGATCCGTTTGGCTGCTTCTGCAGCGGACCTTGTGGAGCAGCCGGTAACTTTCTACCGCCAGGATGCACTTCAGCCGTTGTTGATCGACCCGGTCGATGCGGTCGTATCGGATTTGCCGGTGGGCTATTACCCGGATGAAGAGATAGCCGCCACTTTTGAATTGAAAGCTGAAGAAGGCATGTCTTATGCGCATCATTTGTTTATCGAACAAGCGATGAAGCATACCGTGGATGGCGGTTATTTGTTTTTTGTCGTGCCAAAAGCGCTTTTTGAATCACCGCAGGCAGGCGAACTTCACGCATTCCTGAAAAAGACTGCTTATATCCAGTCGGTAATGGAATTGCCGGACACGCTGTTCAAAAATTCAGCCCACGCCAAAGGCATCCTCGTTCTGCAGAAGAAAAAAGAAGGCGTCAAGGCACCGAAAGAAGTGCTGCTCGCCCGCGTACCGAATATGTCCAATCCGACCACAATGTCTAAATTCTTTTCCCAAGTCAGCACATGGTTTAAAGAAAACAAACAATAAAATGGCCGAATTGTGTTATAATGGAAGTCATAAAACACCCGCAAGCACAAGGTAAAAGAAAAGAGGGATGATCATGACTGAAACAAACGAAACTCCGAAAAAAGTGAGTCTGCAAGAAGCGGTAAAACGCCAGCTGGAAGCGAAGAAGAACCAAGCGGCAAACTCAAAAGGCAGCAATGGTGCTTCTAAAGAAGCGAAGAAACTGAAAAGCCAACAGACAAAGAAAGTCAGCAACACGCGCCGTAAAATGGGCGTATAATGAGCAAGCCCGGCCCCTGTGCCGGGTTTTTTTAGTGCTCAACCGAACAATGAATCGTGATTTTGAACAACCTGTGGCATCTATTGGAAAGAAATTGTAAACTGAAAGGGAAGAATTTTTATATATTAGGAGGAAGCGGTTATGACGGTAATCGGCATTGTACGGCATGGCATCACGGAATGGAATTTATCGGGCATCGCCCAGGGCAGCTCCGATGTTCCGTTAAATGAAACCGGAAAGAGCCAAGCGGCTGCTCTTGCAGACCGGCTGTCGGCAGAAGAACGCTGGGATATGATCATTTCCAGTGATTTGGCGCGGGCAAAAGAAACAGCGGAGATCATTTCCGAAAATTTGGCGCTGCCGATCAGTTTTTTTGATACCCGCTTGCGCGAAATGTCCGGCGGTGAAATCGAAGGGACGACAGAACAGCAGCGCCTGGAAAAATGGGGAGCTGAATGGCGCAAACTGGATTTAGGGATGGAAAGCTCTGACAGTGTCGGTAAGCGCGGCAGCGAAGCAATCGACAGCATCTTGAAAGAGTTTGCAGGCAAACGGGTGCTGGTCGTCAGCCACGGTGCTTTGATCGGCATCACGCTCCGCAGAATGCTGCCTGAGCGATTCGAGAAAACAGATTTACAAAACACTTCGATTACGATACTGGAACATAACGGAAGCGAATGGGACTGCACCTTGTATAATTGTGTAAAACATTTAGAAACTGCAGGAGTCAGAGACTAGCCTCTCCAAACTTATTATCCAGGCGCATGCCTGTATTCGATTTGTTAAGGAGCTGATTGCATGGTGGATAAGCAGCCATTCTACCGGGAAAGCCTGCGTGCAGATTGTTCCAGCTGTGCAGGGTTATGCTGTACAGCGCTGGCTTTTTCGGCTTCAATCGATTTTGCTTACGACAAAGCAGCAGGCAAGCCATGCAAGAACCTGCAGGGTGATTTCCGGTGCGGCATCCACGGTGAGCTCTTGAGATCCGGCTTCAAAGGCTGTGTGGCATTTGAGTGCTACGGCGCAGGGCAGCAAGTGACACAACAGACATTCGGAGGAAAAGACTGGATAAGCCATCCGGAAATTGCGCAAATGATGTTCAGCACTTTGCCGGTGATGATCGAGCTGCATGAAATGCTGTGGTATTTAATGGAGGCCAGGGAAATGCCATGTCCGGAACCATTGGGCCAGGAGCTGCAGCGGCAATTCACTGAAATAAAGCGGCTGTCCGGATTGGCGGCGGATGATCTAATAGCAGTTGATACCACTGCGCTCCGAAACACGATCCGCCCCTTATTGGCGCAAGCAGGAATGCAAATGCAAAAAGCGTCGAAAAAAAGCAAAGCCTCTAAGGATTTTCGCGGCAAAGAACTGATGGGCGCGGAGTTGAAAGGCGCAAATTTAGTGAACGCTGATTTCACAGGCGCTTACTTGATTGCGGCCAATTGCCGGATGGCCAATTTCAGCAAAGCCAATTTTCTTGGCGCCGATTTGCGAGATGCCGATATAAGCGGCGCTGATTTGACCGACAGTCTTTTCTTAACTCAACAACAAGTCAATGCTGCTATTGGAGACAGCCGGACAAAGCTGCCGGAACATATCAACAGGCCATCCCATTGGGCAAAAGGCCAAAGAAATTTCTAAGAGAAAGCAGGAACGACATGCTGCCACAGGAAACCGCAGTTCAAAAAATTACAGACAGCCTGCGCAAAGACCTGAGGGTCAAGGCGATATTCCTTAAAGGGTCGATGGGCAGGAATGAGTATGATGAGCATTCGGATATCGATCTATACTGTCTTGTAGAAAAAGAAGATGAAAAGGAATTCCTGGGAAATCGATTGGCACATTTGCAAGCTTACCGGCCTGTCATATTCCAGGATGATATTTTTATCGTTGCTCCGCAGCTGATAGCCGTATTCGATGATTTTCTGCATATCGACTTGTTCACTGTGACACCGGAAACATTTACAGGGAAAGACTTTTTCAAAGTTCTCCATGACCCAGAAGACCGGCTAACGGCGTTCATTGACACGCAAGGACTGGAACTTAAGGCAAGTGAGTATCGCGACCACGTAAATGACGTGGCCTGGTTTTTATTCCAATATAAAAAAGCGTCTTCCCGCGGCAATAGCATCTGGGCTGTCAAAATGCTGGCGAATGCTGCAGAGCATTTAGCCCGGGTGCTGCTTTACAGATACGCACCCGAAAGAGCGCAATTGGGGCTGAAAACGCTGCAGCATGCTTTGCCGACAGAGCTCTTTAAGCAAATGGAGGCGGTTTTTGAGGTAATGTCACCTTCACGCCATGCCGAATCGGCTGAAGCCATGAGCTTACTGATCAAGAATGAATTTCCGTGGATCAAAGAGCATCTGGCAGACGGAGCGCAGATAGAAACGCTGCTGCAAAGCATGCTGGACCTTTACGCAAGCGAAGAAAAAGGAATGTGAAATTCCATCAGCAATAAAAAGCATGAGAAAATTGTCTAATAAAAAAGAGGATTCCAACGCTGTTCAAAAGAACAGTGGAATCCGCTTTTTTATTTTCTTAATTTAATTTCAGGATACAAGATTACATAATATGATTATCATCTATTTTCGGTCGTACCCATAATTTTGAAAAGTCGACATAGCCGAAATGCGAGATGTTGACGTTCGTCAATTCTGCCGAAAAAGGAATTTGGCGTTTTCCGTAATACAAGGGTACCATAATGGAGTTTTCAACCAAAGTCCCTTCGAATTCACGATTCAATGAATGCCAGTTTTCAAAAGGAGTTGTCCGGTAGCGCATGGCCAATTGTTCCAGCTGCGGATTGTCCGGTATGATCGGCCGCAGAGGAGACAGGCCGTTGATCAAAAAATAAAAAAAGGAAAAATCCTGGTTCATTTCAAAAACTTCTCCGTGTATATACAGGTCAGCCTGCTGATCAGGGCCATTATCGTACATATATTTTTCGAACGGCATCACAACCAGTTCTACGGGTATGCCTTCTTGCTCCAATACGTCTTTCAGCCATATAGCGGTATCTTCAAGATAACCGGTAGTTTTGAGGAGGATTGGCCTTTCAAGTTGCGGCAGCGGCACCCTTGGCGGAACAAAGTTTTGGCCATAGCCAACCAAAAGCCCTTCGCCATTCGGCAAAATACGCGGGTCAACTTCAGTGATTGCCGGCCGCTGTTTCGCAATGGTGTAATGGATAAAGTCCCGCACTTCTTTGCGGCGGATCGGCGAATCACGAAAACTGCTCATAAAGACTATGCCGACGCCTGAGTCGCTTTCAACCAAAAATGTCTCCTCGGTTTCACTGGTTTCTGATGACCGGTATGTAATGTCGATATCTTTTGGAACTTGGACAAATTCAATTTCATCCAATAGCGGGCGTTCTCCATAATAATCTTCGAAAGCCCTCAACACCGTTTTCAGCTCATGGCTGTCATCCACATAGAAACTTCCACTGCCCAATAAAATGCCTTTGGATTCTTTGAAAATGCTGGAGTTCATCATGCCGAGCATGTGCAGGCAATAGCTGCAGCCGCCGGGAAAGTGCAAATCGACAACGAGCGGGGCGGGGACGGAAATGCTGATTACTGGCTCCCATAATTCCTTGAAATTCGGGTACGTGCGCATGCGGTTCAGGCATTCTGCAACGTCTTCCGCTGTCAGAATCGAACCGTCATGGAATTTTACGCCTTTCTTCAAATACAGCCGGAGATGGGTCCAAGAAAGATCCCAGCTATGCGCAAGTTCAGGCGAAACATTTCCTGTGTCATCAACCCTCACGAGGCGATTGAAAACCGTCGAGACGAAATGTGCGCTATGAACATCCGCCATTTCCAATGGATGCATCGTCGCCAGCTTGTACCGGCGGGGAATAATCAGTTTGGCAATTTCTCCGCTGTTTTGTGAAAAGCCAAATTTGCTGCGGAAACGCTCGAGCAGCAGCTGCTTAGCTCCGTCGGACCAGTCGAACAATAAATATTTGCTGCTGATTTCAACCGGTTCCTGCTCCATTATTTTCACAGCATGTTCCATAAAAACTTCTTCGGCATCCCTCAGCCAAAAAAGCGTCGAGACCTTGCCGCGGCCGCTTCCAGCAGTATAACGGAACCATCCTTCTTCCGCCCATTTTTTCAAATAGCGTGCGGTTTGCTTGCTGCTCAGTTCCAAAATGTCAGCTAAATCCTCTTTCCTGGTTTCTCCGGAAGGCACAAAACGCCATAACTTCAATAATAATTTATCCATACGGGGCCTCCTCAATTGCAATAAGTAGACATAAATTAATTAATTGTCCATTTTTAATTCAATGTGTCTAGTTTAATATAACTAAGCAAGGAGGGGATGACAAGATGCGCTGGAACGAATACCCGCAAAATATTAGAGTACGTTTATTGACATCATTTTTCAATAGGGCTGTTTTTTCAGCAGTCATGCCTTTTATGGCGTTGTTTTTCGCTGAAGAAATGGGCAAGGTGTGGGCAGGCACCTTCCTCATGCTGACAGTAGTTGTCGGCTTTTTCATCAATTTAATAGGCGGCTATATTTCAGACCGCTTTAAACGGAAAAAAGTGGTCGTCGTGACGTCCACTTTGAGTGCGTTGATGTTCCTGTCCATGGCATTGAGCTTGCTTCCCGAAAATCGGCTGATCTGGCTGTTTGCCTCTGCCTACACGGTATTCATCATTACGAGCAGCCTTGGCCGTCCGGCGATGCACGCCATCATTATCGATTCCACAACGCCGGAAAACCGCAAAGCTGTCTTTACGATCGAGTATTGGCTGACGAATTTATCCATGGCGATTGGAGCAGCGCTCGGCGGGCTGCTGTATGTCAATCACCAAATTGAATTGTTCGTGCTGCTGACCATCACTTCAAGCTGCTTGCCGATTGCTTACGGGATCTGGCTGACAGATGAAAAAGTGGAGCTGCTCGCAAAAACGCACGCCAATGTGCTCGTTGATGTCCTGCAGAATTACAAAGTAGCTGTCCAAGATGCACCGTTTACAAAAGTGGTGGCGGGTTCGATGTTCATCTTTGCAGCTGAATTCACATTAAACAGCTATATCGGCGTCCGCCTTGCTGAAACTTTCCAGACTATCACTGTTGGAGGCTTTGATATCGGCGGCGTGCGCATGCTCAGCATCTTGAATATCCAGAATATGCTGCTGGTCGTTTGTTTGACTTTTCTGGTCAATAAAATCGCAGACCGCTTCAAAGGACGCCATGTCCTGGTGTTCGGTTTGCTCTTGTACAGCATTGGCTATGTCGTTATGACTGCCGCTGATACGTGGTACGTCCTCATCGGCTTCACGTTAATCGCGACGCTGGGTGAACTTATTTACTCGCCAGTGCTCAATACAAGGCAAGCGGATATGATGCCGGATGACAAAAGAGGCTCTTATTCTGCGTTTTCCGGTGTATCATTCAGCGGAGCGGATATGCTTGCCCGTTCCACGATCATTATTGGTGCATTTTTGATGCCTGCGATGATGTCAGTCTACATTGGTGCCATTTTGATTGCCGGAACGCTTTTGGTATACAGCGGCTTGTTCATCCGGAAACCCGCTGGCAGGAAAATGGAATTGTCGAAAATCTAGCCTATGGCGGCCGTCCATTCCTTCACCGGAGCGGACGGCTTTTTCTTTTGCGCTGGAAAAGACTGGGGCAAAATTGGACCATAGCTGTAATGCATATGCTAAAATATATTAACTATAATCAAAATTCTGAACTTAGGAGGGCTGAAAATGGAGATGCTGGAAAACAGCCGGATTTATTTAAGGGAATTGCGCAGCGGGGATCTGGAAGCGGTCCATAGCTATGCGTCTTTGGAGAAAGTGACGCAGTTCCAGCCCTGGGGCCCAAATACAGTAGAAGATACGAGACGTTACATCAATGATGTGCTGAAAGACGCGCAAGAGTTGCCGCAAAGCCGCTTTGTGTGGGCAGTTGTGTTGAAGGAAACGGAAAAAGTGATCGGGGCGGGTGAACTTTGGTACGACAGTTTCGAGAACTCGTGCGGAGAAATCGGCTATATCCTCCATCCCGATTATTGGGGCATAGGGATCGGCAGTGAAGTGGCACAGCTGCTGTTGGAATTCGGGTTCAAGCACAGAGCGCTGCACCGCATTCAAGCTACATGTGCGCCAGACAATAAGGGTTCACAGAAATTATTGGAGAAAATCGGCATGCAGCGTGAAGGGCGGATCCGTGATGCCTTGAAGATGAAAGGCGGCTGGCGCGATTCACTTTTATACGGCGTGCTGGAAAGTGAATGGAGGGAGCTGCAGAAATGAAGTTCGTGATCATATTTGGTCCACAGGCATCCGGAAAGATGACCGTCGGCCAAGAACTTGGAAAAAAGACCGGCTTTCCTTTGCTCCATAACCACATGACGCTGGAATTGCTGCATCCTTTTTTCGGCTTCAGCGAAGAAACGTTCCGCCTTTCTGCTTTGTTCCGCGAAGAGATGTTCAAATCTCTGGCTGCTGGAGATACAACAGGTGCGATTTTTACAATGGTGTGGGAATTCGACCGGAAAGAAGACTGGGACTTTATCAATAATACAAAAGAAATCTTTGAGTCGACCGGTCATTCTGTGTATTTTGTGGAGCTTGAAGCAGACACGGCAACAAGGATTTTCCGCAATAAATCGGAATCGCGCCTAGCCAATAAACCCACAAAAAGGGATATTGCAGCATCTGAAAAGAATCTGTTAGAGTCGATGGCGAACCACCGTTTGAATTCCCGCGAAGGAGAAATAAGCCACCGGCCATACATACGCATCGACAATACGGACAAATCAGCCGAACAAGCAGCAACGATAATCTGCAATGAATTCAGCTTGTAGTACAGGAGTAGCGATAATCAAAGGCCGATCGCTGAAAGATATAAAAAGAGCAGGGGCTGATCAGCCCCTGCACAGGTAGTAGACAAATAAATATTTAAGTTATTTAAAGAATAAAAAGTCACTATATCTTAGGTATACCGGATTCTGCGCTCCATGCGGACGCTTTCCGCGGACGAAGCTAGCGCAGCGATGCAGGAGCACATATTTGCCCTTCGCCGCATTGCGCTCCGAATCCTTAAGAGAAGGCTTACGAAAAATGGATGAGTCGGTTACACTCTTTAATTAGAAATACATGCTAACAAC
>NZ_RQII01000040.1 GCF_004761975.1 Planococcus koreensis | reverse complement strand
TGCCGCGGCAACAAGGGGTATTTTTATTAGTCGGCCCATCGTTCATTTGATTTCAAAGTCCAGCGCATCGCCTTTTTGCAGCTTGCGGATGTTTGACACCGATAGCTTGCTGATTCTGGCAACAGCCTCGTACGTCGCTCCGCCAATATGGGGAGTTGCAACGACGTTTTCAAGTTTTGGCAAGCCACTAACCGGCGGCTCCTGTTCGAAGACATCCAAAGCTGCGCCGGCAATCTCTCCTTTTTGGAGCGACTCGGCCAGGGCTTTCTCGTCCACCAACTGGCCACGTGAGATATTGACTAAAAACGCCGTCGGCTTCATTTGGCTGAGCGTCTCTGCATTAACCAGGTGCCTGTTCTTCGCCGTGAGTGAAGTTGCCACTACGATGAAATCCGCTTCGCTGAACAAAACGTCCTTGTCGACAAAATGTGCATTCAATTGCTCGGCCAGCACATAATCCTTGTGGTTGCCGTAGACAAGCGTCTTCATGCTGAACCCTGTCGCGCGCTTTGCGAGTTCTTTGCCGATTGCGCCGAATCCGATGATGCCCAAAGTTTTACCGGATACTTCAAAGCCCATCTCCGTTTGCCAGACCCCGCTTTTCACTTCACTGTCTTTTTTCGGAATCTTCCGTGCCGCTGACAGCATTAGGCCGAACGCATGGTCCGCCACTGCCGGCGCATTCACTCCCGGTGCGCTTGTGACGCGGATGCCTTTTTGCTTCGCGTAATCCACGTCAATATTGTCGATTCCCGCTCCGTACTTGATGATGCATTTTAAATTCGGCGCAGCATCGAGCACTTCTTTATCGAGTTTGACGATGTTCACCAAAATGATGTCCGCATCTTTCACTTCTGCTTTCAATTGTTCCTTGCCGATGCCGTTATCTGTATGGAGCACCTTCACTTCCCCGATCGTTTCAAGTTCGGGTATCAGGTTTTTATCAGCTTCGTAAAAAGCTTCCTTCAGCAACAATACGATATTCATCGAATCCCTCCAGCAATTGGTTTTCTTCTATCTTACCTTTCAGCTTCCGCTACTGCTGCAGTTTTTGCAAATTTACAAACAAAAAAGAGGTGATTGCCATCACCTCTCCCGCTAGTTCTTATACAGCTCCCGGATTTGGCGCTTCAGGATTTTGCCTGACGCATTTTTTGGAAGGTCTTCCACGATGGACAACACTTTGATGCGCTGGTATTTCGCAGCTACACGTGTATTGGCCCAGTCCATCAACTCTTTGCTTTCTATAATTTGGTCCGGCTTCAAGATGACATGGGCAACCGGGATCTCCCCCCATTTCTCATCCTGGATGCCAACGACGGCCACTTGGGAGACCGCCGGATGGGAACTGACCACTTCTTCGATATCTTTTGGAAACACGTTGACGCCGCCAGAGATGATCATGTCTTTTTTCCGGTCGACCAGATAAATATAGCCTTCGGTGTCGGTAAAACCGATGTCGCCTGTTTTGATCCACTTGCCATCCACCAATGCTTCCTCGGTCTGTTCCGGCTTGTTCAAATAGCCGGTCATCATCGTCGGGCCACGGCCGAGAATCTCGCCTGTTTCCCCGATCGGCACTTCCTGCAACGAGTCGTCGACAATCTTGAATTCATTGAAGATCATCGGCGGCCCGACAGAGCCCGGCTTCTCCAATACATACTCAGGGCGCAGCGTCGTCAGGAATCCTTCTGTCAGCCCATACAATTCAAATAGCCTGCCAGGCAATTCGGAAGCCAGCTGCTGTTTCCGGTTCTGCGGCAACGGCGCCCCAAGCGCCAGCAGCACTTGCAGCGACGACAGACGGGCTGGGTCATAGCCTGGATGGTCGAGCACTGTGATGACTTGCGTCGGCACCATCATGGTATGCGTCACCCCTTCCCTTTCAATCAAACCAATGATTTCGTCTTTATCGAATTTGCTTTCAAGGATGTAGGTCGCACCCGCGCAGATCGCCGGGTACATGAACGCCACCGAACCGTTGAACACCAGGCTCCCGGTTGCCAGCACGGTGCTATTGAAATTCACACCGTATTCCATACCCCACAGAAACGCATACATGATGCGGGTTTTATGGGTATGGATGATCCCTTTCGGCAGTCCTGTGGTGCCTGATGAATACATGATGTTCACTTCATCGTTTTCGGAAATGGACCTATCCGGTTCGTGGTACGGCTGGCCCTCCACCAAATCGCTGTAGCGGAAGAATTCGCCACGTTCTTCAGTGACCGACACCAAATGCCGAATAAAACCGAGCTGGCCTCTGATGCTGGCAATATCCTCCTCGTAAGATGCATGGAAAACCACCATTTTCGGCTGGCAATCTTCCAATTGATAGATATTATCCGTGCCGCGCACCATCGGATTGAGCGGGACAATGACAGCGCCAATTTTGGCGGCCGCCCAGAAAAGCTCCAGCATCTCCAGGCAATTCGGCAATAACATCGCCACGCGATCGCCTTTTTCAATGCCTTTTCCGATCAAGGCATTCGACAGGCGATTGACGCGCTGATTAAATTCTTTGTACGTTAGCCGTTCGCTTCCGTGGATGATGGCTAATTTATCCGGATAATGGCGGGCATTGCGCTTCAGCATCATTCCAACGTTCAAGAAGTCCATGTTCATCTCCATATTGTGGTTCCCCCTGCTTATTTCAGATTCAATCCGGTAGTCAGCCCGCCGTCCACTTCAAGCAAAGTGCCGGTTACGTAGCTCGATGCATCGGATGAGAAAAACAGCACAGCCTGAGCGATTTCTTCCGGCTGCCCGACGCGTTTCATCGGAATTTTTTTGAGGAATTTCTCTTTCCCCTTTTCATCCATCGATCGGAACAATGGGGTATCGATCGAGCCCGGCGCAATGCTGTTGACCGTGATCTCCGGTGCAAGCTCTAAGGCTGCCGTGTTCGTCAGCGATACCAAACCAGCTTTTGAAGCAGAATAATTGGCCTGCCCGAAATTCCCTTTATGCGATACCGAAGAAATATTGACGATTTTGCCATAGCCGCTCTGCTTCATCAATGGCGCTATTTTTTTGATGATCAAAAACGCGCCTTTCAAATTGACGTCCAGCACGCCATTCCATTCTTCCTCCGACATATCCACCAATTTCTTGTCACGGAAAATCCCCGCGTTATTGACCAGGATATCGATGCGGCCGAATTTATTCATTGCCTCTTCGACGCACGATTTACATCTTCGCTTTTCGCGACATTGCCTTTCGTGAAAAGGCTTTCATTTTCGAATGAACGTGTGATTTCTTTTGCTTCTTCATTCAAATCAAACACGACTACTGATGCGCCTGCCTGATCCAATTGTTTGGAAATGGCAGCTCCAATGCCGCTGCCTCCACCGGTTACAAATGCAATCTTGCCTTTTAAGTCCATGAAAGATCCTCCATTCGTTTTCAAAGACCTTGGTCTCTGAATGCCCAAAAAAATTATTGCCTTTTGGCAATCTGCGGTAATTCCTGTAAAATGAAAACAACTTGAAAGACCCTGGTCTTTAAAAATCATAAAGGCTTCACTCTAAATTGTCAAACTATTCTAAACAAAAAGGAGGTCATCCATTTGGCATCACGGCAGCAGCAAGCGCAGTTGACACGGAAAAAAATACTCGATGCCGCCCTGGAACTTTTCAACGAGAACGGCTTTGATGATGTGCGCGTCAGCGACATCACTGACAAGTCCAAAACTTCCAAAGGCGCATTCTACACTCATTTCAATTCCAAATACGAGATTTTCCTGGAGAAATTCAAGGAAATCGATGACTTTTACCTGGCTTTCGAAAAAGAGCACGCTGCACTCGACAGCCCCGCCCTTTTCCTGGAAAGGCTGCATCTTGCCCAAGCGCGCTATTTGCGCGATGAACTCGGAAAAGACACAGTCCGCACCATTTATATGAACTTGCTGCGGCCCAGCGAAAAGAATTTCGTATCGGATCCAAACCGCCCCTATTTCCAAATCGTCAAAAGACAGATTGAAAAAGGCCAGCAAGCCGGCACATTCCGCATAGATCTGCCTGTTGAATCGCTTTCTTCCCAATGGGCAAAAGCGATTCGCGGCAATGTCTATGATTGGTGCGCCCATGACAACTTTGATATCGAAGAAGAACTGAAACAGCTCATGAACATCTTATTGGATGGGATTAAAGCGTAAAAAAACCACCTTTCAAAGAAGATGGTTTCCAAATCTCAGTTCGACCCTATGGCCTTGTTGTTATTATTGCCAAGCGACCAGACGACAATTGGTATGAGCAGCAATGCGAGGAATCCTCCACCGAGCGACAGCACCGCGTAGCTGTAACCCGCCACCACCATTCCTGACAACATGCCGCCCGCCGCGCCAGAGAGCGCGACGAGCACATCAATCGTCCCTTGGGTTTTGGCCCTCGCTTCCGGCAGCGTCGAATCGACGATAAGCGCCGTTCCGCTGATCAATCCAAAATTCCAGCCAAGACCAAGCAAAGCAAGCGCTAGAATCAACATTGGAAGCGAACCGCCTGGTGCAATTGCCGCCACAATTCCAGCAGAAAGCAGCGTAACGCCCGCTGCGATGACCATTGCCGTCCTTCCAACTTTATCTACCAATACCCCCGTCAACAATGAAGGCAGGTACATTGCAGTGATATGGATGCTGATGACCATGCCCACTGCGCTGAGGTCATGCCCGTAATGGCCCATGTGGACAGGTGTCATCGTCATAATCGCCACCATGACAATCATCGTAACAACCATCACTGAAGCTCCAAGGAACACACCGCGGCTGTGGATTGCCGGCGTGTCATCAGCGGTTTTATTCATCGCTTTGTCGTCCTGCACTTTTTTCTCCGCAACTGCCTGTGCCACAAGCAAAGGATCCGGACGAAGGAAGAGGAACAGCACAATGGCCGCTGTAAAATAGACAGACGCCGATAAGATGAAAGGACCAGCAAGCGCCGGAATGCTAATGGACTCGGCGAATCGGCCCATGACGCCGACAAGGTTCGGCCCTGCAAACGCACCGAATGTCGTTGATACCATGACGATGCTGATTGCCTTTCCGCGCTGTTCCGAGCTTGCGAGATCCGTCCCGGCATAGCGGGCAAGCAAATTAGTTGCCGTCCCTACTCCATAAACCAATAGCGAAATGAGCAGCATCGTTATATTGTCTGCAACAGCAGACAGTATAACGCCGATTGCCCCGATTCCTCCGACGATAAATCCTGTAGACAGCCCTGGACGCCGCCCATATTTCTGCGACAGTTTTCCGACAAGGTACGCTCCGCCCGCTGAGCCTAAAGTGAATAGCGCGGTCGGGATGCCTGCAAAACTCTCGTCCCCGAACATATCTTGCGCCAGCAATGCACCGACCGTAACACCCGCAGCAAGTCCGGCGCCGCCTAAAATCTGCGAAAAAACCACAATCCACAGTGTTTTCCGGTACAGCTGCTGCAGCATTTCCGGTGATTCAGCGTATTGCCTCATCAACGCGGACTTCCCCTGACCCGAATCGAGGTTCTTATTTTTCTGTGCCATAAAGCTTCCTTCTTTCTAAATCCCTGTTTTATTTCAGTATGCGCTTGAACCCTGGATTCAACAATACCTTAAATTAAATAGAGGGATAGCTCCGGATAAAGCGAATTTATATACTAACAGTTTGGCGGGTGATGGAACTGTTCTCGCTTGCTGCTTCGATTGCTCTGGCCATGGCAGACAAACCTGCACAATATCCATATCCAACTATTTAAAAGGAGTGAAGAACATGGATGAAAAAGATTTCACACCGTTCAAATCGTCTCCAGTGCTTCCGATTTTCGAAAAGTTTTCAACAGCCCGCGATGTATCGCTCGTCTATGGCGATCCGATCGAGATGCATGGCAGGACCATTATTCCTGTAGCCAAAGTGAAATATAGTGTTGGCGCAGGTGCCGGCAGCGGCTATGAACGCGAAGGCGCAGATCCCGATTCTTCCGATTTTGGCGAAGTTGAAGGCGGACAAGGTGAAGGGGCTGGCGGCTCTTTCCAAGTAAAGCCGGTGGGTATTTATGATGTGACGGCCGAGAAAAGCATCTACCGGCCGATTGTCCCGGTAGAACTCATTATCCTTCTGCCGCTTATGATGACCGGCCTTGCATTTTTGATGGCCGCAAGCCAGGACAAGCCGGGCCGTATGGAACACAAAAAAAGAGGCCGTATGCGCATGGGTTCCCGCTGCAAAACCAAAGGCCAAGGCATGAAGATGAAAGGCATGGGACATAGTGATTAAAGTTCACAAACCGTTTTGAAAGCAGCAAGAGCCCTCCGGAATCAATTGATTCCGGAGGGCTCTTTACTTCTTCGGATTCCAGTTCGGCAACTATTCAATCTGTATTTGCTTGCCTTTGTTCTGTTTCTCTTGTTCTGTCGCTTTCGGAACTTGAAGTTGCAGCATTCCGTCTTTGAATGAGCCGGAAATTTTGCTGTCATCGATTTCTCCTACATAGAAGCTTCGTTTAAAGGAGCCGTACGAACGCTCTTTGCGGATAAAATGGCCGTCGTCTTCTTTCGTTTCCTTACTTTCATCACGCGTGCCTTCCACTTCCAGATAGCCGTCCTTATACTCGACTTTCACATTTTCTTTGGAAAATCCCGGTACGTCCATCTTCATTTCGTAATGATCTTCAACTTCTTTGATATCCACTTTCGGATAATGGGATTCCTTGAAAAACCGGTCGAATAAGTCGGTTTCGAATCCACTTTCAAATAGGCTTGGGAAAAAATCATCACGTTTGCTAGGCAAAAGTTTTCTCATTGCTCAATCTCCTCTTTTCGTTTTTTTAAATGCATAGGACATACTTGTGAATGACCAGCCGTTCCACTCGCCTTTCCGAACGTTTAGCATCCGCCTCCCCACTTGGATTTCCAATATGCACAAACTAAATATAGTTATTAGAATATTTAGTTTTCTAAGAAAATTATAACTCACGTCAAATTAATGTCAACCCCTTTTCCCTTGTAAAGACAAAAATCGAATATTACTGCTCTGAAAATAATACATGGCAAAGCTATCTAATATTCAACAAATAGGGTATATAAAATTATCGCATGGCGTAACCTATCAAGGAGGGATCGGATGTTCATACCAAGCGTACTCGTAATCATCGGCTTTATCATTGTCCATATCTTCACAGACGCTATCAAATTTTTGGATGAACGCCCCACTAACCGGCTGATTTCCCTGGTTTCAGGCGGCTCGATCGCATACGTCCTCCTGCACCTTGTCCCTGAACTGACCCATTACCGGGAAGTTGTTGAAGAGGCAACGCTGCCCGGCTGGCTTGAAGAAATCGATTACGTCACTTACGTAGCCGCATTGCTGGGAATTGCTGTTTTTTACGGCATCAATCAATTGAGCGAGAAATCGGAAAGAGAAAACAAAGAAGAAAAAAACCTCACCCGGCCGGATAAATCCATTTTCGCTTTGGAAATCGGCGCATTCTCTCTGTACAACGGTTTGATTGGCTATCTTCTTGCTGAATTGAGCGGGGAAAATATTGCCGCGTACTTCATTTACTTTATCGTCTTTTCTTTCCATTTTATCGCCAATAACCGCATTCTTCACTTGACCCATGAAGACCTCTACACGAAAATCGGGCGATGGGTTTTGGCCTTTTCCGTTTTGGCGGGCTGGATTCTGTATGAGACCACTCATGCCAGCGACTTGACGATTGCATTCCTGTCCTCTTTCCTGACAGGCGGTGTAGTTCTGAATATCCTGAATGATGAATTGCCGGATGAAAAGAAAAGCAGCTATCCTGCTTTTCTAGTCGGAATGGTGTTTATCGCAGTTTTGCTGCAGGTGCTCATTAAATAAGGCAATATAAAAAGGGCTTTTGGGCCCTTTTTATATTGCCTTATTATTTTTCCAATGCCCCGGTCATTTTCTCCAGCATATTTTCCACTGGTGAAATCCGGCCATTGCTGTCTTTGAAGAGGATATGTTTGCGCTCCAGCTTCGTCGGTGAATCGACGCCTGCAGCAGCTGCGATATTGTATAATCCTGCACGCAGCGACGTAAGATAATTTGTCGTCCGGAAAAGTTTTTCTTCCACTACAAGCCCTTCCTGCAACTCCCTGTCCGTTGTCGCTACCCCGGCTGGGCACGTATTCGTATGGCAGACCTCCGCCATGATGCAGCCTACACTGATCATGAAGCCACGGGCAATCTGCACAAGGTCTGCTCCCATAGCAAGTGCAATCGCTATTTTATCCGGTGTGATCAATTTGCCGGAAGCAATCAGTTTGACCTGGTCCCTGACGCCATATTCGCGAAGCACTTCATCCACAATCGGCAAAGCGGTCATAATCGGCAGTCCGACTGAATCCGCCAGTTCCTGGTACGTTGCTCCGGTGCCGCCTTCGCCGCCGTCAATGGAGATGAAGTCCGGCCCGCTATGGCTTCCGCGCTCTTTCATGATTTGCGCCATTTCCCGTAACCCTTCGATATCGCCGACCACGATTTTTATGCCCACCGGCTTGCCGCCGGCTTCACGCAACTCGTCTACAAAGTCGAAAAGCTTTGGAAACGTATCGTACTCTACAAACCGGTTCGGACTATTGACCGTTTTGCCCGGTTCAATCAAGCGGATCCGCGCAATCTCTTCCGTGACTTTCTTGCCTTCCAAATGCCCGCCGCGTGTTTTTGCACCTTGTGCAAGTTTCACTTCAAAAGCTTTCACTTGGCCAAGCGCTGCCTTCTCTTTGAATGCCTCCATCGAGAATTCCCCGTCTGGTGTCCGTACGCCGAACAGGCCAGGTCCGATTTGCATCATGATGTCCGCTCCGCCTTTTAAATGGTAGTCGGACAACCCGCCTTCGCCAGTATTCATCCAGGTTCCTCCGGCAAGCGCAAGGCCGCTTGATAAAGCAGTAATTGCGTGGTCTCCAAGCGCCCCATAACTCATGCCCGCTTGTCCGATCAGCCCTTTCAAACGGAAAGGTTCGCGCACCCTGTTTTCACCGAGGACAACCGCATCGTCATCGCGCAAATAATACGGATCAATCTGCACGCCTTCGCGATGCTCTTTGCGCGACATTAATCCTTCTTTGTCGATGACGTATTTAAAGGTGTCTATTTTTTCCGTATTGTCGACGCGAAGTTCCGTGTCGAGGCGCGGAAACAAGCTATTCCGTATGTAATAGCCTTCTTCTTCAAAATTCCGGTTCGAACCGAAGCCGATTAGACGCTGATTGTATTTTGCTGACCGCATTACATCTTCGAATTGAAGCCGTGAAAACGGCTTTCCTTCGTTATCATCCGAAAACAGGTATTGCCGCAGTTCCGGCCCCACCGCTTCCGTCATATAACGGACACGCCCAAGCAGCGGAAAGTTCCGCAGAATCGCATGCTGTTTCTGATTGTCATCCTTTTGGTAAAGGTAAGCCACATAAGCCAGCGGCGCCAAAATCATCGATCCTGTCAATGCCGTTGGCAAGTGTTTCGATATTTTCCCCATCAATAACCCACCTTTTTTTATTTTTTCTTCCTTCATTTCAATGCTTGCAATGCTTCAGGAATTGCTGTTGGCCCCGGTGCAATTTCAAATGACCGGTTTGCTGCCGCCTCGCTGCCGAGCGACTCCACAAGCACCGATGCCACATCTTCAAACGGAATCTCGCCTTCTGCATCACCTAAGGAGGAGCCTGCCGTAATCGTGCCAGTCGCAGGCTTGCTGGCGGACTTAGCCGGACGGATTACCGTGTAAACCAGCCCGGACTGTATAATCATTTCCTCCGGCTCATCTTTTGCGCCGGTTTCTTTTGATTCTTCCGATTCATCGGGGCGCACCGGACTTAAATAGATAAAGCGTTTTATGCCCTGCTGTTGTGCTTCTCCGACTGCGCGAATTGCCGCTTTATGGTCGACCAGCATATTCTTATTTTCACCAGCAATTGGATTGTCCCGGGCGATGTAGATGACTGCGTCGCAGCCGGCCAATACCCCGCTGAATTCTTTTTCCGTTGCCACAATGACCTTGGTTGCTCCCATCATTTGGAGTTCCTCCGCCCGGATTTCCGTTTCTGCCATAGCCACTGCTTCATGCTCACGTGCGGCCAGCTGTTTCAGCACATGTCCGCCGATGTCACCGCCACTGCCAAAAACAAACACTTTCATGCGACCCCTCCTCTTAAGTAAGCTCTTATTCCCATTTCCCTTCTCTGTGGCGAATAAAACAACCGCTCCTTTAGCTTTATAAATGCGCCCGCTTGTATCCGGCGTAATGCCGCTCCAGCCATTCGCCCAATTCAAATAATGCGTCCTCATTGCCATTCTTGCTGATCAGCTGTACGGCGATAGGCATGCCGTTGCCATCAATGCCGACCGGCACTGTCAACGCAGGCAGCCCCCAGACATTCGCGTAAGCCACATATGGCAAGTATTGCAGGAACGTTTTCTTCAATGAAAAGATTTCATTATAAACAGCGCCATGTTTTGCTGCTCCTGTATGGTAAACCGGCAACATCAGAATATAGCCGTGGAAATAACCTTCCAGGATATGGTCGCCGTGCTCGATGAACTTTGTAATTTTCTTTACACGCTTTGCTGAAGGCTTGAATAATGATGCCCCTATGAGCGCCCATGACAGATAGCGGTGGATATCAGCAGTTCCGGCCATCCGTTCTTTCACATATTCTTGCATCGGCTGCCGCGTCTGGGTGCCGAATGCTTCCCGCTTTGGCCCCTCTGCTCCGCCGATAGACATGATTTCCTGCCAAAGCCCGGCGGAATCCTCAAAATACGGCGGCACTTCCCGCTCGGTATTAAACTCCCGCGACAAATCTGCATAAATCGAATCAAGCAGATGTGCGGTCTCCAGCGACAAGGGGTAGGCCGTCTTTGGCAATACGTTGATTGTGAATTGGTGTAATTGCTTTTTCACAGGCGGCGTTTTGGCCACAATGGAATAAAGAAGCCGGGCATCCCTGACCGTTTTTGCTATCGGCCCAATGCCAAGCATACGCTCTTGAAGCCCTTCTTCTACAGTGGGATAACTGCCTTCAGAAGATACTTGGCCTTTTCCTGATTTGAAGCCGATGACGCCATTGAAATGGCTTGGAAAGCGGATAGATCCGCCAATGTCTAAACCCAGCCCGACAGCTGCCCCTCCCGCTGCTATCAACGCTGCTTCGCCTCCGCTTGAGCCGCCTGCTGTCCGCGAAAAGTCATGCGGATTGTTCGTGCGGCCGTACAGCTTATTGTCGGTTTCCTGGCAAAAGCAGAGCTCGGGCGTATTCGTTTTCCCAAGGATGATGGCGCCTTCCGCTTTCAATTTGCGAACGGCTTCCGCATCGGTGTGCTGGAAGGAGCCCTTCCGGCGCAGCAAGCCTCCTGTAGTCTGCATGCCGGCTACATTGAACGCCTCTTTCATGCCGATCGGCACACCCACTAATTTGCCTTTGGCTGTCCCCTCTGCAATTTGCGTATCTGCCCGGTCCGCTTCTTCGAGCGCTTCGGCAAACCGGTCCTCCACAAGGCAGTTGACTGCAGGGTTGATCTTCTTGATATGTCCGATGAAAATTTCCACTGCTCTTCTTGAAGTGATTTCTTTTTGTGAAATGAGCCGTGCCAATTGCGTCGCGTCCATGTCCAATATGCTTTGTGCTGTGCGTTCCATCGTTTCCATCATTTCGCCCCCCAAAATTATCTATCTATTCTGATTATATATCAGCTGCCGGAAAACAAACCATTTATTTCTCAGCATGAAAAAGCCTGCAGCGATATCGCTGCAGGCTTTCTTGAAATTAATAGGCTGACCAACCGCCATCTGCGACAATCACCGCGCCATTGACGAAGCTCGCTTCATCAGACGCCAGGAACAACGCTACGTTGGCGATTTCTACTGGTTTTGCGATACGTGGATTCAGCGCCATCCCAGGCTGAGTCCGTCCCATGCCGAATTCATTGATGGCGGTCATGCTCGCGCCGATATTTGTTTCAACTGCCCCTGGTGAGATTGCGTTGCAGCGAATCCCTTCATTGGCGTACATGAACCCGGTGTTTTTCGTAAACCCGATCACAGCGTGTTTACTGGCAGTATAAGCGGCGCCTGCGCGCGCTCCGTAGAGGCCTCCGATTGAAGCGATATTGATAATCGCCCCTTTCTTTTTCTCCCGAAAGATTTTCAAAGCTTCCCGGCTGCCAAGCATGACGCCATTTGCATTGATCGAAAAAACGCGTTCCCACTTCGCTTCGTCGATATCACCAGCCGGCTCGAAATTATCCATGACTCCCGCATTATTAACCAAAATGTCCAGAGTGCCGTATTCATTGACCGCCAAAGAAATCATCGCTGCGACGTCTTCCGTATCCGCAACATCCGTCTTTACCGCGACCGCATTGCCGCCGGCCTCCCTGATGCCCGCAGCGACATTTTCTGCGCCTGGCAGATTGATATCGGAGACAACGACTTTCGCCCCCTGTTCCGCAAACACTTCCGCTATTGCCCGGCCGATTCCGGATGCCGCTCCTGTAACGATAGCCACCTTATCTTCAAGCCTCATCTTAAATCTCCCTTTCGAGTTCATCGTTCAGGATCTATTTTAGACTTCGTAATCGTTTTGAGGCGGCCAGGTGCCGATCAAACTGCGGGTGGTTATGACTTGGCCAGCGTGATAGCTATTGTGGTTGATCATCACCATCAGCAAATCCCCACGCGTCCTATCGGGACGGCTGAAGCCGGCTTCCGCCAAATCTTTCCCCGCTTCCTGTTCTGCTTCCTTCAAGCCTTGCAGAAAACGCTCCACTCCGTATTCCCACGACTTCCTGCTTTCCGGCATCGGGTCAGCCGGCCAGGATTCTTCGGGATGGTCCGGCGCCTTTACAACATCGCCCTTCAAATAGCCAAGCATAAAGTCTTGCCAATAATTCATGTGGTATAGCAGCTCCCAAACCGAGTGAGGACAATGTTCCGGTTTTTTACCGGCTGATTGCCAATCCAAACCATCAAATATCAGCGCGGTGTCTACGTGTGCAGAACGTCCATGCAAAGCTTTTTGAAACATTGATTCAGTCATCTTATTGCCTCCTTTATTAATGAATCCAAAGTGTGTTTATTAGTAAGATTCAACGCCAGGCACTAAAATCCTTTTTCCGAGCGGATGTTTAGCTTGTGGAGAAACGGGTTGATATAATACGGAAGACAAATTCATTACATACTAAAGGAGTGTTTGAACATGCAAGAAGTAAAAGGCAAAAATGCGCTGATCACCGGAGCCGGCAAAGGCATCGGGCGCGCAGCCGCTATCGCTTTCGCCAAAGAAGGCATCAATGTCGGGCTGCTTGGCAGAACGGGCGCGCATCTTGAAGAAGTTTTAAAAGAGCTGGAACAATACGGCGTCAAAGCTGTCATGGCTGCGGCTGACGTGTCCGACAACGAGGCCGTGCTTTCAGCCGTCGAGCACATCAAATCCGAACTTGGCCCGATTGATATCCTGGTCAACAACGCCGGCATCGGCAAATTTGGCAAATTCCTCGAATTGCCGCCGGAAGATTTCAAGAAAATCATCGATGTCAATTTGATGGGCGTTTATAATGTGACGCATGCTGTCCTGCCTGAAATGATCGAACGCGAAAGCGGAGACATCATTAACATCGCATCGACGGCCGGACAAAAAGGCGCGCCGGTAACAAGCGCATACAGCGCTTCAAAATTCGGCTTGCTTGGCTTGACCGAGTCACTCATGCTCGAAGTGCGGAAGCATAACATCCGCGTCAGCGCGTTGCTTCCGAGTACCGTCGTAACTGACTTGGCCCATTCAGAGAACTTGATCCAAGGTGATCCGGAGAACGTTATGCATCCGGAAGATCTGGCGGAAGTGATGGTTGCCCAGCTGAAACTGCATCCACGCATCTTGCTTAAATCGGCTGCGCTTTGGTCGACCAATCCATAAACTGAAAAAAGTGAAGCCTTTCATGACATCCATGAAAGGCTTTTTACTTGCGTACAGGCATTTATTTACGCACTGCAATCGGTTATACTTATAGATAATTAACTGAATTTTTAGATATAAAGGAGGAATTTCAATGCGTAAATCATTGCAGGCTGCTGCACTGGCAATCGGCGTATCCGTTCCGCTGCTTTACGTGGCGGATATGCGCCGCGCTTATAAACGGCTCGAGGAATACGGAGCGTCAAAGTTCAGATCAGAATTCGGTATGATGGCATACGCCGATGAGGGCTGGGGCGAAGCGATTTTAATCAGCCACGGAATTTTCGGGGGTTATGACCAGGGCATGGCCTCACTGAAAGGCATGGTGGGCGAAAATCACCGGAAAATTGCATTGTCCCGCTTCGGCTATCCGGGCTCCAAGCTGCCTGCACAGCCGACGCCACAAAATCAGGCGAGAGTGTTTGCGGAATTGCTTGATGAGCTGAATATCGAAAAAACCTTTATATTGGCCACTTCGGCCGGCGGCGCAGCAGCTTTATCATTCGCCCTCACTTATCCCGAACGGACGAAAGGGCTGGTGCTTGTTTCGTCTGGCGTGCCGTCTAACAAAATGCCCCCCGGCCAATTGAAACCAGCTGGTCCGCCCATCCCTTTGCTAAGTGAATTCCCGATGTGGCTGTCCACCAAATCGCTGCGCCCGGTCTTTAATGTGTTCTTCGGCTCCGACGTCGACAAAGTGTTTTTCCAAACGATGCTGCCAGTCAAGCCGCGCCGCAAAGGCATCGAGGCAGATGCAAACATCACCAACCTCGATATGGACTTGAACTACGAAAAATATCCAGTAGAGGACATCAAAGCCCCGATTCTTGTCATTCACGCCAAAGACGACCCGATGGCGCTGTTCGATAATATTGAAAAATTCATTGGCCGTACGCATCCTGAGACCGTTATTTTCGAAAGCGGCGGCCATCTTCTGTCCGGCCATCAAACCGAAGTCTCTGCTGCGATACAGCAATTCATTCAAAAAAACGCATGAAAAACGCATGGCATGTAGACAGAGTGAATTTCTTAGGTATTTATAATCATTAGAAGTAAATCAATATCCCTTGAACTATTAAAATTAACTAGTTAGTTAAGCATAAATACAGTACAATATCTAGACAGTTATCATTAACCACCCAATATTCCAGTAAATTTCTCATCCGAAAGGCAAATTGAACGGGGGTCAGTAAATTGAAGTCGCGCTGCAGAATTTTCATCACCGCTTTGATGGTTTCCGGCTTGGCGCTCACCGGCTGTACGCCGGATCAAGCCGCCGTTTTAGAAATAAGCAATAGCAATTTTGGTACCCGTGCGGCACCATCGAACATCATCCCGGCGGAGTTAAGCCAAACTCGCACAGCTTCGATTTCCGCAATCGGCGATGTGCTGATCCACGGCACTGTCTACAAGGACGCCCAAACAGCAGATGGCTATGATTTCAATCCGATGTTCGAAAAAGTGGCCCCATTCCTTAGCCAATCCGACATCACCGTCGCGAACTCGGAAAGCATCATCGGCGGCAGTGAAATCGGCGTATCAACCTACCCTTCTTTCAACAGCCCCTATGAAGTGGGAGATGCAATGAAAAACGCCGGCATCGATATCGTTTCAATGGCCAATAACCACACATTGGACCGCGGCATCAAAGCAATCGAGAACGCTGTGGCTTATTGGCATTCAATCGGCGTCAAACACACCGGCTCATATATATCCGCTGCACAGCGCGATGAAATCACCACTATTACGAAGAACGGCATCACGTTCTCATTCCTGTCTTTCACTTATGGCACAAACGGCGTCATGACACCTGCCGGCAAAGACTATTTGGTGAAACGCATCGATAAGGACGTAATCCAACAGGACCTGGCTCAAGCACGAGCCCAATCGGATGTCGTTGTCCTCAGCCTGCATTTCGGCGTTGAATATGAAAATATGCCGAACGCTGAACAAATAGACCTGGCGCGTTTTTCAGCTGACAATGGCGCGGATATCATCATCGGCCATCACCCCCATGTTTTGCAGCCGGCAGAATGGATCGAAACAAGTGATGGCCGCAAAGCATTCGCCGTCTACTCGCTCGGCAATTTCCTCTCCGGCCAGGACGTACTCGAACGAAAAATCGGAGGTATCCTTCATTTGGAAGTCGAGAAGACCGAAAATGCCGATGGCAAAACGATCACATTGAAAGAACCGGCATTCACTCCGACTTTTGTGCGCAATACCAATCTGCAGGATTTCGAAGTTGATCTCCTGAAAAATGTCGATGCCAATTTGAACGACGCTGCAAAGGAACATATGTCGACTTGGGTGCCGGAAATGAAGTTCATAGAGTAATCAAGCAGCTGCGGCTGCTTCAGGTAATAGACAAATAAATGTTTATGTTATTTAAAGAATAAAAAGTCATTGCATCTTAGGTATACCGGATTCTGCGCTCCATGCGGACGCTTTCCGCGGACGAAGCGCCGAGCCTCCTCGTCGCAAGAAAAAAGAGCTGCTCCTTCATCGCTTCGCTAGCTTCGTCGCAAAGACTTGGCCTCGCTAGCTACGGCCAATATCTTTCCTGCGGGGTCTCATCACTCCGTTTTTCCGATGGAGTCGCCGCATTGCGCTCCGAATCCTTGAGAGATGGCTTACGAAAAGTAAATTCGTTGGTTACTCTCTTTAATTAGAGCTAAATGCTCACAACCGGTCTGGCCACGAAGACTCCTGTGGGACAGCGAAAGCTGAAGACCCCGCAGGAACGTCAGTGACGAGGAGGCTGAAGCTGAGCCCACGGAAAGCGAAGTGGCCAGAACGGTTGGGGTCTACACAGTTATTCATGTTGATTAGATTTTGTCTACAGTCTGAAGCAGCGGCAGCTGCTTATTTTTTTGGCGTTTTATTGTTTCAGCCACATGAAAAAGCCGCCCAAGCGGACGGCTTTCTTCTGCTATTCCTTATTCTTCTCCAGAAACAACTTTGGTTTTTCCAGCAAGGAGATCAACTCGTCCAGGAATTTCGCAGCCGGTGCACCGTCAACTGCGCGGTGGTCTACAGTCAAACTAAGCGGCAGCCGTTTCCGAACGCGAACTTTGCCTTTTTCAAGCACCAAATGATCTTCGATCCGGCCGATGCCGAGAATGGCGATTTCCGGCGGATTGATGATTGGTGTGAAAAATTGCACACGGTATCCGCCCAGGCTAGTAATGGTGAAGGTACTGCCGCTGCTTTCCGTCTTCGCAAGCTTTCCGCCACGAGCTTTTCCGGCAAGTTCCACAAGTTTCGCATGCAGTTCAGCAGCAGGCACTTTTTCGCTTTCCTGTACGACAGCCACTTGCAGTCCAAGCTCCGTATCGACGGCAAATCCGAGATTGATTTCATTTCTCAGCTCAATTTTATTGTCTTTAATCTGGCCGTTCATGTGTGGATGCGCACTTAAGGCTTGAGCAACCGCCTTCGCAAGGAGAGCGGTCCACCCCACAGCATCGCCAAGCTTCTCTTTCTTGGAAACCAGTTTGGTAACGTCCGCCCAAGCCGTTTCGGTAAGCTGCGCACTTTGCTGAAGGCTTTCCACCATCCGGCGCGCAATCGTCCCCCGAATTCCCGACAGCGGAATCATGCCCTCCGGCTCCACTTTTTCAGCGATCACTTCGGCTGGCGGGCTAGCCGCTTTGCGGATATCGTCTCCGGTTATGTTGCCGTTCCTGCCCGTTCCGCTTACTTGGGCGAGGTCGACATCGAGGTCCCTTGCCAATTTCCGGAGGCCAGGTGCGATGCGCACCATTTTTGGCGCTTCTTCACCAGTACCCTCTTCTTTTGGGGACACCTGCTTCGTAATTTTTTGCACTTCCGGTTTCGTGCCCGTAGAAGCATCAGGCGCCTCCGCTTTTTTCACTGCCGCTTTCTGTTTCACAGGATTCGGCTTTGGGCTGCCTTCCGTATCAATCAATGCCAGGACCTCCCCCACTTTGGCCGACTCACCGCGATTCACCACGATCTCTTTCACCTTCCCGCTCTCTTCCGCATCCAGCTCCGAGACCTCTTTTTCAGTCTGCACCTCTACCAGGCGATCGCCTTTTTCAACGGCATCGCCTTCGGACACAAACCAGACGACGACCAGGCTCTCCTCCACATCATCCCTTAACTTCGGCAGCTTCACTTCAAACATCCCAACGCCTCCTGTACCTAAGTTGTTATTCGTTCATCAAATTCTTCACTTGTTCATAGATTTTGTCTGCGTTCGGCAGCACAAATTGCTCAAGTGGACGGCTGTATGGAATCGGCACATCCGGATTCGCCAATCGGCGAATCGGCGCTTCAAGGTCATAGAACGCTTCTTCCGCAGCGATTGCAGCTATTTCTGCCGTCATGCCGTATGATTTATAGTCTTCATCGACAATAAACAGGCGGTGCGTTTTTTTGACCGAATCAATGATTGTCTCTTTGTCAATCGGCGCAATCGACCGCAAATCGATCACTTCAGCGTCGATGCCGTCTGCCGCGAGGCGTTCTGCCGCTTCCATGGCTTGATGCACCGTCATCTGAATGCCCACAATCGTCACATCTGTGCCTTCGCGCATCACTTTTGCCTTGTTGAGCGGCACTGTGTAAGATTCTTCAGGCACATGCGCCGCCGACACATCGAGCTGTTCCATCCACCCCAGGCCCTGCAGTGATTTATGGAACATGAAAACGACCGGGTTGTCGTCCTGGATCGCTGAAATCATCATGCCCTTCAAATCATACGGATTTGAAGGGGCGACCACCTTTAAGCCCGGCATATGGCCGAACGTCGCATACAGCGTCTGCGAATGCTGAGCGGCATCGTTATAGCCGCCGCCCACCGCAGTCATCAGCACCATCGGCAATTTCACATTGCCTCCGGACATGTATTGGATTTTGGCCATATGGTTGTAGATTTGATCCATGCAGACACCAAAAAAGTCCACGAACATGAGCTCGACAACCGGACGCATCCCTTCAGCTGCCGCACCGATCGCTGCGCCGATGAACGCGGTTTCGGAAATCGGTGTATCGAGCACGCGTTCCTTTCCAAACTTCTCCATAAGTCCTTGCGTTGAACCGAAAATCCCGCCGTAATTCCCAATATCTTCGCCCAGTACAAAGACTTTCGGATCCCGCTCCATTTCAAGCGCGATTGCTTCAGCCATCGCCTTATTGCCCGTCAATATTCTTTTTTTTGCCGTTTCCATTCGGAATAGACCCCTTTCTGAATTTAAGATGAGAACACATCATCCAGTGCGGCTTCAGGCGCAGGATAGTTGCTGTCTCGCGCAAATTGATAGGCTTCGTCCACTTCCTGTTTGACCCGTTTTTCGATTTTCTGCAATTCTTTTTCGGTTGCGCCTTTTGCTTCGACCAGGCTATTGCGCAGTTTCAATATCGGGTCCTGCTCACGCAGTCCCGGCACTTCCGCCTTATCGCGGTACAATTCCGGATCTCCTTGGAAATGCCCGAGGAACCGGTACGTTTCAATTTCGATAATCGTCGGCCCCTGTCCGTTGCGTGCCCGTGCCACAGCTTCTTCTGAAACTTTATACATTGCGATTGGATCATTGCCCTTAACGTGGGCCCCTGCGATACCGTATGCGGCAGCGCGAAGATCATTCGTTTCAACCGCTGTTGCCGCCTTTTTCGCTACAGAAATTCCGTAAGAATTATCTTCGATTACAAGTATGAGAGGCAAATTCCAGACTGCCGCCAAATTCAACGATTCGTGGAACGCTCCGGCATTTGCTGCACCTTCGCCGATAAACGCGACAGCTACCCAATCCTTCCCTTGCATCTTTGCAGCCATTGCGGCACCGACAGCATGGGGAATGCCCGCGGCAACGATTCCGCCACAGGAAAATTTCACAGCTGGATCGAACAAATGCATATGTCCGCCTTTCCCTTTGCCCAGACCCGTCTCTTTGCCGAACATTTCAGCGGTCATTTTCTTCAGGTCGACACCTTTTGCAATGGCATGGTGATGTGGACGATGCGGCGCGGTCACTGTATCGTCTTTCGTCAAGTGTACGCAAATACCTACAGCCGCCGGCTCCTGTCCAGTGGATAAATGCATTTCCCCAGGCACAGGCCCGGCGCCGATATTAAAGACGGGCGCCTTGCCCTCGGTGTAGACTTCCACCATTTGATCTTCGAAATAACGGCTCTTCGCCATCATTTCATACATCCATTTCAATTTTTCCACGGACACGGCAGGCTGTTTTTCTTCGAAAGTAGTCAAATCTTTTCCTCCTTTTCAGAATGATGAGCATTATTCCTTTAAATTCGATGCTTTAGTCAAAGGTTTTTCTACTTAATATAGTATCCCTTTTCACCGTATTGTCAATATTCTGATAAATTGAAATGCATATTTAATGCGCTGTAAAAGAAGGTTGACATTAATCACTTTATTTAAATAAATTCTTTTTGATTTTAATTGCCCATCCGTAGTAATTTTATGATAAGATAATAGTAATCTGAATATTCGGAACTATCGAACAGTCCTTCAGGCACAGTTAATCAGGATTCCAAGGAGGCAATGATCATGGATAAAAACACCCCTTTCATAGATGAAAAGATTCGCCGGAGACGGCCATCTAAAATGGGCATGAAGATTCTGCTCGCCTCTTCTTTGATGTTCGGTATGAACTTCGCGGCTGAATCCGCAGCTGCGCATAACGGAGAAGGCAATTGGCCCTCTCATCAAGTCCGCGGAATCTCCTGTGCAGGCGCTTATAGCAGCGGCAAAGGGATAGTAAGGGCCTATACGCCAAGATCGGCAGTGGCGTGGGATGGCAGGGCCACCGATACGGTGTTTTGGAATCCGATTCTCTACCGCTTCAACGGACAGCAATATGTTCAATGGTCATCGATGAATTATCCAGCATATGCTTACGTGACCCCTTACGGTTTTAATCCGAATTTGAAAGCCGGTTGGCGCAGCTCGTCGACCAATAACATCATCAGTTCAGTAGCATTCAGCAATTTGCCACCCGGCTCTTATAAAGTCCTGAACCAAATCCACTGGGCGAGCACTGGCATGACCCATGCCGAATGGGGACCCAATGCATGTGCCGTTAAATAACGCCAAAAGGCGGATCCAAGTCCTTGGATCCGCCTTTTCCTAAGCGCGTTAACGTCCGATTTTCAATATGCCTGCAAGCGGATTCTGACGCTTGTGGATTAGATCTGCCAATAGCTCGGAACCGAGCATGCTGTAAACCGTGCCGTTGCCGCCGTAGCCCAATAGATAATAATATCTGTCTTTTTCGGGATGGCGTCCGATAAACGGCAGCTGGTCGCCTGATTCTCCGAATGCGGCAGACCAAGAGAAATCCGTATCAAAAGAATACATCGGGAACAACGCTTTCACCTGCTGTGAAAGTTTGCCTGCCCGCTCAACGAGATGCTTCCGGCTTCCGCCGGATTCAGAAAACGGCTCATCCAGACCTCCCGCGATGATTCGGTTATCATCAGTTGTCCGCAAATAAAGATATGGGCGCTGGGTTTCCCAGATTAACGCACGATCTTTCCACTCGCCTAAATCCTCAATAGGAGAAGATGTCACAACAAAAGAACGGTTCAACTCAAGCTGCTTTTGCTGCAGGAATGGCGCATTGTCATAGCCGACCGCGAAAATGATTTGTCCCGCTGAAAAATCCCCTGCAGATGTCGCCAGCTCTACACACTCTGTGCCATCAGTGTAATTAATAATGTCGACTTTCTCAAACAAATCAACGCCCATATCCCGCGCCTTGTCAATCACGCCTTGGCTGAATAGCAACGGATTCACTTCAGCATCGCCGAAAGTGATCAACGCGGCTTCTTTTGAAAAGGGATAATGCTGTTCAATTGTCTGACGGTCCCAATACTCCACTTCGAAGCCATGGCGCTGCAGCATTTCAAACTCTTTTTGAAGTCTTTCTGCATCCGATTGCTCGGACGCGAAATAAAGGCTTTTACGCGAGTGGAAGCTGCAATCATAATCAAGTTCAGCGGCCGTTTCTTTCAATTGTTGAACAGCTTTTCGGCAAGCTTTGTAGAACAGTACTGCGTCTTCTTCACCTATTTGCTGCGCCAGTTCGTGGAGCATGATATCGTTGGAGTATTGCAACAGCCCTGTATTGGCTGATGTGCTGCCATGCCCAATTTGGTCCTTATCAATCAATGCAACCGAAAGTCCCTGTTTTTTCATCGTATATGCGCTGAGCGCTCCTGACATTCCTCCGCCTACGACGATGACATCATACTTTGCCGCTGGCTTTTTTTTGTCATTCTTGCGCATTGCTTTATATTCCGTCGTATTCCAATACAATTCTCCATTATGTAAGTTCACGCGATTTCCCCGTTTCTTCTATTTCCTTTTCATTTACCCTCTCTTTTCCCTATACAAAACCTCCACAAAATATTTACACCCTAAATAAAAAGAGCCTTATCCGAAGATAAGGCGTCCATTCCCAAGCTTATTCTTGTTCCAATTTTTTAATCGCTTCATCCAGCTTTTCACGCTCTTCACCCGAAATTTCCGGGAATTTCGGATCGATGTTCTCCAATACCTTGACCATCGCTTCCGCAACAATATAACGCGAAAACAATTCGTTGTCCGCGGGAAGCGCGTACCACGGCGCATGGTCGGTAGATGTATTGTTCAACATTTCCTCAAAAATGTTCTGGTAGCCGTCCCAATGCTCCCGTTCCTCGACGTCGCTGAAAGAAAATTCCCAGTTCTTTTCCGGATCCTTCATGCGTTCCAGCAGACGGTTTTTCTGCTCTTCTTTTGACATATTGAAAAAGAATTTCACAACCGGGAAACCGTTTTCCGTCAAATATCGCTCAAAATCATTGATTTGCCGGTAGCGGGTCATCCAGATATCTTCGTCGATCAACTCGTCCGGCAGCGGCGTTTCTCCTAACAAGTCGTGGACTCGCGGCGCAATCACTTCCTCGTAATAAGAGCGATTGAAAATACCAATCTGTCCACGCGAAGGCAATCCTTCTCGGAATCTCCACAAATAATCGTGTCCGAGTTCTTCTTTACTCGGTTTTTTGAAAGAAGACACTTTCAACCCTTGTGCAGTTAGTTTTGAAAAAATGAATGTGATCGCTTCGTCTTTGCCAGCGGCATCCATCGCCTGCAAGACAACGACAATCCCTTTTTCTTCCTCAGCATGCAATTTCAAGTGAAGCTTTTGCAATTTCTCCAGCGTCTCTGGAATAAGGCGATCGCGTAATTCCTCATCGCTATAACGCGTTTCTTCAGACGTCGGATATTCGGATAACTCCACGTTTTCGTTTTGTTTCACTAAGTATTTCGTAATATCCATGATCTTCCTCCATTCACTCATTACCCAAGAAACTCTCGAACTTGGCCAATGTCTTCTAATAGCTTAAATACCCCTTCGCTCTCCGTGCAAACGAACCTATGCTTAGAATTTCAAGTTGATTTCACAACCTGCCTTAAGTTCGACATAAAAAAACACCGTTTGAAATCGCAGGATTTCAAGCGGTGTCCGATTCTTGAGCTTTATTCATGGCGAGTGCATGCACTTTTTCATCTGTCATATACAACCCATGGACTGCCATCAATTTTGTCTTTAAAGAATCGGTGACCTTAGAAGCGTCATACGCACAAACAGATACGGCATCCTTTTCATGCACAATCGTGTCCAATTCTTTTTCGTATTCTACAATTTCACGTTCAATGTCTTCTTGCATACCCCATTCAATGTGGCCCCATGTCCGGACGGCTTTCCCGCTTTCGAGCAATGGGCCCGCCACTTCATTGAAATGATTCATGATTGTCCGTGGATGGAAATTATTATTGCGCCAATAAAAATCGAAATTATCGATGTACAGCACTTTTTCCAGTTCCTCCACTGTTAAACGCTGTTCCAACTCCTTGCGGATCATCGGGTATATGCGCGTATTTTCGACTAACAGCACATGATCCCCTTGCTTGATGCCAAAAACAATATATGAAATTGCATTCTCAACGTATTTTTCCAAAACGTTGGAATAATAAAATATATGGCCGGTCTTTTTGCGCTGCAATCCTTCGCTCAGCTCTTCTACTTTTTTGGTCATAATAGAGGCCTCCTTATACTTAACTCATTAGCACTTCACTCAATGGAATCCGCGAAATGCAAAAAGAGAAAAGCTCTCCCCCACTATACAGGTTCACCTCTGCTTAAGATACTATTTTCGGCAGAAAAAAAAGGCAGCTGAGAGCTGCCTTTTGGGTTTACGCGACGCCTTTGCTTTTCAGGAACTTGATCAACTCTGTATTGAATTTATCCGGTTCATCAGCGTTTATGCCATGCCCGCTGTTTTCAAACGGTACAAGCACGGAATTCGGAATTTCTTTTTGCAGCAGTTCTGCCAGCTCGAACGGGCAGATTTGATCTTTCTTGCCATGGAAAATAGCTGTTGGCAACGAGATGCCAGCGATTTCATCGCGCAAATCTTCATCACGCAAGGAGATTGCAGAAAGGATGGTGGAATGCGCACCGGCTTCCAAACCTAACGACTGGAACCAACGTAGAAACTCCGGTGTTTTTTTCTGTTCAAAGAACATGTCCGAAAACTTCGATAAGAAAAGTGGGCGGTCCATTTTCAGCTGTTTGATGATATCGTCTACGCCTGAAGGAGGCATGCCGATTTTAAAATCATCCCGCTGTGTGAATAACGGCGCTGCAGGGCCCATCAATAAGAGCTTGTCGACATTGTCCTGGCCATATTTGGACAAATAGCGGATTGCAATCGGACCACCCATTGAAAAACCAGCGAGTACGATATTCTCGAGTTCCAAATGGTCGACGACCGCCTTGACATCGCTAGCAGCTGTGTCGTAATCATACCCGGACCACGGCTTGTCTGATTTCCCGTAACCGCGCAGATCAATTCCGATAAAGCGGAAATTATTGACGGCCAATTCACCGACCTGTGATTCAAAAGACTTGCTGTTCAGTGGCCAACCGTGAATAAAAACCACCGGCTGCCCTATGCCGATATCTTCTGCATAAACCTTTACGCCTGCTTCAACTTCAATATAATGTCCCAATGTTCTGTTCCTCCTCATTTATTCACCTTATTTTTTATCATTTCCCTTGTCCGTTATTTTTAAACAATTCAATTTTTTTCGAAGCCGTTTTTTATTATTCGCTGTTGTTAAAATCTATGGAGCACACGGCAAACTTATTTTCAGTCTGCCGCTCTTGCATAAGCTTTGGGGCAGTGGCACAATTATTAAAATGAATTTTATGGAAAGGAGCGGAAACGATGGCTCGCCGTTCAAATCCAGAACCGAAAAACCAGCTGCTGTACACCCAACAGCATCTTGCGAATGAACGCACTTACCTTGCCTGGATCCGGACGGGAATTTCCATCGTTGGTGTTGGATTCCTGGCGACCAGCCTTCATTTCACAATGGGGGTCATCCGCAACCAGTTTGTTGATATCTTTACGATTGCCCTTGGCATTTTTGCTTGTATTTTCGGGCTGACAATCATCTTTTCCGCCACCCAGAACTACAAGAAAAAAAGGCTGCAGATTATAAACGAAACCTTTTACCCATCAAATATGCACATTACATTGATTTCTTCCATGCTCGCTGTGATGATCATCATGGTGATCATCTACTTTTCATGATCATGTAATGCCATTTCCGCAAAGGAGGACGCGATTTGGATCCACTATATATTATTGAGAACCCACAAAAACTAAAGCCTGCTTTCCAGCCAATCATCAGTGCCGTGACGCATACCGTCATCGGCTATGAGCTGCTCGGCCGGTTCGAGGAAGATGGTGAATGGCTAAGCTTATCAGCGTTTTTCAAAGACGCAGACGTGCCGGACGACTTTAAAATCGATGTCGATCGAAGACTGCTCCAACAAGCAATCGACCAAATGCTTGAAACCCGTTCTGATGGCGTGTTGTTCATCAACCGCAACGCCACGCAGCTGCTCGCAAATGGTGGAGAAGACTTTCTCAACAGCCTGCAGGAATTTGAAGCAAAAGGTTTTCCGATGGACCGCATCGTCCTCGAAATCACCGAACACGACTTTGACGAGGATTTCGATGTATTGAGCCATTTGCTCCTTTATTACAAAACCTATGGCATCCAGATTGCGGTCGACCACGTCGGTGCGAAAAGCTCGAATATCGACCGCATCCGGCAGCTTCGCCCGAATATCTTAAAAATCAATACCGGCATCACCCGCAATAATAATCCGGACATCTTCGAAGACATCATTTATTCGTTATCGCTGCTAGCCCGGCGCATCGGGGCAAAGCTGGCATACGAAAACATTGAGGATAAGAATCAGCTTTATTTTGCCTGGAAGCACGGCGGCCATTATTACCAAGGCTTTTATCTGGCGAAACCGTCTTTCAGTCCTCTCCCGACAGGTGCATTGCAGCTCGATGTCGGAAACAATGTATGGGAATTCGTCCAGCGTGAAAAATCACTGATCGAAGGCCGTTTCCGTTTCGCAGCCGAATGCGAGGAAAAAGTGAAAAAGCTGCTGCCAAAATGGCAAGGGCCTGAGCAATCCGATTTGTTTATCGAATCGCTGCTCGAACCGTTCACCGCAGAAAGTTTCCGTATGTATATCTGCGGCAGCGATGGCCGGCAAGTGTCTTCAAACTTCAGGAACCGCGGCGGCACTTGGGAAATCGAACCTCAAGTGCAAGGTGCAAACTGGGCTTTCCGCCCGTATTTCCTGGAGAACGTCATGCATATGAAAACGTGGCATAAGGGCATCTTATCTGATACCTATTCCGATATCGAGACCGGCCAAACGGTCCGGACGTTCAGCTACCCGCTGCCGGATGACTATTTCCTCTACATCGACATCAGCTATTCGTTCATTTATGAAAACGACTTTCTTTTTATGCAATAAAAGCGCAAAGGGCATGCCGCCCTTTGCGCTTTTTCAATTCTCACTTTTGAAGTTCACTCAGACGGTCGCGCTGCCAATTCCGTTCAGCAGCAATGGCTTGAGCGTCAAATCCACTGGCAAATGCCACAGATTTCGCTGCGTATGTAGAGGCGTGAATAGCATGGCCAAACAAGTGGGCTGTTGAAATCGCTTGCCCCGCTGCACGCGCTGCCGCGATTGCCGCTTCATTTTCACTCATGCGCGCTGCCGCATGGGTATCAAACGCTGCACTCCGGGCTTCACGCACATTGATGCTTCCTGCTACCCAATCGCGGCATGCTTGAACGGCTTTTCTGGGGCGTTTATCTTGTGGATGGAGCTCTTCGAAAATTTCCAGGACGTGCTCTGCGCAGTCTGCGGCCCAGCCGACAGCTGTTTGATGATCTATCTGCCCAAGCAATTTCTCAATTTCTTCTTTGGTTTCTGTTGTATCTGTAAATTGATGCTGTGACATGTCCATCCCACCTTAGGCTTGATTTTGTTATTTAATCAGATTGATTTTCTTTAATGTACCTTTGAGCATTTTAGCCAGGAAATCCCGGATATCGTGAACTGGCCGCACCGAGCTCCTGCTCTGCCATTGAATCCATTCCAGTGCCAGTATACTCAAAATCAGCCAAATGGCGCCAGCGATAAAACCAGCCAGCACGTCACTCGGGAAATGAGCCCCCAGGTAGACGCGGCTGATGCCGATCAAGACAACGAGCACACCCATTAAGCTGATGGCGAGCCCTTTGAACAACTCGCTCCTCTGCCCCCGTAAAACCAGGTACATAACGAAGCCGTAAAAGATGACCGACCCCATCGAATGGCCGCTTGGGAAACTGAAGCCGATTGCATCTATTTCCGGATTGATCGACGGCCGTTCGCGTTCATATAGGTTCTTCAGCAACAAGGTTAACAATCCCCCGCCGCCTACCGCAATGAGAAAAAACAGGATCCCCCATTTATCGCGTTCCTTGAACCACAACAATCCAACCACTGCAATAGAGAAAGCCGTCACGAACCATACCGATCCCATCTCCGTTGTGGCAATCATTAATACGTCGAGCACGGAACTTTCGATTGATTGGAAAAACCCGATAATTGCTGAGTCGAATAGCCAGGTTTCCTGCTCCATGGCTTCTTCCGCTATTTCGGAAAACAATACGATGAATAAAGCTGAAAATCCTAATCCCGCAGCAAGCAGCAGTACCGTAATGCCTATTTTTGTATTTTCATTGATCATGGGACCGCTCCTAATCTTTATGTGAACTGATTAGTCTATACCCCACCAGATAAGAGATATTCGTTATTTTTCCGAAAATGCTGGAGCTGTTTGGGCTGTTGGCATTTTCATCGCTAACAAACCGCTCAATGCAAATGCAAACGAAGCGATATAAAATATGCTCGCAATCGTCAGAAAGTCCACCAAATAGCCAGTTCCGATTACTGCGATAGCCGCCGCAATCGATGTCCATGTATGGTAATTGCCGATTTGCCTTCCAGCTGTCGGCTTATCGACATAGCGTGCCAACACGGTTTTTTCCGAATTTTTCTGGACAGCTCCTAAAAGCCCCATCACCACTTGCAGTCCGTAGACATGCCATATTTCCGTGGCGAGCGGAAAAAACAGCAGCGTTAGCGCCATTCCCCACGAATAGACACTAAGCAATATTTTGTCGCCGACCCGGTCGCCGGCTTTGCCGATTAGCGGATAACTGACAGCAGCTGTGAGGGCAAAGAGTCCGTATGCCCAACCGAATTGGGCGTAGCTGGTGCCAGCATTTTTCAGCAGCAAGATATAGAACGGAAAAATCATGGTCGATGCCATGCCAACCATGCCTTGGTATTGAATAAATTTTTTATAGTTCATTGCCGGTACTCCTCGTAAAACATATTCAGGAAGCGCTGCTCCGGATCATAGCGGTCTTTCAAATCGAAAAACTCTTTTGTCCGGGGATAGGAACGGACCATCTGTTCTTGGGTCGGGTAGCCGTAATACGGCAAATAATAAGTTCCGCCATGGTCCAGCGTCACGTCGATCATGCTGCGGACGACACGCCCCGTCTCGGCTATGCCCTCCGCGTCCGCTTCCTGGTTGACCAGCAGCACCAGCGAGAACATGTCTTCCCTGGCATAAGACAGCACCGCCTTGTCATTCTGGCTGGTGTAGCGGATGGTGACATTCAGCAAATTGAAGTTGTCCTCCTGCTCGAGCAGTTTTTTCAAGTCTTCGATATAATCCGCGAACTCATCGACCGGCACGAAATATTCCTGCAGGATTTCGGTTTTGGCGGCGTTGCTGTATTCCATGAATTCGGAATCAGAGCGCATGGCGTTATTGCGGGAAATGAGTTTGCCGTCAATGGAGTGGATATAGGTTTTCTGGGAATTCCAGAACAAATCCTTGCCTTCATCATTCAAGCGTGAAATTCCGAGCAGCAGTTTTGGCGCTGCAATCAGCTTTTCCTCTTTCAATGCGCTGTGCTCCGGGAGCTGCTCCTGCCCGTCAACCAAGCTGCAATTGATGGCATACATCTCTTCCATAAAACCTTCCGGCGAAATCGAAATCCGCGCCAAGTGCATTTTTGTTTTCGGATTCCCCAGTACTTGCTGCTGGAAATAACTCGTGTAGTCTTTGTAATCGAAAAGTTCCGTACTGACTTCGTATAATTCGTCGTCCACAAGCTCAAACGTCACATCCAGGATGACGCCGAACAGCCCATAGCCGCCGATGACGGCTTGGAACAATTCCGGTTTTTCCGATGCGCTCAATTCAATGATATCGCCGTTCGCATTCAGCAGCCGCAGCGATTTGACCGAGTCGATCATGCCGCCATTGCGGATATCAAGCCCGTGCGCCTGAACGCTGAGCGAGCCACCGACAGTGAAAATATTCTGCGATTGGCTGACCTTTAAGGACAGGCCGTACGGGTTGATATGCTGCTGGATATCATTCCAGGTGGCGCCGCTCTGGACGGTGATGGTCTTCGCTTTTTCGTCAAAATCGAGGATCCGGTTATACGGTTTCATGTCCAGCAGGATCCCATTCGGATACAGCGTCTGTCCACCTTGGCTATGCTGCATCCCCGCAATCGAAATCTTGTCGCCTTCCCTATTGGCGTCCAACACAATCTTGCGGATGCCTTCTTCACTGGCGCCCGCTTTTACGGCTTTGATTTCAACAGGCAAAAGGCGATTATGGCCGCTCTCCTCCGGCTCTTGCAGCCCACTGAAATAGAGGGAAGCCGACAAGCCAAGAACACATAGGTAGATGCCGGCGATTAAATAGGTTTTCATACTTGCTTCGACCGACTCCTTCCTGCCAAATCCTTACTTCCTATTTTACACAATTTTTTCTGTCATAGCTTAAGGACAAATAAAAAAACGGCGTCTCGCAAGATGCCGTTTCAGTCCACAATCCATTTGTCCAGTTCTTGCAGCAGGCTTTCCGCCAGTTCCGCTGCAACAGCTTTATTAATCGCTTCAAAATCCGCTTCCAGCTTTGCTGTTATTTCCTTCGGCAATCTTGTGCCAAGTTTTTTCGGCAGCGTATACGCCTCGTAACTGAGAAAAGCCAGTATAACTGGCAGCAGCACATATGCCGCTGGAATACTCACCGTCACTGCCCCAACACCGATGATTACTGATAATGCCTTCGCCACAGTTGCCTTCGCAATGGCTGCGATTCCTACTTTTGCCAGCACTGCCAGTACAATCGGTTTGATAAAAGATACGATGCCGGATGAAAACACAGCTTTGCCGATATTTGCAATCACTGCTTTATAAGAGGCTTTTTTCAAAAGCGACAGCACTTGTTTCATCGCTAGGGCAAATGATTCCGCCGTGAACTGGTCCATAGCAGATTTCACAGCGCCGCCTGCCTGTCCTGAACCGCCGCGCTTCTCCATGACTTTTTGCATATCCAAATTATTGTATAGGCCTTCTTGTAAGTTAAGGTCATCCTGGATTTCGCTAAGCCGCTTCTCCATGCTGAAGAGCACCTCTCCCACCCTGCCGGCGTCAGCGTAAAAAGCGATGAATTCGTCTTCCACTGCCTTCGTAATCAGCGGAGTCAAAAGGCTGTCAAACGACAAAGCGTCCATTTCTTTATTCGTTATGAATGCCAGCAGCGCTTTGGCGTACTTCGCGTTCGCTTTCGGCTGAAGTGCCTCCTGCACTTCGCCATTCCTCACACGATTGAGCGTAAGCAAATCTTTGTGGCTTAGCCCCACGAGCTGTGCCTCCAGCGATTGCCTGATCCCTTCGAACAGCAAATGCCGATCTTTCGAATAAAGGCGGCCGATTTCATCCGAATCCACCAATGTGGCAAGAATCACATTTCGCATATCCTCACTCCTCTCCTCTGCCAGTCCAAGAAGCTGCATGAAAAATTTGGCAGGCAATAGGTTTCCATTTATCACATTATCTATTAAAATCATATCAATCATAGATGAAGAAAGGGGACGTTGACATGAATTTCGATTTTGAAGAAGCCATTGAAATACTTGAGCGCACGCCGCGCACATTGGAAGTTTTTTTGTCCGGGTTGTCCGAAGGCTGGCTTGAATGCAATGAAGGCGATGATACGTGGAATGCTTATGAAGTCATCGGCCATTTAGTCGAAGCAGAGATTTCAGACTGGATGCCGAGGCTGGAGATGATTTTGTCAAAGGGTGAAAGCGAGCCGTTTCCGCCGTTCGACCGCTTCGCGCATCTGCAAAAAACGCAAGTGCAGTCGATTGACGCCTTGCTCATGGAATTCCAAAAGCTTCGAAAAGACAATATCCAAAAACTTTGGGACCTTGTCGATCCGTCGCAGCATCTTGAACTAACAGGCATGCATCCTGAATTTGGGCCAGTGCGTTTGAAAGAACTGCTCGCAACATGGACCGTCCATGACCTCACTCATATTTCCCAGATTGTCCGTGTTATGGCAGAACGCTACAAGGAGGACGTTGGCCCCTGGTCCGCTTATCTGGGAATCTATCGAAAAAGAACAGATTGACGCCAGCGAAAAAACGCAGCTTCCCTTGAATGGGAGAGCTGCGTTTTCTATCTATTGGCTGTCTAGCAGCATTTTTTCATTTTTTGCTGAACGGCCATTTTTGACTTGCAGCATTCTATCAACGCAATAGCCAGTTTCCGCCCATTCTCAAATTCAACAGGGCGTGCCCATAATTCGTGGAATACAAAGTGGACCAGCTCTTCACATGAAGCTTGGTCGGCCTGGTTCCGTCGAGCGAAATTCCAGACCAGCAGATGGTAGCGATCATAGATTTCCGATAAGGCTTGTTTGTCGCGGTCCGCAAGCCTGCGGATTAATTGTTCATCTATGCTCATATCTGCCACCCCCTGTATTTCTAATTGCCTATGCACAAGCCGCATAAACCTTAATATCTCGAAATAAGGGTATTATTTGAAAAAAATATATTAATAAGTGAAAATGCTTGTATATATAGAAGAAAGTGATTCTTTTATCCTATTTTAAATATCCAAAATACCCCATATACCGCATTTCCATTAATTATGATTTGGAGTCTGCTGCTTTAGCTGCTACCCCGTTTTCCATACAATTCTTCAAAATAAGTTTTCAGTAAACGATCCATCTGTGGGTCTAAAGCTGTGTATTTCTTGTCCGCTTTTTCGATGAGCACATAAAACGCCTCTTCTTCTAAGCCGCCTTCTTCCAACGCTTTATAGCCCTGCCATAACGGCAAGCCATATTTCTTCTCGATTTCTGCATACGCGGCGCCGCCGATACGGATTAAACTTTGAATCAGACCGTGAAAAAAAGTAGACGGGCCGACCTTTTCAATGTCTTCTTCGAACAGATTCAGGAAACTTTCATGCCCTCCGCCCTCCATCGCCGAATGGAATTGGAACAGCAAAAAAGCTTCATCCTTGACAGCATCACCTGTCGGATAATCCATGCCGCTTATCAGATCAACCATTGCATTCCATATATCGTCTGCAGTCATCTTGTTCTCTCCTTTAGGTTAAATGCGCTACTTGTTTGACTTAGCTCCTAAACCGGGTAAATAAAAATCATTACTCAAAAGGTGGGATTTCTATGCGCATGTCTTGCATGGGCAGCATCATCATATCCATCATTTTGTCGATTTTGCTGACCATTATCTTGAACCTGATGTTCTGGTGACCTATGAGAGTCTCTTCTACTTATTTGGAAGAGGCTCTTTTTTGATGTCTCACAAATATTGCAGCCCCTCCGCTTTACTGGCGCAATACAACATTCTTCTACGTGCGAATTCGCATTTTGCAGGGATTGCCACTGCTGACGATCGGTGCTTTGATCTCCAATTCTTATGTGTACCTTTAACATGTTCCACATTAGACGCCTATAGACCTTTTCAAATTTGTGAAATCCCATGAAAATATGCAATTATAGAATTATATTGAGTTAGACAGGAGTGTCCGCACGTGGAATCAATCATACGAAAATTATCACCCGAAGATTTCCCGGCTTTCGACGCCATGGAGTCAGGAATAGAAGACGATTATGTCAAACGCATTTTCAAAGACATCGCTTCAACAGAACGCCACCAGTTGTACGGTTTATTCGTTGAAGGGCAATTAACGAGCCTTTGCGGACTTTCTGTTTTTGCCGGCAGCTACGCCATGATTGGACGCATCCGCAGCGACGTCCGGTTCCGCGGGCAATCGTTTGCCACCCGCTTGACTGCTTATGTCATCGAAGAAGCAAAAAAAAGGCCAAATGTCCGGTGGATCGGTGCAAACACCCAAGAGGAAAACTTACCGGCGCGGCGAGTGTTGGAGAAGCTTGGCCTGAAGCCGCACAAGCCGATGATCGGCGCCATCGGTACAGATGTTTCCTTGATGGAAAAAGGCGTTGCCCCTTGGACTGAAGTGCATAGCCTTGAGCGCAAGAAGCAGTGGATCGAGCAATTGTACATAAAAACTGGCGACTTGTTTCCCTATGAATGCTATTACCTTTTTCCGTCTTCGGAAGCCTTATTTTCCGATGACAAACTCTCCGAATGGTCTTTTTTCGAAAACCGGGAGGGCGACCGTGTGCTGATTTTGCAGCATGACTTTAAAGCCCATTACCACCTTCACACCATCTACCCATGGGACGACCTTATGGTGCAGGATGGCTTATGGGAAACGGTTTCCGCTGAATACCAGAAACTGAAAATGAAACACGGCAAGGAAACCGACATCTGGATGGAACTGACAAAAGAACAGGCCGCTCTTCTTCCTGAAGGGCATGGATTCGACTTCCCTTCAGCATGGGTGCTGTACGGTATAGAAAACACAACAATATAAGTACATGTACAAACAAAAAACAGCCAGTCCCTGAAAAGGGAACTGGCTGTTTTTCATGCACTTATTTTTTTGGCTTCGCAGACATCCTTCAGGTTTTTAAAAGTTTGTTCCATCGCGTTGTCCAAAAGCTTGCGGATGATCAATTTATCTGCCACTTTCCGCAAAAGGCTGTTCGGCATTTCATAGGCTTCAGTGTATGAAACTTTTGTGCCTCGCCCTTCCTTCATGTAAGCCCAGTGCTGATGGGATGTAATCGATCCGCTGACTTCGCCTTTCCATGAATAGCCCATACCGCTTTGCTTGTTCTCGATCACTTCGACAGTGATCGGCATATGCATGCCCATCATGGTGTAGGTAAAATCCGCTTTTGTGCCTGCCTCACCTTCACCGCTCATATTTTTCGGTTCGGAAAGGCCAGCATACCATTGATACCAAAGCGCCGGGTTGCTTCCGTATTCATAAACCTCTTCAACTGGACGGTCGATAATAATGCTCTTTTCAAGCGTCCACATGATATTCTCCTCCTCGTTTTAGATGCAGAACCCCAGGCACGGAATTTTCCTTCCCTCCTTTTTTTCTGACTCCACCGGCTGCGACGGGAATAAGGCTGCTTAGTAAGCTGCTATGTATATTAGTTGTATATTCTTCTTCATATTAATACGAATTCCATTAGAAGTAAAAGGAACGGAACTGTATATTTTGAATAAAAAACATAAAATCCGACTATTTATTCATCTCCCATGCCATAAGATGGAGTCGGGTAAATCTTGAGACTGCCACTCCTTGCTGAAGACATTTCCGCCAATTAGGCATATAATAATAGCTGTCTGTTTTTAACAAGTGGGAGGAGATTTTTTGAACGCAAAAGCTTTTTCATTGGCCTTATTTTCGATTTTAATCTGGGGCTCTTCGTTCGCGGCAATCCGTGTCGGCCTACAAGGCGGCTACGATGCCGGACAGAATGTTCTCATGCGTTTCCTTATTGCATCGCTGTTGTTCCTGATTTATGCACTTTGGCCAGGAACAGCTTTCCGTTTGCCTTATAAGAGCGACATCATTCGCATTCTGGTGCTGGGCTGGATCGGCATCAGCGTTTATCATATTTTCGTGACTTTCGGTATGGAAAACATTTCGGCGGGCACTGCCGGCATGCTCGTCGGTTCCGGCCCCATATTTACCGCATTAATCGCTTACTTCGTCTTAAAGGAACGTCTCACCGGACTAGGCTGGCTTGGTTTAGCAGTAGGCTTTACGGGAATTTCCATTATTGCGCTCGGCTCGGCCGGCGCATCATTGGCGATGACAGGCGGTGCGCTTCTTGTCATTATCGCTGCTCTGGCTTCAGCTGTGTTTTTTGTTTTCCAAAAACCATTGCTGGCCCGCTATTCTGCGATTGAACTCACAGCCTATTTCACTTGGGCTGGCACCTTGCCATTCTTGTTGTTCTCACCCGGTTTGTTGGACGCGGTGCAAAACGCTTCGATGGAAGCTCATTTCGCAACGCTCTATGTCGGAATTTTTCCAGCAGCAATTGCCTATGTCACATGGTCAGCCGCATTGTCGATGGAGAATGCCAGCTCCGTTTCCAGCCTCATCTATTTAGAGCCGGCTGTCGCAATAGCTGTTGCTTGGATGTGGCTTCATGAATTGCCGACTGGCATGTCACTTGCAGGAGGCGCAATTGCCATCAGCGGTGTTTTGATTGTCAGCCTTCTTGGCAGATCCCGCCGCAGTGCTTCCCGGAAAACAACGGAATCAATCGCTTAGGAATATTACACATCATAGCAAAAAGGAGGTGCCCCAAAATCACTTTTAGGGCACCTCCTTTGCTATGTCAGTACTTGAATAGCTTATTCAATATCCGGTTGGCTGCTCTGCCAGCCATTCGCCGGGCAAGCCGGCGGCCAATTGAACCATTCCGGACCGCCCTGGCGTCTCCTAACAGACGATCGGTTTTGTAAAGGATGCGCTGAACTTTTCTGATGACCATATCCGTCCTCCACTCTTGGGTGTTTTTCAACTCTATACCCGTTTCAACTATTTACGGAACAGCGCATAAAAAGTTTCAGCAGGCGCTGTCGATGCGAAAAAAATAAAAAGAAAGCTGGAGGGCTGCATGCAGCCCTCCAACTTCCGCATTCAGTTTTGAAAATTAGTTCCATCATCGAAGCTAAACTGCCAGTCAATGCCGAATTTATCTTCGACTGCACCATACGCTGGACTCCAGAACGTTTTTTGCATTTCCATCTGCACTTTGCCATCCTGGCCAAGCCGATTGAATTCTTCGGTCATCTGCTCAAGATTGTCGGATACCACCGTAACATTGATGTTTTTACCGAAAACTACCGGCGCATTCGGCATGGTATCGGAAAACATGACTTCGCTGCCATGGATATTCAAACTCGTGTGCATGACCTTATCCTTCACCTCTTCCGGCATCTCCCAGCTTGGATCTGGCGGCATATCGCCAAAAAGCATAATCTCAGGCTTTCCGGTTTTGAAAACTTCTGCATAATACTCTGCGGCTTCCCTGCAATTGCCATTGAAAATCATATACACATTAACTGACACGTTGCTCACCCTTTCCTCTTATCGTATTCCGTATGTAAAGTCCCCCTTCGAATGTCCATAGCCGTTTTGAAAGATCTAAAAAGAGAACGCTTGTTCTAATTAATTATACCTTTTCCCATAGAAAAAAGGAAGTTATTTATCTAAATTTTCCGTCTTTTAAATTCGAAATCAATAACAATTTCTAAAAAAAGCGCAATCCGCTCGCTATGCGATTTGCGCTTAAGGTAGTCGACAAATAAATATTTAAGTTACTTAAAGAATAAAAGTCATTGCATTTTAGGTATACCGGAATCTGCGCTACATGCGGACGCTTTCCGCGGACGAAGCGCTGAGCCTCCTCGTCGCAAGCTCCTGCGGGGTCTCATCACTCCGTTCTTCCGCAGGAGTCGCCGCATTGCGCTCCGAATCCTTGAGAGATTGTTTATGAAAAGTGGATGAGTTGGTTACTCTCTTCAATTAGAGCTACATGCGAACAACCGGTCTGGCCACGAAGACTCCTGTGGGACAGCGAAGGCTGAAGACCCCGCAGGAAACGAGGTTTGATGAACCTCGTTTGCGACGAAGCTAGCGCAGCGATGCAGGAGCAACTCTTTTTCCAGTGACGAGGAGGCTGAAGCTGAGCCCACGGAAAGCGAAGTGGCCAGACCGGTTGTGGTATACACAGTTATTCTTTTTGATTAGATTTTGTATACCTTCTGAAGCACAATCCACAATGCGGTTTGCGCTTACTCCTTTAATGCAAAAAGCTGAATGTCAGGACATATCCTACATAAGCGCCGATTTCACGCGCAAAAAAAGGCAATTGGCTGCTTAGTGATTGATAAACTGAACTCGTCGTCGGTGATGAATATGCATCTATCCCTGCAACATGCGCCATCAACAAGGCGCGCTTCATGTGTAAGGGGTCGCTGACAACTAAAAAACTGTCCAGTTCCTGTTCAGCGGCAATCTCACTGGCGTATAAAAAATTCTCCTCCGTGATCATCGATTGCGTTTCGATCAAAATATCTTCTGCAGGCACATTCTTGCTCAATGCATAATCACGGGACACTTCCGATTCGGCGAAATCCGCCCCATCCGTCTTGCCTCCAGTGAAAATGATTTTCCCCACATAGCCGTTCTCGTATAGCCAAATTGAATGATTGATGCGTTCCTTCAGCACAGGCGTGGGCTGATCACCAATGACTTTCGTGCCTAAAACGATGGCGGCATCGGTCTTTATAAGTTCCGATTCTCCTGCAAATGTCCAAATTCCGTATGCAGTAAAAATTGTAAAAATGAGCAGCGCCGCTAAAATCAGACGCGTAATTTTCCGAGTGATCGTTGTCGTCAATAGCCGTCTTCCTTTTTATGTACTTTTTTCTTTACAGTCCTTATTATGTCTTTCCATCTCATTATCAACCCACTTCTTCTGAATGAAAAGAGGAATTTTGAAAAAAACATCAAATAATCACATTTCCAGCGTTCCATTGAACCGCTGCCATCTGGCTAATAAGCTAGTGATGGGCTGCAGCGGTTCGCGCAATCACATCTTTTTTATCTATCTACTTTTCTTCTACTTAAATTTCATAAATATTATACATTGTTAAATTATCGCCACATTCTATTCAGTGTCCGACGTTTTTCTGCCTTGTTTTAAAGGTAAAGGAATAGAAAAATGCTTGCTCGTTTCGCATTTGGTTTGGAGGTTTTCATGAAAGATATAGATTACTGGGTTTACCTGGTTTTGTCTCTGTCTAAAATCTATTTGTTCAGCGTGTTTACCGCGAGCGCATTTAACTTCAATTTCTTTGTGATTAATCTTGCGGGCATCCTGGTGCTGACGAGCTGGTCATTGGTTCTGAAACCGCAGGTCCGCCGCTGGATTTTGCTGGCGTCACTATTTCTTCATAGCACGCTGCTCATTTCGGACACGTGGTATTACCGCTATTTCGAAGACTTATTGTCCATTTCGCTGCTGTCGGATATCGGCCAGATGGGCGATGTCGGCGGCGGCTTCATGACCTTGATCGAAGCAAAGGATTTCTTGTTCTTCGGTGACCTGCTCCTCTTCGCCTTCTTGATATTCTTTACACGCACTAAAGCGGACAACACACCTCTCCGCAATCGGCGCATGTGGGCCGGCTCTGTTACAGCACTGGGCCTTGTGCTTTTCATCGCCCCGTTAGCCTCTAGCTACGCCAATGAAGAAGATTGGCTGGTGGAAGGTTCGATTTCCAATATGCGTGAGTATTACCAGCTTGGTTTCTGGGGTTACCACGGTGCCGATGTAGCGAAAGGTATCGCCGCTGCCACTGGGTTCGGCGAAGAAATCACTCAAGCGGAAAAGCTGGAAATCGAAACGCTGAAACCGGAAGAACCGGTGGCGGCAACGGCCAAGCAGCCGAATGTCATCATGGTGCAGCTCGAATCTTTTCAAACTTCCGTCATTGACCAGCAGATTAACAAGCAGGAAGTGACGCCGAACTTGAACGCGTTGAAACAGGAGATGCTGTACTTCCCGTCTTTTTATCATCAGACCCATGAAGGGCGGACGTCGGACGCCGAATTTATCACCAATAGCTCGCTGCATCCTGTAAAATCCGGATCGGTTTATACCCAATACGCGGACAATGAATTTGAAGCGCTGCCCGGGCTGTTGAAAAAAGCCGGCTACGAAACGGCAGCCATGCATGCGTTTGAAAAAGATTTCTGGAACCGTGATGATTTTTACAAGAACATCGGTTTCAATCAGTTCTTCAGCAAGAAAGACTTCCCCGATGATGGCGTCATCGGCATGGCGTTAAATGATAAAGAGTTTTTCAGCACTTCCGTGTCTTTAATGGAAGACTTGCCCGAACCGTATTATACATTTATGGTTGCGCTGACGAGCCATACGCCTTATGACATTCCTGATGAAGAGAAACGGTTGGAGCTCACTGGCTATGAAGATCAGCTTTTGCAGAATTATTACCACACCGTACATTATGTCGATGCAGCTATCGGATTAATGGTTGAAGACTTAAAGAAAAAAGACATGTGGGATGATGCATTAGTGGTATTTTACGGGGACCATGACAGTGGATTGAACGCACCAGAAGGTGAACTCGCACAAAAAGCGGATGCTGAAATAGCCCCCGATGCCTTCCGCCTCGACCGGCAAGTTCCATTGTTCATCAAACCGCCGAACTTGAAACAAGGAGAAGTAGTCGAAGCGGGCGGTGGACAGATCGATATTGCACCAACTATTCTCGACTTGCTTAATATGAAACCCGCCTATATGCTTGGCCAGTCGCTGCTGGACGAAGAACCTAACATCACAGTTTTCCGAAACGGTGCATTCCAGTATGAAGACGTTTACTACGAACCCGATTTGACGCAAACCGCTGGTGAAGGCATTTGCTATTCTCTGGAAACCAGGAGCCCGACAAATTTCGCGGACTGTGAAAAAGGCATAGAACAAGCCACCAAACAGCTTCGCCTATCGGATACGATCATTGAACGCAACGCGTTGGAAACAGTTGAGTAAAAACAAAATAAGCTTCACTTCAATAATAAAGGCAGCTCCGAAAATCAATCACATGATTTTCGGAGCTGCCTTTTTTGGCATCAATCACTTTCACTGATATCTTTCAGGTTCTGCAATGTCTGCTCTACTGAATTGTTCATCAGCTTTTTAACATAAAACTTATTGGCCGCTTTCCCAAGGATGCTGCCGTGCAATTCATAATCCATTTCAAACTGGACGACAGTGCCTTCTTCTGCCGGCAAATAACTCCAAGTCTGGGTCGCATCGATTGCACCGGAGATCAGGCATCGCCAAATATATCCATCGTTCACCGGCGCATTTTCCTCAACCAGCACATGCAATGCCAGATACCGTCCAAGAAAAGAATACTTCAAATCCAAGCTCGTGCCTTTGCCACCCGTTCCAAGCAAGTTTTCGGCTTCCGACAAGCCCGCGTACCATTGATACCAAAGCTTCGGATTCGTTGCGAATTGATGGACTTCTTCCACCCTGCGGTCGATATAAATAACTTTTTTCAAGTTCCACATTACGGCATCCTCCTCTTGCCTGAAAATCTCTGCATCACTTCGAACGGTTCCGAAAAACGAAAAAGACAATAAGGCCGATCACTAGAACTGCTGCAGCCATCATAACGGGTGAAAATGCGAAGACACCTTCCATAAAATCACTTCCTTTAATCAATAGTACAGCAATCAGCACCTTAAATAAACTGATTTTTCTGATATCCATAAACTTTTATGGTAAAATCAGTAGCATAGAAAAGGTGTCGGAGGACGCGGCTCATTTGCTACTCTAATTCACTTTTCCCCTTGCCTCTATCACGCAATTTCAAGATAACGAACGCGCTGATTGAGCCGCCGATCAGTCCCATGATCATATCGATCATCGTATCGTCCGGATCTCGGCCCTGTGCAGTAAAACTGAATAATTTATCGCCTGCAAACTCCATCAATTCCCAAACAGCCGCAGACGCAAGCGAAAAACAAATCATGTAAAGCGCGATAAAGGAGTTCGGAAGATTGGCAGCACCGCCGTTGCGGATTAGCCGGCGGAATATGAGCCAGCTGGCATAGCCGATCCAAATGCCAGAGAATATGTGGAGGAAATCGTCGAAATGATTGATTTTATACCCTCCGCCGAACGTTCCGACAACGACCGAAAAAAAGACGAAGCCATAGACAATACTTGCGAAAATGGATGGCAGCGGATACTGGAAGCGCCTTTGCACAAGTGCGATGGCTACCATGACACCAATGGTCAGAAAGCCCATAAATACCTTCGTTCCATTGTTTTGGCTGTACATATAATAGATGCCTATCAGCAAAGAGGCTTGCACTGACCACCAGACAATCCGTTCTACGGCAATCGCCCGTCTGTTCTGCACAGATTCCATGATTATCCTTCCTTCCGCATTGCCTTTTTTCTCTTGTTCTTATTGTAAGTATTCAACAAACTTTGGAAATCCCCTGTCGCCTTGTACAATAGCGCACATGTTTTGTTGAAGAAAGGAGAATCCAGCCATGAAAACATTGATCAAGGTTTTGCTTATTGCAACTGCTCTCTTTTTAATCGTTTCCATTGCAATCCTATATGCCATCTACAATTCAGATTCGGCAGAACAGGAAGTGCTGGAGGAGAAGACCTTCGATGCAGAAATCGAGGATATGGAAATCATAGTGGAAAATTCCCGGGTGGACTTTCTGCCGAGCACTGACGGTACTTCCCGCATCGTGCTGACAGGAAATAGCGAGGATTTCATATTGAAAACAGATATTTCTGGCGGCCGCTTGCTTATAGAAGTCGAAGATCGTTCCCGCTTTTTCGTTTTCGGCTTCCACCGCTCCTATTCGCTGCAAGTCTATGTGCCTGAGGAAGGTTTGGAATCGCTCATCGTAGACAGCAATAACGGAACGATTCAAGCGCAAGATATTCGGGTTGCTGACCTATCCCTTGAAGCGGATAATGGGCGCATCGATTTGCAAGCGGTCGAAAGTGATGCCGTCAATATCGAAACAGCTAACGGCGCAATCGATTTGGCAAAAATGGACGCTGACATGACTGTCCGCTCATCGAATGGACGCATCATTTTCACGGATGTGTCAGGCGAGCTGCAGGCCAAAGCAAATAACGGGCGCATCGAATTGACCACTGACACGCTCGATTTCCCTGTCGACTTTGAAACGAATAATGGCCGTATTGAAATCCATACCAAAAACGAACCTGCCAACGCCCGCATCCAGGCGCGTGTTGAAAATGGACGCCTGGAAGTATTCGGACGCAATTCTGGACAAGTCAGCTTCGGCAGCGGAGATGTGCTTATCAAACTTTCAACAAAAAATGGCCGCATCGTGGTGGATTGAAGGGAGTGGAATCTATTGGTATTAGAACTCAAAGAAATAACCTTGCCGAATAACAGAAAAATTTCTTATATAGAAGCCGGCGATCCGCTTGGCATTCCGATGATTTTGCTGCATGGGCTCGGCGATTCCTGCCGCTCGTTTGAAGGGCTGTTCGAGCATTTCCCAAGCCGGATTCGGGCTATCGCTTTTACACAACGCGGACATGACGGCATTGATCTGCCTGGCATGACGTACAAGACGCAGGATTTTGAAGCGGACTTGCGGCAGTTCATGAATGCAATGGGCATCCGGAAAGCTTTTATTCTAGGGGCATCCAGCGGTGGGTTTGCTGCAAGGAAATTCGCTGCCCGCCATCCTAAGCGGGTTCTTGGACTTATCCTGGTGGGCGTCCCTTCCGCTCTTGGCGACAAGCCGGATATTGTCAGAACACAGGAATCCACGTTGTCCCGTTTAAGCGACCCCGTCAGTTTGGCGTTTATCAGAAGTTTCACAGAGGGACTTTTCATCAAACCCGTACCTGTTGATTTTCTGGAGATGATGTTCAGCGAATCGCAAAAAGTGCCTGCACGCGTATGGAGAGAAGCTAGCGAAGCTTTGCTGAAAGAGAAATTTCCAGATCAGCTTCATCTAGTAAAAGCATCTGCGCTTATCGTCTGCGGCGGCAAAGACACCATCGCTTCACGAAAAGACCAGGAAAAACTGGCGAGCGCCATCACAGATGCCCGTCTTACCGTTTTCCCACAGCTCGGCCATATGCTGTATTGGGAAGATCCTAAAAATGTCGCCAAAGAAATCACCACTTTCATCGATGACGTCTGGCTGGGTCCGGATTCAGCGAAATTCGAATACGAATAATCTCCGCCAGCCACTCGATTCCAGTGATTATTGAAATCGATCGGCTGGCTTTTTAATGATCTAAATGAATGTCTGCTGCGTTTAATAGGTACGTATTATGTTTCTTTGAGGATAATTTCACGATTCCGCCTTAAAATAGCCTCTTCTTTTGTTTATTGGAGGGTCTTCAATGTATTTTCTGACAATTCGGCTATATGATGAAAGTAAACTACGAAGCTGCAGCTATCGGGCTTCTTTTGCAGAGGATGATTGCGATGAATATACAGATAAGAATATTGCTGCTTGCGGCTTTCGTTCTGGCATTAGCGGGCTGTTCATCGGCACCCAGTGCAAATAATGGAGATGCGGCCCCTGATTTCGAACTTGTCGATATAAATGGGCAAAGCCATAAACTCTCCGAATACGAAGGCCAAAAAGTCTATATCAAGTTCTGGGCTTCCTGGTGCTCGATCTGCCTTGCCGGCATGAGCGAATTGAATGAACTGGCTGGTGAAGAAAACGACTTTGCTGTATTGTCCATCGTTTCGCCAAGTTCGAATGCTGAAAAGAACAGCGAATCATTCAAGAAATGGTTCGAAGGCGTTGAAAACACTGAGAACGTGCAAGTCCTTTTGGATGAAGGAGGCCCTGTCTTTGAAGATTATGGCGTACTGGCCTATCCAACATCTGTCTATATTGGCTCGGACGGTGTACTTGTCAAAAGCTCGCCTGGCCATTTCAGCAACGAACAAATAAGAGAAACATTCGATACCATTCAATAACGAAAGGCGGACATCCCAATGAATATCAAACGTTTTTCATCCCTTCTTTTCTTCCTGTTTCTGCTCCTCGTATTGTCCGGATGTTCGAATCCACTGACTGAGACCGCAGGCAGCACGGGCAACAGCGGCGATAATGCAGCATCCGCCTCCCCTTTCCCGGACAACCCAAATAAGGATCTGGACTTCGATACCGCGAACTTGGAAGAAATCTGGCTTGCGGGAGGCTGCTTCTGGGGAGTCGAAGCTTATATGGCAAGGGTTTACGGCGTTTATGATGTCACCTCCGGCTATGCCAACGGCGATACGGAAAACCCCTCCTATGAAGATGTGACGCGCCGGAATTCCGGACACGCGGAAACAGTCCATGTACGCTATGACCCGGAACGTGTCGATTTGGAGAAGCTGCTGTCGCATTATTTCATGATCATCGACCCAACGCTCTTGAACCAGCAAGGCAATGACCGCGGCGAACAATACCGCACCGGTGTTTACTATAAAGATGAAGCAGACCGCGCTGTCATTGAAAAAGTCATGGCTGGTGAAGTGGATAAATACGACGATCCGATTGTTACAGAAGTCGAGCCGCTTGTTCATTATTACCTTGCGGAAGAATACCACCAGGATTACCTCGAGAAAAATCCGGACGGCTATTGCCACGTTGAGTTCGACTCGCTTGAAGACCAGGAAGTTCCGGCTTTAATCGATCCGGCGATCTACCCAAAACCAAGCGACGATGAACTGAAGGCACAGCTAACTGAAATTCAATACAATGTTACACAGAAAGATGACACTGAAAAGGCTTATTCCAATGAATACTGGGATAATTACGAACCTGGGATTTATGTGGACATCACAACCGGTGAACCACTGTTCTCTTCAAAAGACAAATACGATTCAAAAACCGGCTGGCCAAGCTTCACAAAACCGATTGAGCCTGCTGTCGTGACTGAACACGAAGAGAATGGTTTTTTGGGAACACGGATTGAAGTGCGCAGCCGCTCAGGCGACAGCCATCTTGGGCATGTTTTTGATGACGGCCCGGCAGACAAAGGCGGTTTGCGCTATTGCCTCAACAGCGCCTCTCTTCTTTTCATCCCGCAAGATGAGATGAAACAGAAAGGATACGGCTATTTGGAAGGCATGCTGCAATAACAAAATAAAAATAACTGCCCCTTATTTACAGGGCAGTTATTTTTATTTTGGCGCATTTTCTCCTGGCAGTTCTTTTTAAATAGGGTGTTCGTTAATTTTTTGCGGCGTTAAATATGAAGATTTTACAATCAATTTAACTCTCAGGCCATTTAAATCCGTCATAATAATACTTTTTCTTAAGTTGACTAAGGTCATATTCCCATTCCGTGATAGCGTACTGGTATTTCTGCTCACCATTTTTCTGTCTTTTTCTTAACCTCACATTTGCGCTGATGATATTGACCACTTTCTTTAATCCTAATGCCGGAATCGCCCTTCTAAGAACTTCCCATCTTTCTTCTCTTGTGATGCCGCTAATCCGATACCCCATTTTGTTCAATTCGCTTTGCTCACTGAACAGCGAATCTTCGATTGGATCCTTTAAAAAAGATGGCTTCGCATCAATTGACCCCCACTGAATTCCTGCTGTATCGGCACTTTGTTTTTCTCGGACAGGGTGCTTTATAGCCGTAAGTTGCCTATGCTTCAGAACCAATGGCGAATACCTTGCTTGCAGCTTATCAAATTCATCCTTCACCATATATATTTCTTTTAGCAATAAATCGATAAAGATGGTTTCCACTTCTGTATACAAGTAAATCTCACGTGAGTTTTTCGTTTCATATAGAGGCAATATGGCGTCTCGCTCAACTAAGTTATATTTTCGTATGAATGTTTCAAGGGATGTTCCATCAATGACATTCACTTTATAGCGGTAAATCGCGGGCTTTACAGAACCACTTATTGCAGAAAGATCAGTTGCTGCAAATGAACCAGTGGAACTTGAATTTTCATAATACGTCTTTTCCCGCTGTTTCTTTTCATTTGCCGCTTCCAAATCCCTCCTTACCTGCAGGAGCGTATCTTCCCATTCATCTTCGGTATCACGCTTGTCCACCGTTTCCTGTGAAATTTTAGTTGGCGGGTTTTCTTTTGCTGTGAGCGTTACAAGCTCGGAAGAGGTTTTTTTCTTTTCTTTAGCGGCTTCTAAATCCAAGCGTACTTGCAGCAGTAAGTTTTCCCCTTCACTAACTCTCAACTGTTTTCTTAGCTCTTGAACTTCTTTTTGCAGCCGCTCTATTTCTTCTGCCTGGCTTGCATATTGCCGAAGTTCTTCTATCTCTTCTTTTTGGCGTTTAATGGTCAATTCATGGCCATCCACTACACGCTTGATTTCTTTTTCAGCTGACGTCACTGCTTCGATGATTCTTGATTTAAAATCCATAACTAAATTCCTTCCTGCAATAAAATGGATATATTATACAACTAGCTTCATAATAGCATAAGTTCAAGGCACCCTGATCTCCATAAAATGAAATCCACATCGATATTAACCTTATTTCTCTATATAAATTTCAAGGATAAATCTGCATCTTATGGGCCGTTTTGTTTTTCTATAATATTGAAAAAACTTTTTTATTTAAATATTCAAAAACTATAGTAATTTTTGATATTTATTATAGAATGACCTCATGAAGATCATATTATTACCTTAATTCATCACACCGATGAGTTATTATTTAAACAATGTTTAAAGGAGGTCTTATTCCCTCAAAGTGCATAATGATGAAAGTTTAAGACTCTGTGCCACTTAAGCCTAGAGGATAAAACCAAATCTAATTATGGAATGGAGAGAGAGAATATGAAGAAATATTTTACAATCTTAATGGCTCTTTTCTTGATCTTTGGTGCTTCTTCAACAGTTTTAGCAGGCGGAGACCATGACGACGGCCATAAAGACGGTTACCATGACAAAGATAAATACAGAGACCGCGATGATAATAGAAAACACCATGATGACGATGATGACGATGACGATAAAGACAGAAAACGCCATCACGATGATGACGGTAAAGACAAAAAACGCTATCACGACAAAGACAAATACAAACACCATCACAAAGGCTACTTCAAACATGGCAAATACTATCACAAAGACGGCAAATTCTATTACAAACACCGTGACCATTTCCATAAACTAGGGAAATACACTTACAAACACGGCAAATTCCATTATTTCTTCGACAAAAAGCGGCACTATGACCGCCATTAATGCAAGTTAACAAGAAAAGAAAAAACTGAGCTCTCTCTAAAGAGTTCAGTTTTTTCTTGGCCATTAAATCGCTGCACACTCTAAAAGATTTCTTATTAGTTTTATTTAAAATACTTATTTGACATCAACATCACTTCTTCTGGATTTCCGCATTCAGCTAAAATAAGCCCGCTTCCCGGACCTGTGTCCTTGAAAGCGGGCTTATTTATTTTTTCATCGCTTTGTAAATACCGGCTGCTGCAACGGCTCCGAATGCAATGGCGTATACCCCTTTCCATTGGAGAGGGTATTCTTTCAAGCCGTAAGGCAACGGAGCTTTGTCCGTATAACTGTATCGGGACAGTATATCCAGCGCAGGCGTCTCCAAGCCGGCCGGTTCGATCAATTCGTAAAATTCGTCAGTCAGCTGCTTTACTTCGTCCGGCACGGATTTCAAGTGTCCCAAACTGTTTTCGAAGGTTTCGCTCCGTGCCAGTTTTGCGAGCATCAGCACAAGCAGCGGTTCTGGAATCATCTCAAATGCACGCAAGCCCGGCGGCGTAATCTCCACTCCTGCTTTACGCAATGCCCCGAACGATTCCCTCAGCGCTCGGATGCACAATACGCGGGCATCACGCGTCGCTGCAAAGCGCTCCAAATCGGTGTCGCATGCGTAGACGGCTTGCGCCAGCGTCGGCACAAGAAGCGCGACATGCGTTTTCAGCCAGTCGTCAATATCATCCCGGATCTCCACTTTAAAGCCGCGCATCGATTCCAGAACTGCCTTGACTTCAAGTGTTCTTGGAATGGTACGCCCATCGACTTCGCCGATTGGCAAGGTCCACTTGTGATGTTCGTCGACCGGCAGCATACGGATGGTATGCCCTTGCCGATAGCCTCCTGGAAATGGAAAACCGGAAACTACGCGCTCTTGCCCCAATGCACGAACCAGCCGATCTTGCCCTTCTGCATTATTCATCATGAACAGGAAAGTAGGCACTTTTTTATTCGCCGCGAGGGTTGGCAGAATTTCAATCACTTTGTTTTTCCGCATCGGTACGATGACAAGGTCGTAATACGCTTCCGGATCGAAGCTGTCGACAACCGGCACTTGTGTAACCGTAGTTTCCCCTGTTGCCGTATTTTCGATTACGATGCCGAAGCGTTTCAAGTCTTCTTGCCGTTCGCCGTGGTCAAGCACGGCGATATCGTGCCCGGCTTCCTTCAACCTTTCCGCAAACAAGCTGCCGAAAGGGCCAACGCCAAAAATCAGTATTTTCTTTGCCACGGAAATCACTCCTGTTAACAACGGATTCCATTTTACCGGCTGCAGTTCAACCTGACTAAAAATAGCCGCTCCTATTTACCCTTCATCCTTCAAATGCTTTCTGCAATTCCGCCAAGTCCAGCTTCTTCATCTCCAGCATCACCTTTGTGACCCGCTTTACCCGCTCAGGGTCCGAGTCTGCAAGCATGTCATCCAATTGGACTGGCGATACCTGCCAGGAAACGCCGAATTTGTCTTTCAGCCAGCCGCAATTCTGCGCTTCTTCGTCTCCCCCTACAGTCAACCTGTTCCAGTAATAGTCGATTTCCTCCTGTGATTCACAATTGATGATGAACGACACCGCTTCAGTGAATTTGAATGCAGAATCGCCATTGAGCGCAAGGAATTTCTGGCCTTCCAAGGTGAATTCAACGGTCAAGACGGTGCCTTCTGCCATGTGATGGATTTCAAATCCTTCTTGTGAATAATAAAGGATACGTCCGATGCTCGCGTTTTTGAAAATAGATACATAATAGCGGGCCGCTTCCTCCGCCACTTTCTCAAACCATAGATTGGCTACGATTTTCTGGATTCTTTGCTCCATTCCAATACCTTCTTTCGATTGGATTTAAGAGCGGCTATGTATTTTCACTTCCATTATACTATGCCTGTGAGTCAAATTGTTTATATTTATTTAAATATTCAAAAAACTGTAGTATTTTTTTGATTTAGGATGTATACTCACAACAGTTGATATCATATTTATATCATTTTACATTTTTTAAAATTTAATCTAATTTTTGGTTATGCTGTCTCGGACTATTGTTTTCTTTCAGCGCTTTTAGCGAGAATCACGAGAGAAATTCCAATATAAACGTTGCAGCTGCTTTATACAATGACACTGAAAGGGGTCCTTTCTCAAAAGTACATGCAGATGAAAAATCCAGTCTCTATGGAGCAGACAACCTAGACAATGGACAATAATCCAAATGGAATGGAGAGATCAACTTATGAAGAAATATCTTATGATTTTGATGGCCGTGCTCTTGGCATTCGGCTTCTCATCAACCGCTTTAGCCAGCGGTGGAGACCATGACCACGACAGAGACGGATACCATCATGACTACGATAAAGATAAAGACGACAAAAAGTACAATAGAGATGACGACGATAAAAAGAAATACAAAAAGCATAAAAAATTCAAAAACCATAAAAAACACGGATATTACCACAAACATTACACGAAACACGGAAAATCTTATTATCATTTCCACAAATACGGAAAACGCTATCACGACTGGGACGACCGTGATGACCGCGATCATCACGATCACCATTAACCAACAAAAAAGGAATGGACCTTTTCAGAGGCCTGTTCCTTTTTCCATCTCACGCAACCAATTATTTTTATTGAAATTAAAATGATTTAACATTCTAAATTATAGTATTTTTTTGATATTTGTACTATACTATTTACATGGAGTTACATACACAAGGAGGCGCATATGAAGAAAAATGAGTGGATTTTTGAGTAGCGGTCGACGTCTAGATACTCTGGCCCGTTTTAAAGTTCTTTGCTCAGCTAATAAAAATCTGCTTTTAAAGGAGAAATAGAAAATGAAGAAGTTTGCTATGATATTGATTACCCTTTTACTAGCATTCGGATTCACTTCTGTATCATTTGCACATGACGATCATCGGGGAGATGATTCTGAAAAAGTCACCTATCGCGATGGCGTCACGACAATTGTAAAAACGCATAAAGAAGTGACGCATGACAAAGTGGTCAAACGCGAAAAATCTTCTGAATATGTAACCGAGAAAAAATCCGAAAAATCCACTTATAACGAAGTCGATGTCAAAGTGACTAAAGAACACCATCCTCAACAAGACTGGTATCGCGAAGTGAAAACCAGCACAACGTACAAAGTGATTAAACGCGTCACTTGGGATGAAGTCACACGTTATGACACCATCAAAATTTTCACAACACCAGTGACAATTACGAAAACGACTGTCACTACGATCAAACATTACGGCAAACCAGGCAGCGGCGGCAAAGTTTTCTATAAAGACACTGAAGTTTACCGCGACAAAGAGTTTGGAAAAACTCAACGCAGAGTCGTGAAAGAAACACACGTTGAGAATAAAAATTATAAAACAACTTACAACAGAAAAGTGATTGACGTCGAAGTAAGCAAAGGCAAATGGATTAAAGGTGACCGCCACTGAATAACGGGGCTTTCCCAAAGTCATGGACAATGGCTTTTCGGGATAGCCCTTTTTCTATGTTTCCACATTCGCCTAACGCAGTTCCTAATAGCTTTGAAAAGCCCACTTCTTTTCTTCATTGTTCCGGCTTGGCTGACGTGATACGTTAGAACGAGCAGTACGCTGAATTTAGAGAACCGGGAGCTGATTTTTTTGAGACAGAAAAGTTTGAATGGAAAAACCGCCATCATCACCGGCGCAAATAGCGGAATCGGCTTTGAAGCTGCCAAAGAGTTGGCCGGAAGCGGCGCACACGTCATATTAGCGGTGCGCAACATGGAAAAAGGCTTGAAGGCCAGAAGGGCGATCATTGCCGAAACGACCCATGCGGAAATCGAAGTGATGCCTCTGGATGTCGCAGACTTGGAAAACATCCGCTTTTTCAGCGAACAAATCAAGAGCCGGCTCCTTTCGCTCGACTTGCTGATCAATAACGCGGGCGTCATGATGCCGCCTTATTCCAAAACAAAAGACGGCTTCGAGCTGCAGTTCGGCGGAAACCACCTTGGCCATTTCGCTCTGGCCGGCCATTTGCTGCCGCTCCTTGAGAAAACACCTGGCTCGCGCATCGTCACCATCGGCAGCCTCGCCCACAACCGTGGCTCAATCGACTTCGACAACCTTGATGGCTCAAAAGGCTATAAAGCGAAAAAGTTCTATAACCAAAGCAAGCTTGCCAATATGCTTTTTGCGATGGAACTGGATAGGCGCCTCAAGCGCAACGGCTTCCAAACCATCAGCGTCGCTTGCCATCCGGGTATTTCGGCAACGAACATCTTCAAGGTTGGCAAATGGGATGCGCCGAAAGCGCTGCGCAATTACGCCAACCGCTTCTTGCAGCCGCCGCACATGGGAGCGCTCGCGACTGTCCATGCAGCCACGGACGAAGGATTGACCGGCGGCGAATACATCGGACCTGATGGCAAAGGCGCAAAAAAAGGTTTCCCTGCCTTGGAACTTCCCCACCCTTCCGCGTTGGATGAAGCAGTTGCCCGCAAGCTATGGGACGTGTCTGAACAATTGACTGGCGTAAAGTTTGATTTTACGAAATAAAATGGATCCATCTCGAAAAAGAGCTGCCTTAAATTTTACGGCAGCTTTTTTGCGCCCTAGCAGAATCGCGAAGTTTAAACAAAAGCCGTTCTGTTTGTTCCTGCCTGAAACTAATGATACGTTTAAGGAAATCAATCTACCCTTTCAGGAGTTGAAATCATGGAACAACATTCATTGTACGGAAAGACGTCCATCATCACCGGTGCCAATAGCGGTATCGGCCTCGAAACGGCAACCACCTTTGCCGAACAGGGTGCCCGAGTCGTCATGGCGGTACGCAATATAGAAAAAGGTTATGCGGCACGCGATTTGATCAAAAAGGACCATCCCCATGCGGAGGTTGAAGTCATGGAACTCGACCTGGCAGACCTCGACAGCATCCGCTTTTTCGCGGAACGCTTTCAGGACAAATTCCCTTCGCTCGACCTGTTGATCAATAACGCAGGCGTCATGACGCCGCCTTATGCCAAAACGAAAGACGGCTTCGAGCTCCAATTCGGCAGCAACCACTTGGGGCATTTCGCATTGACCGGACATTTGCTGCCGCTCCTTTCGGCTACTCCCGATTCACGTGTGGTCACCGTCAGCAGCCTCGCGCATAAAGGAGCAGATATCTTCTTCGACAACCTCGACGGCACAAGCGGCTATAAGGCAATGAAATTTTACGGACAAAGCAAGCTTGCCAATCTGATGTTTGCGCAAGAACTCGATGAACGCTTGAAGCAGCATGGCCAATCGACAATGAGCATCGCTTGCCATCCAGGAATTTCCGCTACCAATCTGTTCAAGTTCGGCGGCAAAGATGCGCCGAACTTCATGAAAGGGATTTTGTATAAATTCCTTCAGCCTGCCGACATGGGCGCATTGCCGACAATTTTTGCTGCCACGTCCCCTTCCCTGAAAGGCGGCGAATACATCGGCCCCGACGGCAAAGGCCAGCGCAAAGGATATCCGGCAATCGACACGCCTCATCCGGCCACGTCCAACAAAGCCGTTTCACTTAAACTCTGGAACGTCTCTGAACAATTGACAGGCGTGACGTTCAATTTTTAACTAACCGCTTATCCGCCCTTTCAATGAAAAAGTAATAGCTTTCAGAATTATTTTGAATAATCCATTATTAATTGTTAAACTATTCAATGAAAGGCTTTCTGTTAGTTTAAATTTTCACGATAAAATTTATCTAAGGAGCTGGGATGATGAATCAAGAACAATTCGAACGTGTGAAAAATGGCAAAGGCTTTGTGGCTGCACTCGACCAAAGCGGCGGGAGTACACCAAAAGCGCTGAAGCTTTACGGAGTTTCAGAAGACCAATATTCAAATGAAGATGAAATGTACGACTTGATCCATGAAATGCGGACGCGTGTCATGACCGCCCCTTCCTTCAATTCCGACTCGATTCTGGGTGCGATCCTGTTCGAACAGACCATGGACCGAGAAGTCGAAGGCAAATATACGGCGGATTATTTATGGGAAGAAAAAGGCGTTGTGCCGTTCCTGAAAGTCGACAAAGGCCTCGCAGACGAAATGGACGGCGTTCAATTGATGAAAGAGATGCCGAATCTTGATGACTTGCTGAAGCGGGCAAACGAACGCCATATTTTCGGCACGAAGATGCGCTCGGTCATCAAAGAGCCGAATCCAGCGGGCATCCGCAAAGTCGTCGAGCAGCAATTCGAAGTGGCCAAGCAAATTATGGCTGCCGGACTGGTGCCGATCATCGAGCCGGAAGTCGATATCCACAGCCAAGACAAAGAAAAATCCGAAGAGTTGTTGAAGCAGGAACTGCTGAATCTGCTCGATTCCCTGGGCGAGGATGAAAACGTCATGTTGAAACTGACGATCCCAACCGTCAATAACTTCTATAAGGAATTGATTGACCATCCGCGCGTCATCCGTGTGGTTGCGCTGTCCGGCGGCTATCCGCGCAAAGAAGCCAACGAAAAATTGGCCGCTAATAATGGCCTGATTGCCAGTTTCTCCCGCGGCTTATCCGAAGGCGTCAGCGCCAGCCAATCCGAAGAAGAATTCAACGCATCCATCGCGGATTCCATCCAGACAATTTACGAAGCGTCGATTACTTAAGCTGCGCATTCATTAAAAAAAGGCGATTCCGCTTTGTGCGGAATCGTCTTTTCTGTCTTACTATTACTTGGTGAACAAATAAATGATGTACAGCGGCACGAGGACAATCGCCATGTACTTCAGCAAATACAGCGAACTGGTGGATAAGCATTTCATCTTCGATATCAATGCATCTTTAAAATCTCTTGCAATTGTGGGCATAGTGTCTGCCTCCTTCAATAGGTAAGATTAGTATAATGCAGCAGCCGCTTCAATGGTAATTTGCTGTTTCTTCATGGCATTGTAACTTTTATCCACATTCAACGGTCTAACTTGTAAATCGCTTTATAAGGAGAGAAAACCATGCGGACATGGACAATTTTATTGCTCGCCGTGCTGGCACTTTTGCTTGGCGCTTGCGGCACACCAGAAGAAGGCACAAATGGAGAAAAATCAGAAGGAGGCAATGAAGGCGAAATGGCCGCAACACTCGTAAAATCAGATCTTGGCTACCGCTATACCCTCAAAAACGGCACAAATGAAGCAGTGACGTTCAACTTTACAAGCAGCCAGCGCTTCGATTTCGCGCTTTATAACGAAGCGGATGAACAGGTATTCCTGCATTCTTCAGTCAGCGCATATGCCCAGGTGCTCGGTGAGGAAACAGCCCCAGCCGGCGGTGAACTGGTCTATGAGCTGGAGGTCCCGCCGCTTGAGCTTGAGCCCGGCACCTATAAAATCGAAGCCTGGTTCACACCGCAGCAAGGACCCGCTTATCCAGCAGAGAATGAGTACGTAGTAGAATAAGCAATCACACCATTTGATCAAATAAAGCGATTGCCCTAGTTTCATCTATGCGCCGACAGGGAAATTCCCTTAGAGAGAGTTATTTACTTAATTGGAGGAATTTCAGTGAACTTGACGACGCATGCTTTATTGACAAAAGAGGATTTCCAAACCCGTACCGATTTGCCGGAATGGCTGTTGAACGAATACCAGACTTTCCACAACACGGTCACCGACAAGACCTTCCCCTGCTATTTCGGGATGAGCGGCGAATTGAAAGGCGAACTGCGCTACGCGTATGTGACGCAGGATGATTGGAGCAATTTGCCGGCAGCGGTGTCCAGTTTCCTGGAATTGTTCGATGATCCGAAACACAAACGCCACGGCCTGTTCGTCTTTGTTGAGCCGTTTGAAACCGAAGGCTCGATCGAAGATTACCGCAAGCAGTTCTGGGAGCTGCTGCAGTATATGCACGATGTCGACAAAACCGAATGGCCGCTCGAGGCGCCGCGCGACCCGGACCATTATTTATGGGACTTCACGTTCGACGGCGAACCGATTTTCGTCTTCGGCAACACTCCTGCCTATAAGCAGCGCAAGACCCGCCACCTTGGCAATGCCATGGTGCTGGGCTTCCAGCCGCGCCGCATCTTCGAAGGCCTGAAAGGGACGGAAAAAGGCGGCGTCATGTCACGCGAGAAAGTCCGTGCACGCGTTGAAGCGTGGGACCATCTGCCGACGCATCCGGACATCAGCCATTTCGGCGACCCGACGCATAACGAATGGAAGCAATTCTTCATCGGCGACGACAGCGAGCCGATCCAAGGCAAATGCCCGTTCACCCATAAGGAAATGAAAAAATGAAAAAAGAGAGCGATCCCTCGAGGATGGCTCTCTTTTGTGCATTCAGGTTTTATTCGCCTTGTGGCTCGTCCTGCGGCAAGTTTGCGCCGACCACTTCCGCCAATTTGCGCACCCCTTCGACAATCGCTTCCGCGTCGGCGTAGCTGAATGACAGCCGCAAGTATTCGCAGTGCTCCTGGTCCAAATGGAAATGCTTGCCCGGAACGTATGATACGCCGGCAGCCAATGCCTGCGGCAGCATGTCCGCTGTATCAATGCCCGGCAGCTGCAGCCACATGAAGTAGCCGCCTTCGGGTGCGTACCATGTCACTGACGGCGGCATGAATTGCTCAAGCGCCTGGAGCATAGCCATGCTTTTCGCTCGATAGGCGTTTGTCAACGACGCCAAATGCGCGTCGAAATCCGTGGCTTCCAAGAATGACGCCATGACCGACTGCGCGAATGGATGGTTCAGGTCTTTCTTGAACCATCCTAAGGTACTGACCAACTCCGCGCCGCCCGCCACCCAGCCAATGCGCATGCCCGGCGCGACAACTTTTGACAGCGATCCGATGTGGATGACACGGTTATTGCCGCCGTCCATCGCTTTCAGCAGCTTGGGTGCTTCGGCAAAAGCCAGTTCGCCGTATGCATCGTCCTCTAAGATAAGAAAATCGAATTCTTCGGCAAGCACAAGCAGATGCTCCCGGCGTTCAGGCGTCAATGTCGTGCCTGTCGGATTCTGCGAGGTCGGAATCGTGTAGAAGATGCGCGGCAGCGTAAGCCCCTCGCGTTTGCGGTTCGCCAGCATTTCAGCAAATCTGTCGGTATCCATGCCCTTCGCGTCAACGGGGATGTTCATGAAATGCTCCGTGTAATTCCGGAACACCTCCAGCGCTTCCATATAGGTCGGCGACTCGAGTGCAACGACTGCCTTATCGTCCAGCAAGACGCGCGAAATGAGGTCGATCGCCTGGCACGCCCCTGAAGTCACAAGCAGCTCCTCGTCCATCAGCTCCACGCCGCGCTTTGCCATCCGCTGGCGGATGGCTTCTTTCAATTGTGGAATCCGCGGACTGCCGATGTATTGCAGCGGCAGGTCCTGTTCTTCATCGAGCAGCCGGATCGTCGCCGATTTGATGGCTTCGGCTGGGACTAGTACCGGCTCCGGATAGCCCGAGCTCAATCGGATGCAGCCTTCAGGCAATGCCAGCAGCCACTGGCCCGGCGGATCGTTTTTGAAGGCCAGGCTGATATCTTTTGAAAACGGGAATTTTCGCGTCATAAGGTCGTGCCCCTTTCGTTGTCCAGTTTGCTTTGTTTCCATTCTACAGATTGTTGGACGCTTTGAATATCGCGAGCTGACATTCGACCAGCGAATTGGTTAAACAGCAATCGGCATTCCGCCTTGTCGGAATGCCTTCTTTTACGATTGCGGGAGCTTTCGCTGCAGCGAAAGGCTTTTCATATTGTGCTTTTGAACTTTGGACGATGCTTATTTTGCTAGTGCCGGTTAATTTTCTGGCAGTTCATGTTAACGTTGGATGAGTTCATGTTAAAGTGAAAACAATTCATGTTGACACGAGATTCGTTCATGTTAACGCCGAAACAGTACTTGTTAAAATTTATATAGAGTGCGCGAGATTTTATTCGCCCCTATCGTTGTATACAGTAACAAAGGAAAGGAGGGGTTCCGGTGGAGGATTTCATCGCTCGATTGAAGCGGCAAGACGAAGCGGCGCTCAACTACATGATCGATACATACATGCCGTTTTTGAAAGGGATTTGCCAGCACATCCTTTTGAAGAGCTGTGGCCGCCAAGCTGCGGAAGAATGCCTGAACGATGTGTTCATGACCATTTGGCAGCGGGCGAAGCAATTTGACGGCGATGCCGGCGATTTCCGGAAATGGGCCGGCATGGTGGCGAAATACAAAGCAATCGACAGCTACAGACGGCACATGAAGAGGCTGGAACGCGAGTCGGTCACTGATGATGTGCGGACTGCAGGCATTTCCAATAACACAGAAGAAATGGTGCTTGATAAAGAAGCGCGGGATGAAGTGCTGGCTGGGCTCCATAGTTTACCGGAAGCGGACCGCGATTTGTTCTTGATGAAATACTTCCTCGGTTTGCCGAACGCAGAAATTGCCGAATCCCTCGGCATCACCGTATCCGCGGTCGATAACCGGCTGTACCGCGGGAAACGGAAATTAGCGGCCTTATTTGGCGGAAAGGAGCGGTTTACATGAGCGATTTAAACAAGTGGCTGACAACGAATATTGAAGACATCCCGGAGGCGGATGTGTCGGAATTTGAAAAGAAACAACTGAAAAAGCGCATTCTTGGACAGCGCCGCAAATCGCCTTGGCTGAAAAACGTGGCGCTTGCCGCAGGTATTGCCGTCGCTGTTTCTACCACTGCCTTCGCCGCGTTCCCTTCCCTGGCATCTCAAATTCCGATTCTGCAAGACATCGTTTCCTATTTCGACGGCGACGAACTCATTTTCAACCATTTCAGCGAAGTGGCGCAGCCGATTGGCTTGGAAGAAACGAGCAATGGTGCCACAATAACCATTGAAGAAGCGGTTTACGACGGCACCTCGGTGACAGTCGCTTTCGCTTTGCAGACAACAACCGATCTTGGCGAGTTCCCGAATGCAGATGGATTGCTGGAAGCACCTTGGACACGCGGTTCCGGCTCTGTCACTTCGATGAACAAAGTGAACGATACGACGTATGCTGGCATGCTGACCATGGCCCCGAATTTCCTGTGGAAAGCGCCGCAAACCATCAAGCTTAAGTGGGCGCCCGAATCGTTCACCGATATGGAAACCGGCGCAAAAGTCGAAGGCGACTGGGAATTCACTTTCAACTTGAATGCCCTCAACAGCGTAAAAGTTCCAGTCAATCAAACCGTCGATTTTGAAGGCGGCTCGTATAAGCTGGACGAACTGCGCCTGACCAAGTTATCAACGGTGCTGGCGATGCACAAAAAAGACATTGATGAAGACCGGTACATCACCGATTGGCAGCTTGTGGACGATCTGGGCAATATCTATCCGATGCATTTCGGCACGGGCAATGAATCTCAATTACAGTTCACGTTCGAAACTCTGGATCCGCAAGCTTCTTCCATCCGAATCGAGCCGTTGATCAAGCGCATCGAACATGCCGAAGATGACGGCGTACCGATTGAAGCAACCATTATCCACGTCGACTTGCGTTGACGCAAAATCCCCTCCCGCTTCAGCAGCCGGAGGGGATTTTTTGATAGTCCACAATATTATTACGCCCGGGAATCACTTGGCTCAATGGTGAAGCCATTGGCAAATGCCTGCAAGATGCCGATCAGCAATTGCGTGATTTCCGCCGGCGACTGCTGGTAGCCATTGCGTGCCCAGTCGAGGATGATGCCCGTGGTGCCGTGGGCCATGTACATCTTAAACTGGGACGAATTGATGTCGTGGCTGCCGATTGCGCTGAACGTGAAATTCTCGTCGAGCATTTCGAAAATCGCCTTCGGCAAATCCTGGTACAGCCCTGGAATCGTGTCTTCCTTCAAATACAGATTGAAAAAAGAACGATTGTCGTAGATGAAACTCACGAGCTCGAACGATTCCGCATCCATCTGCCGGACATCGACCCGTTTCCCCGGCTGGTAGCGTTCCATGCCGGTCCGCTTCACCTGCTCGAACATTTCTCGCTTGAGGTCTTCCGTGATATCCGGTTTGTCCAAATAATGCAGGTAAAACGTCGCCCGGTTGTATTGCGCCCGTTCCACAATATCCGTGACAGACACATGGCTCAAGCCTTTTTCATTGATCAAATGGACAAAAGCCTGTTTCAATTGATGTTTTGTCCGTTCATTTTGCGGGGTGTTTTTTCGTTTATTTTCCATCATTGCCTCTGCCTCCAATGAAAAAATCGACACTTTATGCAGAATTGTCGATTTTTTCGACAACTGCTGTTTTTCTACTGATTGAGCCTGCTTTTGCAACCGGTTACACTTAATAAGTACATTACTTACAGTTTAGCATACCAACAAATAGAGGAGAGATTCAGAATGATCGATTTCACAGACAAAGTTGTATTGATTACAGGCGGCGGTTCAGGACTTGGGCGCGCAGCAGCGCTATCCATCGCCAAACAAGGCGCAAAACTGGTGCTTGTTGATATGAACAAAGCATCGCTGGAAGAAACGAAAAACGAAGTGCTTCAAGCATCTCCTGAAGCGGCGATCGAATTGTTCGAGGCAAACGTCACGAATGAAGAAGAAGTGAAAAATTACGTCCAATTCACAGTCGATACATTCGGTAAAATCGACGGTTTCTTCAACAACGCCGGCATCGAAGGCAAACAGAACCTCACGGAAAACTACGGCTCTGATGAATTCGAAAAAGTCATCAGCGTCAACTTGAATGGCGTCTTCTACGGCATGAAACATGTCTTGAAAGTCATGAAAGAACAAGGCTCCGGCTCGATCGTCAACACCGCTTCAGTCGGCGGCATCCGCGGCGTCGGCAACCAATCCGGCTACGCGGCAAGCAAGCACGGCGTGGTCGGCTTGACCCGCAACTCGGGTGTTGAATACGGCGAGTTCGGCATCAGCATCAACGCCATCGCACCAGGCGCCATCATGACGCCAATGGTCGAAGGTTCGCTTAAGCAAATCGGCGGCGACGATTGGGAAGCGGTCGGCAAAGAGTTCGTCAGCGTCAACCCGATGAAACGCTTCGGCAAACCGGAAGAAGTCGGCAACCTGGTCGCATTCCTGCTGTCAGACAGCTCACGCTTCATCAACGCTTCGGTCATCAACATCGACGGTGGCCAATCATACAAATACTGATTTTTTCATTAAACGATTCCCCCAGTTACATGGGGAATCGTTTTTTCTTTGGCTTCTCCGAATGTGTATGGATGAATAAAAAAGGGAAACTTCGTTATACTGTTCTTAGAGTAAGGAGTGACCATTATGCACCTAGAACCCATACCCGACCATCTTGAGGTGGGATTGAAAATCCTGTTTGTCGGCTTTAACCCGAGCATCCGCTCATCTGAAACCGGCTATCATTACGCGAACCCGACAAACCGTTTTTGGAAAATCCTCCACGAAGCCGGTTTGACGCCTAGAAAATTCGCGCCGCACGAAAACCAGGAATTGCTTGAACTCGGTTTCGGCCTGACAAATATCGTCGAGCGCCCAACCCGCGAAGCTGCGGATATTTCAAAAGAGGAATACGCAGAAGGCGCCGTCTTGCTGCGCGAGAAAATCGAAGCGTACCAGCCGAATGCCGTGTGCTTTGTCGGCAAAGGCGTCTACAAGGAATATAGTCGAAAGCGCAAAATCGGTTGGGGTGTCCAAGAAGATCCCGTCGTTACTGGAACGATTGAATTTGTCGCTCCTTCATCAAGCGGTTTGGTGCGGATCCCACTCGATGATATTGTGGATGTGTATCGAGCGTTGAACAAGTACCTTTAGATCTTTTACATCTGGTTCATGCGTTTATTTTGTTCATGCAAAGACCCTCAACAAGCTTTCAAAGCGTGTTGGGGGTCTTTGGTTTTTTTATGATAACTTCTGTTACGTTCTAATGTGTAATTAAATTATTATGACTGTTTTAAATAAAGACCATAATCCCCATTTTGTTGTGAATTAATTACGAAACCCTCAACAATAGAGCTTAAAATAAGTTTGTATAAATAAGATATAAAAGCCCGATTACCGGAACAGCAAATACAATCGTTAAAATAGCACTCTTCGTATCCAAATATTTCTTTTCGAAGTAAACTTTTACGATCACCAAAAATATCCACATAGAGAATAAAATAATCTTTAGGTAGTAGAATATACTGAAAATGGAAGGTATATTATCCACCATTACGAAAAAGGCCATAAAAGTAATGAAAGGATGCAACAACGGCACCGCACAGATGAGCAGAACACTTCGCACTATCTTAACAGCTCGACCAATCATTGATGCGGGAGTCCCACTAATCGTTCCTAACTGCATCTTTCTCCTTATTCCGAATTCAATTATAGTTAGCAGAAGTATAAATAAGTAAATGTAAATGTAAATAAAATTATCCATTTCATAATCCAACATATCGAAATCTAACATCCATTTTATTCCTCCTAGATTTTTCTTATAAGAAAATCTTTCTCTACAAATATTCTTCGCCCATATTGTAGCATGGGTGTTAATCGATAGTTATTCCTTTAAAAAAAACGTTGTCCTTTATCGCTATTCAAATGGCGTTTTACCTGTTAAAGAAAATGCAGGTGAATTCAACTAAAAGAAAATTTTTTCGAGACTAGTTATAGCCCCCCCTTTTAAAAGAAAACTTCGAAAAATAAAACCTTTGCCATAACAGAGCAAAGGTTTTATTTCGTATATATATAAGGACGCAATTGTATCTATCTTACAAGCAAAAAAGTCACATAGCTCACTCTTCCATATCCCGCATCAGTCCATAGATTTTCCGCACCGAGTTCACATTGCGGATCGTTACGAGCTTGTAGAGTTTGGTGCCGACAATCTTGGCCATGCCACTTTTCGTCACCTTGTCGCGGTCGACTGACCAGAGAATCGCCCCTGGCACATATTGCGCGCGGTCCACTTCCGGTTTTAAGGGCAATTGCTCGAGCACGGCTTCGTCATCGGCTTCTTCCCATAAAAACAATACATCGCTTTTCAGCTGATCGTCATTCGTCCATTCTGCTGGAACCGCTTCAGCAATGCGCGAATACTCATCAATCGTGTACACCAGCACTTTGATGCGCAAACCGAAATGGGCGAAGATCGCCTCTTCCAAAACAGCCATGACTTGCTGTTTCGTCCGGGCCGCGTCTTTAAAAACGATGTTGCCCGAATTGATATACGTTTTGACATCAGTCATGCCCGCCTCTTCAAAAACCTGCTTGAGTTCTTTCATATTGACCTTGTTATTGCCTCCGACGTTAATCCCTCTGAGCAACGCAGCGTATATCACGGACATCATCTCCTATTCAAAGAATGGTCATTCAATTTTCACGGAATCCGGTATCCCGCATGATTTCCCCGTAAGCACGTCTTGGCAGCTCCACCTTCAAATCTGCCATCAAGCGCTCCAGTTCATTCGTAAAAACGATGTATTCCTCTTTTGCCAGCAACAGCCGCAGCAAGCTTGCCATTGAAGACACTGTGCCTTTCCCGAGGCTGCCGCTTTCCAAGCGCAGCATCGCTTCGACGCCGGCCAGTTTTTCCGGATGCGTGAGGCGGAATCGGTACAGCACTTCCTCGTGCGCAGACTTATTGCGGTACGGGAACACCAAGCGCAAAATCGCATCAAGCTCTTCCGCCTGCAGCTGGGCCGGTTCGTAATCCTCACTGAATTCTTCTGCGATGTCGCGTGCAATCCGCTCCCGCAGCTCATCGTCAATGACGGAATAAAAATTTGAAATCTGCCCGAGCGACAGGAAATTGACCAGCACCCAAAGCGGCACATTCTTGTGTTTGTCATAGAATTCACGAATAGCGGGATACCTCACCCGGTCCCGCTTCTTATGGCTCTTGATCAGATTCGCCAGCGTCGAAATGATGCGGTCGCGCTCATGGTGCCGCTCAGCTTCCGGACTGTAATTCGTCGATTCCAGAAAACTGTCCGTCGCTTGAAATTTTTCCGAAAACCGGTACGCCACTTTCGATTTAATATTCTTTTCGAATTTCAGCAGTTCATTGAGCATCAGCATCCTAAGCTCCCGGTCGAAGCGGTACAGCGCGTAGACATGCCCGAACTCTGTACTCGCCGCGTAGCGTTCTAGGCCATACGGGTTCAGCCGTTCATCCCGCTCCAAGAACGGCTCTTTATAGCCGTCGATCAGTGCGTAATAATTTTCGCGCGCCAAAATCCGTTTCGCCGCCGCCTCGTCCGCTACGATCATCCCGCGCTGGCGCAGGATTTGAATCTGTTCATCGTGCGATGCAAAAACCTTCATTCTTCTCATCCTTATCTGTCGTTCTTATCCTCTACTGTAAGCTACCAAAGGCTTTTTAGAAACCTTTTACACGAATAAAACCGACACATTTCAGACACTTACATGAAGAGTAATGGATTTGCTATAGTTACTTGCAGCCTTGAAAGTACCGTGTTCCCTGCCAGTTCCCACTGCAATTTCCCGCGTATAGATAGGCCAGTCCAAGCACGTTGAAAGGAAGATTTCCATGCATTCAGAAAAACGATTGCCGCAAAACGCCAAAGAAGGCCTTCTTTACGGCGCACTCATCTCCACCATGACCGTCTTGTTCATGACATCTTACAGCGTCATTCTTTTCGCAGGCGGCTTTAACCAGGATATCGCATTGAGCATCCTGAAGACATTGCCGATTATGTGGATCATCGTTATGATCATCGAGCCCGCCATTTTCGGCCGCCTCGCTGAAGCATTGACTGCAAAATTCACCAAGCCGACCGACAGCTTCAACGCCAAAATCCTGTACCGCATCCTCTTTACGGTGCTCGGCATGTCCGCAGCGATGACATTCATCGGCGACCTTGTCGCAAATGGCTTCCACAGCGTAATATTTTCAAATTGGCTGACAAACTGGCCACGCAACTTCCTCATCGTCCTGATCGCCGAAAGCCTGGTCATCCAACCCATTGCCCGCTTCGCCATGGTGAAATTGCACGAGTCGCAAAACAAAAAAGCACTAGCTTCAAAAATCACCTTACACTGAGGTCCATTACCCAAACAACTTGAAAATCCGCTTCCAGGAAGATTTTATTCTTCAGAAGCGGATTTTCTTGCGTTATAAAAAGAGATTAACTTTCAGTATGGAGGGAAAACAAGGACAAAGACTGAAAGGATGATCGGACATGAAAAACAAAACAGTTGCAGGCCTCCTCGGCATTTTCCTCGGGGATTTCGGCATCCATAAATTCTATTTAGGCAAGCCCGGAATGGGCCTCCTGTATCTGCTTTTCTCTTGGACAGCGATTCCTGCAGTAATCGGCTTTATTGAAGGCGTCATGTATCTCTTGTCTTCAGAAAAAGATTTCCAAGCAAAGCACGGCAAACGTTATTAAGATTTTCTTAAGCATGCACCCGCTCACAAGCGGCGTGCATGCTTTTTCCGTTTCCAGCCAATAAAAAAATGCCGCAATCGCTCGCAACATTCCGACAGATAAAACTTAGTTAAATGAAATAGCTTTGGTAATGGATGAACGTTGCCACAGATGCGACTAAAAAGTAGGTGCCAGCAGCAAACAGCGGAATTTTTCCGAACTTCGCGTGGCGTTCCCCTTCCACTTCGATAAACGGATTGGCATTGAAAGCATCGCTTAGCGGGTTATTCGGAGCCGTGATTAAGATTCCCAACAATCCGAATGCGAACGCGATATCAATGATTTGAATTTGGAATACATATGAAACACCAATATTGAGCAACAATAGAATGGTAATAGTTGTTAAAAAGGTAATTAATTTGACCATGAGTATTTCCTCCTATTTCAATCTAAAAAGAGCATAGCAAGCTTAAACATTTTATGCAATAAGTTTTTCAAAGTCCGAGGCACCCTTGGCTAGCCGCATCTAAAAAATTTTCAGCCTATTGAAACTTTTAGATCAGAAATAGCGTAATATTAAGACAGGAAATAACTTACAGGAGGATTCTCATGAAACTCAAAATCATACATACGAACGATGTTCACAGCAATTACGACAATTTCGCACGTGCCGCCACATTGATCAGACTACTGAAAGATGAAAACACGCTCGTGCTCGACGGCGGTGATTTCGCCGACTTCAAAAGCATCGAGTTGCAGGGCACTCGGGGCATCGCCGCACTCGAACTGCTCCAGTCAGTCGGCTATGACGCCATGACCATCGGCAATAACGAGATGTTCAACGGCATGGATACGCTTGAACACATGGCAGCGGCAAGCCCGTTCCCGTTCATCAGCAATAATTTGCTGAAAAAAGACCGTACGGAAATCAAAGGCGTCGTGAAAAGTACCATCTTGCATAAAAACGGTCTGCGAATCCTCGTCACCGGCTCTTCGCCCGACCTTGATGTCTTCAATGATGGGCTTGGCATCAGCGTATTGGATTACACCGAAATGACGCAACAGGAAATCAAGCGCTATGCCGGCGAGTATGATTTGTGCATTTTGCTCAGCCACGTCAGCACGGTTGCGGATGAAGAGCTGGCACAAGCCATCCCTGAAATTGATGTCATCATTTCCGCCCATGACCACAAGCTGTATCCGCAGGCAAAAATAGCCTATGGCACGATTATGAACAGCGCAGGAAACTTCGCCGAGCATATCGGCATCATTGAACTTGAGGTGAACGGCGGCAAAGTGGAATTGCTCAAATCGGCTACCCATCCGACAGGAGAGGCGGCAAAAGATGCGGCCATTCTCGAAATCCTGAAAACCAATAAAGCGAAAGCAATCGCCGCTTTAGGCAAGCCCCTCTACACCTTGCAGCAGCCGCTTTGGCACGACGTCATTGAAGAAAATCCGCTAACCAACCTGATCGCAGACGGCTTGCGCGACATGATGGAATGCGACATCAGCCTGATCAATAGCGGCATCGCCAATGCCGGTTTGTTCCAATACGTCTCCCGCCAAAAGCTGATTGAAGTCTGCCCTTCTCCACTGAATCCAACTTCTTTTGAAATTTTAGGCAAGCATTTGAAAGAAGCACTCACCCAATCGCTGGACGCGCAAGTATGCCTCGCTGATGGCCGAGGACCGGGATTCCGTGGGAAATTCGTCGGCCGCCTTCATGTATCGGGCGCTACAGTTATCCACGATGGCAACCGTGTCCAGGAAGTTTTGGTCAACGGCGAACTGCTCGACGACAGCCGCTGGTACAAAGTCGCCAGTTCCGATTACTTGCAGCGCGGTTCCGGCTACTTGCCACTGGCCCACAACCGGAATGCCCGCTACATGGCCGAAGAAATCAAAGACGTCATCCAGCTTTACGCGAACAAACCGGAATTTGTGGAGCAAGCTTTCATCATGCGCACCACAACAGAAGCAAAAGCTTTGATCCAAAAAACATAAAAAGAGCTGCATGCCCCTCGTAAGCATCGGGGAATGCGGCTCTTTTGACTATTTGTTGATCAATTCATACACACGTGCTTCATACGGCAGCAATTGTTTCGGATCGAGCCCTTGGTAATTCGCCAGCAAAATGGTGCCGTCTTTCGGCTCATCCCAATAGCACGGGAATCCGGTTAAGTTCACGGCCACCAATACCGTCCGGCCATCAAAATGGCGCTTATATGCGTAGATCGAATCATGGCCGGCGTTTGCCAATTCATAGCAGCCGTAAATTAGTACATCATTGTGCTTGCGCAGCCAAATCATTTGCTTATAGAAGGCCAGCACCGAATGCGGGTCCTGCAGCTGCGCTTCCACGTTCAAGTATGTGTAATTCGGATTGACGCGCATCCACGGTTCCGCATCCGAGAAACCGGCATGCGCGTTTCCGTCCCATTGCATCGGTGTCCGTGAATGGTCACGGCTTTGCGGGCGGATGAGCGTCATTACTGCGTCGTGTCCCATGCCAGCCGAGCGGTTTAAGTGGTACATATTTTTCGTTTTAACATCGTTATAATGTTCAAGCTCTTCGAATGGCGCATTCGTCATGCCGATTTCCTGCCCTTGGTAGATGAACGGTGTGCCTTGCATGAAGAAATACATGCAGGCAATCGCCGTCGCACTCTCACGCCAGTATTCGCGGTCATTGCCCCATGAAGACACGATGCGCGGCTTGTCATGGTTTTCGATGAACAATGCGTTCCAGCCGTGGCCTTCGACGCCATTCTGCCATTTCGTCAATACTTCTTTCAAGCGAGGCACATCAATGCCATGGATTTTTCTGTCCCATAAGCTCATGCTTTCGAATTGGAACACCATATTGAATTTGCCGTCTTCTTCGCCGATCCATTCTTCAACGTCCTCGACTTTTACGCCATTCGCTTCGCCGACCGTCATGATGTCGCGGCCTGCGAATGTCTTGTCGCGCAGTTCCGTTAGCATCGGCTGGATGCCGTCGACATTCATCATTTTATGCCAAGCTTCGACATAGAGATTTTGTTCCGGATCGTGGACATCGGTCAAATCCTTTTTGATGTGGCTGATGGCGTCAACACGGAATCCATCAATTCCCTTGTCGAGCCACCAATTCACCATATCATACAGCGCTTGGCGGACTTCTTCGTTCTCCCAGTTCAAATCCGGCTGTTTTTTGGAGAATAAATGCAAATAATATTGTTTCGTTTCCTGATCGTATTCCCAAGCGGAACCGCCGAAAATACTTTCCCAGTTCGTCGGCTCGTCACTCCAGATGTACCAATCGCGCTTGGCATTATCCAGCGAGGCACGCGATTCCATAAACCATGGGTGTTCGTCGCTTGTGTGGTTGATGACAAGGTCGATAATCAGTTTCATGCCGCGCGCATGGACTTCTGCCAACAAGCGGTCAAAATCCTCCATCGTGCCGAACTCTTCCATGATGCCTTGGTAATCGCTGATGTCGTAGCCGTTATCGTCATTTGGCGATTTGTACATCGGGCAAATCCAGATAACATCGATGCCAAGATCTTTCAAATAATCCAATTTGCTCGTGACGCCATTGATATCGCCAATGCCGTCCCCATTCGAATCCATGAAACTGCGAGGATACACTTGATATGCGACTGCTTCTTTCCACCATTTTCTCTTCATAACTGATCCCTCACAAAGACTGGGGCTTCATCCTGTTCTAACCAATCGGCTACAGCCGTCGATTCTATGCGAATAGGCCCATCTGTCTGTTCTATATAATAGCTTATTTCCATCGTCCAGCAGCAATTCTAATAAAAAAATAAATTCCAGTTGCCAGTGTAGCAGAATTCGCCAGGAACACCAAGACATTTTACTAGTATTTCTTTGTGAGAAAATCGAATGGGGAAGAAACACCTCTTTTCGGTTTTGATTTCCTATTATATAACCGATTTCAAGCTTTGAAAACCTTAATTTTAAACTATTTTCAGATAAATCTAAAATAACATTTTGTAGCCGTTTTCATTACCATTTTTCTGGGTTATACAGGAATTCTGTTGCAAAAATTCAAGGCAAAATGTGAATTCCACAAGCGTTACCTAGGGCCTATATGGAAAAAATCCCAATCCATGGCAATGTGAATTGCCGTGGATTGGGATTTGGTTTTATTCCGTGCAATTGATATTGAAAAAACGGCTTATTAATACAGTTTCTGCCCGCAATTCGAACAGAATTTTGCCCCTTCGGTTTTCTGTCCACAGTTCGGGCAGAAGTTTGGAGCCTGGCCAGTGGATTCAGAAGCTGCCTCTTCATTTTTTGGCGGAGTTTGGGCTTGCCCGCCGTCTTTCATGCCTTCCATCATTTCCTTCGCCATGCCCATGCCCATCATCATACCGGCCATATCCGCTGCATTTCCTGCACCGGAAGATTTCCCTGAAGCCATGGCATCGGTCATCGATACCTGCTGGTATTTTTTCATGTCGCCGACCATGCCGTAGGAAGCGTTTTTGTTGATCATGTCTTGGATTTCCTTCGGATAGTTAAAACTCATGATCTGGAAGCCCATGATTTTCATGCCGTCGTCCATCAATTCCATATTGAGGTCGTCCTGGATGCCGGCTCCGATTTCATGCGCGTTCGCCTGCAGGTTGAACATGTCCTTGCCTTCCCTTGGAATCCATTTCATCAACAGCTGATCCAAAATAGCCGTGATGCGGATTTTCACATCTTCCACTAAGTAGCTGTTGCGCACACCTGCTATTTTGTCGATTAACGCGAGATAATCGTTCACTTTGAATTGGAACGTGCCGTTCGCGCGAATCGGCATGCCTCCAGGAAGCCCCGGCGCCTGAATGTTGATCGGATTTTGGGTTCCCCACCGGACGGTGAATTCTTTCGTATTAACAAAGAGCACTTCCACCCGCATGCCGCTGTTGAAACCAAAACGGAAACCTTTCAATGTCGACAGGAAGGGCACGATTTGCGACTCGATGTCGTATTCGCCTTCGTCTTCAAAAATCCCCTCCACTTTTCCGTGGTCGAGGAAAATAGCGTCCTGGCCAGGGCGGATGACGAGTTTACTGCCTTTTTTAATTTCCTTATTGTTCCATTTCCAGAAAATCATATCCTCCCTGAATTCTTCCCATTCCACTACATCTGCAAATTGATTGCCGAAAAATGCCATGCTGTTCATTCCTTCCGTGTATTGCTTAGAATTTGCGGCCGCCTCCGCTGAAGGAACGGCCTCCGCCGGTCATGCCGCCTCCACCGAAGCCGCCCCCGCTACCTTTGTTCTGCTGGACTTTGGTGCGGCTCACTGTTTTGTTTCGGAAACGGTCTTCGCGGTTCGTCACTTGCGTATTTTTGCCGTCAAAATACGTGCGCGGCGTCGTGGTGACACGACCGCCGGAGTTATAAAGCATCGAACCGACAATCCCGCCGCCGAGGATTAGCGCAACCAAGGCATGGAACCACGTTTTCAGGAAAATGCTTTCCGGATTGACGCCGGGGCGGTAATCCATGTATTCGCTTGAAGCCGCCATTGTCTCTTCAAAGGCACCGCCATAATCGCCTGCCTGCAAATCCGGTACGATGCGGTCAAGCACAAGGTCAATGCGCTCGTCATCGAGCGATGTTTCCGCTGTGCCGAAACCGGACAGGAACACTTCGCGGCTCGCAATGTCGATTGTCAGCAGCACGGCGTTTTCCTGGCTATTGTCGACCGCCCATTGATCAAAGAAATCGCCCATGAATGTCACGATATCTTTTCCTTCCATGCCATTCACCGTCAAAAATAGAAAATCGACATCTTCCTCGCGGCTGTATTTTGCCGCTTCCGCTTCTAACTCCTGCGCTTCAATGCTATTCAGCAAATCGGCATTATCGTAAATGTGCTGATCTGCCACGGCAAAAGCTGCTGATGCGCCGGCAAGCCAGAAAATACAGATGAATGCCAGCAACAAGAAAGGGGTTTTCCATGCCATTCGCTTCACCATAGAACACCACCCACCAAGTATGCTGCGGCTTTCATCAGTGCAAATGCGCCGCCGGCAATGCCAATGAACCAGCCTGCGACCTTCGCTCCGCTGATTGGCGGCTTGCCAACCACTTTGCCGGTCTGGCCGTTCATCGCAAAGGTATGTTCCTTGTTTTCAAAATCGTAATACACCATCCATACCGGAAATAACGTGTAATAAGCTTGTTTTTTATGGGCATGAATCTGTTTATTGGTGTAGCTGACCGTAGAATAACCGGATATTGTCGTCGCGATGTACGCATCAATGTAAGGGACGATTTTCGACTCAACGCGCGAAAACAGGGACTCATCATCATAATCGTATTTCTCCGACAGATAGCCCGCGAGATAAGGCATCCTGAAATCCTTCAATTCCTGATAATCATACGGCTCGAGTTTGTCCATCAATAAGTCGTCCATCTTCTCGGAAGCATCCGCCGGCACTTTCAAATAGCTGAGGTCAATATCCCGGTAAACATCGTAAAACTCAGTTTCCGTGTAGATTGTATCCCCAGTTGTGTAGCTCCGCGTCCGTGTAGCGACTGCTGCCACTTCAGCGCTGCCATCGATGTCGTACAGCCAGAACGGCACGTACATCCCGGTCATTTTCTTGATGCGGTCGCCGCTCATAAAACCTCTTGGCGACAAGCGGCCTTTGCCTGTCCATTTGCGGAATGCGGCCTCTGCCTCTTCCCGGCTGACGGAAAAAGGTATGACTTTGGCCGGAGCGAAATCGCCCGTCAAGCGGTCCGACAGCACGACCGGCGCGCCGCAGAAACTGCAATGCGTCGCAGTCGTTTCCGCTTCCGTCAATAGGACGGCACCGCAATTCTCGCAATGGTATTCTTTTGCTTCATCCGTTTCTACGGTAAGTTCTATGTTCTCTGGAGGGAAGGTTTCTATATCTTCCTGCCTGCCGCAGCTCGGGCAGGACAACTTGCCCGACTCGCTGTCGAACGCCATATCCGAACCGCAATTCGGACATTTATAATGCGTGACCATCGCTTTCCACTCTCCTTGGCCTGCAGAATCCCATTGCACGGGCCTTTATCAAGCTTTATTGACCTGATTTTTCAGCGCTTCCAGCTCCGCTTCCACGTCGGCGCCTGCTTTCAATGCATCCAATTGCTGGTCAACAGATGAATCCGCATCATATTTCTTCGCGAGATCCTTGATGTCGACGTCCTTATTCTTATTCAGCTCAGACATCGCCATTGCTTCGTCAAGCTCCCGATTGATCTTTTCTTCCATCTTGTCAAAAGCTGAAATTGTCTTGCCCGTTCCGCTGAATGAATCATTGAATTCGTTCATGCGCTCTTGCGTCCGTGCAACAGCCGCCTTGCCTTTCAGCTTGTCGCGGCGGGATTCCAGCTCCTCGATATCCGACTCCAATTTTTCATGCATTTCGCGCATCTGTGCAGTATTGGCTGACGCCAATTCAGCCGCTGTCTTCAAGTCTTTTTCTTTATCGGCAAGCTCGGCTTTGCGCTGCAGGAATTTTCGGGCATCGTCTTCATTCCCGGCTTCGAGCGCTTTCACCGCATAGCGCTGCATATCATCCAGTTCTTTTTGCAGCTCTTCCAGCTCCCGGCGCTCCCGCTTTTCTGCGGCCATGATGGCGGCCGTTTCCGATTTCACTTTGCCAAGGTCGCTGTTCAAATCGCGCAAATACTGGTCGATCATCTTTTCTGGATCCTCCGCATTGTCCAGCATTGCGTTGATATTGCTCGCCATTATGTCTCTGAAACGTTTTAAGATTTCCATCATCATTCTCCTTTTTCGTTTTTTATTTTTTGGACTGCCAGACAGCCCTCTTAAAATTTGAATTACCCTTTAACCCTTTGCTTTAAGCATGGCCGTCAATGCTTTTGGAAGCTATTCGGCACATAAACATATAAATGAAACGCCTGGAAGAATTTTCGTTTTGCCGTCGAATCCTATAGGTGAATTAGAGGACTTGGAAACCGATCGAGCTTTGAAAATGAAGATAAAAATCAAGCGTTAATCGGCTCCTTCAGTAAAAGCAACCAGCTGCTGACGAAAGGAATTGTTCTTCCTCAAACACCCCCACGTGATTGAACGGCTGCAACCTCGATCCCCCAAAGTTAAAAGTGAATAGCTTCCAATGGCGTTGAACTTGTAAGACACGAGGAAATCATTAACCCATCGAAGCAAATTATATAAGCAGTTTCCCAAGTGACTAAGTATAGTCAAAAAGAATTAAAACCGATAATAATAGTAATAAATTATAATTAACGGTAGGATTCACACCTATAAACCGAACTATTAATAGTTAATTCGTTTCAAATGTTCGCTTTTAGCTTGACTGCCACTTAGGCGGTTGTTATATTAGCGAAGTACTAAAAAGAAACTTAACAGCTCTCGTATATGCCCAGTAATATGGTCTGGGTGTTTCTACCAAGTTCCCAAAAATGAACTGGACTACGGGTTAGGGTATTGATGTTGGTGATTCTTGGCATTTTGTAGTTTGCCGGACAATTGATGCTTTGACTTTGCGGGTCCGAGAGGTAGAGCACATGCTACCTGTTTCGGCCTTTTTTGTTTGGCTATACGGAGAGCGTATTTGACAACAAGGAGGAATACATCATGAAAAAAGTTAAAGCGCATCAGATTTTATTCCTGTTGCTGGCCCTGCTGTTAGTCCTCACGGGATGCAGTTCAACTACGGCAACAGAAGCAAAAGAAAAACCCCAGCGCCCCATCCTGATTCAAGGGCCCATGCCGATTGAAGCGGAAAAATTTGCGGAACGGCTGGAAAATGTGAAAGCAGAAGAGTCAGGATCAACTTTTGAATTCTATAGCGGCACTGTGGAAGGGTATCCGGTCATCGTTGTCAAAACTGGAAAAGGCATGGCAAACACAGGTGCGGCTACAGCATTGGCGATTGAAAAATACAATCCCGCAGCAATCATCAACCAAGGAACTTCAGGTGGACATGATCCAGCGTTGAACGTCTTTGATATTGTGCTCGGCAAACGTTCAGTAAATATAGGCGCATTAAAAACCGGCGATTTGGTGGAAGGCGAAGGAATCGAACCAACCGAATGGAAGCCGATGGACCTGATGGCTTCAGAAGGAAGTGCCGGGGAAGATCCGGATGCTGAAAATATCCGCTATAACGATGGTGATGAAGGATTGCTGGCTGCGGCCAATGCCGTCAAAGATACATATACCAAAGGAAAAGTAGTAGAAGGCACAATCGGTTCTGCTGATTTTTGGAACAATGAAGTGGACCGGATCAACTGGCTCCATGAAAAATACGGAACATCTGTAGAAGAAATGGAAACCGCATCCGCTGCCCAGATTTCTGCAGCTTACGACATTCCATTTCTTGGCATCCGCATCTTATCGAACAACAAAACAAACGAAGGTGCGTACAATCCTGACACCGCATCGGCTAACCAGGACTATGTCTACGAAGTCGTGAAAGAATACATCTCAACTCTTTCAAACAACTAATTCTGTATTTTGTGTAAGACTTCTCTTAAACTTGCATGCCCTTGCCTCGAAACATTCAGGCAAGGGCATTTTTTGATTCATACAAGACCATTCCATGTCCGGAAACTCTTCCAGATACTCCGCCAATTTAAAAAGCCGCATGGCACGATGCGGCTCTTCTGGCGGCACTCATTTAGCCCAGTGGTGCAAATAGAAATACGCCATGATGAGAACAACCGCAATCGCAGCCAAAACAAGCATCGGCACGAACCCAAAAGTCGCTTCCATCTGACACCCACCTCCTTTTCTTTCATCATAAACCTATCCAGCAGAAATGAAAACCATTTTATCAGATAATTCCGACAAAATAGAAATGCGCGTTCGGCGAAGTGTGGAATGGCCGTAAAAGCAAAACAGCCCTGCCGATAGATGCCGGCGAGGCTGTTTTCGATTGGTCCATTTTTAACTTGTTTGTTCCGAAGTTTCCGGTACCGAACGGTAAACCGTTTCGGGATTCTTTTTGTAATTGTCGTCTCGGCGGAAATTGCCCATGACTTCCATCGTCTCGGTGATGCTGACGAAAGCATGCGGATCGATTTCCTTGATGAGCGGGCGCACATGCGCAAGCTCATAGCGTGTGATGACGGTGTAGAGCACTTTGACTTTATTGCCCGAATAGGCGCCCTCGCCGTCGGTTACTGTAATGCCGCGGTAAAGGTTCGCCAGCATTTTCTGTTTGACGGCATCGCCTTGGGTGGTGACCACCATGAGGCTGAGCTTGATGTGGCGCGTATGAATGCGGTCAACGACGAGGCCGGTGATGTAAATCGAAGCCATCGTATACATCGCGAGTTCCCATGAGAAGATGAAACCCGATACGAAAACGACGAGGCTGTTGAGCCCGAACACCATAAAGCCCAGCGGAATATCGCGTTTCATCGTCAGCAGCAAGCCGACAACGTCAAAGCCGCCAGTCGAACCGTAGAAGCGGATGATGAAACCGACGCCGATGCCGACGAGCACGCCGCCGAATACCGATGACAGCAAGGCATCTTCCGTCACCTTCATGACCGGGATGTAAAGCATCGTGACCGAAGTCACTGCGACGGAATAGACGCTGTTGAGGATGAACATCTTGCCGAGCTTCATCCAGCCCAGCACCAAAATCGGGATGTTCAGCAAAAGCAGCCAGACACCGGCATTGATCGGTGTCATCAAGCTGAAGATCATCGCTACCCCCGTGATGCCGCCTGATAAGATTTCGTGTGGCAATAAAAACATATTAAATGCGAATCCAAGCAGGACTGATCCTGCGAAAATGATTCCTGCGCTGTAAAGTTTGTCCATTGAAATTCTCCGTTCCTTTTTAACTTGGCACCTGAAAAAATCCCGCAAAAAAAGGCCGGGCATCTTCCGCTCCGCCTTTGTGGCTGTGGCACAATGTATCAAATTATAGGGGATGGCGCTGCTCGAACGCAAGCTTTATTTACCAACAAACCGTAAGTCTTTCAGGCGTCCTGGGGAATTATCCACTGCTGAAGTCCAGTTCTCACTTGGACAATTTTCTGTGGGCGTCATAACTACTAATTCTTTTCGATAATCATACACCATACACCAGAAAAAACGCATCGGTACCGACGCACCCGCTTTTCCGTTATGCGGTTTATATGAATGAGGAAAGAATTGCGGGATGGCACTTTACGCGTTCAATATATCGACAAGACCCCATAATCCTGCCATGAAAAAAACGGCAGCTCCAGCGCTGCCGCTTCGGTCATTCGTTGAGCATTTCCATGAACTCGGCTTCTGTACTCGCCGGCATCGCGTCCAAAGCGCTTGTCCCTGACGGACTCATCACCAGCGGGTCCGCCCCGTTTGCAACGAGCATGCGGGCCGTTTCATAATCTTCGTACAGCACGGCAGTCTCAAGTGCCGTCGAGTAAGCATCGCTCGTATTGACTTCTGCACCTGCTTCGACCAACCGTTCAGCGATTTCCGTTTCCCCGCCATTCACTGCGTACATCAAGGCATCCGCTCCGTCTACATCCTTGGCATTGATATCCACTCCATCTGCAAGCGCCGCTTCGACAGCGGACAGATCGCCATTATACGATGCGTTCATCAATGGGGTCTCGCCTTCAACTGCAAATAGGGATTCCTCAGAAAAAACATCCGGCAGCTGCGAATAAACCATTCCGCCTCCCGCAAACAACAGGGGCACAGCGATATAAACGCCGGTGAAGACCGCAGACAGCGCCAACGCGCCCAAGACAATCTTGCCTTGGTTCGGTTTGTATAAATAACTGTCGGTGCCCGAAAATTGTTCGATTGACTGGATGCGTTTCGGCAAATGAGGATGCGTCGACAACACTTCACTTAACCAGACAATGCCATTCGACTCTGTTTCGATCTGTTCACGATAAGCGTCTTCGTTGACTTCCAAGTACATTTTCTTGCCGATGCCAAGCAGCGTCAGCGCATGCTTAGCTGCACTTGCGTCCTGGATCGTATACGCCGCATGGCGGTCGCAGGTGTATTCGCACGAACGGCTATAGGCCTGTGCCAAAAATGGAATGAACCCGGCTGGCAGGATGAAGAGGTTTTTCCAGACATGGCGGCGTTTGATATGCGCGAGTTCATGCGCAATGATGAAATCCAGCTCCGCTTCCCCTTTTTCACGCGCCAATTCAAATACTTCCGAATACAAGACGACCATATCACGGCCTAAAAAGCGGGTCGCAAAGGCATTCAATGCACCTTCTGACTGGATGACGAAAACGTCCGGAACTTTTTTCAGTTCCATTTGCTTTGCAAGTACCTGTACACGGTCGTAGACGTCGCCAAATTGGCGTTCATGGATGCGCACACCATTGCCGCGGATCGATCCGAGCATTATGGCGTTGGCATACAGGATAAATACGGCAATCGCAAGGACAATCGCAATGCCGAAAATCGATACGGCTGCGAGCACATAGACCAAGATGCTGGTCAATACGCTGAATACAAAATAGATTGTTTCTCTTTCTGATTGAATCTTATGCGAGTTCATGTGATCTTCCCTTCGATTGTACTGATTCCATTATATCAGCACTAAAGGTCTAGATAATATACTTTATTTTGAATTAAAAAATGGAATCATAAAATTAAATAACCGTTCCATATTTTCACTATTCTTTTTTTGGACATTTCGGATTTCTATCTGTATAATCATAAATTGTAATCATTACGATTTAAAAAAAGGAGTGTTCACATGAATTATTCATTAATCAAAGGGCTTGGCATACTCGGCCTTGCAGCCTTGCTCGCTGCAGGTTGCCAAACGGCTGATTCTCCAGAGCCAGCAACGGAGGCACAATCCGCTTCTGCTGAAGCCAAGAAAACACAAGTTGCAGCGGAAAACGAAAGCCTGTCGCGCGATGAAAAAGCGCAGATCTACGCTGGTTATTTTGACGACAGCCTAGTAGCTGACCGTCCGCTTTCCGATTGGGCCGGTGACTGGCAATCGGTCTTTCCCCTTCTTGAAAATGGTGATCTCGATGGCGTATTCGCCGACAAAGCCGCGCATTCAGATGATATGACCGCTGAGGAATACAAAGACTATTACACAGAAGGCTATAAAACCGACATCGAACGGTTGATCATCACAGAAGACAGCGTCAGCTTTTTCAAGAACGGCGAAGAAAAGACTGGCCGCTATACATATGATGGTTTTGAAATCCTGGACTACGAAGCCGGCAACCGCGGCGTGCGCTTTGTCTTTAAACTAGAGGAGGAAACAGATGGCTTGCCGCGCTTTATCCAATTCAGCGACCACGCCATCTTCCCGACTGACGCCGACCATTACCACATTTACTTTGGCGACGACCGTGAAGCTTTGCTTGAAGAAGTCTTAAATTGGCCGACGTTTTACCCGTCAGACATGGACGGTGCTGGCATTGCAGAAGAAATGATGGCGCATTAACAGCCAAAAAAGCCGCCGGAACAGGATTCCGGCGGCTGTCTTTTTTAGCTATGTGGCTGCTTGCGCTTTTAATTTTCTGCTTACTTTTCGCTTTGGGTATTTCGCGGCTGCTCGTCCGATACATGTTTTGAATGCTCTTTCGCATCTTCCATTTCTTCTTTTCCTTTGACCTCTTCATAATCCGTTGCTTTACTATCTCCATCCAACGCTTCCTTGGTTTTGTTGATCGCTTTGTCAATTCCGGATTCGCGGGCCCCTACTTGTTTTTCAGGCGTCCGCCCTGCTGTACCTTTTCTAGCCATTGCCGATCCCTCCTGTTTAAATGATTAGTTATGGTTTACCCCTTCACGGCATTAATAATCCCCATTAAAAAGAGATACCCTAAAATCTGCAAACTGTCATATACTTAAATCATACTTATTCCAACTACCAAGGAGGAAACAGAGATGACAAAAAGCACGAGCGCTGTATTGACCACTGAACAACACGATGAATTGCTCAGCGTGCTCAAAGAACGGTTTGAGAAGCATATGGAGCGCCATGAAACGCTCCAGTGGGACAATGTCCGAGCAAAGCTTGAAAGCGCTGCTGGCAAGCTCTGGTCGCTGCATGAGATGGAACGGACAGGCGGCGAGCCGGATGTCGTCGCTTATGATGAAGTGGCTGACATCTATACCTTTATGGATTGTGCACCGGAAAGCCCTTCTGGCCGCCGGAGCTTGTGCTATGACCAAAAGGCGCTCGACGCACGAAAGAAAAACAAGCCGGAAAACAGCTCGCTCAATATGGCAGAAGCCATGGGCATCGAAATGCTGACGGAAGAGCAATACCGTGCGCTGCAGGAGCTTGGCAACTTCGATATGAAGACGTCGAGCTGGGTGCAGACGCCAGCCGATGTCCGGGACCGCGGCGGTGCCCTGTTCTGTGATTTCCGCTACGGCCGCGTCTTCTTATACCATAACGGTGCCGATTCCTATTACGCCGCACGCGGTTTCCGCGGGATGTTGAACATTTAAGAACCGGTTTTTCTTTCTAAACAATAAAAAAGGAGCTTCCTGGGCAGGACATCTGCCTCGGAAGCTCTTTTTTGCGGACTTAATTTACCGTCATTTCAATAAAACTTATAATGCCTCGTACTGGCGAATCACTTCTTGCGTGATCTCGCTGTCTTCAGCCAGTCCGCTAATTTCTTTCAAGACGGATGCCGGGCCGCCAGCTTTGATCATCTCTTGTATTTTCACTGCGTCTTCATCTTCCGGGTTGTTGAATGCCAATGCGGCAGCAATTGCCTTGGCCAGATGCGTATATGGCAATCCGGCTTTCTGAGCTTGCGTCGCCGGGCGGATCAAGCGGTCATCCGGCCCGAGTTTGCGGAGCGGTGCACGTCCTACACGCGTTACGCCATCGTTCAAAAAGGCATTTTTGAAGCGTTCGATGTTTTTATTGATATAGGCCAGATGTTCTTGTTCATCGAGGCCATATTCTTTTACGAGGTAGGCGCCTGTTTCCTTCAGCGTTTCACGCACCTGTTCTTCGATTTCCGGATCAGCCAAGGTTTGGTCGATCGTCGATTTGCCGGCAAGCGAACCGAGATACGCAATCACGGCATGGCCGGTATTGACGGTGAACAGCTTGCGTTCGATAAACGGCGCCAGGTTGTCGACAATCGTCATGCCCGTCACCGGCGGAATGTTTTCGGTCGTTTCCACAACCCATTCGTAATACGGCTCCACGAGCACGTCCAGCGAATGGCCTTCTTGGATCGGCACGATCCGGTCGACCGCTGAGTTGAAGAAAAAGACAGTGCCTTCCAGTTCGGCTTTCGACTCGTCATCCAGGTTGTCCAAAATATGGCCTTTCAAAATATCCGTGGCGCCGATCTGGTTTTCACAAGCAATGACGTACAGCTTTTCATCGGTCTCTTTCAGACGCGCAGCGATGCCTTTCGCAATGATCGGTGCGATCCGCGGCAAGATGTTCGGGCCGATCGCAGTCGTCAAATACGTCGCATGGCGGATCGCTTCGAGAACGCCCGCTTCGTCTTTCATGTTGTTGACGCCAGAGACGTTTTCAATCGTGATGCTTTCAGCTTGTGCTTGCGCCATATTCACGTGGTACTTTTTCTCCGCGTTCAATTTATTGATGACCTCTTCGGCCACATCCACGAATGTCACGTGGTAGCCCGATTCGGAAAACAACGCCCCAATAAACCCTCTGCCAATATTTCCTGCTCCAAAATGTACGGCTTGTTTCAACGTCATCAGTCCTTTATCAAATTATTTTGTAGGTATTCGTAAAATACATCTTCGAGTTTGTTCCGGATCATGCTTTCGTTCGACGATGAAAAAATCATCATCGCCGCATCGCTTTCGATTAAGCTAGAGCTGATGAGACTCAGAATTTCCTGTTCCCGATCGCTCATGTCGAGCGGCGCCAGCATCAGCAGCAAATTGCGCATCCCGACCTGTCCGCCGTCCATCCCTTTGACCGGGCACGGCATATCCAAATGCACCACTTGGAATAAAAGCTCCTGGACGGTTTCGTCGCGGCAATGGAAAAGAGCCATATTGGTATTCGGAATGCCCAGCCCGCCTTTGGATTCCCGGTCGTCCAATTGGCGCATGGTGGCATCCGCGCTCTTTATCAGTCCGTCGCGCTCTGCTTGTGCGAGCACGTCCGCGAGTACGATCCGGTGGTCCGCCGCTTGCGGATGTTTCAGCACTTTGAAATTCGCCAGGATCGCTTCCATGCTTGTTTGGACCTCTTTGATTTCCCGCAGCAGCTTCTGGACATTCGGCCGGTTGTTCTTTTTATCTCTTTCGCCTGGATTTTCCACAACCAAATACTGCTTGTTGCTGGTGATTTTTTCGATGTTGTGCTGAAGGTAGCTTTCAATCGACCCGATGTCTTTATCGCTGAGCAGCGGGCTGACCATGATGTAATCCACATCCGTCACCGGCAGGCGGATGGTCGAAATGACCAAATCGTAATCTCGGAAATCCGCCGATTGAAAGTCATTGATCGATAAAATTTCGACAGAATTGATTTCCGCCAGCTCTTTTTGGATGCGGCTCGCCAGCATCTTCGAAGTGCCGATGCCTGTCGGGCAGACGACCACCGCATCGATGCGGACCTTTTCCTCGTTCATCAGCAAAGCTGAACCGAAATGCAGGACAATGTAGGCAACTTCATTGGCTGGAAATTCAATGTCCTTGAATTCATTCTCCAGGCTTTGCTTGACCGCCATGAACAACACCGGATACTTCCGTTTGATTTCATCGGTCAGCGGATTGAACGATTCGAGGTTTTGCTTCAAGCGGAAAATTGATGGCCCCATATGTGCGAGAAGCCCTTGGTAAAGTGAAAAATCATTGGTCAAGTCGACATGCAGCTGGGATGATACATCGCCAATCAGGTTTTTAATCATCTTGCCCAGCAAGACGCTGTCATAATAAACCATGTCCGCTGCCTGCACTTTCGAGCCTTTTAATATCATCGACAAAAAATGGACGTCTTCTCCGGTCAATCGGACTCCGAGCTGCTTATGCAATTCATCGCCGAGCGTTTCCATCAATTGAAACTCACTGCTGGATTCATTCGCCAGCACAGCCGGCTCCAGCAAGAAATGCTGTTCCGTGCGCTGCAGCGCCAAACAGATATAGACAACTAAGCCGATATAATCGCTGTCGGCCAAACGCGTCTGTTTTTGATTGATGCGCTGGTTCACCAATTGATCGACCACTGACAAATAATGCGGCGAAAAATAGCCCAGGATGTTGTCATCCGAATTCTTTCCTTGCTGAAGAAAATACAAGCTTTCCACAAGCTCCTCATAAAAAGTGACGAGGAAATAACTCGCCAACGCATGGCGTTTATGGGCTTCCTGCCCTTCCACTTCGACGCCAACACCTCTGCGCCTCGACAGCTTGATAGAAAACTTATGCAGCCACTCCGCTAAATCATCCAAATAAGACGTCAGTGTAGCCGTGCTGATGCCCAATTCATTGGCAAGCACCTGCTTTTTAAAAGAAGGGCCTTCGTGCAGCAGAATGATCAGCAAACCCAGCTTCCGCTCTTCCGGCCTTTCATCAGTCGGATTGACGCTGATCAAGCTTTGCACGAGCCGGTAAATCTGCTCATTATTGCCTTCGATAAAGAGGCCTTCACTGGCGTTGCGCTTCACAACCAAATCGAATTGTTTCAGCAGTTTCTCGACCGACTTCAAATCACGCTGAATCGTCCGGGCGCTGACGTTCAAATAGGTGGATAACGAATGCACGGTATGCTTCCCTGATGTCCTGACGATCAACTCTGTGATGGATTTTTCCCTAAACGTGATATACATCAATCTCACTCACTTCACTTTTAAGTTTTCCTTCTTCAAGAGCGAGAAATGCAAAATAGAACAAAAAGGCAGGTATCCCCGCCTTTCCGTTCTTGCTTTCTTATTTTCTGTTGATGATTGCCAGCAATTCCTTAGCGGTGCGGGCTTTCACCATCTCATCTACATTGTCCTGTTCTGCACAAATGACAGCAATCCCAGATAGGATTTCCAAATGCGAACCGTCTTTGCCGGCGATGCCGAAGATCAATTTTGCACTCTCTCCATCAAAGTCTACTCCATTTGGCACCTGAACAACAGTAAAGCCTGATTTGATGACCGCTTTCTTGGCTTCTTCCGTGCCATGTGGAATGGCGACGTTATTGCCCATATACGTGGTCGTGATTTCTTCGCGCTTCAACATTTCATCAACGTAGGAAGGTTCAACGTATCCGGCTTTCACCATCACTTCTCCGGCAAAGCGGATCGCTTCTTCTTTATTGTTGAATTTCTTGTTGATGAAGATGTTTTCTTCCCGCAGCAATTGGTCGTCTTCGCTAGGCTGAACGGTGCCTGTTGCTGCTTCGCTTTCAGTGACAAGCCCTGCTTGGTCTGCAGTCACGCCGCTTTCCAGGCTGTCGATCAACTTATCGTATTCCGGGCTGGATAGGAAATTGTCCACGGAAATGTGGTAAGCGTCCGGCACTTTATGCTGCGCACGCGGCGTCAGTTTTTCCTGTGTGATAACGATTTGGGAATCATTCGGAATTGTGCTGATGGCCGTGTTTGTTACATTGATATCCAATCCTGCTTCTTTTACTTTTTTGCGCAATAGCGACGCGCCCATGGCACTCGAGCCCATTCCGGCGTCACACGCAAAGACGATTTTATGCACGTTCGTCGGGAAGACA